>JBBQFP010000012.1:0-62887 GCA_038322045.1 Actinomycetes bacterium | reverse complement strand
CCTGCCTTGGTGTTGGTGAGCTGGATGCAGAACTTCTGGGTGGCGGCATCTACGTTGTATGCGAAGGTGCTACCAGAGTCCGACACCTTGACCGAGGGGTCAGTCGCTGCGGCGGTCGCAGCCATCTGGATGTTGACTGCTGTGCCGGCAGCCGTCTGTGTGACCTTGGTGCTCACGGGGAAGCCCTGGGCGTCCGTGTAGTACGACTGGAGCTCGTTGGCGACGGAGCGCAGGTCTGACTTCATGCCCGCCTCGACGGCCTTCTTCTTCTGGTTGAGGAAGGTCGGGATGGCGATGGCGGCGAGGATGCCGATGATGATGACCACGACGAGGAGCTCGATAAGGGTGAAGCCCTTGTCCTTCTCCGTCATGGCCTTGCGAATGCGTGCGAGCATCTGGGGAGCCCCTTCCTGGGCCGAGGTGTGAACCTGCGTTCGTCCCCTCAGCAGCACCGGGTGGTGCTGGTCGAGGTAGCTGGGCTGACCCGATGACAGGTGCTGGGTCCCCTGGCTTTGCGACCCCGCCTCTCGGCGGGTGTGCCTTTTCTGACCGCGTGGTTCTGGATGACTTCGTTGACATCGACCGCTGAAGGGTCGAGGTTGAGCGATCACGTGATTCCTCGGGTGGAATCACCCGGACGGAGCAGTGCGCTACTTCACCAGGTCGAAGATCTTGAAGATCGGCATGTACAGGGCGATGATCATCGAGCCGACGATGCCGCCGAGCAGGGCGATCATCAACGGCTCGATCAGCGCCGTCAGCGACTCCGTCGTCGACTCGACCTCCTGGTCGTAGAACTCCGCGATCTTCGCGAGCATGGCGTCGAGGGCGCCGGTGTCCTCGCCGACCGTCATCATCTGCACGACCATCGGCGGGAACACGCTGTGCTTGGCCAGCGGGGCGGTCAGGGCCTCACCGCTGCGGACGCTGTCCTGCACGTCACGCACCGCGCGGCCGAGGACGACGTTGCCCGTCGTCTCGGCCACGATGTCGAGGGACTGGAGGATCGGGACGCCGGAGCCGAGCATCGTGCCGAGGTTCCGGGCGAACCGTGCGACGGCGATCTTCTGGAACAGCGTCCCGAAGATCGGCATCTTGAGCTTCATGGGGTCGACGATGTTGCGCACGCCGAGCTTGTGCTTGGTGCGAGACCAGACGATGAAGGACACGACGAGGACGACGAGGAGGACCGGTCCCCCTGTCGAGAGCCCGTTGGACATCGCGACGAGGACCCGCGTCGGTGCCGGCAGCGTGCCGCCGAGCGTCTTGAACATCTTCGCGAAGATCGGGACGATGAAGATGAGCATCCCGATGACCGCGAGGATCGCGATGATGAGGACGACGACGGGATACGTCATCGCCGACTTCACCTTGCCGCGCAGCCGGACCTCGGACTCGTAGTTCTCCGCGATCTGGAGCATGACGCTGTCGAGGAAGCCGCCCACCTCGCCGGCGCGGATCATGTTGATCATCAGCGGGGGGAAGATGCGCGGGTACTTCGCCATCGACGTCGACAGCGCCACACCGGTCTCGACGTCGCTGCGGACGTCGTTGAGCGTGCGGGCGAGGACCTTGTTCTCGCTCTGCTCGGAGAGGATCGTCAGGGCTCGCAGGAGCGAGAGCCCCGAGTTCACCATCGTGGCGAACTGCCGTGACATGACGGCGAGGTCCTTGAGCCCGACGGCGGAGCCCAGCTTCGGAAGGGTGATCTCCTTCTTCATGCCTGAGTTCGCCCTGGTGATGGAGACGGGGGCGTAGCCCATCGTCTTGAGCCGTGAGACGACGGCGGTCTGGGACTCGGCGTCGAGCCGGCCCTTGACGATCTTGCCCGTACGGTCGCGGACCTGGTACTCGAAGGTCATCGTTGCTGACATCGTGCCTCTCCTCAGCCTCGGCCCGCGAGCCGGTTGAAGTCTTCGACGTGGTGGCACTTCTCGAGCGCCACCTCGTAGCTGATGCGTCCGCGCACGACCAGCTCAGCGAGGTGCTGGTCCATCGTGTGCATGCCGTGCTTGGCACCGGCCTGCATCGCGGAGTAGATCTGGTGGGTCTTCCCCTCGCGGATCAGGTTCCTGACAGCAGGGGTGGCTACCAGTACTTCCGTGGCCGCCACCCGGCCCCGCCCGTCACTGGTCTTCGCCAGCGTCTGGCAGACGACGCCCTGCAGCGAGGACGCCAGCTGGACCCTGACCTGCTGCTGCTGGTGCGGCGGGAAGACGTCGATGACGCGGTCGATGGTCTGGGCGGCGTCCGAGGTGTGCAGGGTGGCGAACACCAGGTGACCGGTCTCCGCGGCAGTAAGAGCGACCGAGATGGTCTCCAGGTCCCGCATCTCTCCGACGAGGATGATGTCGGGGTCCTGGCGCAGCACGTGCTTGAGCGCGTTGGAGAACGACCAGGTGTCCTCGCCGACCTCCCGCTGGTTGATGAGGCAGGACTGATGCTTGTGGAGGAACTCGATCGGGTCCTCGACAGTCATGATGTGGTCGCGTCGCTGGCGGTTCGCCAGGTCGACGAGGGCTGCCAGCGTCGTCGACTTCCCCGAGCCCGTGGGGCCGGTGACGAGGACGAATCCGCGCGGCAGCATGGCGAAGTTGGCCACGGACGACGGGATCCCCAGCGACTCGAGCGACTTGATCTCGTAGGGGATGATGCGGAAGGCCGCGCCGAGGGACTCGCGCTGGCGGTAGACGTTGACGCGGAACCGTGCCTCGCCGGGGACGCTGTAGGAGAGATCGAGCTCGAGCTCCTCCTCGAAGCGCTCCCGCTGCTTCTGGGTGAGGATCGCGTAGAGGGCGCGCTGGATCGTCGCGGGCGTGAGGACGGGGTACTGGTCCAGCGGCTGCAGCGACCCGCTGACCCGCAGCATGGGGTACGCACCGGTGGTCAGGTGCAGGTCCGAGGCCTTAAGGCGGACGACGTCCATGAGCATCTCGTGCAGCGCGAGGTCGTCGCCGCCGCCGGTGACCTCGGTGCTCTGCCTGGTGTACGACGGCACCTGCCCCGAGCCGGCCGGGTCGACGACGGAGGGCGCGGTTGCCTGCGCCGGTACGGGGTTCAGGGCCACCGGGGCGCTCAAAGCATCCGGGTCCATCAGCCCAGGGGGCAGCTCCGGCGGTGCGAACGAGGGAGCCGGGAGGTACACCGGCAGGGCGGGCATGACGGAGACCTCCCCCGGCTGCTCGACGTGGTGCGGTGGGGCGGCCGCCGGGTACACCGGTGTGCCGCCGAAGAATCCGCCGTCGTACTCCTGTTGGTCCACGCACTTGGCCCCTCTGTCGCCCCACCGGACGTACCGCTCACCGGTCCTGGTGGTGGCATCGGAAGATTGCGCAGCGGTCTTGAGCGCTCAGACGACGACGCGGAGGATCTCGTCCAGGCTGGTGACGCCCGCACGGACCTTGTCCATGCCGTCAAGGCGCAGGGTGTGCATGCCCTCGTCGATCGCGACCTTCGCGATCGTCGAGGCCGACGAGCGCTCCACCGTCAACCGCTCGATCTGCTCTCCGACCGCCATGACCTCGTGCAGCGCCAGCCGGCCCTTGTAGCCAGTCTTCGCGCACGTCGTGCAGCCCACAGCCCGGTACAGCGTCGGCAGCTCCTCACCCTCCAACCACGGGAAGCGCGCAGCACGCAGCATCTCTGGCGTCGGGGTGTAGGGCTCCTTGCACTTCGAGCACAGCCGGCGGGCCAGCCGCTGGGCGAGCACGCAGTCCACCGCCGACCCGACGAGGAACGGCTCGATCCCCATCTCGGTCAACCGGGTGATGGCCGACGGCGCGTCGTTGGTGTGCAGGGTCGCGAGGACGAGGTGGCCGGTGAGGGCCGCCTCGACCGCGATCTGCGCCGTCTCGTGGTCACGGATCTCACCGATGAGGACGATGTCGGGGTCGGAGCGCAGGATGCTGCGCAGCGCGGAGGCGAACGTCAGCCCCGCCTTGTTGTTGACCTGCACCTGGTTGATGCCAGCCAGCCGGTACTCGACCGGGTCCTCGACGGTGATGACGTTGACCTCGGGCTTGCTGACGATGTTGAGCGTCGCGTACAGGGTCGTCGACTTGCCGGAGCCGGTCGGTCCGGTGACGAGGATCATCCCGTAGGGCTTGGTGAAGCTCCGCGCGTACCGCTCGAAGTTGCCCTCGGAGAAGCCGAGGTCGGCGAGGTCGAGGCGGGCCGTGCTGTTGTCGAGGATTCGCATGACGACCTTCTCACCCCACACCGTCGGCAGGGTGGCCACTCGCAGGTCGATCTTCTTGCCCTGGGTGTTGACCGACAGACGGCCGTCCTGCGGGATCCGGCGTTCGGCGATGTTGATGTCCGCCATGATCTTCAGCCGGCTGATGACGCCGCTCTGGATCGACTTCGGCGAGCGCATGACCTCGTGGAGGACGCCGTCGATGCGGTAGCGCACCCGCAGGTCGTGCTCGGAGGGCTCGAGGTGGATGTCCGAAGCCCCGTCCTGGATCGCCTGGGTGATGAGCAGGTTGACGTACTTGACGATGGGGGCGTCCTCGACGACCTCGGTGACCTTCGACAGGTCCTCGTCGTCGTCAGAGCCGCTGTCCAGCGCGTGCGCGAGGTCGTCGAACTCGCTGTCGGAGCGGTAGAACCTGTCGATCGCCGAGGTGACGTCGGCGCGGGTGGCGACGACAGGCCTGACGTCCATGCCCGTGAGGGCGCGCAGGTCGTCGATGGCGAAGACGTTCGCGGGGTCGGCCATGGCCACGAGGACCTTGCCGTCCTCGAAGCCGATCGGCAGGGCGAGGTGTCGGCGCGCGACCGCTCCGGTGATCCGCCCGACGGCGGAGCCGTCGACAGGGAACTCGCCGATGTCGACGAAGCGCAGCCCGATCTGCGTCGCCAACGACGCGACGAGCTGGGACTCCGTGAGGATGCCCTGGTCGACGAGCACCCGCCCGAGGCTGCGCCCGAGCCGCTGGTGCTCCTCGTAGGCGACCCCGAGCTGGCCGGCACTGGCCAGCCCGCTCTCGAGGAGGATGTCGCCGAGCTGCTTCACCGCAGGGTTCCCTTTCCGTCATGCGTGCGACCGACGAGCGCGGCGGCCGCGTCGACGAGCGGCCGTGCCTGGGCTCCCCTGAGCCGGACCGTCGTGCCGTCGGAGAGCACGAGCCTCACCCGGGGCGTGCGGGTCGTGGGGCGGGCGCGGCGGAGCAGCCTGTCGAGCGCATACCGCCAGCGGCCCACGTCAGGCCCGCACCGCCTCCGCCTCGACCTCGTCGAGGACGGCGTAGAGCAGCGTGAGCAGGACGGCCTTCACCGACTCCTTGTCGGTCGCGTCGCAGGCGACGACGGGGATGTGCGACGGCAGGTCCAGGGTGTCGCGGACCCGCTCCTCGAGCTCGCCGTCCACCGTGTCGACCCGGTTGACCGCGACGACATAGGGGACGCGGGCCATCCGGGTGAACGCGTCGTGGATTCCGGCGGCCTCGGGCAGCGAGCCCTGGGCCTCGGCGTCGACGAGCAGCAGGTAGCCGATCATGCCCTCGCCGAGGATCTCCCACATGAAGTCGAAGCGCTCCTGGCCGGGGGTGCCGAACAGGTAGAGCACGAGGTCCCGATCGATGGTGATCCGGCCGAAGTCCATCGCCACGGTCGTCTCGGACTTGCGAGACCGGGTGCTGTCGGTGATGTCGCGCTCGGTCGACAGGACGGTGATCTCGCTGATCGTCCTGATGAGCGTCGTCTTGCCGGCCGAGAAGGGGCCGGTGACGACGACCTTCACGGCCTGACCGCCTCGCTGACGGCGCGTTCGCTGCTGTGCCACTAGAGCCCCCGGACGCCGGCGATGAGCCTCAACATGAGGCTGCGGTTGATGGACGGGTCACGCTCGATGAGCGCGCTGAGATCAGGAGCCATCGCCGAGGAGCCGACGACGCCGCCGACGCCGGAGTCACCGGACGCCGTGCGCATGCCGCCGTGAGCCGGCATAGGTGGGAGGTCGGGGTGCTCGACCTGACGGCGTGGCAGGAACGGCTCGGGACGGGACGGGACGACGGCCATCGGGGCGCTCACCTGCTCGGGCACTCGGGCCGAGGGGTGCACCACCCCCGGGACCGACAACGGCTGCCACGCAGCGGGCTCGTCGCAGACCAGGCGCGAGACGAGCTCGGCGCGTCGCTCGACGACGGTGGCGGCCTCCGTCGCCGGGTCCAGCTGGCGGAGAAGGCCGCGCTCGACGAGGCTTGCGAGGGCCGAGGCGACGGCGAAGCGACCGCCTCCGGTGAGTTCCATGAGGTCCCCGACGCTGCGGCGTCCGTCGGTCAGGGCCAGCAGAGCCCAGTCGTCGCGGCTGAGGACCGGGTCGACCTCGAGGTCGGCGACCATGGTGAGGACCGTCCCCGGGGTCACGAGTCCGCCGACTCTGTCCCAGGCCGCGCGCCGAGCGCCGGCCTCGTTGAGGACGTGATCGGTCTCGAGGCGGATGCCGACGTCGTCAGGGTTGGGCTCGTCGAGCTCGAAGGCGAAGTACCCCTCGGCCCACGCGAGGATGTCGAACGCGGCGTCGACGGTCGCGTCGGTGACGAGTTCGCGCAGCAGAGCCTCGTCGACGGCGTCGGCGTCGAGCAGCGCGCGGGCGAGCCCGACGGCGCTGTCCTCGGCGGTGCGGGCGAGGGCCTGCTCGAGGGCATCGTCCTCGATGGAGGCCGAGGCCAGCAGCCGTCGGCCGATCGCCTCCCGGCCGCCGGCGGAGGAGGCACCGGTCACGCCGCCGTCGCGGAACCAGACGACGCCGGAGCCGTGCGCGGCGACGAGGTGCAGCCCGCCGCTCTTCTTCGTGAAGGCGAGCAGCTGGAAGACGTCGGGAAGGCTGAACGCGTCCAGCGACCCTTCGAGTTTCACGCGATGCTCCCTTGGCTGCGGCGGAGGCGGGTCAGGACCACGAGGTGGGCGGCGCGGGGGCGAGCGGGGTGTCCCAGCCGTTGGCCCGCGTCGCGGCCGAGACCCACGGGTCGGGCGCTGTCGGGGCGGGCTCGACGGGCGCCTGCTCGGCGGGCGCCTGCACCGGCTCGACGGGCGGGGCCGCGGCAGGCACCGGAGTGGCGAACGCCGGCGCCTCGACGGGCGCAGGCACCGGAGTGGCGACCGCCCGCGCGGCGGCGAGGGCTTCGGCTGCGTCGTCGTCACGCAGCGCCTGGGCGACGGCCTTGGCGGCGCGGCGGACCTCGAAGCGCATCAGCCCGAGCTTCGCGCGCTTGGCCGCCACGGCGACGAGCACGGCCTCGTCGTCAGCGGAGACGAGGAAGACCGTGCCGTCCTCTCCCTCGACGTAGACCTGGGAGAGGTAGCCACGGCCGAGGCCTTCTGCGGCCCGTTCCCCCAGCGAGAGCAGGGCGGCGCTCATCGCGGCGACCCGGTCCTCGTCCATGCTCGGCGGCAGGGCCGAGGCCATGGCGAGACCGTCGAAGGAGACCACCGCGGCGGCCTCGAGCTCGGGTGCCTGAGCGAGCAGCGCGGCGAGGGCCGCGTCGAGCCGGGAGGACCGGCTGGCCGGGGAGACGAACATCGGCGCACCATCCGGGGAGCAGGGGCGAGCACCGCAGGCGCGGCCTCACCGCTCCCATCGGCGCCCTCGGGCGCCACCTTGAACGCCGGGCGGGTCTGGTGCGGGGCCGTCGTCCGGCCGGCCCCGGGGTGCCGGGCACAGAGGCGCCGCCGTCAGCCCGCGGCGCGCTCGGCGAGGACCCGCTGGCCGGCCTCGCGCAGGGCAGCCACGGGCGGACGGCGTCCGGTCATGAGCTCGACCTGGAGAGCGGCCTGGTGCACGAGCAGGTCGAGGCCACCGACGACCCGGCCGCCCCACGCCGAGGCCACGGCCGTCGGCCACGGCGCGTAGACGACGTCGAAGAGCGTCCCCCGCTGGACGCCACACAGCCCGGAAAGACCGTCAGCCGCCCCCGCGGGCACCGTGGAGACGACGACGTCGACGGCGAGGTCCGCCGCACCGGTCGGCCAGGGCTGGAGCTCCACGCCGATGCCGACGCGGACGGCGACCTCGCGCACCTCGGGGGCCGCCTCGGGGCGCCGGGCCCGGACGACGGCCGTCCGGACCCCGAGGGCCGCCAACGCCGCCAGCGCAGAGCAGGCCGTGGCGCCCGCCCCGAGCACCACCGCGCTGCCGGGCGCCCGCACCCCTGCCTCGGCGAGAGCGGCCACCATGCCGGGGACGTCGGTGTTGTCGCCGTGCAGCCCGTCAGGACCCACGACGACGGTGTTGACCGCCCAGACGCTGCGCGCCAGCGGGCTCACCGAGCCCAGCAGCGGGATCACCGCCCGCTTGAGCGGCATCGTCAACGACAGCCCGGCCCAGTCGCCGCCCAGGCCGGCGAGGAAGCCGGGCAGAGCGGCCTCGTCGACGTCGACGGCGTCGTAGCGCCAGCCGTCGAGACCGAGGGCCACGTAGGCGGCCCGGTGGAGCACGGGCGAGAGCGAGTGCGCCACGGGCGAGCCGAGGACCGCCGCCCGCCGAGGACGTCCCTGCGCGGCGCGGTCCCCCCGCTCCCCGGCGTCGCCCTGCTCCGTGGCGTCTAACTGCCCCCCGGCGTCGCCAAGGGTCACTGCTGCGACTTCTCGAAGGCGGCCTTGAGCTTGAGGAACTGCTGGTAGCTGCTCGTGAACTCCGTGACCTTGGCAGCGGGGTCGGTCGTGACGAAGTACAGCCAGTCCCCTGCCGCCGGCTCCAGGGCCGCGCGCAGCGCTGCCTCCCCCGGGCTGTTGATCGGCCCGGGGGGCAGGCCGGCGACGCGGTAGGTGTTGAACGGCGAGCGCACCTCGAGGTCCTTGAGACTGACGGCCAGCGTGCTGCGCTTGAGCGCGTAGTTCACCGTCGAGTCGAGCTGGAGCTTCATGCCCTTGGCGAGCCGGTTGTAGATCACCCGGGCGACCTTGGGGTCGTCCTCAGGGCGCGCCGACTCGGCCTGGACGAGGCTCGCCACGGTGAGGATCTCGTGCTCGCTCAAGCCCCTGGCCTTGGCCCCGGCCGCGAGGTCGACGTCGGACGCCGCCTGGTCGAACCGGTCCACCATCGCCGTGAGCACCTCGCCGGCGGAGGCTCCCGGCTGCAGCTCATAGGTCGCCGGGAACAGGTACCCCTCGGCGCGCCCGTCCGCCTGCGCCGGCAGCCCCAGCGCGGCCGCGGGCGGCGCGACGGCAGCGGCGAGCTGCGCCCGCGGGAGCGTCGTGGCCGCCGCGACGAGGTCGAGGGTGCGCTCCTGCGTCGACCCCTCGGGCACGGTGAGCCGCTTGGACACCCTCGCCGCGGGGTCGAGCATGAGGGCGAGCGCGTCGGTGCCCCCCATGTGGCGACGCAACCGGTAGCTGCCGGGCTGGATGCCGCGGGAGCGGTCGTCCGCTCGGGCGGCGTCGGTGAACGCACGCTGGTCTCGGACGACGCCGGCCCGCGCCAGGGTCTGCCCGATCTGCGCGCTGGACTGCCCCGCGCTCACGGTGACGACGACCTCGCCGGTGCCCGACCCGGTCCAGGCCGTATCCGAGCGCATCCCCCGGGTGAGGGCGAAGACCGCCCCGACACCGACGACGAGCACGAGGACGACGGCCAGCAGGGCGCCGACGGCGAGCCCGCCGCCTCGAGGACGGCGCGGCGGGCGCACGTCAGGGGTCATGCCGAGTCCGAGCTGGCTCATGGTGCTCCGACGACGAGGCCGGGCGGGCGGCCGGAGGCCCGCTCGGCGTCCAGGGCGTGCTGAAGGATGACGACGGCAGCAGCCTGGTCGATCACCCGCCGCCCCTTGCGCTCCGACACGCCGCTGGAGCGCAGCGCGTGCGTCGCGGCCACCGTGCTCAGCCGCTCGTCGACCATCCGCACCGGGACCGGGGTCACCGCGGCGGCCACCCGGGCGGCGTACTCCGACGCCGCGTCGGCTGCCGCGCCATGTGCGCCTGACAGCGACCGCGGCAGCCCGACGACGACCTCGATGGCCTCCCGCTGGGCGACGATCTCGGCCAACGCGGCCACGTCTCCCTTGCCCCGGGCAAGGGTCTCGACCGGGGTGGCGAGGATGCCGTCGGGGTCGCAGGCGGCGACGCCGACGCGGACGCTGCCGACGTCGACCCCGACCCGCACGCCTCGGCGCACCGCGTCAGGCGCCGGTGACGACGCGGCCGACGGCGTGCTCGACGGATGCGAGTGCCTCGGCGACCTTCTCGGGGTCGGTGCCGCCGCCCTGTGCGACGTCGTCCTTCCCGCCACCGCCCCCGCCGAGGACCCCCGCAGCCTCGCGGACGAGCGTGCCGGCCTTGACGCCCCACTCGCGCGCACGCTCGTCGGTGGCGACGACGACCACGGGGCGACCGTTCGTCACGCCCGCCACGGCGACGACGACGGGCCGCTCGCCCTGCAGGCGCGACCGGACGTCGAGCGCCAGCCTGCGCAGGTCGTCGGCCGAGGCGCCGTCCGCGGCGCGGGTGACCACGACGGCCACGCCGAA
This sequence comes from Actinomycetes bacterium, assembly GCA_038322045.1. Classification (GTDB taxonomy): domain Bacteria; phylum Actinomycetota; class Actinomycetes; order JBBQFP01; family JBBQFP01; genus JBBQFP01. The sequence continues at coordinate 52,421 of JBBQFP010000012.1, read as the reverse complement.
GACGTCGACGGCGGAGGCCGCCAGCGCAGCGGCACCGGCGAGCAGCGCACCGGAGCGCATCCGCTCGATCTCCTTCTCGGCCTCGCGCAGCCGCTCGATGACAGCACCGACCCGCTCGGGCAGCTCCTCGGGGCGGGCCTTGAGCTGCTCGGCGAGGAGACCGACGAGGACGTGCTCTCGGGCGAGGTAGCGGTAGGCGTCGACGCCGACGAGCGCCTCGACCCGGCGGACCCCCGAGCCGATCGAGGACTCGCCGAGGAGCTTGACGAGGCCGAGCTGGCCGGAGCGTTGGGCGTGGGTGCCCCCGCAGAGCTCTCGGGAGTAGTCGCCCACGGAGACCACCCGCACCTCGTCGCCGTACTTCTCGCCGAACAGCGCCATCGCGCCGGTCGTCACGGCCTGCGCCTGGCTCATCAGCTCGGCCCGCACCTCGAGGTCCTCGGAGAGCACCTCGTTGACCCGGTCCTCGACCTCACCGAGCACCGAGGCCGGGACGGCGCCCGGTGAGGCGAAGTCGAACCGGAAGTGGCCGGGGCGATTCTCGGAGCCGGCCTGCGTAGCCGTCTCGCCGAGCGCCTCGCGGAACCCCTTGTGGACGAGGTGGGTGGCCGTATGGGCTCGAGAGATCGCTCGGCGGCGGGCGACGTCGACCTCGGCGTGGACGCCCTCGCCGACGGTGACCTCGCCGACGACGACGCGGCCCCGGTGGACGATGACCCCGCGCACCGGCTGCTGGACGTCGAGCACCTCCACCCAGGCCCCGGAGCCGAGCCTGAGCCGCCCGGCGTCGGCGAGCTGGCCGCCGCCCTCGGCGTAGAACGGCGTGCGGTCGAGGACGACCTCGACCTCGTCTCCCTCGTGCGCGGCCGGGGCACCGAGGCCGTCGACGACGAGCCCGACGACCGTGGCCTCGCCGCTGACGTGGTCGTAGCCGGTGAAGACGCTGGCACCGGCGGCCTCGGCCACGGCGCGGTAAGCCGAGACGTCGGCGTGCCCCGTCCGCTTGGCCTTCGCGTCGGCACGGGCGCGGTCGCGCTGCTCGCGCATGAGCCGGCGGAAGCCCTCCTCGTCGACGGCGAGGCCCTGCTCACCAGCCATCTCGAGGGTGAGGTCGATGGGGAACCCGAACGTGTCGTGGAGCCGGAACGCGTCGGTGCCGGAGAGCGTCGAGCCGCCGGAGGCACGCGTGTCGCGGACGGCGGTGTCGAGGATCGTCGTCCCCGCCCGCAGGGTGGACGTGAACGACGCCTCCTCGGCGTCGGTCACCGCATGGATGCGACCGGCGTCGCGGACGAGCTCGGGGTACTGCGGACCCATGGCCGCGATCGTGCTGGCGACGAGCTCGTGGACGACCGGCTCGCCGGAGCCGAGAAGGCGCATGTTGCGCACCGCCCGGCGCAGGATGCGGCGCAGGACGTAGCCCCGGCCCTCGTTGCCGGGGGTGACGCCGTCACCGACGAGCATCGTCGCGGTGCGGACGTGGTCGGCGACGACCCGCAGCGAGACGTCGGCGCGGTGCTCGGCCCCGTAGCGCGTGGCGGTGAGCTCGGCCGCGCGGTCGAGGATCACGCGGGTCGTGTCGATCTCGTAGAGGTTCTCGACGCCTTGGAGGATCGTCGCCATCCGCTCGAGACCCATGCCGGTGTCGATGTTCTTCGCCGGGAGGTCACCGGCGATGTCGAAGTCGGTCTTCGAGCGGACCTCGCCGAGCTGGTGCTGCATGAAGACGAGGTTCCAGACCTCGAGGTAGCGCTCCTCGTCGGCGATCGGGCCACCCTCGCGGCCGTGCTCGGGCCCGCGGTCGTAGTAGATCTCCGAGCAGGGGCCGCCGGGCCCAGGGACGCCCATGTGCCAGTAGTTGTCGGCGAGACCACGCCGCTGGATGCGCTCGGTGGGGATGCCGACGACGCGGTGCCACAGGTCGGCGGCTTCGTCGTCGTCGAGGTAGACGGTGACCCACAGGCGCGCGGGGTCCATGCCGTAGCCGCCGTCGGCCACGCTCGAGGTGAGCAGCTCCCAGGCCAGCGGGATCGCCCGCTCCTTGAAGTAGTCGCCGAAGGAGAAGTTGCCGTTCATCTGGAAGAACGAGGCGTGCCTGGTGGTCTTGCCGACCTCGTCGATGTCGAGGGTGCGCACGCACTTCTGCACCGAGGTGGCCCGAGGCCACGGCGGGGCGACCTCGCGCAGGAAGTACGGCTTGAACGGCACCATGCCGGCGTTGACGAGCAGCAGCGTGGGGTCGTCGGCGATGAGCGAGGCGGACGCCACGACGGCGTGGCCGCGGGAGGAGAAGAAGTCCAGCCACGTGCGGCGGATCTGGGCCGACTCCATCAGTCCGTGCTCCTGTCGCTGTCGTCTGGGCTGTGCCGGCCTTCCGGAGCCTCGTCCGGGACGGCGCTGATGCCGAGGGCGTCACGGATCTGCGCCTCGCGCTCGACCATCCCGGCGCGCACCTCGGCGGCGAAGCGCCGCGCCGGGTCGGTCACGGCGCGCGCCGCGGTCTGCGGCAGGTCACCGGTCGCGCGCTCGAGGTGACGCAGTGCGTAGACGCCGGCCGCCGCGCCGACGCCGATCCAGAACAGGCGCCTCATCGACGACGGGACCGGCGGTCGCGGCGGTCACGGCTGTCGCTCAGAGCCCGGCGCACCCCGTAGCTGAACGCGGCGATCCGGATCACCGGGCTGCCGAAGGTCGTCGCCAGGGTCGCCGTGAGGGCCGAGACGTTGGCGGTGACGTCCTGCACGTTGGCCGTGATGGCGTCGACCCGCGCCAGCTGCGCGTTCGTCGAGGCCACCGTGGCGGTGGTCTCGTGCAGCAGCGGGACCGTCTCACCGGTGATCCCCCGCAGCGACGTCGCCGTCTCGGTACCGAGGTCGGACACCGCCTTGCTGAGGCTGTCGAAGGCGCGCCCGAGCTTGACCAAGGGCACCGCGAGGACGCCCACCAGGAGCACGAACGCGATCGCCGCGATCAGCCCCGCCACCGATCCCAGCGACATGCGCGACGGACCACCTCTCGTGCTGCTGGAGCGCCCGCCACGGCTGCCACGGACCTGCTGACCCTACCGTCCGGAGCCGCGCAGGATCGCCCGCACCCGCTCGACGACGTCGGCCAGCCGCGCCTCCGCGCCGTGCCGCGTCGGGGTGTAGTACGTGGCCCCGACGACGGCGTCGGGGGCGTACTGCTGCTCGACGACGGCACCGGGCTCGTCGTGCGGGTAGCGGTAGCCCGAGCCGTGCGCGAGCTTCTTCGCCCCGGCGTAGTGGCTGTCGCGCAGGTGGCCCGGCACCGGCCCGGCCAGCCCCTTGCGGACGTCGGCGAGGGCAGCGTCGACGGCGAGGTAGGCGCTGTTGGACTTCGGCGCCAGCGCCAGGTGGATCACCGCCTGGGCAAGGACGATCCGCGCCTCGGGCCAGCCGATGAACGCCACCGCCTGGTGGGCGGCCACCGCCACCTGCAGCGCCGTCGGGTCGGCGAGGCCGACGTCTTCGCTGGCCGAGATGACGATGCGTCGGGCGATGAACCGCGGGTCCTCGCCCGCCTCGACCATCCGGGCGAGGTAGTGCAGGGCCGCGTCGACGTCCGAGCCGCGGATGGACTTGATGAAGGCGCTCGCGACGTCGTAGTGCTGGTCGCCGGTGCGGTCGTAGCGGACGGCGGCGCGGTCGACCGACGCTTCGAGCAGCTCGACGTCGATCACCCGCTTCCCCAGCTCACGGGCCGCGCCCGCGGCGGACTCCAGCGCCGTCAGGGCGCGCCGGGCGTCTCCGCCGGCGACTCGGAGCAGGTGCTCCTCGGCTGCGACGTCCAGGCTGACCGCGCCGTCGAGGCCCCGCTCGTCGACCAGTGCCCGGCGCACGAGGGCCCGGATGTCCTCGGGCGTCAGGGGCGACAGGGTGAGCAGGAGCGACCTGGAGAGCAGCGGGCTGATGATCGAGAAGTAGGGATTCTCGGTCGTCGCCGCGACGAAGACGACCCACCGGTTCTCCACGGCCGGCAGGAGCGAGTCCTGCTGCGCCTTGGTGAACCGGTGCACCTCGTCGACGAACAGCACGGTCTCGCAGCCGGTGCCGCCGAGCTCGCGACGGGCACCCTCGACGACCGCGCGGACGTCCTTGACGCCCGCTGTGACGGCTGAGAGCTCCACGAAGCGGCGACCCGTCGCGGCGCTGACGAGGTACGCCAGCGTCGTCTTCCCGGTGCCCGGGGGCCCCCAGAGGACGACGGCGGCCGGGCCGGAGCCGCCCTCGACGAGGCGGCGCAACGGCGAGCCGGCCACGAGCAGGTGCTGCTGGCCGACGACCTCGTCGAGCGACCGCGGGCGCATCCGGACAGCCAACGGCCCCCGGGCTGCCGCGACCTCGAGCCCCGCGGAGTCGAAGAGGTCCGTCACGTCGTCGAGGTTACGGCGTCGGTTGCGGCCAGCATCAGTTCAGCGGCACCATGACTGCATGACAGTGGCACTGACTATCCGGGACGTCCCGGAGGACGTGCGCGACGAACTCGCAGCGAGCGCTCGGGCTCGGGGCCAGTCGATGCAGGCCTATCTGCTTTCGGTCCTGGGCCAGCAGGCGAGGTTCAGGCGTAACCTCGCCCGCCTCGACGAGATCGCCGACGACCTCCGGCGGGACGGCGGCGCCGGTGACGACGCCCCCAGGGCCGTAGACCTGATCGCCGCCGAGCGCGCCCGGCGACTCGAAGGTCCCGCGTGATCGTCGTTGACGCCTCGGTGCTCACGAACGCGATCGCCTACCTCGACGCCGATGGGGACCGGGCTCGCGCCGCCATGGCGCGGGACGCGGAGTGGGCAGCGCCGGAGATCTGGAGGGCCGAGGTCTTCTCCGCCGTTCGAGGGCTGGTGCTGGGCTCGTCGCTGACCCCCGACCAGGGCTGGTCTGCGGTGCGCCGACTGCCCACGATGGAGATCGACACGGTGACTCTGGACGGCTTGCTGGGAACGATGTGGGCGCTGCGCGACACGGTGAGCGGGTACGACGCGGCCTACGTCGCACTGGCGCAGTCCTATGGGGTGCGCCTGGTGACTGCCGACCGGCGACTTGCCCGGGCAGCCCTGGGGGCATGTCAGGTCGAGCTGCTCGGCTGACCAGGCGGGTCGGCTCCGGGCACTGCGCGCGCGGGTGACGCCTGCCGGGACTGGGTGCGCCACTGGAGGTCCGCCAGAATGCGCGGGTGCTGTCCTCTTTCGGTCGTTGGTGCTACGACCACCGCCGCCTCGTCGTCGGCCTCTGGCTGATCGCGCTGGCCATCGGCGGCACGCTCGGCCCGCAGGTCTTCTCCCGGCTGTCGACGTCCGCGTTCGCCTCGCACTCCTTCGAATCCATCGAGGGCTACGACGTCCTTCGCGAGGCCTCCCCCGTGGGCCGCGGCGTCGCCGTCCTCCTCGACGGCGTCCGCGTTGAGGACCCGACGCTGGCCCGTGCGGCGACGGCCGCGCAGGAGCGGGCAGCACGGGTCCCCGGCGTCGCCCGGGTGAGCAGCCCGTGGACGACGAGCGAGCCGACGCTGCGCGCGAAGGACGGCCGCGCTGCGCTCGTCGTCCTCGACCTGCGCCGTGAGGCCGACCGGGCCACATCCGACACCGCCGTCGTCGGCATCCGCGCAGCCTTCGACCCGCTCGAGCAGGCGGTTCCCGGGCTCTCGGTCCGCTACGGCGGTGACCTCCTCGTCGGGCAGGAGGCCAACGACCAGGTGGAGAAGGACATCCGGGTGGGTGAGGCCATCGCGCTGCCCGTCGCGCTCGTCGTCCTCGTCCTTGCCTTCGCCGGGTTCCTCGCCGCCGTCGTGCCCATCGCCGGAGCGCTCGTCTCCATCGCCGGCGGGCTGCTGGCGCTGCTCGCCTTCAGCCACGCGACCGACCTCGACTCCAACGTGCTGCCGGTGACGACCGGGCTCAGCGTCGCCCTGGCCATCGACTACTCCCTCTTGCTCGTCAGCCGGTTCCGGGAGGAGCGCGCGCACGGCCTCGAGGTCCGCGACGCCGTCGCCATCACCTCCGCGACAGCAGGGCGGACGATCGTCTTCTCGGGACTCACCGTCGCCACGTCGCTGTGCGGCCTGTTCGTCTTCGCCAGCGGCTTCTACCGCACGATCGGCCTGGCCGGGCTGTCGGTGGTGCTGATCGCGATGCTCAGCGCGCTCACCCTCTCCCCGGCGCTGCTCGGCCTCCTCGGGTCGAGGGTGCGCCCGGGTCGCGCGGCGCCCGACGACGGTCGTTTCGCGCGGTTGGCCAGGCGCGGGCAGCGGCACAAGGTCCTCGTCGTCGTGGGGATCGGCGCCGGGCTCCTCGCCGTGGGGTCACCGGCACTCGGCGTGCAGCTCGGGCTCGGCGGCGCCGACCAGCTGCCGCGCAGCTTCGAGAGCCGCCAGGTCGCCGACGTCGTCGCCGCGCGCTTCCCCGGCGGCGACGCCTCGCCGGTGACGGTGGTCGCGCGGATGCCCGCCGCCGCGCTCGGTGCCTCGGTCTCCGGGCTGACGGGCCGCGCGATCGTCGGGGAGCCGCAGCAGCTCGGGGGCGGCGTCTCGCGGGTCGACCTGCTGGCCGTCGGCGGCGAGGCGGGCGCTCGCGACCTCGTCGAGGAGCTGCGCACCCACCGCCCCCAGGCGCAGACCTGGGTGACCGGTGACGCGGCGGTGCTCATCGACCTGCGCCACGAGGTCGTGACCCGCGCCCCCTGGGCACTGCTCGTCGTGGCTCTGGCGACATTCGTCCTGCTGTTCCTCATGACCGGCTCGGTCCTCGTACCGGTCAAGGCCCTCGTCATGAACGCGCTCACCCTCTTCGCCACGTTCGGGGTGCTCGTCCTCGTCTTCCAGCACGGGTGGTTCTCCGGCCTCCTCGGCTTCGAGCCCACCGGCTCGGTCGAGACGTGGCTGCCGGTGCTCGTCTTCGCCTTCGGCTTCGGCCTGGCGATGGACTATGAGGTCTTCCTCCTCTCCCGGATCAAGGAGCTCGTCGACGAGGGGCGAAGCAACGACGACGCCGTCGCCGTCGGTCTGCAGCGCAGCGGCCGGATCATCACGAGCGCCGCGCTCATCGTCGTCATCGTCTTCGTCGGCTTCGTCTTCGGCGAGCTCGTCGGCATCAAGCAGATGGGCGTGGCGCTGGCCTTCGCCGTCGCCGTCGACGCGACCGCGGTGCGGATGCTCCTCGTCCCGGCGACGATGAGCCTGCTGGGCGACGCCAACTGGTGGGCCCCGGCGCCGCTCAAGCGGCTCCACGCCCGCTTCGGGCTCTCCGAGGCACCGACGAGCACCCACCCCGACCTCGAGAAGACCCGGTGACGGCGCGGCGTCTGGCGTCGGCCGGCGAGCTCGCGCCGCTGCTCGCCGACGACGCCTACGCCCGCTACGAGCTCGACTCCGCGAGCCCGGGGCTGGCGTGGCTGGGCGCCGGGGCCGCGGCATGGGTCCGCAGAGGGCACCACCGCGCAGGCGGCTGGCTCACCGTCCTCGGCGAGCCCTCCCAGGCGGCCGCGCTGGCAGAGGCGATCCTCGCCGACGACCCCGGCGAGGTCACCGGCCTCACGCTGCCGCAGGGGGCGCACGCGCTGCTCTCTCCTCAGGTCGCTGTCGGCGAGGGCGACGACTGGGTGTGGTGGTGGACGTCGACGCCCCCAGCGGCCCAGCCCGGCGAGGAGGCCGTGCGGTGGCTCGACGACGTCGACGACGGTGCCCTCGCGCAGTTCCTCGCCGAGGCGAGCCCCCGCTCGTCGGCCCCGCCCGGCTCGCCCGCCATCCGCCGCTGGTGCGGGGTGCCCGGTGCCGGCGCCGGCGGTGCGGTGGCGCTCGACGCCATCGCCGCCCACGTCGAGTACCGCCCGGGCGTGCCGCACCTCGCGTCGATCGCCGTCCGCCCGCAGCGTCGGGGCAGCGGGCTCGGGGGTGCGGTGACGGCGTGGCTGACGCGAGCGCTGCTCGCGGCGGGCGCCCCCGTGGTGACCCTCGGCATGTACGCCGACAACGAGCCCGCCCGCCGGGTCTACGAGAGGCTCGGCTTCACCGACAGCCACCACTTCTCCAGCCGGCGGCTGCTCCTCGGCTGAGGGCCCGCCCCGGACGGGCGCGCTACTCCTGCCCCACCGGCCCGGGAACGTGGTCGATCCCGGCCTCCTTGCGCTGGAACGGGGTGATCGTCGTCGGCGCGCCGGTCAGCGGGTCACCGCCCGAGGCGGTCTTCGGGAACGCGATGACGTCGCGGATCGACTCCGCGCCCGCGAGCAGCGCGCACATCCGGTCCAGACCCAGGGCGATGCCGCCGTGCGGAGGCGGCCCGAAGGCGAAGGCCTGGAGGAGGAAGCCGAACTGGCTCTCGGCGGTCTCCCGGCTCAGCCCGATGGTGTCGAACACCCGCTGCTGCATCTCGCTGCGGTGGATGCGGATCGAGCCACCGCCGATCTCGTTGCCGTTGAGGACGATGTCGTAGGCGTAGGCCAGCGCCTCGCCCGGGTTCTCGTGGAAGCTCGCGGTGAACTCCGGCTTCGGCGAGGTGAAGGGGTGGTGCACCGCCGTCCAGCCGCCGTCCTCGGTCGGCTCGAACATCGGCGCGTCGAGGACCCAGACGAAGTTCCACAGGGAGTCGTCGATGAGCCCGCACCGGCGGCCGACCTCGTCGCGCACCGCCGCGAGGAGCGCCTTGCTCGCCGCGTAGGGACCGGCGGCGAAGAAGATGCAGTCGCCGGGCTGGGCGCCGGCGTGGGCGGCCAGGCCGGCGCGCTCGTCGTCGCTGAGGTTCTTCGCGACCGGGCCGCCGAGGGTGCCGTCCTCGGCGACGAGGACGTAGGCCAGGCCCTTGGCCCCGCGCGAGCGTGCCCACTCCTGCCAGGCGTCGAGGGTCTTGCGGGGCTGGGAGGCGCCGCCGGGCATGACGACGGCGCCGACGTGCGCGGCCTGGAAGACCCGGAAGGTCGTCGCGGCGAAGTACTCGGTGACGTCGACGAGCTCGCAGCCGAAGCGCAGGTCGGGCCGGTCGATGCCGAAGCGGCGCACCGCCTCGGCGAAGGTCATCCGCGGGATCGGCAGGGGGATCTCGTACCCGACCGCCCGGCGCCACACCTCGGCGAGCACCTGCTCGGCGACGGCGATGACGTCGTCCTGGTCGACGAAGCTCATCTCGACGTCGAGCTGGGTGAACTCGGGCTGCCGGTCGGAGCGGAAGTCCTCGTCGCGGAAGCAGCGCGCGATCTGGTAGTAGCGCTCCATGCCGGCGACCATGAGGAGCTGCTTGAACAGCTGCGGCGACTGCGGGAGCGCGTACCAGTGACCCGGCTGCAGGCGCACCGGCACGAGGAAGTCACGGGCACCCTCGGGGGTCGAGGCCGTGAGGTAGGGGGTCTCGACGTCGACGAAGCCGTCGTCGTCCATGACGTCGCGGATCGCGCGGGTCACCCTCGAGCGCAGCCGCAGGTTGGCCCCGGGCCCGTCGGGACGGCGCAGGTCGAGGTAGCGGTACCGCAGCCGGGTCTCCTCGCCGGGGACCTCGCCGCCCTCGACGGGGAACGGCAGGGGCGCGGCCTCGGAGAGCACCTCGAGCTCGGTGACGATGATCTCGACCTCCCCCGTGGGCAGCTCAGGGTTGGCGTTGCCCTCGGGGCGCATCGCGACCTCGCCGACGACCCGGACGCAGAACTCCGAGCGGAGGTAGGCGGCCACGTCGGCGTCGCGGACGACGGTCTGGACCACGCCTGAGGCGTCGCGCACGTCGATGAAGGCCACCCCGCCGTGATCACGCCGGCGGGCGACCCAGCCGGCGAGGACGACGGTGCTGCCGGCGTCGGACGCGCGCAGCGACCCGGCGTCGTGGGTGCGGATCACGAGAGCTTCTCCTTGAGGGTGGTGACGACGTCGTCGAGCCGGACGGCGACCTGCTCGCCGGAGCGCAGGTCCTTGAGGTTGGCGGTGCCCGCGTCGAGGTCGCGGTCGCCGAGGACGACGGCGAAGGTGGCGCCGCTGCGGTCGGCGGCCTTCATGGCCCCCTTGAGACCGCGGCTGCCGAAGGCGAGGTCGGCCGCGACTCCGCCCCGGCGCAGCTCGGTGACGAGCTCGAGCACCTTGAGCCGGGCGGCCTCCCCGAGCGGCACGCCGAAGACCTCGGTGCCGCGCACGACCGGGGCCTCGAGCCCCTCGGCGCGCAGTGCGAGCACGGTGCGGTCGACGCCGAGCGCCCAGCCGATCCCCGGCAGGTCCGGCCCGCCGATGGACGACGACAGCTGGTCGTAGCGCCCGCCGCCGCCCACCGCCGACTGCGACCCCAGGCCGTCGTGGACGAGCTCGAAGGTCGTCCGGTTGTAGTAGTCGAGGCCACGGACGAGCCGCGGAGAGTCCTCCCAAGCGACGCCGAGGGCCCGCAGGGCGGCCTTGACCGTCTCGTGGTGCTCGGCGCACGCGGCGCAGAGGTGCTCGGCGATGACCGGGGCGCCCGCGACCTGAGCCTGGACCTCGGCCCGCTTGTCGTCGAGGACGCGCAGCGGGTTGATCTCGATGCGTGCCCGGGTCTCGTCGTCGAGGTCGAGCTCGCGGAGAAACACCTGGAGCAGCTCACGGTAGGCCGGCCGGCACGAGAGGCAGCCGAGGCTGTTGAGCAGCAGCCGCACCCCGGTGAGCCCGAGGCCAGCGAAGGCGTCGGCAGCCATGGCGACGACCTCGGCGTCGAGGAGGGGATCCTCGCTGCCCAGGGCCTCGACGCCGACCTGGGAGAAGTGCCGGTAACGGCCCGCCTGCGGACGCTCGTAACGGAAGAACGAGCCCGAGTACCAGAGCTTGACGGGAAGCTGGCCGTTGTAGAGCTTGTGCTCCACCACCGCACGCACGGCCCCTGCGGTGCCCTCGGGTCGCAGCGTCAGGGAGCGGCCGCCCCGGTCGTCGAAGGTGTAGGTCTCCTTCGTGACGATGTCGGTGGACTCCCCCACCCCGCGGTGGAACAGCGCGGTGTCCTCGAAGACCGGCGTCTCGACGTAGCCATAGCCGGCCCGGCGGGCGACGTCGCCGAAGGACTGCCGGACGGCGAGGAACGCCGAGGACTCCGGCGGGACGAGGTCGAAGGTGCCCTTGGGCGCGGTGAAGCCGCTCACCGGAGCAGCCCCGGCCACGAGGCCGCCTCGCGCAGGTAGGGGTTGCTCGCCCGTTCCTGCCCGATCGTCGTGGCGGGGCCGTGCCCCGGCGCGACGACCGTGTCGTCGGGCAGCGGGAGCACCCGGGTGGCGAGGCTGCGCATCATCGCGTCGGTGTCGCCACCGGGCAGGTCGGTGCGCCCGATGGATCCCGCGAAGAGCACGTCGCCGGAGAGCAGCAGCGCGGCGCCGTCGGAGGCGTCTGGCACCCGGAAGAGCACCGAGCCCGGCGTGTGCCCGGGCGCGTGGTCGACGACGAGCTCGAGGCCGGCAAGCTCGAGGACGGCGCCGTCGACCATGGTGCGCACGTCGTCGGGCTCGGCCCATTCGAGACCGCTGCCCCGCAGCATGGCGGCGGTGTCGCTGGCCAGCCCGAGGAAGGGGTCGGCAAGCATCGGGGTGTCGTCGGGGTGGATCCACGCCGCGACCCCCTTGGCCTGACAGACCGGGGTGACGGAGAACGTGTGGTCGATGTGGCCGTGCGTGAGCAGCACGGCGACCGGGTGCAGCCGGTGCTCGGCGAGGAGGGCGTCGAGCTGGGGTCCGACACCGATGCCGGGGTCGACGACGACGCACTGCTCGCCGGGCCCGGGGGCCACCACGTAGCAGTTGGTGCCGAACGCGGCGGCAGGGAAGCCCGCGACGAGCAGGTCGGGCACGAAGGAGGCCTTCCGGTCGGTGCGAGACGGCGCGAGGGGACGACGCGCGAGGGAACCGGCCAAGGCTACCGCCGGGCACCGACCGGCTCCCTAGACTCGGGCTCGAGCCAGCAGCCCCAGGCATGGAGGACGCGTGACGACGAGGAGCCACCGCGAGCGCGAGCTCGCCCGTGCCCACTACGAGCGGCAGCAGGCACGCCGGGCGCAGCGGGCGCGCCGGGTCAGGCGGCGCGAACAGGTCGGGCTCGCGGTCGTCGGCGTCGTCCTGCTCGCCGTCGTCCTCGTGCTCGTCCTCACCTGAGCACGTCGGCGCTTCGCGGCACCGAGCCGTGGGTCATGGCTTAGGGTCCTCATGCGCGTGACCACCGGTGTTGACGTTCTCCCGCACGACCGCGGGCCACGACACGTTCAGGAGGCGTCTGTCATGACCGAGCCCTGGGGCCGGGTCGACGAGCAGGGAACGGTCTGGGTCCGGGTCGGCGACGGCGAGCGCCCGGTCGGCTCCTACCCCGGAGCCTCCCCCGAGGACGCCCTGGCCTATTTCGCGCGCAAGTACGAGGGCCTCGTCGTCGAGGTCGACCTCGTCGAACGCCGGATCGCCACGACCGACGTCGCCGTCAAGGACGCCCAGTCGACGATCGATCGCCTGCGCAACCACGTCAGCTCGGCGAGCGCCGTCGGCGACCTCCAGGGGCTGCTGGCCCGCCTCGACGCCGTCGAGGCGACGATGCAGGCGCGGCGCGTCGAGCTCGGCGCCGAACGGGCCCGTTCCCGCGAGTCTGCCCGGCAGGCCAAGGAAGGGCTCGTCACCGAGGCGGAGTCCCTCGCCGACTCCACCGACTGGAAGGCGACCGGGGACCGGCTGCGCGACCTTCTCGAGGCGTGGAAGGCCGCCCCTCGCCTCGAGCGCAAGGTCGACGACGAGCTCTGGAAGCGCTTCAGCGCCGCCCGGAGCACCTTCGACAAGCACCGTCGCACCCACTTCGCCTCCCTCGACGCCGAGCGCGCCAAGGCCCAGGCCCGCAAGGAAGAGCTCGTCAGCGAAGCCACCGAGCTTGCCGAGTCCACCGACTGGGCGACGACGGCGGCGCGGTTCCGTGAGCTCATGACCCAGTGGAAGGCCGCCGGCCGGGCCAGCCGGGCCACCGACGACGCGCTGTGGGAGCGTTTCCGCGGCGCGCAGGACCGGTTCTTCACCTCCCGCAACGCCGACCTCGCCGAGCGCGACACAGGGCAGAAGGAGAACCTCGAGCTCAAGACGGCCCTCGTCGTCGAGGCAGAGGGTCTGCTCCAGGTGCGCAGCGTCGGGGCGGCCCGCGAGTCGCTGCGCTCCATCCACGACCGCTGGGCCGCCATCGGCCACGTGCCCCGGGAGGTCAGGCCCCGGCTCGAGGGCCGCCTCGCCGCCGTCGAGGAGGCGGTGGCCCAGTCGGAGAAGGACGAGTGGCGCCGGACCAACCCTGAGGCCAGAGCCCGGGCTGAGGCCGCCGTCGAGCAGCTGCGCTCGGGGATCACCGACCTCGACACGAAGGCCATGAAGGCGCGGGCGGCCGGCGACTCCCGCCGGGCCGGCGAGCACGAGGCCGCGGCCGCGGCCCGGCGGGAGTGGCTCATCGAGGCCGAGCGCGCCCTGGCCGAGTTCAGCCGTTAGCGGAGCTCACGTTGACGACCGCCGCGGCACTGCCGCCTGGCTGACGCGAAGCGCGCCCGGTCAGCGGCCGCCAGTGACCCGGTAGACGTCGAACACCCCGGCCACCCCGCGCACCGTGCGCAGCACCGACCCGAGGTGCTTGGGGTCGCCCATCTCGAAGGTGAACCGGCTAATCGCGACGCGGTCGCGGTTGGTCGTCACCGACGCCGAGAGGATGTCGACGTGAGCGTCGGAGAGCACCCGGGTGATGTCGGAGAGCAGCCGGGCCCGGTCGAGTGCCTCGACCTGGATCGTGCAGAGGAACACCGACGACGCCGAGGGCGCCCACTCGACCTCGACGAGCCGCTCGGGCGTCGCCGAGAGCGCCTGGACGTTGAGGCAGTCGGTGCGGTGCACGGAGACCCCGTTGCCGCGGGTGACGAAGCCGATGATCTCGTCGCCGGGCACCGCGGTGCAGCACCTCGCGAGCTTGACCCACACGTCGCTCGCGCCCTTGACCACGACGCCGGGGTCGCCGGTGGACCGGGGGCGGTTGCGATCACGCGTCGGGGTGGTGGCCTCGGAGAGGTCCTCGACGGCGCCGTCCTCCCCGCCGAAGGAGGCGACGAGGCGCTGGACGACGCTCTGCGGCGAGACGTGGCTGTCCCCGACCGCCGCGTACAGCGCGGAGATGTCCGGGTAGCGCAAGTCCTTGGCCAGCGCCGACATGGCGTCGCCGGTCATCAGCCGCTGGAGGGGGAGGTTCTGCTTGCGCATGACCCGGGCGATGGCGTCCTTGCCCTGGTCGATGGCCTCTTCGCGACGCTCCTTGGAGAACCACGCGCGGATCTTGTTGCGTGCCCGCGGCGAGGCGACGAAGGCGAGCCAGTCGCGGCTGGGACCGGCTCCCTGGCCCTTGGCCGTGAAGATCTCGATGGAGTCGCCGTTGTCGAGCGTGCTCTCCAGGGGGACGAGCTTGCCGTTGACCCGGGCGCCGATGCACCGGTGCCCGACCTCGGTGTGCACGGCGTAAGCGAAGTCGACCGGCGTGGACCCGGCGGGAAGTGCGACCACGTCGCCCTTGGGGGTGAAGACGAAGACCTCGGCGACCCTGAGGTCGTAGCGCAGCGACTCGAGGAACTCCCCTGGGTCCTCGGTCTCGCGCTGCCAGTCGAGCAGCTGGCGTAGCCAGGCCATGTCGTTGCCGGTCCCGGTAGCGCCCGGCACGGTCGGCGTCGGCGAGCCGACCGCCTCCTCCTTGTACTTCCAGTGCGCCGCGATGCCGTACTCGGCTCGGCGGTGCATGGCGAAGGTGCGGATCTGCATCTCCACGGTGTTGCCCTCGGGGCCCATGACCGTCGTGTGCAGCGACTGGTACATGTTGAACTTGGGCATCGCGACGTAGTCTTTGAAGCGTCCCGGCAGGGGGCTCCACCGAGCGTGGATGATGCCCAGCGCCGCGTAGCAGTCGCGCACCGACTCGACGAGGATCCGGATGCCGACGAGGTCGTAGATGTCGGCGAAGTCGCGGCCGCGAACGATCATCTTCTGGTAGACCGAGTAGTAGTGCTTGGGCCGTCCGGTGACGGTGGCCTTGATCTTGGCGGCTCGCAGGTCGCCCTGCACCGCGTCGATGACACCGGCCAGGTACTCGTCACGACTCGGCGCGCGGTCGGCGACGAGCCGCACGATCTCGTCGTACATCTTCGGGTACAGGGTGGCGAACGCGAGGTCCTCGAGCTCCCACTTGATGGTGTTCATGCCGAGCCGGTGCGCCAGCGGGGCGTAGATCTCCAGCGTCTCGCGGGCCTTGCGCTCCTGCTTCTCCCGGCGCAGGTAGCGAAGCGTGCGCATGTTGTGCAGGCGGTCGGCGAGCTTGATGACGAGGACCCGGATGTCGCGGGCCATGGCGACGACCATCTTGCGGACCGTCTCGGCCTCGGCCTGGTCGCCGAAGATGACCTTGTCGAGCTTGGTGACGCCGTCGACGAGGGCCGCCACCTCTGCACCGAAGTCCTCGCGCAGAGCCTCCATGGTGTAGGTCGTGTCTTCGACGGTGTCGTGGAGGAGGGCCGCGACGAGCGTCGGCGGTGTCATGCCGAGCTCGGCGAGGATCGTCGTCACGGCGAGCGGGTGGGTGATGTAGGGGTCCCCGCTGCGGCGACGCTGGCCGCGGTGGTGCAGCTCGGCGACTTCGTAGGCCCGCTGGATGACCCGGACGTCGGCCTTGGGGTGGCTCGCTCGCACGGAGCGCATGAGCGGCTCGAGGACGGGGTCGATGACCGGTCGCTGGGCGCCGAGCCGCGCCAGTCGGGCGCGCACCCGCGAGCCGCCGACCGCCGCGGGTGCCGGGCCCACGGACGAGGACGGCCCCGCCTCGGCTGCCACGAGCGCGGTCGAGGGCTCCGGCCGCACCTGGACAGGCGGGGGCTGGTCGGTCGGCTGCGCAGGACGCTCTCGCACGGGCCGGACGTCGGCCGCAGGCGCAGCCTCCACCGTCGTGACCGAGCCCGCACGCGAGCTGGCCTCGTCAGGGGTGGCGTCCTCTGCCAAGAGCGCTCCTCGGGCCGGGCTGCCCAGTGTAACGGGCGACGGCAGCCCGCCTCGTAGCCCGCGACGCCGGGCGTCAGGCCTCAGTCGTGAGCCGAGGTCTCAGTACGTGATGAGCGCGTGCACCGGGAGGTCGCCGAGGAGGGCTCGGCCGCCGAGGAAGGCGAGCTCGATGAGGACGGAGACGCCGACGACCTGCGCACCGGCGCGGGTGACAAGCTCGGCTGCAGCCCGGGCGGTGCCGCCCGTCGCGAGGACGTCGTCGACGACGAGCACCCGGTCCCCCGGCGCAAAGGCGTCGGAGAGCACCTCGATGGTGGCCGAGCCGTACTCGAGGTCGTAGGTGCTCTCCATCGTCGCCCGCGGCAGCTTGCCCTTCTTGCGCACCGGCACGAAGCCGGCACCGACGTGGTAGGCGACCGGGGCGGCGACGATGAAGCCGCGGGCCTCGATGCCGACGACCTTGTCGATGCTCCCGCGGCCGTGGTGGGCGACGATCGCGTCGACGGCGCCCGCGAAGGCGGTGTGGTCAGCGAGCAGCAGCGAGATGTCCTTGAAGACGACGCCCGGCTCGGGGAAGTCGGGCACGTCGATGATCCGGCTGCGGAGCAGCGCGTCGAGGTCGTGCCCGGCGTCCGTCAGCGGCTCGAGGCCGTCAGCGGCGGTGGGCGCCGACGCCGGGACGGCGCCCGGGCCGGAGGTGCTCATGATCGCCTCTTGCCGTTGGGCCGGCGCGAGGAGCCACCCTTGGGGCGGTTCGTCGCGGTGCGCCGGGTGGCGCCCGTCCGCGCGGACGCCGACGTCGACCCGCTTCGCGGCGCGGCGCTGACCTCGACGGCATCCTCGAGCGGGACGGAGTCGTCGTCGGTGTGCAGGGCGGCCTCGTCGCTCACGCCGGCCCGAGGGCTCCCGCCGGCCCGGCCGGTCGCCGACGCGCCGGAGGCGTCGCCGCCACGCCGGGAGAGCACCCGTCGGCGGAGCGCGACCATGGCCGGGTCGCGCTCCTTGAGGTCGGCGAGCAGCGGGGTGGCGATGAAGATCGAGGAGTAGGTGCCGACGGCGATGCCGACGAAGAGTGCGAGCGCGAGGTCCTTGAGGGTGCCCGCGCCGAGGAGGCCGGCCCCGACGGCGAGGATGGCCGCCACCGGCATGAGCGCCACGAGGGAGGTGTTGATCGAGCGGACGAGGGTCTGGTTGACCGCGAGGTTCGCGGCCTCGCTGTAGGTGTAGCGGCTGCCGCCGGTGAGGCCGCGGGTGTTCTCCCGCACCTTGTCGAAGACGACGACGGTGTCGTAGAGGGAGTACCCGAGGATCGTGAGGAACCCGATGACCGTCGCTGGGGTCACCTCGAACCCCACGAGGGCGTAGATGCCCACGGTGATCGCGAGGTCGTGAAGCAGCGCGGCCATCGCCGCCACCGCCATCCGCCACTCGAAGACGATGCTGAGAAAGAGCACGACGAGGACGAGGAAGACGAGGAGCCCGGTCACCGCCTTCCGGGTGATCTCAGCCCCCCACGACGGCCCGACGCTGCGTGCGCTGAGGTCGTCGATCGAGACGCCGAACCGGCTGGAGAGCTCCCGCTCGAGCTTGTCGGTCTCGGTGGCCGTCAGCGCGGGCGTCTGGAGACGGACCTTCCCGCCGACCTCCTGGATGATCGGCTCCGTCGTCCCGAGCACGTCCTTGACGACCGAGCGGACCCCGGAGACGCTCGCCGAGCTCGAGCCGATGGTGAACTCTGCACCGCCCTTGAACTCGATCCCCGGGGTGAGGCCCTTGAACAGGAGCGCGCCGAGGGAGATGAGCAGGATGACCGCCGAGATGGCGTACCAGCGCTTCTGCTTGCCGACGAAGTCGTAGGAGACGTCACCTCGGTAGAGGCGCGCCGCCCAGGACGTGGTGCTGCTCATCAGGCCTCCTGGCCAGCGGCGGTGGGACGGCTGGGTCGCGTACCGCGGCTGGCAGCTGCAGGCCGCGTGCGAGCACCGAGGCGCCGGGGGTCGAGCCCCGAGAGCGGGTGACCGTTGCCGAAGAACGAGGTGCGTGCCAGCAGCGACACCACCGGGTGGGTGAAGAGGAAGACGACGACGACGTCGATGATCGTCGTCAGGCCCAGGGTGAAGGCGAAGCCCTTGACCCCGCCGACCGCGAGGACGTAGAGCACGGCCGCCGCGAGGAACGAGACGAAGTCGGCCGTGAGGATCGTGCGCCAGGCCCGCTTCCACCCGGTCTCGACCGCCACACGCAGGCTCTTGCCGTCGCGCACCTCGTCGCGCAGCCGCTCGAAGTAGACGATGAACGAGTCCGCGGTGATGCCGACCGAGACGATGAGGCCGGCGACCCCGGCCAGCGTCAGCGCGAACCCGATGGTCTTGCCCAGGAGGACGACGGAGCAGTACGTCGCGGAACCTGCGACGAGCAGCGAGGCGATGGCGACGAGGCCGAGCCCTCGGTAGTAGACGAGCAGGTAGAGCATGACGAGGACCAGGCCGATCGCACCGGCGAGCAGGCCTGCGCGAAGCTGGTCCTTGCCCAGGGTCGGGGAGATGCTCTGCGCCTCACCCTTCTCGAAGGCCAGCGGAAGGGCGCCGTACTTGAGCACGTTCGCGAGGTCGGTGGCCTGCTGCTTGGTAAAGGAACCGGTGATCTGGGCGTTCCCCGTGAGGATCGCCTGGTTGATCGACGGGGCCGAGACGACCTGACCGTCGAGGACGATGGCCACCTGGTTGGTCGGCGGGGGAAGGCTCACGACGCGCTGGGTGAGAGCGCCGAACTTCTTCGTCCCGGAGTCGGTGAAGTCGAGCAGGACCTCCCACGAGCCCACCGTCCCCGACTGGGGAAGCCCTGCCGAGGCGCTCTTGACGTCGGTACCGACGACCTCCGCGGCGGCCAGCGCGTACTTCGTGCGGCCCTCCTGGTCGCACGTCACCAGCGGCTTCTTCGGGTCGTCGGTGCTGCCGCCGGCGGCGTCACGCAGCTTCGTGCAGTCGAGCGCCTGCAGCTGCGCGGCGAGCTCAGGGGTGAGCGTCGAGCCGACCGGGGCGACCGGAGCCACCGGTGCGCTGGCGACTGGCGCCGGGGCGCTGGCGGCGGGGCTGGGTGCGGCCGCGCTCGGGGCGGCAGCGGGTGCGCTGGTGGCGGCGGGCGTCGACGCGGTCGGGGTCGCGGTGGCGCGCCGCAGCTGCTCGGGCAGCGCCCGGCCGTTCGTCGACGGCGTGGTGGCAGGCGTGGCGGCCGGGGTGGCAGGCGTGGCCGCCGGGGTGGCAGCAGGTGCCGCCCCCGGGCTGGCTGACGGCGAGCCCGAGGGCACCGGCGTCGGCACGGTCTGGTTGACGGCGGGTGCCTCGGCGAGCACCTGACGGAACCGCAGCTCGGCGGTCGACCCCACGAGGTTGAGCACCTGCCGACCGGAGGCACCGGGCACGGAGACGGTGATCGTCTGACCGGAGCCGGTCCCCTGCTTGGTGACCTCGCTCTCGGCGACGCCCAGGCTGTTCACCCGGTTACGGATGATCTTCACGGCCTCGTTGATCGCCGTGTCGGTGACCTTGCCGCCACCGCTGGCCTTGGGCTGCAGCGTCACGCTCGTGCCGCCACGCAGGTCGAGCCCGAGCCGGGGGGTCCAGGTGCCGGTGATCGCCATGGCGGTCACCATCGCGACGAGGATGAGGCCGAGGATCGCCAGAGAGCGGCCCGGGCGCGACGTGCTGGGGGAAGCCACTGGTGCCGTCCCTTTCTGTCCGTGAGCGGGTCGCGGGCGGCCCAAGACCGGCCGCGACGTCTGTGCTGTGCTGGGCCAGGAGGCACCCTGACCTGCTCGGGTGCATCCGGGGTCTACCTCGGGTGCGCCTCGCCCCCGGGACCGGCGTCTGGGTCGGCGGGGTTGTCCGGGTCGAGCCGCTCGAGCAGCGCGTCGTCCTCGTCGTAGACGCGGGGCTGCCCCTCCTCGGTGGAGGCGCTGTCGACCGACGGGTCAGGGAGGATCTTCGCGACGGCTGCCTTCGCCCACCGGCTCGTCGTCCCCGGTGAGGTCTCGAGCACGACGGCGTCGTCCTCGACGGCGACGACCGTGGCGTACAGACCGGCGGTCGTCATGATCCGCGCACCGGGCGCCAGAGCAGCGACGGTGGCGCGGGCGGCCTTGGCGCGGGCCTGGCCCGGGCGGATGAGCAGGAAGTAGAAGACCGCCACGATGACCAGCAGCGGTATGAGCTCAGCACCCATGGGGTGAGGGTCCTTCCGGGGCGCGACACCGGGCCGGTTCGGCAGGCGGGGCCAGACAGACGAGCGGCCACGGTGCTCCGTGGCCCACCCCGCATGGTATCCCGCCCGGTCCTGCCGCGGAGACGAACGAGACCTGCAGCGGGACGGACGCCGGGGCGCCCGGCGGCGGCGGGGCCCGGCCGGGGCTCTGGCGGGGCCCTGCCGGGGTGGCGGCGGGGACCGGTGCGCGTCAGTGGCCGGCGTCCTGCCAGGTCCGGCCGCTGCCGATGGAGACGTCGAGCGGCACGGCGAGCGCCGCGGCCGACCCCATCGCCGTGCGGACCAGGGCGTCGACGGCGTCGCGCTCCCCCGGCGCCACCTCGAGGACGAGCTCGTCGTGCACCTGGAGCAGGACACGAGATCGCAGCGAGGCGCTGGCGAGGCCGGCGTCGACGTCGAGCATCGCCACCTTGACGATGTCGGCCGCTGAGCCTTGGATCGGGGCGTTGAGCGCCATCCGCTCGGCCATCTCGCGCCGCTGACGGTTGTCGCTCGTGAGGTCGGGCAGGTAGCGGCGACGCCCGAGGATCGTCTCGGTGTAGCCGGTCGACCGGGCGGTGTCGACGACGGCCCGCAGGTAGTCGCGCACTCCGCCGAACCGCTCGAAGTAGGACTCCATGAGCCCGCGGGCCTCCTCGGTGGAGATGCTCAGCTGCCCGGAGAGACCGAAGGCGGACAACCCGTAGGCCAGCCCGTAGGACATCGCCTTGATCTTGCGCCGCATCTCGGGCTCGACGGCGTCGCGCGGGACGCCGAAGACCGACGAGGCGACGGTGGTGTGAAGGTCCTCACCCGAGCGGAAGGCCGCGATGAGCCCCTCGTCCTGCGAGAGGTGCGCCATGATCCGCATCTCGATCTGGCTGTAGTCAGCCGTGAGCAGGCACGCGAAGCCCGAGCCGACGACGAAGCCGTCGCGGATGCGGCGCCCCTCCTCGGTGCGGATAGGGATGTTCTGGAGGTTGGGCTCGGTCGAGGAGAGCCGCCCGGTCGCCGCGATGGTCTGCTGGAACGTCGAGTGGATGCGGCCGTCGTCGGAGACGCTCTTGAGCAGCCCGTCGACCGTCTGGCGCAGGCGCGAGGCGTCGCGGTGGCGCAGGAGGTGGGCGAGGAAGGGGTGGCCGGTCGTCGCGTGCAGGGCGGCCAGGGCGTCGGCGTCGGTCGTCCACCCGGTTTTGATCTTCTTGGTCTTCGGCATGCCGAGCTCGTCGAAGAGGACCACCTGCAGCTGCTTGGGCGATCCGAGGTTGATCTCTTTGCCGATGACGGCGTACGCGGCGTCGGCGGCGCTCTTGACCTCGGCGCCGAAGTAGGACTCGAGGTCGGACATGTGCTCGACGTCGACGGCGATCCCCGTGCGCTCCATCCGCACGAGCGTCGCGACGAGCGGCAGCTCGACCTCGTGGAGCAACCGGGTGCCGCCGCGGCTCTCGAGCTCGACGTCGAGGACGTCGGCGAGCTCACGCACCGCCACGGCGTGCACCGCCAACGCCTCGGCGGCCTCAGCCTCGGCGGTGCCGTCGAGGCTGAGCTGGCCGTCGTCGGGCCCGTCGGCCCGCAGTTCGCGGTGGAGGAACCGCAGCGCGAGGTCGGCGAGGTCGAAGCTGCGCTGGCCAGGCAGCGAGAGGTACGCCGACAGGGCCGTGTCGCTCGTGAGGCCGGCGACCTCCCAGCCGCGGGCCCCGATGGCCAGCAGCCATCCCTTGGCGTCGTGCATGGCCTTGGGTCGCATCGGGTCGGCGAGCCACCGGGCGAGCGCGACGTCGTCGGTGTCGGTGATCTCGCAGGGGTCGAACCAGCAGGCGCTGCCGTCGGGCGAGGCGATCGCCAGCCCGAGCAGCCGACCGGTGCCTGCGCCCCAGGCGCCCGATGCGGCGAGACCGCTGCGCCCCGCCGCCGCCCCGTGGGCGTCGAGCCAGGCCGCCACCTGCCCGGGGGCGAGGGAGGCGACGTCGACGTCGAACCCCTCGTCGGCCTCGGCCTCGGCCGGGGCGACCGTGGCGTAGAGACGCTCGCGCAGGACCCGGAACTCCAGGGCGTCGAACACCCGGTGGACGGCGTCGCGGTCCCACTGCCGGCGGTCGAGGTCGACCGGCTCGAGGGCCAGCGGGACGTCGCGGACGAGCTCGGTGAGCACGCGGTTGCGCAGGACCGAGGCGAGGTTGGCCCGCAGCGCCTCGCCCGTCTTGCCCTTGACCTCCTCGACCCGCTCGACGAGGGCGTCGAGGCCGCCGAACTCCACGACCCACCGCGCGGCGGTCTTCTCGCCCACCCCGGGGATGCTCGGCAGGTTGTCGCTGGGGTCCCCGCGCAGGGCCGCGAAGTCGGGGTACTGCGTGGGGCTCAGCCCGTAGCGCTCGGCGACCGCCTCGGGTGTCATCCGCGACAGATCCGAGACGCCGCGCTTGGGGTAGAGCACCGTCGTGCGCTCGCTGACGAGCTGGAAGGTGTCGCGGTCCCCGCTGCAGATGAGCACGTCGTAGCCGAGCGCCTCGGCGCGGCTCGTCAGAGTGGCGATGACGTCGTCGGCCTCGAAGCCCTCCGCCTCGACGACGGCGATCGACAGCGCGTCGAGCACCTCCTTGACGAGCGACACCTGCCCGTGGAAGGCGTCCGGGGTCGAGGCACGGCCTGCCTTGTACTCGGGGTAGGTCTCGGAGCGGAACGTCGAGCGCGAGACGTCGAACGTGACAGCGACGTGCGTCGGCTCCTCGTCACGCAGGAGGTTGATGAGCATCGAGGTGAAGCCGTACACGGCGTTGGTGGGCTGGCCGGTGGCCGTGGAGAAGTTCTCGACGGGCAAGGCGTAGAACGCTCGGTAGGCCAAGGAGTGGCCGTCGAGGAGGAGCAGTCGGGGTCTGTCGAGCGTCACGGCCACGGCGGCGATCCTAGGCGCGCCCACCGACGGCCCGCCGTCCACCGACGGGCCCGGCGCCCTCCGACGGACCCGGCGCCCTCCGACGGCCCGCTGCGCACCGCCCTCGCCGTAGGCTCGGCCGCCATGGCCCCCGCGCACCCCGACGACCGCACCCCGGCACCAGCGCCCCAGCCCGCCGCGGCCGACGACCCGACCGACGACGCGACCGACGACCCGACCGAGCTCATCCGGCGGATGGGGGCCGGCGCCCTCGGCGAACGGATGGGCATCGTCATCGTCGAGGCGTCCCCCGAGCGGGTCGTGGCCACCATGCCGGTCGAGGGCAACACGCAGCCGTTCGGCCTGCTGCACGGCGGCGCGTCGGTCGTGCTCGCCGAGACGCTGGGCTCGGTCGGGGCGCACCTGCAGGCGGGGCCCGGCCGAATGGCGGTCGGCATCGAGATCAACGCGACGCATCATCGGGCGGCTCGCACGGGGACCGTCACCGGCGTCGCCACCGGTGTGGCGCTCGGCCGCACCCTGGCCAGCTACGACGTCGTCATCACCGACGACGTCGGCCGGCGCCTGTGCACCTCGCGGATCACCTGCCTGCTGCGCGACGCCTGAGCGGTACCGCCGAGCGGGCCGTTCTCGGGCGGGTCAGCGCTCCGCGGCGCGGGTGACGGCCGAGCGGACCGTGAGCGCCTGCAGCCGCCGTCGTCGTCCGACGACCTCGGTCGAGCACAGCGCGCGGTCGCGGTCGGCCGCAAGGCGCCGGCGCAGCACCGAGGTGGGGGCCACCCGCCGCACGACGAGGGCGCCGAAGCCCAGCCGTGCGTAGAAGCGGTTCGCCTCTCGCAGCTGCGGCAGGACGTTGACGACGACGTTCTCGGCGCCGGTCTCGTCGGCGAACGCCGCTGCCGAGGCGACGAGGGCTCGTCCGATGCCACGACGCCGCGCGCCCTTGCACACGTGCAGGTAGGTGATGTTCACCGCGGTGGCGTCGATGAGCGGGCTGACGATGCCGAGGGTGTAGACCGCAAGCCCGACGACGGACTCTTCGCAGACGGCGACGACGACGCGGCTGTCGGGGTCCTGGGCGAAGCGCTCCAGCCGGCTGACGACCTGCTCGGGGGCGGGGGGCGGAACCTGGCGACCGGAGAGCTCTCGCAGCTCGGCCCACAGCTCTACGAGGACGGGGGCGTCCTGCGGCGTCGCCGTGCGTACCGTCACCGAGGGTCGGCTCATCAGTCCTCCGAGGTCGCTGCCACCTGACCGGAACCGGCCGGTCGTCCGTCGAATTCACACATGACACCGCACAAGCACCGCAGTCTCACGACGAAGTCGCACCACACGTCACACGATCCGCACAGACTCACCCACTGACGAGCCGCACCACGACTCACCACGTCACGGCAGACGACCGCTGCGGGCCGTCGCCGCCATGACGTCGCCGACAGTTTCCGACACCGGCGCGACCCCCGGTCGCCGTCTGTCGTCCCTCGTCGTGCGTCGCCGTCGCGGCGGCCCCAACCCTCGCGTAGGCTCCCCCGTCGTCGTGCCGAGCCGGAGCCTAGACCCTCCGGCGGCAGTCGCGCAGCCGGTCTGCCACCGACGCGGCACCCGGCGCCGACCTGGCCCGTCGCACAGCACGAGGCGGGCGTGGCTGACACGGTCCACCAGCACCGATCAGGATCGCCCAGAAGGGCGCCGAGGACGAGGAGCACGCCATGAGCGGCGAGCGGTACCGATGTTCCGAGGCGTAGGGACCGTCCTCAACGTCGCGACGATCCTCCTCGGCGCCGGCATCGGGGTGCTGCTCGGCGAGCGGCTCCCGGAGCGCACCCGTGGGGTCGTCACCGATGCGCTGGGGCTCGTCACCCTGCTCATCGCGGCGCTCAACGCGGCGTCGGTCCGCGACCGCGCTCTCGTCGACGCCGTCGGCTCCTCGGCGCCGGTGCTCATCGTCCTCGGCTCGCTGCTCGTCGGCGGGATCGTCGGCTCGCTGCTGCGGGTCGAGGACCGGCTCGAGGAGATGGGGGCCGGCGTCCAGCGACGCCTGTCCTCCCGCGCAGGCAGCGGCGCGCGGGTGCGCTTCGTCGAGGGCTTCGTCACCGCCTCCCTCGTCTTCGTCGTCGGGCCGTTGGCGATCCTCGGCTCGATCTCCGACGGCCTCGGTCGTGGCATCGACCAGCTCGCGCTCAAGTCCACGCTCGACGGGGTGGCATCCATCGCCTTCGCCGCGTCGCTGGGATGGGGCGTCGCGGCCTCGGCGCTGTCGGTCGCCGCGGTCCAGGGTGCGTTCACCGTGCTCGGGGCGACCCTCGGGGGGTTCCTGCCGGACGCCCACATCGCGGCGCTCACCGCGACCGGGGGCCTGCTGCTCGTCGGGGTGTCCATGCGGCTGCTGCGGATCCGTGCTGTCCCCGTGGGCGACCTGCTGCCGGCCCTCGTCGTCGCACCTGTCATCACCGCGCTCGTCATCGCGTTGCGCTGACGCCCCTGGCACCGCGGGTCAGGGCACGGCACTGCGAGCGCTCGGCTCCTCGTCGGGGCCGCAGCGCGCGGCGCCCGGCGCCCGGCTCAGTCCTCGCCGAGGTAGGCCTTGCGCACCCGCTCGTTGCCGAGCAGCGCAGAACCGGCGTCCTCGAGGACGACCTTGCCGGTCTCGAGGACGTAGCCGCGGTCGGCGAGCTGGAGGGCCGCCTGGGCGTTCTGCTCGACGAGGAGGATCGTCGTCCCGCGCTCCTGGAGCTCGCGCACCGTCGTCATGATCTTCTGCATCATGATCGGCGAGAGCCCCATGGAGGGCTCGTCGAGCATGAGCATCTCGGGCTGGCTCATGAGCGCGCGCCCCATGGCAAGCATCTGCTGCTCTCCACCCGAGAGCGTGCCGGCCGCCTGGTTGCGCCGCTCCCCGAGGATGGGGAACAGCTCGCAGAGCCGCTCGACGTCGCGGGCGATGGCCGGCTGGCCGTCGGTACGCAGGTACGCCCCGAGGAGGAGGTTCTCGAGGATCGTCATGCGGGGGAAGATGTGCCGGCCCTCGGGCGAGTGCGCGAGACCCCGCTCGACGATCTTGTGCGCGGCGACGGCGTCGATGCGCTCACCCTTGAACCAGATCTCTCCGGACACCGGCCGAAGCAGGCCCGAGATCGTCCGCAGCGTCGTCGTCTTGCCGGCCCCGTTGGTGCCGATGAGGGTGACGACCTGACCGGCCTCGACCGAGAAGCTCACGCCTTTGACGGCCTCGATCTTGCCGTAGGCGACACGCAGGTCGCGGACCTCGAGCAGCGGGCTCACGAGAGGGTCTCCTCCGGGGAGTCCGGGGCGGCCGGCTCCCCGATGTAGGCGGCGATGACGCGTTCGTCGGACTGGACGACGTCGGGGGTGCCCTCGACGAGCTTCTGGCCCCGCACGAGGACGGCGACGCGGTCGCAGAGGCCGAAGATGAAGCGCATGTCGTGCTCAATGACGACGACGGCGATCCCCAGCTCGCGGATCTTGCGCACGAGGACGCTGGCCTCGCGGGTCTCCTGGGGGTTCATGCCGGCGGTGGGTTCGTCGAGCAGGAGCAGACCGGGGTCGCTGGCGAGGGCCCGCGCGATCTCGAGCCGGCGCTGGTCGCCATAGGGCAGGTTCTTGGCCAGCATGTCCGCGGTGCCGTCCATGCCGACGAAGGCGAGCAGCTCGCGTCCGCGCTCGTCGGACTCCCGCTCCTCGCGACGGTACTTCGGGCCGCGCCCGATGGCCGAGAGGATGCCGACCGACGTCCTCGAGTGCCGCCCGACCATGACGTTCTCGAGAGCCGTCATGTTGGGGAACAGCCGGATGTTCTGGAAGGTCCGCGCGATGCCTGCCGACGTCACGAGATAGGGCTTGGACGACAGGGTCGCGCCCTTGTAGACGACCGTGCCCGACGTCGGCTGGTACATCCCGGTGAGGCAGTTGAAGAACGTCGTCTTGCCCGCGCCGTTGGGCCCGATGAGGCCGACGATCTCGCCCTGACGGACCTCGAGGTCGACGCTGCTCACCGCCGTGAGCCCGCCGAAGCGCATGGTGACCCCGCGGGCCTCGAGCAGGGCGGGACCGCCGGAGCTCTCCTGGGTCGGCGCGGGCCTCGCCTGGGTGCTCACAGCCGGTCCACCTTCGTCGCGTGCGCCACTGGTGCCCCGGGCGGGGCGCCGAGCGCGTCGGCTTCGTCGTCGTGCTCGTGGAACTCCCGCGCCCGGCGAGCGTTCGGGATGAGGCCCTCGGGCCGGAACCGCATCATGAGGACGAGGGCCAGGCCGAAGAAGAGCAGCTGCTTGTCGGCGAAGAAGCGGAACTTCTCCGGCAGGAGGAGCAGCAGCACCGAGCCCAGCAGCGCACCTTGGACGCGGCCCATGCCGCCGAGGACGACCGCGGCGAGCAGGAACGCCGAGTTGATGAACTGGTACTGGTCGGGGGTCACCGAGGACGTCACGTGCGCCTGGACGGTGCCGACCATCCCCGCGAGCGTCGCTCCCCCGGCGAAGGCGAGGAGCTTGAGCCGGACGGTGTTGATGCCCATCGCCGCGGCTGCGGTCTCGTCCTCGCGGATGGCCACCCAGGCTCGGCCGATCCGGCTCGCGTTGGCGCGAACGAACACAATGACGACGAAGACCATGAGCAGCAGCTCGAAGAAGAAGTAGTTGGCGAAGTACCCGAGCTCGACGCCGAAGATCGTGTGCGGCTGGCCGAAGTCGAAGCCGAACATCTTCAGGTCAGGCACCCCGGGGATGCCGTTGGGACCGTTGGTGATCTTCGGTCCGGACGAGCCGTCGAGGTTGTTCACCGTGATCCGGAAGATCTCGCCGAAGCCCAGGGTGACGATGGCGAGGTAGTCCCCGCGCAGCCGCAGGGTCGGGGCCCCGATGATGATGCCGAACAGGGCCGAGCTGGCAGCGCCGAGGAGCATGATGACGAGGAACGGCGGGTGCCAGCCGATGGTGCTCGCTGCTGCGCCGCTGAGCAGCGCGCCGACGTAGGCGCCGACGCCGAGGAAGGCGATGTAGCCGAGGTCGAGCAGGCCGGCGAGGCCGACGACGATGTTGAGGCCGATCGCCACGGTGGCGAAGATGCCGATGTTGGCGGCGACGTTGAGCCAGCGGTTGTCGGCGCCCTGGGTGAAGGGGAACGCCGCGGCCATGAGGAACGCCGCCGTGACCGTGACTCCGCTGTGCCTGCCCGACATCGCCCCGATGACCCGGCCCCAGCCGACCCGGCTGGCGGCGACGACGCCGGTTGCCACGGCGATGGCGTAGGCGGCGAAGACCGGCGGCTCGGCGATGGCCAACGCCTCGACGAAGGCGAAGAGCGCCGCACCGAGGACGAGGCCGATGACGACGAACTCGACGGGGGCGGGATGGACGCCGGGACGGAAGCGCCGCTCGTCGGGGCGCAGGGCCCGGCCGGCTGCGAGCAGGAGCAGGGCGAGGACGACCGCGAGGAAGCCGCCCCAGACGACCCAGACGAGCCCACCGCCCTCGACGGCGATCGCGGCGACGGTGAAGAGCACGATGGCGACGGTGCCGAAGGACAGCACCCGCACCGCACCGGTGGTGCCCGCCGGCAGGAACCGGCGTCCGGCAGGTGTGGGGCCGACGACGGCGACGACCGCGGTGAGCGCAGCGAGGACGACGACGTAGACCTGCGCGCCACCCGGGTAGCCGTACACGGTGAGGTTGCCGGGGAAGCTGCCGGAGTACGCCCACGCGAGGAAGGCCGAGGCCGCCGTGGCCAGCGCGGCGACGGCGACCACCGGTCGCGCGAGCCGGTCGGGGACGGCGGCCTGGACGCGGGCATCCACCCGATCGAGGACTCCTGAGCGGGACGTGGCACCCAGGGCGGGAGCGGTCGCGGTGCTCATGCCCGGTCCGCCACTCGCTCGCCCAGCAGCCCTTGCGGTCGGAACACGAGGACGAGGATGAGGACGATGAACGCCCAGACGTCCTTCCACGCTCCGCCGCCGAACTGACCCGGCACGTACTGGACGGCGAAGGTCTCGACGAGGCCGAGGACGAAGCCGCCGAGGACGGCACCCTGGATGTTGCCGATGCCGCCGAGGACGGCGGCGGTGAAGGCCTTGAGGCCGGCGAGGAAGCCCATCCGGAAGTCGATCTGCCCGAGGTAGAGGCCCTGGGCGAGGCCGGCGACGGCGGCCAGCGACGCACCGAGGACGAACGCGGTGACGATGATCCGGTCGGTGTTGATGCCCATGAGCCGGGCGGTGTCAGGGTCCTGGGCCGTCGCCTGCATCGCGCGGCCGGTGCGGCTGCGACGGATGAAGGTCGCCAGCGCGATCATGCACACGATGGCGACGACGACGACGACGGCCTTCGCCCGCGAGATCGTCGCGCCGAAGCCGAGCGGCAGGGGGTCGCCGCCGATGAGCTGCGGGAAGGCGATCTTCGACTTGGCTCCCGGGAAGTAGAGCCGGACGAGCTCCTGGAGGAAGATCGAGATCCCGATCGCGGTGATGAGCGGCGCGAGGCGCGGGGCGTGGCGAAGGGGGCGGTAGGCAAGCCGTTCGATGGTCACGGCGATCGCCACGGAGGCCACCATGCCCCCGAGGAGCATGAGAGGCAGGGCGACGCCGACCGGGGTGCTGTCGGGCAGCACGTAGCGGTAGGTCGCGTACGAGCCGAAGGCCCCGATCATGAAGATCTCGCCATGAGCAAAGTTGATCAGTTGGATGATCCCGTAGACCATCGTGTATCCGAGGGCTATCAGGCCATAGGTGGCGCCCAGCACCACCCCGTTCGCCAGCTGTTGGACGAACTGATCCACGTGGCGTCCTCACCATGGGGAGTCGGGCCGCGACCGGCCCGTCGGGGGGAACCTACCCGGACGTGCGCGAGGGGCGGGCGATTCTGCTGCGCCCGCCCCTCGCGTGTCACGCCGTGATCGTGCGGTGGTCGTCACGACCACCTCGACCCTGCTGGTGGGGCCGGGCCTACTTGAACTCGCCGGTCTTCTCCGGCGCCCACTTGCCACCAGTGACCTTGTAGACGGTGAGGACCTTGGTGACGTTGTCACCGAACTCGTCGAAGGCGACCTTGCCGGTGGCGCCGTCGAAGGAGACCTTCTGCATGGCCTCGACGGTGGCCTTGCGGGTGGCGTCGTCGACCGCCTTGGCGTCCTTGAGCGACACCTTGAGCGCCTCGATGATCGCCTGGGCGGCGTCGAAGGCGTAGGCACCGTAGGCGGCGAACGGGTCGCTGAACTTCGCGGCCGCGTAGGAGTCGACGAAGGCCTTCGCCGAGTCCAGCGACTCGGTCGGTGCGCCGACGGAGGTGGCGAGGTCACCGGCCGCGCCGGCGGAGGCGAGGGTGATGTACTTCGGGTCGAACAGGCCGTCGCCACCCATGAGGGGGACCTTGAGCCCGGCCGCCTTCATCTGGCCAGACAGCGGTGCGGCCTGCGGGTACTCGCCGCCGTAGTAGACCAGCGCCGGCGCGGAGGGCTTGATCTTGCTGACGACCGAGGAGAAGTCCTTGTCGTCGGGGTTGATCGTCTCAGCTGCGACGACCTGGCCGCCGAGCTTCTTGAACTCCCCGGTGAACGCCTCGACGAGGCCCTGACCGTAGGCCTTCTTGTCGTGGACCGTGGCGACCTTGGTGATCTTGAGAGTCTCGAAGACGTACTGCGCGGCGAACGGGCCCTGGATCGCGTCGGTCGTCGCCGTGCGGAAGTACACCGGGAACGGCCGCTTCTTGGCAGCGGGGTCCTGGCCCTGGGTGAGCGCGGGGTTGGTGTTCGCCGGGGACACCTCGACGATGTTGGCCTTGTTGAGCACCGGCTGGACCGACTGCGCGACGCTGGAGTTCAGCGTGCCGACGACACCGACGACGCTCGTGTCACCCGCGAGCTTGGTGGCCGCCTGCTGGCCGACGGCCGGCGTGGCCTGGTCGTCCTCGGCCTGCATCTTCAGCGTCCAGCCCGGGATCGCCTTCTTCTCGTTCGCCTGCCGGATGGCGAGGTCGACGGAGTTGCGGATGCCGAGGCCGAGTGAGGACAGGTCGCCCGACAGCGGGGCGATGACCCCGATCGTGGCGGTCTTCGTGGCGCCGCTGTCGCTGCCGGTGCCCGAGCTGCTGCCGCTGCTGCGGCTGCCGCAGGCCGAGAGGGCGAGCGCGGTCACGAGCAGGGGTGCTCCGAGCTTGACGAGTGAGCGCTGACGCACGTTCTGCCTCCTGTGCGACCGCGGAGTTTCACCGTGGCCGGGATGGGTCCTTGGTCCCGCTGCTCGCGGGTCAGACGAACCTTAGAGGACGTCGCAGGGATTTCCTCCCTCGCGCGTCAGGTGTGATCCGGTTGTAACTTTCGAGCAGAATCGTCTCGCATGTCGAGACGATCGTTAACCCGCCCGTCACCCGGCCTCGGGAGCGGCAGGGGTGCCCATGCTGGCCACGACGCTGTCGGCGACGTCGCGCATGCTCATCCGCCGGTCCATCGACGCCTTCTGCATCCACCGGAACGCCTCGGGCTCGGAGATGGCCAGGGAGACCATGAGGAGGCCCTTCGCCCGGTCGATGGCCTTGCGGCTGGCCAGCCGCTCCTCGAGCCCGGCGACCTCGGTCTCGAGGAGAACGGTCTGCTCGTGACGGGTCATCGCCACCTCGATGGCCGGCACGAGGTCGGCCGCGCCGAAGGGCTTGACGAGGTACGCCATGGCGCCGGCGGCGGCGGCCCGCTCGACGAGCTCCCGCTGGGAGAACGCCGTGAGGATGATGACCGCGGCCAGGCGGGCCGTGGTGATCGCCTCCGCCGCCGTGATCCCGTCCATCCGGGGCATGGCGACGTCGAGGATGACGAGGTCCGGGCGCAGCTGCTCGGCGAGGGCGACGGCCGACGCGCCGTCGCCCACCTCACCGACGACGTCGTAGCCCTGCTCGCGGAGCATCTCGACGAGGTCGAGGCGGATGAGCGCCTCGTCCTCGGCGACGAGGACGCGACGCGACGGGCGCTGGGTCATAGCGGCGAACCCTACCGACGCCGGTACCCTCGTCTGCGCGGCCCCGGTAGCCCAACGGCAGAGGCAGTGCTCTCAAACAGCATCCAGTGTCGGTTCGAATCCGACCCGGGGCACCGCTGCACTCAGCTCTCTCCGGCACCCAGGCGGTGCACCCGCATGGAGTTCGTCGAGCCGGCGATGCCCGGCGGCGTTCCGGCGACGACGACGACGGCGTCGCCCTCGCGGGCCCGGCCCAGCTCGAGCAGGGCGGCGTCGACCTGGCGGAACATCTCGTCGGTGTGGGACACCGTCGGGACGAGGAAGGTCTCGACCCCCCACTGGAGCGCCAGCTGGTTGCGCACCGCGGGCTCAGGGGTGAAGGCGAGCAACGGGATGGCCGACCGGTGGTGAGCCACCCGGCGGGCGGACTCCCCCGACTGGGTGAAGGCGACGAGAAATGTCGCCCCGAGCTGCTCGCCGACCTGCACGGCGGCCTTCGCGATCGCGCCGCCCTGGGTGCGAGAGGTGCGGGTGAGCTCGGGCAGCTTGTCGAGCGCCCCGCCCTCGACGGTGGCGATGATGCGGGCCATCGTCGCCACCGACTCGATGGGGTACTCCCCGACGCTCGTCTCGCCGGAGAGCATGACGGCGTCGGCACCGTCGAGCACGGCGTTCGCGACGTCGGATGTCTCGGCGCGGGTCGGGCGAGACGCGCCGATCATCGAGTCGAGCATCTGCGTCGCGACGATGACCGGCTTGGAGACCTCCCGCGCCATGGCCACGGCACGCTTCTGGACGAGCGGCACCTGCTCGAGCGGCAGCTCGACGCCGAGGTCGCCGCGGGCGACCATGATCCCGTCGAAGGCGTCGACGATCTCCTGGAGGTTGTCGACGGCCTGCGGCTTCTCGATCTTGGCGATGACCGGTAGCCGGACGCCCACCTCGTCCATGACCTCGTGGACCCGGTCGAGGTCGGCGGCGCTGCGGACGAAGGACAGCGCGATCATGTCGACGCCGGTGCGCAGCGCCCAGCGAAGGTCCTCGACGTCCTTGTCCGACAGCGCCGGCACGCTCAGGGCGGCGCCCGGGATGTTGAGCCCCTTGTTGTCCGAGACGAAGCCCGCCTCGATGACCCGGGTGACCACGCGCGGCCCGTCGACCTTGATCACCTCGAGGGTCACCTTGCCGTCGTCGACGAGGATCCGCTCACCGGCGACGACGTCGTCAGCCAGGCCCTTGTACGTCGTCGAGGCCATCACGACCGTGCCGTCGACGTCCTCGGTCGTGATGGTGAACGCCGCACCACGGATGAGCATGACCGGTCCGCCGGAGAATCGCGCGAGCCGGATCTTGGGGCCTTGGAGGTCGGCGAGGATGCCGACCCCGCGACCGAGGTGCTCGGCGGCGGCACGGACCCGGGTGAAGGTCGTGTGGTGGACCTCGTGGCTTCCGTGGCTGAGGTTCAGCCGAGCGACGTCCATCCCGGTGGCGACGAGCTCTTTGATCTTCTGCTCGCTAGCGGTGGCAGGACCGATGGTGCAGACGATCTTTGCTCGGCGCATGGTTCCCTAGCCTAGCGGTGGGAGGCTTCCGGACGGCGTCGTCGTGGTCGTCGTCAGGCCAAGATCAGGCCCTCCCGATGGCGGCCTCGTTCAGACCGTCAACGGGCGCGCACTCGGCGGGATGGGAGCCGGCAGTCTGCTCTCGCCCGCGAGGTAGGCGTCGACCGCCGCAGCGGCCGCACGACCCTCGGCGATGGCCCAGACGATGAGCGACTGCCCCCGTCCGGCGTCGCCGGCGACGAAGACCCCGGGCACCGACGTCTGGTAGTCACGGCCGCGGGCGACGTTGCCCCGGCCGTCGAGCTCGAGCGCGAGCTGCTCGACGACACCGGCCTGCTCGGGGCCGACGAAGCCGAGAGCGAGCAGGACGAGATCGGCGAGGAGCTCCCGCTCGGTGCCCTCCACCTCGGTGAAGCGGCCCTCGACGAGCTCGACGTCGACGAGCACGAGCGCACGCACCCGGCCATCGGCGTCACCCTCGAAGCGCCTGGTGCTCACGCTGAACAGCCGCTCCCCGCCCTCCTCGTGGGCCGAGGTGATCCGGAACAGCAGCGGGTAGGTCGGCCATGGGTGCACGTGGGAGCGCGACTCCGGGGGCGTCGGCATGATCTCGAGCTGGGTCACCGAGCGGGCGCCCTGCCGGTGGGCGGTGCCGAGGCAGTCCGCTCCGGTGTCACCGCCACCGATGATGACGACGTCGCGGCCGGCCGCGTTGATCGGGGTCTCGTCGAGCTCGCCGTGGACGACCTGGGTCGCCGGCGGCAGGAACTCCATCGCCTGGTGGATGCCTGCGAGCTCCCGGCCCGCGACGGGCAGGTCGCGCGGCACGGTGGAGCCGATCGCCAGGACGACGGCGTCGTAGCGGCGGCGCAGCGACTCCCCGGTGATGTCGGTGCCGATGCTCACACCGGGCCGGAACCGCGTGCCCTCGGCAGCCATCTGCTCGAGCCTGCGGTCGAGGTGACGCTTCTCCATCTTGAACTCGGGGTTGCCGTAGCGGAGCAGGCCGCCGATCTTCGCGGCGCGCTCGTACACGGCAACGGTGTGGCCCGCCCTGGTCAGCTGCTGCGCGACAGCGAGCCCGGCCGGCCCCGACCCGACGACGGCGACGGTCTTGTCGGAGTGGCGCCCGGGACGCTGCGGGGTGACGTAGCCCTCGTCCCACGCGCGGTCGATGATCGACACCTCGACCTGCTTGATGGTCACGGGGTCGCTGTTGATGCCGAGGACGCAGGCGGCCTCGCACGGCGCCGGGCACAGGCGCCCGGTGAACTCGGGGAAGTTGTTCGTCGCGTGCAGCCGGTCGATCGCCGAGCGCCAGTCCTGGCGCCACGCCTGGTCGCTCCACTCGGGGATGAGGTTGCCCAGCGGGCAGCCCTGGTGGCAGAAGGGGATGCCGCAGTCCATGCAGCGACCGGCCTGGGCGACGAGGGACTCGGTGGACTGCTCCTCGTAGACCTCCTTCCAGTCACGCAGCCGGACGTCGACAGGACGCCGCGGCGGCAGCCGGCGGGGGGTGGTGAGGAAGCCGCGCGGGTCAGCCACGGGACGCCTCCATGATCGCCTCGTTCACGTCTCGACCGTCCTTCTCTGCAGCCGCGCGAGCCGCGAGCACGCGCTGGTAGTCCCTGGGCATGACCTTCGTGAAGCGACCCGCGGCGCTGCCCCAGTCGGCGATGAGCTCGGCCGCGGTGCCCGATCCGGTCTCCTGGGCGTGGCGCTCGACGAGGCGGCGCACCGTGGCGGCGTCGTCGTCCGGCAGCGGCTGCAGGTCGACCATCTCGGCGTTGACGCGCATCGGGTCGAGGTCGATGACGTAAGCGACGCCTCCGGACATGCCCGCCGCGAGGTTGCGCCCGACGGCGCCGAGGATGACGACGACGCCACCGGTCATGTACTCGCACGCGTGGTCGCCGACGCCCTCGACGACGGCCGCGGCGCCGGAGTTGCGGACGGCGAAGCGCTCCCCCACCATCCCGCGGACGAACAGCTCCCCGGAGGTGGCGCCGTAGAGCAGGACGTTGCCGGCGATGACGTTGTCGCGGGCGACGAACGGCGCGTGCTCGGAGGGACGGACGACGACCCGGCCTCCGGAGAGGCCCTTGCCGACGTAGTCGTTGGCGTCACCCACGAGCCGCACGGTGATGCCGCGCGGGAGGAAGGCGCCCAACGACTGGCCGGCCGACCCGGTGAGGGTGATGTCGATGGTGCCGTCGGGCAGCCCGGCGCTGCCGTGGCGGCGGGTGAGCTCGGCGCCGAGCATCGTCGCGACGGTGCGGTTCACGTTGCGCACCGGCAGCGAGATCTGCACTGGCGCACCGGACTCGAGGGCCTCGGCGGCCAGCTGGATGAGCGTGACGTCGAGAGCCTTCTCCAGCCCGTGCTCCTGGGCGACCCGCGACGAGCGGGCGGCCCCTGCAGGGAGGTCGGGCAGGAGGAGGACCGGGCTGAGGTCGAGCCCCGAGGCCTTCCAGTGCTCGACGGCGTCGCGGGTGTCGAGCAGCTCGACCTGGCCGACGGCCTCACCGAGGCTGCGCAGGCCGAGGGCGGCGAGATACTCGCGGACCTCCTGCGCGACGAACTCGAAGTACGCCTCGACGAACTCCGGCTTGCCCGAGAACCGCTTGCGCAGCTCGGGGTTCTGGGTGGCAACACCGACGGGGCACGTGTCGAGGTGACAGACCCGCATCATGATGCAGCCGCTGACGACGAGGGGCGCCGTGGCGAAGCCGAACTCCTCGGCCCCGAGCAGTGCGGCGACGACGACGTCGCGACCGGTCTTGAGCTGGCCGTCGGTCTGGACGACGATCCGGTCGCGCAGCCCGTTGAGGAGCAGGGTCTGCTGGGTCTCGGCCAGGCCGAGCTCCCACGGCCCGCCCGCGTGCTTGAGGGAGGTCAGCGGCGAGGCGCCGGTGCCGCCGTCGTGACCCGAGATGAGGACGACGTCGGCGTGCGCCTTGGCCACGCCCGCCACCACCGTGCCGACGCCCACCTCGGCGACGAGCTTGACGTGGATCCGCGCCCGGTCGTTGGCGTTCTTGAGGTCGTGGATGAGCTGGGCGAGGTCCTCGATGGAGTAGATGTCGTGATGCGGCGGCGGCGAGATGAGGCCGACGCCCGGCGTCGAGTGCCGGGTGCGGGCGATCCACGGGTAGACCTTGTGCGCGGGCAGCTGGCCGCCCTCGCCGGGCTTGGCGCCCTGAGCCATCTTGATCTGGATGTCGTCGCTGTTGACGAGGTACTCGCTCGTG
Organism: Actinomycetes bacterium; assembly: GCA_038322045.1. GTDB lineage: Bacteria > Actinomycetota > Actinomycetes > JBBQFP01 > JBBQFP01 > JBBQFP01. The sequence goes on along the minus strand of JBBQFP010000012.1, from coordinate 15,549 downwards.
ACGCCGAACCGGCCGCTCGCGACCTGCTTGATCGCCGATCGCCGGGAGTCGCCGTTGGCGTCGGGGACGAAGCGCTCGGCGTCCTCCCCGCCCTCGCCGGTGTTGGACTTCGCGCCCAGCCGGTTCATGGCGATGGCGAGCGTCTCGTGCGCCTCCTGGGAGATCGACCCGTAGGACATCGCCCCGGTCGAGAACCTCCGGACGATGCTCGAGACAGGCTCGACCTCCTCGAGAGGCACCGCCGGGCGGTCGCCCTCGCGCAGCCGGAAGAGCCCGCGCAGCGTCATGAGGGTCGCGGACTGGTCGTCGACGAGACGCGTGTAGTCCTTGAAGACCTCGTACTGCCGGGTGCGGGTGGCGTGCTGGAGCTTGAAGACCGTCTCCGGGTTGAACAGGTGCGGCTCGCCCTCGCGCCGCCACTGGTACTCGCCGCCCACCTCGAGCCTGCGGTGGGCCGGGATCTCGCCCTTGGGCGGGTACGCCGTCACGTGGCGACGGGAGACCTCCTCGGCGATGACGTCGAGCCCGATCCCCCCGAGCCGTGAGGCGGTGCCGGTGAAGTGGCGGTCGACGAGCTCCTGGGACAGGCCGATCGCCTCGAAGACCTGCGCACCGCGGTACGAGGCGACCGTGCTGATGCCCATCTTCGACATGACCTTGAGGACGCCCTTGCCGAGCGCGGTGATGAGGTTGCGGATCGCGACCTCGGCCGCGACGCCGGGCAGCGCGCCGCGGGTGACGAGGTCCTCGACGCTCTCCATGGCGAGGTACGGGTTGATCGCGGCTGCCCCGTAGCCAACGAGCAGGGCGACGTGATGGACCTCGCGGACGTCGCCGGCCTCGACGACGATGCTCACCTGCGTGCGCTCCCGGACGCGGACGAGGTGGTGGTGCACCGCCGAGGTGAGGAGAAGCGAGGGGATCGGCGCGTTCTCGGAGTCGGCGTCCCGGTCGGAGAGGACGACGAAGCGGATCCCGCGGCGGATCTGCTCCGACACCTCGGCGCAGATCTCGTCGAGGCGCTGGGCCAGTGCGGCACCCCCGCCCTTGACGGGGTACAGGCCGCTGACGCGGGTGGCGGAGAACCCATGGAGGTCCCCGTCGGCGTTGATCCGCAGGATGCGGGCGAGCTCGTCGTTGTCGATGACCGGGAAGGGCAGGTAGACCTGCCGGCACGCGGCGGGGGTCGGCTCGAGGAGGTTGCCCTCGGGCCCGATCGTCGTCCCCAGCGAGGTGACGAGCTCTTCGCGGATCGAGTCGAGCGGCGGGTTGGTCACCTGCGCGAAGAGCTGGCTGAAGTAGTCGAAGAGCAGTCGCGGCCGCGCGGAGAGCACGGCGATGGGGGTGTCGGTGCCCATGGAGCCGATCGGCTCGTAGCCCGCGCGTGCCATCGGCGCGAGCAGAACCCGCAGCTCCTCCTCGGTGTAGCCGAACTGCCGCTGGCGGCGCAGCACCGAGGCCTCGCCGTACGCGACGTGCTCGCGCTCGGGCAGGTCCGCGACGTCGATGAGGCCAGCGTGCAGCCACTCCGCGTAGGGGTGCTCCGCGGCCAGGCCCGACTTGATCTCGTCGTCCTCGACGATGCGGCCCTCAGCGGTGTCGACGAGGAACATCCGGCCGGGCTGCAGGCGCCCCTTGCGCACGACGGTGGCCGGGTCGATGTCGAGCACCCCGACCTCGCTGGCGAGGACGACGAGCCCGTCATCGGTGACCCAGTACCGCGCAGGGCGCAGGCCGTTGCGGTCGAGCACGGCGCCGATCTGCGTACCGTCGGTGAACGTCACGCTCGCGGGGCCGTCCCATGGCTCCATGAGGGTCGAGTGGTAGCGGTAGAACGCCCGGCGGGCGGGGTCCATCTCGGCGTGGTTCTGCCACGCCTCGGGGATCATCATGAGCACGGCGTGCGGCAGCGAACGACCGCCGAGGTGTAGCAGCTCGAGGACCTCGTCGAAGGACGCCGAGTCGCTCGAGCCGGGCGTGCAGATCGGGGTGAGGCGGTCGAGGTCGCCGGGGATGAGCGAGCTGGCGAGCAGTGCCTCGCGGGCGCGCATCCAGTTGCGGTTTCCCTTGACGGTGTTGATCTCACCGTTGTGGGCGATGAACCGGTAGGGGTGCGCCAGCGGCCAGGCCGGAAAGGTGTTCGTCGAGAACCGGCTGTGCACCAGCGCGACGGCCGTGACGTAGCGCCGGTCGGACAGGTCGGGGAAGAACGGCTCAAGCTGCCCGGTCGTCAGCATCCCCTTGTAGACCAGGGTCCGCGAGGACAGGCTCGGGAAGTAGATGTCGAGCTCGTGCTCGGCCCGCTTGCGCACGCAGAACGCCCGCCGCTCGAGGTCCAGCTGGCCGGAGCGGCCGGCCTCGGTAGATGCCAGGCTGAGGAAGACCTGGCGGAACGACGGCATGGCGGCCCGCGCAGCCGCACCCACGAGACCCGGGGCGGTGGGGACGACGCGCCAGCCGAGGACGTGCATGCCCTCTTCCGCAGCGATCGCCTCGAGGCGGGTCGCCACCGTGTTGGCTGTGGCGACGTCGGCGGGCAGGAACGCGGTGCCGACGGCGTAGCGCCCGGTCGCTGGCAGATCGAAGTCGACGACGTCGCGCAAGAACGCGTCCGGCACCTGCGTGAGCACGCCCGCGCCGTCACCGGAGTCGGCCTCGCTGCCCGAGGCACCGCGGTGCTCGAGGTTGCGCAGGGCGGTGAGCGCCTTGCCGAGGATGTCGTGGCTGGCCACCCCGGTGAGGGTCGCCACGAAGGCGACGCCGCAGGCGTCGTGCTCGAACGACGGGTCGTAGAGGCCCTGAGCGGGCGGGAGCGCAGCACCGGGGCGGGAGTCGCGGGGCGCGAGCGGCACCGGGACGGGCTCAGCGGGGACGGGCGGGAGACCGGCAGGCATCAGCGAATCCTGTCGTCGTCGGGGTTGTGGTGCGCACCGGGGACGACGTCGGCCCTGCTGCGTTGCGGTCAGGTTACCTCAGGCTTCGCGGGCTCCACGTCCTGGGCATCTCCCCCGGCCGTCACGGCCACCCGGGGGTCGACGACCTGCTCACGTCCGGGCCGACGCCGCGAGGACACGACGAGGTAGACCAGCCCCCCGACGACGACGAGGACAGCCGTCCACTCGTTGAGCCGAAGCCCCGCGACGTGGTGGGCCTCATCGATGCGCAGCCCCTCGATGAAGAACCGGCCCACCGAGTAGAGCGTGACGTAGAGGGCGACGACCCGGCCGTGGCCCATCCGGAACCGGCGGTCTGCCCACAGCAGGACCGCGGCGACGCCGATGCACCACAGCGACTCGTAGAGGAACGTCGGGTGGAACGTTGCGACGTCCTCGTAGCCGACGGGGCGGTGCGCCGGGTCGATCTCCAGGCCCCACGGCAACGACGTCGGCCGTCCGAAGAGCTCCTGGTTGAACCAGTTGCCCCAGCGGCCGAGCGCCTGGGCCAGGACGACCCCCGGGGCGATGGCGTCGGCGAACGGCGGCAGCGCGATCCCCCTGCGGTGGCAGCCGATCCACGCGCCGACGCCGCCGAGGACGACGGCGCCCCAGATCCCCAGACCCCCACGCCAGATGTAGAGCGCCTCGATCGGGTGGCCGCCGCTGCCGAAGTACCGGTCGGGCGAGGTGATGACGTGGTAGACCCGCCCGCCGAGGATCCCCATGGGTACGGCCCACACGGCGACGTCACCGACCGTGCCGGGGAGCCCGCCGCGAGCGACCCAGCGGCGCTCGCCGAGCCAGACGGCCAGGGCGATCCCGGCGATGATGCACAGGGCGTAGCCGCGCAGGGGCACCGGACCGAGGTGCCAGACGCCCTGGGACGGGCTCGGGATGGACGCGAGGACCGCCGCCGCCGGCGAGCCACCGCTCACTTCTTGCCGGCAGCCTCGACCACGGCGAACCACTTGGCCTCGTCGAAGGCCTGGTTGCCGGCGGCGTCGGTGCTGATGACCTTGGAGAAGTCGAGCTTGGAGCCGTTGAGCAGGACGGTCGGCGTGCCAGTGATCCCGCGGTCGCGGCTCGCGCGCTCGACCTGGTCGACCCAGCCGTTGAAGGCCTTGTCGGTCATGCACTGGGCGAACGGGCCTGGGTCGACGCGGGCAGTGGCGCCGAACGCCTTGAGCTGGGCGTCGGTGTAGCCCACGCCCTCCTTGGGCTGGTTGGCGTAGACCGCCGTGTGGAACTCGGCGAACTTGCCCTGATCGGCGGCACAACCGGCGGCGTTGGCGGCCCGGCGGGAGCTTCCGGGGTTGGGGACCTTGCCCGCCGACTCGAGGTTCTCGTCGAGGAAGTGCATGGGGTGGTAGACGACCGTCGCCTTGTCCTGCGCGACGAGCTTGCCGAGCGTCGCGCCGTTGGCCTGCTCGAAGTCCTTGCAGACCGGGCACTGGAAGTCCTCGTACACGTCGATGACGGCCGTACCCGTGCCCATCGCCACTCCGCCGCCGGCCTTCGACACGCCCTTGGGCAGCGCGGCCGAGCTGTCGACGGTGTCCTTGCGGACGGCGAGGAACACGACGACGCCGACGACGAGCAGGACGACGACGGCCGCAGCGGCTGCGCGCGTGATCAGGGCTCGACGCTTGGCGGCGTCGGCCTGCGCCTTGATCTGCGCGGCCTTGCGCTCACGCGCCTCGCGGTTGGTCTCGCGCGGCTTCTCGCTCATGCGGTGGCGTCCCTCTCAGGCTGGTCGGCGTCGTGCTGGCCGGCAGGTGCCGGGGCTGCGGTGCGCAGGTCGTCGTCAGGCAGGTCGTCGTCAGGCAGGTCGTCGTCAGGCAGATCGTCGTCGAGCAGGTCGTCGTCGGGCAGGTCGTCGTCGGTCGCGCGCCCGAGGCCGTCGAGGGAGAGCCGGGTCCTCGGCCACACGACGAGCCACGCGGCCATGAGGAGGAACCCCGTGTCGCGCAGGATCTCTTGGAGGTACCGGGTCTTGGCCGGGTCGATCGCGCCGCCGCCGCCGAAGCAGCCGCAGTCGATCGACAGACCCCGAGCCCAGGCCTGAGCGATCCCGAGGAGGAAGACGACGAGGAGGGCCACGAGAGTTCCCGCGGCCACCCTCGTGAGCAGTCCGACGAGCAGGAGCAGGCCCAGAGCGATCTCGAGCCCGGGCACCGCGTAACCGACGAAGCGCTCGAGATCGGTGGGCAGCACCTGGTAGGCCGTGACCGCGCGCACGGAGGCGTCGGGGTGCCCGACCTTGACGCCACCGGCGTAGATGAAGATGCCCGCGAGGGCGAGGCGGAAGAGGAGACCGACCCACGGGGTGCCCGGCCATGAGGCGATCCGCCCGACCCAGGATCGGGACGTCGTCGCCGCGGACGCGTCGCCAGCCGTGCTCATCGGTAGCTCACGGGTGCTCGCCCCCCGGGGGGTCCGGCGCGCGGGTGTCGCACGAGAAGTCACCGGCCCGAACCGTCGGTGGCCGCCGCGGATTCCCCTGCGTGAGGGCTTCGTCCGGCGCGGACGCCGGCCGCCAGCTCGGCGGCGAGTGCCGCGACCGCCTCGACCCCCGCGGCCTCCGACGGCGCGTCGAGGAGCAGCCGGACGAAGGCGGAGCCGACGATGACACCGTCGGCGTACCGGGCGACCTCGCGGGCCTGCTCGCCGGTGGAGACACCGAGCCCGAGGCAGACCGGGAGGTCGGTGTGCTTCCGGACCCGCGCGACCAGCGCCTCGGCACCGCCGCCGACCTGCGCCCGGGCGCCCGTGACCCCCATCGTCGAGGCCGCGTAGACAAAGCCACGAGCCGCCGCGGCGACCTTGGCGATGCGCTCGTCGGAGGACGACGGGGCGACGAGCAGCACGGGTGCCACGTGCGCGGCGGCCGTGGCGGCCAGCCAGGGACCGGCCTCCTCCGGGGTGATGTCCGGGGTGATGACGCCGCACCCGCCGGCGGCCGCGAGATCGGCGGCGAACCGCTCGAGGCCGTAGCGCTCGACGGGGTTCCAGTAGGTCATGACGAGCGTGGGGGCGCCGGTTGCGGCGACCTCCCGGACGGTCCTCAGGACGTCGGCGACCCGGGTCCCGCGGGCGAGCGCCGCGTCGACCGCCGCCTGGATCGTCGGCCCGTCCATGAGCGGGTCGGAGTAGGGCAGCCCGATCTCCACGACGTCGACGCCGGCCGCCACCATCGCCCGCGCGGCGTCGACGGCTCCCTCGACGCTGGGGAACCCGGCGGGGAGGTAGCCCAGAAGGGCGGAGCGGCCCTCGGCGCGGGTCTCGGCGAGGCGGCGAGCGAGCGGGCCCTGCCCTGCCGTCGTCACGGCCGTGGGTACTGGTGTGGTGGCGGTGCTCACAGCGCAACCCCGCTGCCGACACCCAGGCCGAACCACCGGGCTGCGGTGTCGACGTCCTTGTCACCACGGCCGGAGAGGTTGACGAGGATCGTCGCGTCGGGTCCCAGCTCACGGCCGAGGACGACGGCGCCGGCGATCGCGTGCGCGCTCTCGATGGCCGGGATGATCCCTTCTGTGCGGCACAGAAGGAGGAAGGCGTCCATCGCCTCGGCGTCGGTGACCGCGCGGTACTCCGCCCGGCCGGTGTCGTGCAGCCAGGCGTGCTCGGGGCCGACCCCGGGATAGTCCAGCCCGGCCGAGATGGAGTGACTCTCCACCGTCTGGCCGTCGTCGTCTTGGAGGAGGTAGGAGCGGGTGCCGTGGAGGACGCCGGGCGCCCCGCCGGTGATCGTCGCGGCGTGGCGGCCGGTGCTCACGCCGTCGCCACCGGCCTCGAGCCCGACGAGGCGCACCTCGGGGTCGTCAAGGAACGCGGTGAAGATGCCGATCGCGTTGGAGCCCCCGCCGACGCACGCCGCGACGACGTCGGGCAGCCGGCCGGTGAGCTCGAGCACCTGGACCTTCGCCTCGTCGCCGATGACCCGGTGGAAGTCGCGCACCATTGCGGGGAACGGGTGCGGACCGGCAACGGTGCCGAGCAGGTAGTGGGTGTCCTCGACGTTGGTGACCCAGTCGCGCATCGCCTCGTTGATGGCGTCCTTGAGGGTGCGGCTGCCCGTGGTCACGGGGATGACCTCGGCGCCGAGGAGGTGCATCCGCGCGACGTTGAGGGCCTGCCGCCGGGTGTCCACCTCGCCCATGTAGACGACGCAGTCCAGACCCATGAGCGCCGCCGCGGTGGCCGTCGCCACGCCGTGCTGGCCGGCACCGGTCTCGGCGATGACCCGTCGCTTGCCCATCCGCTTGGTGAGCAGCGCCTGCCCGAGCACGTTGTTGATCTTGTGTGACCCCGTGTGGTTGAGGTCTTCGCGCTTGAGGAGGATCCGTGCCCCGCCGGCGTGCTCGCTGAGCCGGGTCGCGTCGGTGATGGGGTTGGGCCGCCCGGTGTAGGTGCGCTGAAGGTGCTCGAGCTCGGCGACGAAAGTCGGGTCCGCGCTCGCGGCGAGGTAGGCGGCCTCGAGCTCGTCGAGGGCGGCGACCAGCGCCTCGGGGACGAACCGGCCGCCGTAGGGACCGAAGTGGCCACCGGGATCCGGCGTCCGACCAGCGGGGTGCGCGGGTGCGGGCGTCGTCGTCATGGCGGTCATCCTCGGTGCTTGCGCAGCGCGGGGTGGGCCCCCGCCGCCACGAGGTCGGAGACGGCGACGCGCGGGTCGCCGCCGGTGACGAGGCTCTCGCCGACGAGGACGGCGTCGGCCCCAGCACGGGCGTACTCGATGACGTCGTGGGGCCCTCGCACCCCTGACTCGGCGATCTTGACGACCGAGTCGGGGACGAGGGGGGCGAGCCGGGCGAAGACCGACCGGTCGACCTCGAGGGTGCGTAGGTTGCGTGCGTTGACGCCGATGACGGTGGCGCCGGCGTCGATCGCCCGGGCCACCTCCTCCTCGTCGTGGACCTCGACGACCGCGCACATGCCCAGGCTCAGGGTGCGCTCGACGAGGCTCACGAGGGCGCTCTGCTCGAGGGCCGCGACGATGAGCAGGCACAGGTCGGCGCCGGCGGCGCGAGCCTCCCAGAGCTGGTAGCTGCTGACGACGAAGTCCTTGCGAAGGACCGGGACGTCGACCGCGGCGCGCACGGCCTCGAGGTCGGCGAGCGTGCCCCCGAAGCGACGCTGCTCGGTGAGGACGCTGATGACCGCTGCGCCGCCAAGCTCGTAGTCACGGGCGAGGGCAGCCGGGTCGGCGATAGCGGCGAGCGCGCCCTTGGACGGGCTGGACCGCTTGACCTCGGCGATGACGGCGACACCCGAGCCGGCGAGCACGACGCGGGCGTCGAGGGCGGAGGGGCGACGCGCCACCCGCGCCTTGAGCTCCTCGAGCGGGGTCTCGGCCTGGCGCACGGCGAGGTCGGCGCGCACGCCGTCCAGGATCTCGTCGAGCACGCTCACGCGGTCAGGCTCCTCGCTCATCGGGTGCACGACGATCGTAACGGCGCTGCGCGGGAGTGCCGACCGTCGATCGGCGTGGCCGCGGGCGCGCACCGGTCTGGGGTGGGGGCCGAAGGGGCGAGCCTCTCAGGCCGAGCGGCCGGCGTCGGGACTGCGCTGGGCGACGTCCTCGGCATGCGTGCTTACGCCCGCGTTGTCACCGTCGTGGAAGCCCGGCGCCTGGCCGAGCCCCATCATCGCCATGACCTTGCCGGTGAGGGCGCCGACGACGACGACGCCGATCGCCACGAAGAACAGCCACGGCGTGCGGAGGAGGACAGCCACCGCGCCGAGCAGGAAGCCCAGCAGGAGAACCGCGACGGCCGACCAGGCTGCGGGTGTCTGCCCGTGGTTGTCACGGTGGTCGTGCGTCGTTGACAGGGCTCGCTCGTCGGAGCGGGGAGCGGGGCCTGAGGTCGGCATAGGAGGTCCTCCTGGGACGGGTGTGGCGACAGTCTGCCGGACGGCACCCGGGCCCGGCGTCCGGGGCCGCCGCTGGGGCCGGCGATCGGGCCGGCGCTGCGGCCGGCGCTCACTGCGGGTCGGGGCTCACTGCGGGTCGGGGCTCAGCTCGTCGGCGGGGAGTGCATCGGCGGGCGGCTGCCCCGGCCCGACCGGGCGGGCCGGAGACTCGTCGGTAGGGTCCACGCCGCGGTCGAGGGCGTCCCAGGCGGAGACGGCACCAGCCCCCGAGCTGGGCGCGGTGGCGGGGGCCCGCTCGTAGCGGCTCGACATCGCCGCCCAGCGCCGGCCGCGGATCGCCGCGAGGGTGCCGGCCGCGAGCAGCAGAGCACCGCCCACGAGCGCGACCGCAGGCCACGCGCTCGTGACGACTCCAGGGGCCTGCTCGGAGTCACCGAAGCGGGCTGCGGCCCATCGCCGCGCGGCAGGGGCGGGGTCGAGCCGGACGAAGGACAGGACGGCCGCCCCTGCCACGGCGAGGACGACCCCGACCGCGAGCCGGCCGAGGCGACGCGCGGCCAGCAGCGCTGCGGCCCCCGCCAGCGCGAGGATGCCGGCGGCGACACCGACCGGCGCGAGCTCGCGGCCGGTGACTGCCGCGCCCGCCGAGGGCAGACCGGCTCGCGGGAGCGCGAGGGTCGCCCACGTCCGGCCCGCCGCGACGAGGAGCAGGGCGGCCGACACGAGGCAGAGCACCACGGCGAGCGCGAGCTCCCGGCGAGGCGAGGTCACCGGGAGCCGGGCAGGGGGACGGGCACCGGGACGAGCCGACCAGCCGCCGCGACGGCTCGAAGGACGGCGGCTGCCTTGTTGCGGCTCTCGAGGTCCTCGGCCACGGGGTCGCTGTCGGCGACGACGCCTGCACCGGCCTGGACGTAGGCCACCCCGTCGCGGAGCACCGCGGTGCGGATCGCGATGGCGGTGTCGGCGTCCCCAGCGAAGTCGAGGTAGCCGACGACTCCCCCGTAGAGCCCACGGCGGGTCGGCTCGAGCGCTTCGATGATCTCCATCGCCCGCGGCTTGGGCGCACCGGAGAGCGTGCCGGCCGGGAAGCAGGAGAGCAGAGCGTCGAACGCCGTCCGGCCCTCGTCGAGCTGGCCGACGACGGTGGAGACGATGTGCATGATGTGGCTGTAGCGCTCGACCGCCATGAAGTCGACGACGTCGACGGTGCCCGCGCGGCACACCCTGCCGAGGTCGTTGCGGCCGAGGTCGACGAGCATGAGGTGCTCGGCCCGCTCCTTGGCGTCGGCGAGCATCTCCACCGCGAGCGCCGCGTCCTGCTCCGGCGTCGTCCCGCGTGGTCGGCTCCCGGCGATGGGGTGCATCGTCGCGCGGCCGTCGAAGACCGTGACGAGGGCCTCGGGGCTGGAGCCGACCACGTCGAACCCGTCGAGACGGACGAGGTACATGTACGGGCTGGGGTTCGTCGCGCGCAGCACCCGGTAGACGTCGAGCGCGGAGGCGTCCGTGCGCATGGAGAACCGCTGGCTGACCACCACCTGGAACGCCTCGCCCGCCCGGATCTCGGCCTTCGCCTGCTCGACCGCGGCGAGGAAGTCCTCACGCGTCGTGCGCGACTCGTGTTCGGGCTCGGCCGCGGTGTGCGCGACGACCGTGCTGGCCGAGGGGCGCCCGAGGTCTGCCGTCATGGCGTCGAGCCGGGCCACGGCGTCGGCCCAGGCCTCGTCGACCCGCGCGTCCGTGGCGTCGTGGTTCACCGCGTTGGCGACGAGGACGACGCTTCCATCCGCGTGGTCGAGCACAGCGAGGTCGGTGGCGAGCAGCAGCGCCACCTCGGGCAGGTGCAGGTCGTCCTCGGCGAGCTCGGGCAGCCGTTCGAGACGTCGGACGGCGTCGTAGCCGATCATGCCGACGAGTCCTCCGGTCAGCGGCGGGAGCCCCGGCAGACGAGGGGTGTGGAGGACTCGGAGGGTCTCGGCCACCGCGGCCAGGGGGTCGCCCCCTGTGGGAAGGCCGACCGGGGGGCTGCCGAGCCAGCAGGCCTCGCCGTCCTTCTCGGTGAGGGTGGCTGAAGCGCGGACGCCGACGATGGAGTACCGGGACCACACGCCGTGCTCGGCCGACTCGAGGAGGAAGGTGCCCTGGCGCTCCTGGGCGAGGGTCCGGTAGAGACCCACCGGGGTCTGGGCGTCGGCGAGGAGGCGCCGCGTGACCGGGATGACCCGGCGGTCGGCGGCGAGGAGCCGGAACTCCGCGAGGCTGGGAGACACCGTGCCGGCGGCGGTGCGGGCAGCGGTCGCGCTCACCGGCGGGACCTGGCGTCGGCCGGGACGACGAGAGCGGGCAGAACGTCGGCGTCGAAGCAGGAGCGTTCGCCGGTGTGGCAGGCCGAGCCCTCCTGATCGACGGTGACGAGCACGGTGTCACCGTCGCAGTCGAGCGCGACGGACTGGACCCACTGGCGGTGGCCCGAGGTCTCCCCCTTCACCCAGTGCTCCTCGCGGCTGCGGCTCCAGTACGTGGCACGGCCGCTCGTCAGGGTCCGGGCCAGCGCCTCGTCGTCCATCCAGCCGACCATGAGGACCTCCCCGGTACCCGCCTGCTGGGCGACCGCGGGGAACAGCCCGGCGGCGTCGCGGCGCAACCGGGAGGCGATCTCGTGGTCGAGGGAGCTGGGCGGGACGGGGCTCGGCATGCCGGGGATTCTTCCGCATGACCGCCCCGAGGCACGCCGCGGCTCAGGCGACGGCGTGCTGGCTCACCCACGCCGCGTGCAGGCGGCTGTAGACCCCGCCCCCCTCGACGAGCTGCGCGTGCGCCCCACGCTCGACGACCCGGCCCGCGTCGACGACGAGGATCTCGTCGGCCGCCTGGGCGGTGGAGAGGCGGTGGGCGATGCTGATCGCCGTCCGTCCGCGGGTGAGATTCTCGACCGCGCGGTTGATCCGCATCTCGGTGCCGGGATCGACGGCGGAGGTGGCCTCGTCGAGGACGAGAAGGTCCGGGGCGGCCAGGTGCGCGCGGATCAGGGCGACGAGCTGGCGTTCCCCGGCGCTGAGCTGCTCGCCGCGCTGCCCGACCTCCGTGTCGAGGCCGCGGGCAAGGCCGTCGAACCAGTCGCGCAGGTCCAGCTCGGCGACGGCGTCGAGCATGTCGGCGTCGGTGGCGGTGGGGACGGCGAAGAGGAGGTTCTCGCGCAGGGTGGCGTCGAAGAGGAAGCCGTCCTGGGGGACCATGACGATTCGCTCGCGCAGCGAGCCGAAGTCGACGTCGCGCAGGTCGACGCCGTCGACGAGGACCCGTCCCTCGACCGGGTCCATGAGCCGGGTCAGCAGCTTGGCGAACGTCGTCTTGCCCGAGCCGGTCTCGCCGACGATCGCGACGCGGGTCTGCGGGGCGATCGTCAGGTCGATGTCGTGCAGGACCGGCGGCCCTCCGGGGTAGGCGTAGCCCACGTGCTCGAAGCGGACGTCGACCGGGCCGCGCGGCAGCCTGACGCCGTCGGGACCGGGGTCGCGGACGTCCGGGGGCGTGTCGAGCACGCTCATGACGCGCCGCCACCCGGCGACGGCGTTCTGCGCCTCCGAGAGCACCTCGGTGCCGACCTGGACCGGACTGACGAACAGGGCGACGAGGAAGAGGAACGCCAAGAGCCGACCGAGCGTGATGTCGCCGGCAAGACCGAGGCGCACGCCGACGACGACGACGGCGGCGTTGGCCAGCCCGGAGACGACCTCGCCGGTGGAGAAGCTCAGCGCCACCGCCGTCTGAGCCCGGGTGGCCGCCGCGCGGTGCGCGTCGATGGCGGAGTCGATGCGCGCCGCGGTGCGGTCCTCGATGCCGTAGGCCCGGACCGTGGACGCGCCGACGACCGACTCCGAGACGGCGCCGAGCATGTCCCCCACCCGTTCGCGCACTCGCGTGTAGGCGGCCGACACCCGACGCTGGAAGGTGCGGAGCAGGAGGAACAGCGGGAGGAAGCACACCCACACGAGGATCGTCAGCTGCCAGGAGTACACGCTCATGAGGACCGTGGCGACGAGGAGCTGGCCGACGTTGACGACGAGCAGCAGGCCTCCCCACTGCATGAAGGTCGAGATCGTGTCGACGTCGCTGGTGACTCGGGACACCAGCGAGCCCTTGCGCTCGGCGTTCTGGGTGAGCACCGAGAGGTCGTGGACGTGCCGGAATGCCCGCACCCGCAGGGTCGCGAGCCCGGTCTCGGTGGTGCGGTAGAGCCGGACGTTCATGAGGTAGGCCGACGCCGCAGTCAGCAGCACAGCCACCCCCGCGATGAGCGCCGCCCAGCGGACGAAAGCGAGGTCGGGCCCGCCGCTGCGGGAGATGCCACGGTCGACGGTCTGCTGAACAGTGATGGGGACGACGACACGGCCGGCGGTCGCCATCAGGGCGAGCAGCAGCGTCGTGCCGATGCCGTCGAGGAACTCCGGGGACAGGCGCAGCCCTCGGCGGATGGTGCTCCATGCGGAGGTCTGGGCGGTGGTGGCGATGGTACTCATGCCAGCACCTGCCTCGGCGGTGCGACGGGGGGCGTGCCGGCCCCGTCACGGTCTGCGGCGTCACGCCGGTCGGGGTCGGGACGAGCGGTGTCAGGCTCGGCGTCGTCGGGGTCGTCGGGATCCGCCTCGTCGGGATCCGCGTCGTCAGGATCGGCGTCGTCGGGCTGCTGCTCGTAGGCGGTAACCAGACCCCGGTAGCCGTCGCAGCGAGCCATGAGCTCCGCATGGGGGCCACGGTCGACGACCTCCCCGTGGTCGACGAAGACCACCTCGTCAGCCAGGGCGATGGTCGACCGCCGGTGCGCGACGACGACCACGGTGGACGACGCGGAGGCGGCCCGCAGCTCGTGCAGGATGGCGATCTCGACCCGGACATCGACGCTGGAGGTCGCGTCGTCGAGCACGAGCAGGCGTGGGGCGCGGACGACGGCGCGGGCCAGGGCTAGCCGCTGACGCTGGCCGCCTGAGAGGGTCGCTCCGCGCTCCCCTACCCGGGTGTCGAGGCCCTCGGGCAACGCCCGGACGAATCGGTCGGCCTGCGCCACGGCGAGTGCGTGCCAGACGTCGGCGTCGTCGAGCGGCAGCCCGAGCGTCACGTTGCCACGGACCGTGTCGTCGAAGAGGAACGTCTGCTGCGGCACCATCGAGGCGCTGGCGGCGAGACCACCCCGGACGACCTCAGCGGCGTCGACCCCGTCGACGATCACCTGACCCGAGGCCGGGTCGACCAGCCGCACGAGCAGCGTGGCGAGGGTCGACTTGCCGGAGCCCGTAGGCCCGACGACGGCCACGGTGCGACCTGGCTCGACGTCGAAGGTGACGTCGTGGAGCACCTCGACGTCGTCGTAGCCGGCGCTGATGCCGCTGACCTCGAGCGCCGCAGGCCCGTGGCCGGCCAGGGTGCTCGAGCCGTAGGACAGCCCGCCGGTGGACTGCAGGACGTGCTGCACGCGGTCCCAGCCGACGACGCTGCGCGGGAGCTCACCGAGCACCCAGCCGATGGCCCGAACGGGGAAGGCGAGCAGGGTGAACAGGTACGCCACCTGGACGAGCTGGCCGGCGGTGAGGCTGCCCGAGGCGACCCGTGAGGAACCGACGACAAGAACTGTCAAGACCCCGAGGTTCGGCAGGGCTTCCAGCGCCGGGTCGAACAGGCCGCGCACCCGTCCGACGGCGACCTGCGCGTCGCGCAGGTCATCGGCCGCGGCGGCGAACCGGGTCGTCTCGGAGTCCTCCCGGCCCAGGGTCTTGACGACGAGCGCACCGTCGAAGCTCTCGTGGGCGATCTCGCTGACCCGCGCGCGCAGCTGCTGGGCGCGGGTGGCCAGGGGGGAGAGCCGGCGCTGGTACACGACGTTGACGAGGAAGATGGCCGGGAAGACCGTGAGCCCGATGATCGCGAGCGGCAGGTCGGTGAGCACGAGGCTCACACCCGCGATCACGAGCATGACGAGCACCCCGACGGCCATGGGCAGCGGCGCGATGGGGAACCACGTGGCCTCGACGTCGGCGTTCGCGTTGGACAGCAACGTGCCGGTGGGATGTCGCTGGTGCCACGACAGTGGCAGCCGGAGGTACTGCCTGGTCACCCGCCGGCGGAAGGTGGCCTGGAGCCGGTACTGCATGATCCCGGCGAACAGCCGACGGCCCACGATCCCCAGCGCCTTGAGCAGCGACACGGCGACGATGAGCGCTGCGGCGCCGGCCAGGGCCCCCGCGCCGACGTCTCCGGAGCGGAACGCCGGCACGATGACGCGGCTCGTCGCGCGGCCCAGCGCCCACGCCGAGGCCACCGTCATGCCGCCGTACACGGCGCTGCTGACCACCGCGGCGGTGAAGGTCCACGGCTCCTCGCGGACGGCGACGCCAAGGATGCGGAACCCCTGGCGCAGGACGTCCTTGCGCACGTGCAACCTCCCCCTCCGCATCGGCGGCCCGGTCGGCCGCGTCGGCCGCGTCGGCCCGGTCGGCTCGGTCGGCCGACTGCGGTGCAGCCTTGCAGGCGCCTCCGACATTCCCGGACCGGCGAGGTCCTGGCTCCGGGGGCTCGGAGGGGGCGGGGCCGCCGGGCGGGGCCGCACGTCGCGTCGATCTACGTCTGGACGTTGATCCACAGGGCGTTCGAGCACCATCGCGACGTAGATCGGCGAAACGGGGCCGGGGCCGGACGGCGGACGGCGGACGCCGGGCGGCTGCCGGGGACCGAGCCCCGCGCC
>JBBQFP010000011.1:0-68458 GCA_038322045.1 Actinomycetes bacterium | reverse complement strand
CAACAGTCTCGTCGAGCGCGCCGTAGAGCACGGTGAAGGCGCCGGACGAGCCGCCGTGGTCGTGCGGGGCGCTCTCCGAGCTTTCGCTCACAGGCTCTGACCTGCGGTTACGTGGTGGGCGATACTGGGATTGAACCAGTGGCCTCTTCCGTGTCAAGGAAGCGCTCTCCCACTGAGCTAATCGCCCGCGATGTGCACTTGTGTCGACGCGGGCCGCGAGGGACCACGCTTCCTACGAGGTGGAGACGGGATTTGAACCCGTGTACACGGCTTTGCAGGCCGTTGCCTCGCCTCTCGGCCACTCCACCGGGGTGAGGCCGAAGCCTCTCCGAGCGGACGACGGGATTCGAACCAGCGACCCTCACCTTGGCAAGGAGATGCTCTACCAGCTGAGCCACGTCCGCGTACCACCGTGGGCCGGCTGCGAGAACCGGTACCCCGTGGTGCGGTGGCAACCATAGCCCATGGCGCGCACCCGTTCCAAAGACCGTCAGGGCTACGGTTGCGCCCCATGACGCCAGCCGCCCCCTACCCCCCACGCCCCACCCGGACGATCGAGCTGACGGGTGAGCCGGTGACCGTCGACGACCTCGTCGCCGTGGCCCGTGGCGAGGCTTCGGCCGTCCTCGGCCCCAACGTCCCCGCGCGCATGGAGGCGAGCCGCGCCGTCGTCGCGGCGGCAGTCGAGGACGACATCGTCATGTACGGCATCACGACGGGGTTCGGCGCGCTGGCCGACACCCACATCGGCCGGGCCGACATCGAGCGGGTGCAGCTCAACCTTCTCCGCTCGCACGCTGCGGCCTCTGGCGACCCCTTGCCGGACGACGTCATCCGCGGGCTGCTTCTGCTGCGGGCGCGCACGCTCACCGCGGGGTTCTCCGGGGTCCGGGTCGACCTGCCGGCCCGGCTGCTCGAGCTGCTCGCCCACGGCCTGCTGCCTGTCGTCCCCGGCAAGGGCTCGGTCGGGTGCTCCGGTGACCTCGCCCAGCTCGCGCACCTCGCGCTCCCGCTCGTGGGGGAGGGGCGGCTGCGCCGGGCGGGTGACCGCGACCTGTGGGGCCGCCCCGCCGCCCAGCTGCTCGCGGACGAGGGCATCGAGCCGCTCACCCTGGCGGCCAAGGAGGGGCTGGCCCTGATCAATGGAACCGAGCCCATGCAGGTGCTCCTCGCCCTGGCCGTCGCCGACGCGGACCTCCTCGTAGCGGCCGCTGACGTCACCTGCGCCATGTCGGTCGAGGGGCTGCTCGGCACCGACCGTCCCTACGACGAGCGGGTGCAGGCCCTGCGGCCGCACCCGGGACAGCTGGCGAGCGCCGCGAACCTGCGCCGGCTGCTGGCGGGCAGCCCGCTGCTGGCGAGCCACCGACAGAGCGACCACGCGGTGCAGGACTCCTACTGCCTGCGCTGCGCACCGCAGGTCCACGGCGCGGTCCGGGGCGTCCTCGAGCACGTGCGCTCGGTCATCAGCATCGAGCTGGGCTCCGTCGTCGACAACCCGGTCATCGTCGGGGAGGGAGCGGACGCCGAAGTCATGTCGACGGGCAACTTCCACGGCGAGCCGCTGGCGTTCGCCGCCGACATGCTCGCGATCGCCGTCTCCGAGCTCGCGAGCATCTCCGAGCGGCGCACCGACCGGACGCTGGACCCGGCGTTCTCCCGCGGGCTGCCGCCGTTCCTCGCCCCGGACGCCGGCACGAACTCCGGCTACATGATCGCGCAGTACACGGCCGCCTCGCTCGTGAGCGAGAACAAGGTGCTGGCTCACCCCGCGTCGGTCGACACCATCCCGACGTCGGGCAACCAGGAGGACCACGTCTCGATGGGGTGGACCGCCGTGCGCAAACTGCACGACGTCCTGAGCAACGTCCGCACCGTGCTCGCGGTCGAGCTGCTCGTCGCGGCCCAGGCGATCGACCTGCGGGCCGACGTCGCAGCCCCAGGCCCTGCCAGCGGGGCGGTGCGCGACCTCCTGCGTAGGCAGTGCCCCGTCATGCTCGTCGACCGCGAGGTGGCACCGCAGATCGCCCACGTGGAGAGGACCCTCACCGAGCTCGTCGCCGCGGCTGCCTCCGCGGTGGGCGGGCTCGTCTGAGGCGCGGGCGGCGGGCGGCGGGCGGGTCAGCGGATCAGCAGGCGGTCGACGGCAGCGTCGACGTCGAGCCAGCGCGACTCGTGGCCCTCGGGCACGAGGGAGTAGGTGCGACCGAGGAACGCCACGAGGACGCTGGTCGGCATGCGCAGCAGCGCCTCGCCGTCGGGGGACCGCAGCGCGACGAGGACGGCCTCCTCGGCCTCCTGCGGGGAGGGCCAGACCCGGACGTCGCCTTCGCCGGTCGGGGCGTACATGCCGGTGGCGAGCAGCTCGCGGGCGAAGACCCACGAGACCCCGTCGCCCTGCCCGGTGTGGAACACGGCCCGGACGGCGTAGGGGTCGCGGCTGTCGTACTCGAGGTCGACGCGCAAGGAGACCGGGGCCTCGCCAGGGACGACGAGCTCGACCGCAAGGTCGCTCGTGACGGTCGACGTCTGCCGACTCTCCATCGGTGGCCTCCTGGTGCGCCCCGACAGGGGCTGGTCGTACCGGTTCCTCGATGAAGGTGAGATGCCCATCACATCGAGGTCGGCAAACGCGCGCCACGCCACCTAACCTGGCGGAATGGACACCGGCACGCAGCCAGGGCAGCGCGACGGCGACCCCGTGAGGTGGCACGGACGGATGCGCCGCAGAGCGAAGAGCAACCCCGCCACCGACCTCGCGTGGCGCCTGGCTGTCCTCGTCGTCGGAGGGGCGGTACTCCTCGCCGGGCTCATCATGTTCATCACCCCCGGTCCCGGATGGGCCGCGATCTTCCTCGGGCTCGCGATCCTCGCCAGCGAGTTCGCGTGGGCACGTCGGCTTCTCGACCGCGTCAAGGCCACCTTCCGCAAGGCCGCGACGCAGGCCCGGGGCAGCAGCCCCAAGCGCAAGCTCCTCGCCGGGGGTCTCGTGGCAGTCCTCGTCGTCCTCGTCGCGCTCATCGGCTGGCGGTCGGGGGTCGACCTGCCCTTCATCTCCTCCGCGGCAGTGAACGCATCCGCGGGGCTGCGCTAGGCTCTCCGGCGTCGCGATCGACGCCTGCGCAGGCGTCGGCGACCGTCCCGGGCGATTAGCTCAGCGGGAGAGCACTCGCTTCACACGCGAGGGGTCACTGGTTCGATCCCAGTATCGCCCACCCCACGTCGGACCTCGTTGCGCGGCCGGGGAAACCGCGGGCCGCGTCCTGCACGGCCTCGGTAGAGTCCTCCCCGTCCCGCGCCCGTCCGCCACCGGCAGGAGTCCACCGTGCCCCAGCTGTCCATCACCGTCGAGGGCGACCCGCGTCAGGTGGAGCAGGGGACGACGGCTGGCGACCTGTTCGCCGACGACCGCGACGTCATCGCCGCCCGGCGCTCAGGTGCTCTCGCCGACCTCGCCGCGCCGCTGCGCGACGGCGACGTCGTCGAGCCGGTCGCGATCTCCAGCCCGGACGGGCGCGCCATCCTGCGGCACTCGACGGCGCACGTCATGGCCCAGGCCGTCCAGGAGCTCTTCCCCGACGCCCGCCTCGGCATCGGCCCCCCGATCGAGAACGGCTTCTACTACGACTTCGACGTCGAGGCGCCCTTCACCCCCGAGGACCTCTCCCGCGTCGAGAAGAAGATGCAGGAGATCGTCAAGCAGGGGCAGCGGTTCGCCCGCCGGGTCGTCAGCGAGGACGACGCCCGGGACGAGCTCGCCGGCGAGCCCTACAAGCTCGAGCTCATCGGGCTCAAGGGTGGGGGCGGCGAGGAGGCCTCCGTCGAGGTCGGCGGGTCGGAGCTGACGATCTACGACAACCTCGACGCCAAGACCGGCGTCCTGCGGTGGAAGGACCTCTGTCGCGGCCCGCACCTGCCGACGACGCGGCGCATCCCCGCGTTCCAGATTATGCGCTCCGCGGCGGCGTACTGGCGTGGCAACGAGAAGAACCCGATGCTCCAGCGCATCTACGGCACCGCGTGGGAGAGCCGCGATGCTCTCAAGGCCCACCTCGCGTTCCTCGCCGAGGCCGAGAAGCGCGACCATCGGCGTCTCGGTGCCGAGCTCGACCTGTTCTCGTTCCCCGACGAACTCGGCTCGGGTCTCGCGGTGTTCCACCCCAAGGGCGGGGTCATCCGCAAGGTCATGGAGGACTACTCGCGGCAGCGCCACGAGGAGGCCGGCTACTCCTTCGTCAACACCCCGCACATCACGAAGGACACCCTCTACAAGACGAGCGGGCACCTCGACTGGTACGCCGACGGGATGTTCCCGCCGATGACCCTCGAGGGCGCGAGGTACTACCTCAAGCCGATGAACTGCCCCATGCACAACCTCATCTTCGGGGCGCGGGGTCGCAGCTACCGCGAGCTGCCGCTACGGCTGTTCGAGTTCGGCACGGTGTACCGCTACGAGAAGTCTGGCGTCGTCCACGGCCTGACCCGGGTGCGCGGGCTCACGCAGGACGACGCGCACATCTACTGCACTCGCGCCCAGATGCAGGGCGAGCTGACGAACCTCCTCACGTTCGTCCTCGACCTGCTCCGGGACTACGGCCTCGAGGACTTCTACCTCGAACTGTCGACGAAGAACCCGGAGAAGTACATCGGTTCCGACGACACGTGGAGCGAGGCCACCGACGCGCTGAGTGCGGCGGCCGAGTCGATGGGGCTCGAGCTCGTCCTCGACCCGGGGGGTGCCGCGTTCTACGGGCCGAAGATCTCGGTCCAGGCGCGCGACGCCATCGGTCGCACCTGGCAGCTGTCGACCATCCAGGTCGACCTCAACCTGCCCGAGCTGTTCGACCTCGAGTACCAGGCCGCCGACGGCACCCGCCAACGGCCGATCATGATCCACCGAGCGCTGTTCGGCTCGGTCGAGCGCTTCTTCGGCGTCCTCACCGAGCACTATGCCGGCGCGTTCCCCCCCTGGCTGGCGCCGGTGCAGGTCGTCGGCATCCCCATCACCGACGCCCACGCGCCCTACCTCGACGAGATCGCAGCCCGACTGCGTTCGAAGGGGATCCGGGTCGAGGTCGACACCTCCGACGACCGCATGCAGAAGAAGATCCGCACCGCCCAGAAGCAGAAGGTCCCCTTCATGCTCCTCGCCGGGGACGACGACGTCGCCAAGGGTGCGGTCTCGTTCCGCTACCGCAACGGCGAGCAGAAGAACGGCGTCGCGATCGAGGACGCCGTCGCCGAGGTCGTGGCGGCGGTGCGCGACCGGGTCCAGGTCTGATGGCCGACGCCGGCGGTGCGGGTGCCGGCGTCCCCGACGCCTTCGCTCGGCTGTGGACCCCGCACCGGATGGCCTACATCCAGGGCGAGGGACGGCCCACCGGCGACGGGCCGGACGACGGCTGCCCGTTCTGCCTCATCCCCGCACGCTCCGACGGCGAAGGCCTCGTCGTCGCGCGGGGCCGCGTGGCCTACGTCGTGCTCAACCTCTACCCGTACAACGCCGGTCACCTGCTCGTCTGCCCGTACCGCCACGTCGCGGACTACACCGACCTCGACGCAGACGAGGTCGCCGAGGTCGGGGCGTTGACGCAGCGCTCGATGGCGGCGATCCGCCGGGCGTCCTCACCTCACGGCTTCAACCTCGGCATGAACCAGGGCTCGGTCGCCGGCGCCGGCATCGCGGCCCACCTGCACCAGCACGTCGTCCCGCGCTGGGGCGGCGACACGAACTTCATGCCGGTCGTCGGCCGCACGAGGGTGCTACCGCAGCTGCTGTCCGAGACCCGGGTGCTCCTCGCGGAGGCCTGGGAGGCGAGCGAGCCGGCCTCCTGAGGATCGGACCGGCAAGGTCGCGCATCCGCCGCCCCACGTCCTTGCCGGCGCGGCCTCACGCCGCCCGGGGGCTCGAGCAGCGACGTCAGCGCGCCGTGGCCGTCCGTCCCGCGAGCAGCTGGGAGACCGTGACGAAGCGGTAGCCGTCGCGGGTCATCGCCGCGACGAAGCGCTCGACCTCGGGGTAGAGGCCGGCGTCAGGCGTGGGGCCGCCGTCGTGGCAGAGGACGATCATGCCGGGGGACGCGTTCGCGAGGTCCCGCGAGGCGTCCGCAGCGGCGTCCGATGCGCGGATCCGGTGCGACCACAAGATCGTCCGGTAGCCCAGCTCGGTCGCCGCCAGCAGGCCCGGGCCGTCGACGTGCCCCCAGGGCGGCCGGAACAGCGACGGCCGACCGCCCGTGACCGCGCGCAGCTCGTCGTCGGTGCGCCCGAGCTGCTGCCGGACGTCGTCGAGGGAGAGGGTCGAGACGTCGCGGTGCTCCCACGTGTGGTTGCCGACCTCGTGGCCGGCCGCGTGCACGGCTCGGGTCAGTCCGGGGTGCGCCTTGACCCGCGCGCCCACCTGGAAGAACGTTGCTGACGCGCCGTGCCTGGCGAGCAGTGCGAGGACGGTGAGCGTCCAGCGAGGATCGGGGCCGTCGTCGAAGGTCAGGGCAACCTCGCGTCGGACCGTGGCGGCCGTGAAGAGGACCTCGGTACCGGTCGGGCGCCCGCTGATCTGCTCCGGCGTGACGACTCGGGCGCGGAACCGGTGCGGGCCGGCGAGCGCGCCGCGGGTCTCGGCGCCGACCGCGGCGGCGGCGGTCGCGCCTGCAGCAGCTCCGAGCAGGCGACGTCGGGAGATCACCGGAGCCGCCTCGGTGCCACGCCGTGCCCCATGCGGTGCCCCCTCGAGCGTCAGGTCGGACGAATCATGCCGATACTAGGCGTGTGGATCGGCTGAGACGGGGTATACCGCGGAGCTGGCCGTCTCCTGCCCGACGGACACTCACTCGGACGGCCGTACCCGTCGCCTGCCTCGCCGTCCTCGCCGGCGCCGTCTCGGTCCCGAGCGTCGCGGCACCGCGCACGCGGGTCGTCGCCCAGCCGCTGCTCAGCGCAGGGGTCACCGTCGACGGGACCGGACGGGTGAGCGAGGTCCGCGCGCGCGATGCCGCAGGCGTGCGCTTCGTGCCCGGCAGCTCGGTCCTCGCGCCGGCATCGGTCTCGGCGTTCGCCTCGCGGCTCGGCGACGACGCGCTCCAGCCGGCGGATGACTCGGCACGGGCTGAGGCTGACCGAGCTTGGCTCGCCTCGGGCACGGTGCCGGGTGCCGGCACCGGCTTCGGCCCCATGGCCGAGCGCGCGCTGCTCGACCTGCGTGCGCTCACGACCCCCGAGGGAGCCGCAGCGGCGGCGTGGCGGCCCTACTGGCGCGCGGTGTGGCCGCGCGACGCCTCGTGGGTCGCTGCGGCGTTCGCCTCCACGGGGCACCCGGCAGACGCCCTGGCCGTCCTCGGGTTCCTCGCCCGCACCCAGCGCGAGGACGGGACGTGGGCCGCCCGCTACCACCTCGACGGAAGCCCGGTGCTCGACGGGCGTCCCGACCAGCTCGACGCGACGGGGTGGGTGCCCTGGGCGGTCTGGTTCGTCGCGCAGACGGCCGCCGTACCGGTCGACGAGCTGTGGGGGACAGTCAGCCGCGCCGCCGATGCCGCCGCGTCGTCGTTGCAGCGCGACGGCCTTCCGCGGGCCTCGCAGGACTACTGGGAGAACAGCACCGACGAGCGCACTCTCGGCACCGCGGCCGCGCTCCGGGCGGGATTGCGCGCGGCGACGGCGCTGGCGGTCACACGCGGCTCGACACCGGAGGCGGCCCGGTGGGGTGCCGCGGCCCGACGGCTCGACGTCGCCCTGTCGCGGGTGTTCGCCCCCCGCGGGTACCCGCGCACCTCGAGGGGCGGGGGAGCGGACGCAGCCGTCGCATTCCTCGCCCCACCGTTCGGCGTCGCCGACGCGGGGGTCCGCCTCGCCGTCGCCACCTCGGCGAGCCGCCTCGAGGGGCCCAACGGGGGGCTGCTGCCCGGCACCCGGTGGAGCGGCCCGACGTCGGTCACGTGGACCCCGCAGACTGCGGCCATGGCCCTGGCCGAGGCGACGACGGGCCAGCGGGCGCTGGCGACGAGCCGGCTCGGCTGGCTCGCCGAGCACCGCACCGCCTTGGGGTCGCTGCCCGAGAAGGTCGACGGCCTCGGCCGCCCGGCGTCGGTGGCACCGCTGGCGTGGACCGCGGCCGCCACTCTGCTGGCCCTGCGCTCGCTCACCGGCACGGCGCTGCCCACCCCGCCGTCCCCGTGAGCCGGACGGGCCGGTCCCCTGGGTCTGGCGGGGTGGGAGCCGCGCTTCCTCAGGCCTGCGCGCTCGCCTTGACCTTGGCGGCGACCTGCGGAGGCATC
Organism: Actinomycetes bacterium; assembly: GCA_038322045.1. GTDB lineage: Bacteria > Actinomycetota > Actinomycetes > JBBQFP01 > JBBQFP01 > JBBQFP01. The sequence continues at coordinate 60,185 of JBBQFP010000011.1, read as the reverse complement.
GGCTCGTGGCGGGAGTACGTCCGCGAGAAGGTGCCGGTGCCGTGGGAGAGCGAGCGCAGGTCGACGGCGTAGCGGGTGACCTCGAGCTCGGGGACCTCGGCCTTGACCAGGGTGCGGCCGACCCCGACCGGTTCGGTGCCGAGCACGCGGCCGCGCCGGCCGGACAGGTCGCTCATGACCGCGCCGACGTACTCGTCGGCGACGAGGACCTCGAGGTTGTCGACGGGCTCGAGCAGGTGGATCTGCGCTGCCTTGGCGGCCTCCTTGAGCGCCAAGGCCCCGGCCATCTGGAAGGCCATGTCCGAGGAGTCCACGCTGTGGGCCTTGCCGTCGGTCAGCGTCACGCGGACGTCGATGACGGGATAGCCGGCGACGACGCCTCGCTCCATCTGCGCGCGGACGCCCTTCTCGACCGACGGGATGAACTGCCGGGGGACGGAGCCGCCGACGACCTTGTCGACGAACTCGAAGCCACCCGCGGGCAGCGGCTCGACGGTGATGTCGCAGACGGCGAACTGCCCGTGGCCGCCGGACTGCTTGACGTGCCTGCCGTGCCCCGTGGCGGCGGCGGCGAACGTCTCTCGCAGCGAGACGCGCAGCTCGACGGCGTCGACCTCGACGCCGTAGCGATTGCGCAACCGGTCGAGAAGGACGTCGACGTGCGCCTCGCCCATGCACCACAGGACCAGCTGCCCCGTCTCCGGGTTGTTGACGAGCTGGAGCGTCGGGTCCTCGGCCACGAGCCGCGCAAGGCCCTGAGCGAGCTTGTCCTCGTCGGCCTTGGAGCGGGCGACGATGGCGATGGGAAGCAGCGGCTCAGGCATGACCCACGGCTCCATGACCAGCGGGCTCTCCCTGCTCGACAGCGTGTCACCCGTCTCGGCGCGGGTGAGCTTGGCGACGGCGAGGATGTCCCCGGCGATGCCCGCGGAGATCGTCCGCTGAGCCTTGCCGAGCGGGCACGACAGGCCACCGACGCGCTCGTCGAGGTCGTGGTCGTCGTGGCCGTGGCCTGACGGGACGTGGTCGGAGACGTGGCCGGAGACGTGCACGGTCGCGTCGGCGCGCAGGGTCCCTGAGAACACCCGCACGAGGCTGATCCGCCCGACGTAGGGGTCCGTCGTCGTCTTGACGACCTCGGCGACGAGCGGCCCGAGCGGGTCGCATGCGAGCGGCTCGGTCGGCTTGCCGTCGACCGTCGTCACCGGCGGGACCTCGTGCTCGAGCGGCGAGGGAAATCCGCGCACGACGGCGTCGAGCAGCTCGGCCATGCCGAGACCGGTGGTGGCCGACGCCGGCAGCACGGGGAAGAAGCTGCCGCGCACGACGGCCTTCTCGAGGTCCTCGATCAGGCTGTCGACGTCGAGGTCCTCCCCGCCGAGGTAGCGCTCCATGAGCGTCTCGTCCTCGCTCTCGGCGATGATGCCTTCGATGAGCGCGTTGCGCTGCTCCTCGATGCCGGCGACGTGCTCGGGGTCGGCGCTGCGCTCGACCCGGCTGCCCGTGGAGTAGTCGACGACGGTGCGGGTGAGCAGGCCGATCAGTCCGGCCGGGGTGCCGTCGTCACCCGCCAGCGGCAGGTACAGCGGCATCACGCCTTCGCCGAAGACCCGCTGGCACACCGCGACGCTCTCGTCGAAGTCGGCGCGCTGGTGGTCGAGCTTCGTGACGACGACCATGCGCGGCATGCCGACGGCGGCGCACTCCTCCCAGAGCATCCGGGTCGCACCGTCGACGCCGTCGACGGAGGAGACGACGAACAGCGCCGCATCGGCCGCGCGCAGGCCGGCCCGCAGGTCGCCGACGAAGTCGGCGTAGCCGGGGGTGTCGAGCAGGTTGATCTTCACGCCGCCGTGCATGACGGGCGCGAGGGCGAGGGAGACCGAGCGCTGCTGGCGCAGCTCGGCCTCGTCGAAGTCGGTGACGGTGGTGCCGTCCTCGACGCGACCGGGTCGGCTGATCGTTCCGGTCGCCACGAGGAGGGCCTCGACCAGAGTCGTCTTCCCTGCTCCGGAATGGCCGACCAGGACCACGTTGCGCAACGCGCCGGCCCCGTCGACCTCGGGTGCCCTGCCGGCGGCCCCCGCGGGGGTGGATTGTGTCGCCATGTGACTCGCCTCCCTGGACTTCTGGGCCGGCTCGGGTCTCGAGCGGCCGGACGGGACCGCCGTGGGGTGGCGGCCGAGCGTGGCCCGAAGCCTCCACCTCTGCCGCGGCCGGCACAAGGGCGCTCGGCGGGGTGCTGGGCCCTGTCCGGCCCTGGCGGCTGCACCGTGCGCGGTGCTAGGCCGCGCTGCCGCGCTGCCGCGCTGCCGACACCGCCAGCGCAGCGCAGGGGATTGCCCGGGAGCAGGGCGCCCGCTCGGTACGATGCGGACGCCCTTCCCGTGCGACGAAGCTGATCGGACCCCTCCCTTGCTGGGAAAGTACGCGCGCTCCGGCGTCGCCGTGGTGACGCGCCCGATCGCCGCTGCGCTCGCGCGCACCGGGGTGACGCCGGACACCCTGACCGTCAGCGGGACGGTGGTGACCTCCGCCTCGGCGCTCGTGCTCTTCCCCACGGGTCACCTCTTCGCCGGCGCGCTCGTCGTCACGGCCTTCGTCCTCACCGACATGCTCGACGGCGCCCTGGCGAGGTTGACCGGGCAGGTCAGCCGCTTCGGAGCCTTCCTCGACTCGACCCTCGACCGCGTGTCGGACTCCGCGATCTCCGCCGGGGTCATCCTGTGGTTCGCGGGTCGGGGCGACGACAGCACGATCGTCGCGCTCACCCTGTACTCGCTCGTCGCGGGGTCCGTCATCTCCTACGCGAAGGCGCGGGCCGAGGGCCTCGGCATGACCGCCGACGTCGGCTTTGCCGAGCGCACCGAGCGGCTCATCCTCCTGCTCTTCGGCGTGGGCCTCGACGGGATCGGCGTCCCCTACGCGCTCGCCATCCTCCTCTGGGTGCTCGCCGCGGTGACGACCCTTACGGTGGTCCAGCGGATGGGCACGGTGTGGCGCCAGGCGAACGCGAGCCCTGCCGGCCAGACGTGAGCGGGGAGCAGACAGCGGTGCCGCGGCGCTTCCTCCGGGCGCTTGCCCCCCGGGTCGCGTCCCTGCGCTCGCAGGCGGTGTACCTCGCGTACGCCACGGGCTGGGCGATCGTCCGGCGGATGCCCGAGCGCCTCGCGTACGTGCTGTTCCGGGCCGGGGCCGACCTCGCCGTCCGGCGCGACGGCAAGGGTGTGCGTCAGCTGCGGGCGAACCTCCGGCGGGTCCGTCCCGAGGCCGACGAGGTCGAGCTCTCGATGCTGGCCCGCGACGGCATGCGCAGCTACCTGCGCTACTGGTGCGAGAGCTTCCGCCTGCCGGTCACGCCGCCGAGTACGGTGCTCGCCCGGACCGTGCTCCACGGCGAGGAGCACCTCGTCGCCGGGGCGACCAGCGGGCGCGGAGTCGTCGTCGGCCTGCCGCACATGGGCAACTGGGACCAGGCCGGGGCGTGGGCGGTCGCGCGCGGCATCCCTTTCACGACGGTGGCCGAGCGGCTGGAGCCGGAGCGGCTCTTCGACCGGTTCCTCGCCTACCGCGAGGGCCTCGGCATGGAGGTCATCCCGCTCACCGGCGGCGAGAACCCGTTCCCCGTCCTCGTCAGCCGCCTGCGTGCCGGCGGAGCGGTGTTCCTCGTCGCAGACCGCGACCTCACGGCCGCCGGCATCCCCGTGACCCTCTTCGGCGAGCCGACCCGGATGCCGGCCGGCCCCGCAGCCCTCGCCCGCGCGACCGGGGCCGACCTGCTCGCGGCGACGACCTGGTACGACGGTGACGAGCTGCACGTCGAGATCAGCGCCCCCATCCCCGTCGGGGTCTCGCCGGGACGCGAGGGGCGGGCCGAGGCCGTCGCCGTCGCCACGCAGGTCATGGCCGACGTCTTCGCCGCCTCGATCGCCGCGCACCCCGCTGACTGGCACATGCTCGCGCGGCTGTGGCTGGCCGACCTCGACCCTGAGCGCGCTCCCCGCGCAGCGGCCTGACGTGCGCGTCGGCATCGTCTGTCCCTACGCCTGGGAGGTCCCGGGCGGCGTGCAGTTCCACGTGAGGGACCTCGCGGAGTGGCTCATCGCCGCGGGCCATGAGGTCTCGGTGCTCACCCCGGCCGACGACGAGGACGCGCTGCCCGACTACGTCGTCCCCGGGGGCCGCGCCATTCCGGTCCCGTACAACGGCTCGGTCGCCCGGCTGTCCTTCGGCGTAGGGCCGGCGGGGCGGACTCGTCGGTGGCTGCGCGAGGGCCGCTTCGACGTCCTCCACGTCCACGAGCCGGCTACCCCGAGCCTGTCTCTGCTCGCGTGCTGGGCCGCCACGGGGCCGATGGTCGCAACGTTCCACACGGCCAACCCGCGGTCGCGGGCGATGATCGCGGCCTCCGGCGTCCTCCAGTCGGCCCTGGAGAAGATCGACGCGCGGATCGCCGTCTCGGAGTCGGCACGCAACACGCTCGTCGAGCACCTCGGCGGCGACGCCGTGCTCATCCCCAACGGCGTCGACGTCGCGTACTTCGCCGCCGCGCGCCCACGCGCTCCGTGGCAGGGCGGCACGCTCGGGTTCCTCGGGCGGCTCGACGAGGAGCGCAAGGGTCTGCCGACGCTGCTCGAGGCGATGCCGGCGATCCTCGACGGCGCGCCCGGCACCCGGCTGCTCGTCGCCGGGCGCGGTGACGCTGACGAGGCGTTGGCCGACGTCGAGCCCAGGGTGCGTGAGCACGTGACGTTCCTCGGCATGATCAGCGACGCCGAGAAGGCCGCGCTGCTGGCCAGCGTCGACGTCTACGTCGCCCCCAACCTCGGCGGCGAGAGCTTCGGCATCATCCTCGTCGAGGCGATGGCGGCGGGTGCGGCGGTGCTCGCGAGCGACCTCGAGGCGTTTCGAGCGGTGCTGGCCGACGGCGCGGCCGGCGCGCTGTTCACCACCGGCGACCCGGGGTCGCTCGCCTCAGCAGCGCTTCGCCTGCTCGGCGACGGGGAGGAGCGGGCGAGGCTTCGGGCTGCAGGTGCGGCGGCGGTGCGGCGGTTCGACTGGGAGCGGGTCGGGGCCGACATCCTCACCGTCTACGAGACGATCAGCGGCGCGGGCCAGCCGGTCGGCGAGGACGTCCGCGGCCTGGGTCTCGGGAGGCTGCGCCGGTGAGACGTGGTGCAGCGGTCCTGACGCTCGCCGCGCTGCCCGGGTTGTCCGGGCTGCTCGGGGCGGACGAGGTTGGCAACCAGGTGGTCGGGCTGTGGCCCGGCTGGTGGTGGGCGACGTTCATCCTGTTGTTGCTCGTCGTCCTCGGCTGGTTCCTCTCGTTCACCGCCGGGCGCGTCGACCGGCTGCACGCCCGCGTCGAGGCGGCCCGCGCGGCGCTGGACGCCCAGCTCGTCCGGCGCTCCGCCGTCGCCCTCCAGCTGGCGACGTCGGGCGAGCTCGATCCCGCGGCGAGCCTGCTGCTCGCGGCCGCGGCGGTGGAGGCGCGCGAGTGCGACGAGGCCTCCCGCGAGGCTGCCGAGAGCGACCTGAGCCGGGCCCTGCGCGCCGTCCTCGATGACGAGGACGCTGTCGTCGACGCCATGGGAGTCGAGCTGCTCACCGAGCTCGGTGCCGCGGCGCAGCGGGTCCAGCTGGCCCGCCGCTTCCACAACGACGCGGTGCGCGCCACCCGCGACACCCGCCGGAGCCGGCCGGTGCGGTGGTTCCGCCTCGCCGGGCACGCCGCGATGCCGGCGTCCTTCGAGATCGACGACGAGCCTCCAGAGGGTCTGCCCCGCTGAGCCGGGCACCGCCTGGTCTCCCCAAGCGGACCGGTGGATCCGCGCTGAGCCGTTCGTCGCGCGGCGAAGCTGCGCACCTTCCGGCAGGACCGATGGCTGGGACGCGACCGGGACGTTCACCCGCCCCAGGCCAGGCGCGCGCCGCCCTATGGCGGGAGATCCGCCGCCCTCCTAGGTTCAACCGGTAGGAGGCCGATACGGAGCGTGGTCGTGTTTGACGCCGCCGACCTGCGCGCGGAGAGCGCGTTCTGGGCGGGGATGCTCGGTGGGCACGTCTTTGAGGACGAGGCGTCTCACAGCGTCATCGACGCGGACGGCGAATGGCGGATCGGCGTCCAGCTTGCGCCGAAGCACGTTGCTCCAGACTGGCCGAACGGCGCGCCTCAGCAAGTACACATGGATCTCCATGTCAAGGAGCCTCGGCAGGCGCACGAACAGGCGATGAAGCTCGGTGCCCGCCTGCTTCAAGCCGGTGACTTGCGAGGCGTCGAGGGGCACCAGGTGTACGCCGACCCCGCCGGTCACCCGTTCTGCATCGGTTGGGGGCAACCGTCCCGCGAGGCACTCGCCGCATTCGTCAGTGGGAAGCTCGGCTGACAGAGGGTTCCGCAACCGCGAGGCTCGCTAGCACGCGCACACGCTGCCGATAGCACGTCGGCGGAACGCTCCGTAATGGGAGCTGGGTCCACGCCGAAGAAGCCGTGCTCGGCACCTTCGATCCACTCGAGCTCGCTGGGAGCGCCAACAGCCTGCGGAGCCTCATGCAGCTGAGGACAACCGCGCATGCCGTCGTCTCTGCCCGCGCCAGCGAGCTGGACAGGTCCGCCGTAAGCACCCGACGCCGCATTCGCTCGATGATGCGTCACTTCGCCGCGAAACGGCACCGCCAGAACCCCGGCTCTACCCCTCTGCGACGCGTGTCCTCGTCGCGCCGCCCGGGCGCCCGAGCGCCTACCATGGACGGGACGGACGCCGTAGTCCGCCGCCCTTCCCGCCCCGCCCAGCAGGCGCCGCCGCGCCGTGCGGGCGACGTCACCAGCGAGGTCGCACGTGTCGAGCACCGCCCCCGAGACCCCCACCTCTGCCAGCACCGGCACCGCCCGCGTCAAGCGCGGCATGGCCGAGATGCTCAAGGGTGGCGTGATCATGGACGTCGTCACGCCGGAGCAGGCCAAGATCGCCGAAGACGCCGGCGCCGTCGCCGTCATGGCCCTCGAGCGGGTCCCCGCCGACATCCGCGCCCAGGGCGGCGTCGCACGGATGAGCGACCCCGACATGGTCGAGGGCATCATCTCGGCCGTGTCCATCCCCGTCATGGCCAAGGCCCGGATCGGGCACTTCGTCGAGGCCCAGGTCCTGCAGTCCCTCGGCGTCGACTACGTCGACGAGTCCGAGGTCCTCACCCCGGCCGACGAGGCCCACCACATCGACAAGTGGGCCTTCACCGTCCCCTTCGTCTGCGGGGCCACCAACCTCGGTGAGGCTCTGCGGCGCCTCGCGGAGGGCGCGGCGATGATCCGCTCGAAGGGCGAGGCCGGCACGGGCAACGTCGTCGAGGCCACGCGCCACATGCGCTCGATCCGCTCGGGCATCCGCCGGCTCAGCCAGCTCGACGAGAGCGAGCTCTTCCTCGCGGCCAAGGAGCTCCAGGCCCCGTACGAGATCGTCCGCGAGGTCGCCGAGCTCGGCGCCCTGCCCGTCGTCCTCTTCACCGCCGGCGGCATCGCCACCCCCGCCGACGCGGCGATGATGATGCAGCTCGGGGCGCAGGGCGTCTTCGTCGGCTCGGGCATCTTCAAGTCCGGCGACCCGGCGCAGCGTGCCGCCGCCATCGTCAAGGCCACGACGGTCTACGACGACCCCGACGTCATCGCGAAGGTCTCGCGCGGTCTCGGCGAGGCCATGGTCGGCATCAACATCGACACCCTGCCGGAGGAGCAGCGCTACGCCGGCCGAGGCTGGTGAGCGGGCCCCTCGTCGGGGTCCTCGCGCTTCAGGGTGACGTCCGCGAGCACGTGCTCGCCTTCGACCGGCTCGGCGTCGCCGCCGTGCCCGTCCGGCGTCCTCGGGAGCTCGACGGCGTCGACGCGCTCGTCATCCCCGGCGGGGAGTCGACGACGATGGCGAAGCTCGCCGTCATCTTCGACCTCCTCGAGCCGCTCCAGCGCCGGGTGTCCGAGGGGATGCCCGCCTACGGGTCGTGCGCAGGCATGATCATGCTCGCGGCCCGGGTCGTCGGCGGCATCCCCGGGCAGCCCACGGTCGGTGGCCTCGACGTCACCGTGCGGCGCAACGCCTTCGGCAGGCAGGTCGACTCCTTCGAGGGTGACGTCGCCTTCCGCGGGCTCGGAGAAGAGCCCGTCCACGGCGTGTTCATCCGCGCCCCCTGGGTCGAGCAGACCGGACCGGGGGTCACCGTGCTCGCGAGGGTCAGCGGAGGGCAGGCCGACGGTAGGATCGTCGCCGTCCGTCAGGGCGCCGTGCTCGCGACCTCGTTCCACCCCGAGCTCACCGGCGACCTTCGCGTCCACCGCTACTTCCTCGACCACGTGGTCGGGGCCGCCACGCCGACGTTGGAGGCATGACCCGCGATGTCCGGCCACTCCAAGTGGGCGACCACCAAGCACAAGAAGGCCGTGGTCGACGCCAAGCGCGGGAAGCTCTTCGCCCGCATGATCAAGACCATCGAGGTGGCGGCTCGCACCGGTGGCGGTGACCCGATCGGCAACCCCACGCTGTACGACGCCATCGCCAAGGCGAAGAAGAACTCGGTGCCTGCCGACAACATCGACCGAGCCGTCAAGCGCGGTTCTGGGCTCGAGACCGGCGGCGCCGACTGGCAGAACATCACCTACGAGGGCTACGGGCCCAACGGCGTCGCCGTGCTCATCGAGTGCCTCACCGACAACCGCAACCGGGCCGCCTCGGAGGTGCGCGTCGCGATGACGCGCAACGGCGGTTCCATGGCCGACCCCGGCTCCGTCTCCTACCTGTTCACCCGGAAGGGGATCGTCCTCGTGCCCAAGGGCGCGCTCACCGAGGACGACCTCCTCGGTGCGGTGCTCGAGGCTGGCGCCGAGGAGGTCAACGACCTCGGTGACAGCTTCGAGGTCGTCAGCGAGGCGAGCGACCTCGTCGCCGTCCGCACCGCCTTGCAGGACGCCGGCATCGACTACGACTCCGCCGAGGCAGAGTTCGTCCCGAGCGTGCAGGTGCCGCTCGACGAGGACGGCGCCCGCAAGGTGTTCAGGCTCATCGAGGCCCTCGAGGACAGCGACGACGTGCAGAACGTCTACGCGAACTTCGACGTCAGCGACGAGATCATGGAGGCGGTGGGCTGAGGCGCCAGCCGAGGGCCGGCGCCGAGCTCGGCCCGGAGGAGTGGGGGCCGCGCAGGGCAGCGCACGAGGAGCGCGTCGCTGCCTGGCTCGCGCCGGTGCTCGAGCGGTCCGCCCGTGGCGAGAAGCACCCCGTCGAGGACTTCCTCTTCACGTACTACGCGTTGCGCCCTGCCGCCCTGCGCCGGTGGAGCCCCGGCGCGGGGACGCGGCTCGTGGGCGAGGGGGTCGAGCCGTTCCTCGACGAGCCACGGTGGCAGCGGGACGACGACGGCGTCGTGCTCGTGGAGCCGACGGAGCGGGTCCGTCGGAGCGCCTCGTGGGTCTGCGACCTGCTCGAGCGCACCGCGTCACGCCCAGCCCAGCTCGGCTGCTTCGGCCTGCACGAGTGGGCGATGGTCCACGGGGTGGGTCAGGACGACGTTCGCCACGCCGGCTGGCCGCTGCGGCTTGGTGCCGAGGGCTCGACCGCTGTCGTCGAGTCCCTGCCCCTGCGGTGCACGCACCACGACGCGTTCCGGTTCTTCACCCCCAGCGCCCGTCCGCTCAACGAGCTGCAGCCGACCCGCGAGAGCCAGCTCGAGCTCGAGCAGCCGGGATGCCTCCACGCGACGATGGACCTCTACAAGTGGGCCGGGAAGCTCTCGCCGTGGGTCTCGGCGGAGCTCCTCGCCGACTGCTTCGCCCTCGCCAGAGACGCCCGCAGCCTCGACATGCGCGCCTCGCCCTACGACCTCACGGCACTCGGCTACGAGCCGGTGCCGGTGGAGACCGTCGAGGGCCGCCGCGCCTACGTCGCCGGCCAGCGCACGATCGCCGTCCGTGGGGCCGCCCTGCGCGAACGGCTCCTCGTCGAGGCCCGCACGCTTCTCGGCTAGCCTGCCGACGTGCCGGTGCTCGAGGTCGGGGACCCGTTGCCCGGCCGTCCCGCGCGCGTCCTCGTCGCCGGGACGTCGGGTGCGGGCAAGAGCACCCTCGCACGCGCGGTGGCCGAGCGGCTCGGCGCGCCCTACGTCGAGATCGACAGCCTCTACCACGGGCCTGGCTGGGTCCCGCGGCCGGAGTTCGTCGCCGACGTCGACGCGTTCACCAGCGCTTCCGCCTGGGTGTGCGAGTGGCAGTACGCCGAGGTCCGCGGGCTGCTCGCCGGGCGCGCGGACCTCATGGTGTGGCTCGACCTGCCGCGCGCGGTGGTCATCGCGCGTGTCGTCCAGCGGACGGTGCGGCGACGGCTGCGGCGCGAGGTCCTGTGGAACGGCAACCGGGAGGCGCCGCTGCGGACGGTGCTCCACGACCGCGAGCACATCGTCCGCTGGGCCTGGACGACGCACGCGGGCACCGCGGACCGGGTGCAGGCGGTGGCGCGTGAGCACCCGCGGCTCGTCGTCGTCCGGCTGCGGACGCCGCGTCAGGTGCGCGAGTGGCTGGAGACCTCGCTGAGCGGCTGACCCCCGGTGGCTGTCACGTCCGGACGCGGCTGGGCTCGCGCCGCCGTCACGCCGCGAGCCCGGTCGTCGAGCAGGAGCACCGCGAGGAGGAGCAGCCCGGCGACGACGCCGTCGAGCCACCAGTGCTGCGCGGTGATCGCGACGACGACGAACGTCGCGGTCGCCTGCGCGACGCCGAGCCACCGCCACCGGGTCGGCGAGCACCACAGGGCGCCCGCCGCGACGAGGGCCCACCCGACGTGCAGCGAGGGCATCGCGGCGAGCTGGTCGAAGGCGCCCGACCCGAAGGGGGCGTACACGGACTGCCCGAGCACCCGGGCCTGGTCGACGAAGCCGAGCTCGGGCATGAGCCGGGGCGGCGCCACGGGGACGAAGTGGAGGACCAGACTCACGCCGGTGAGCCCGGCGAGGGCGTTGCGCCAGCGGCCGTAGTCCCTCCGGTGGCGCAGGAACAGCCAGACGAGGACGACGGCGAGCACCGAGCCGTGCGACCACCGGTACCAGAGGTTGCAGGCGGTCGCCAGCGTCTGGTGAGCCAGGAGGAACCGCTCGGCGGCAAGCTCGCTCGGCAGGTGCAGCGCCCGCTCGGCGCCGTTGAGGAGCCGCGCCCGGTCGTAGGCGCCGCCACTCGTGGCCGTGTGCAGCGAGGCGGCGAACCGCCACAGCGTGTAGAGGCCACCGACGAGCGCCAGCTCGCGAGCCGCCGCGTCGAGCAGGGCCGGACGCCGGACACCCTCGAGCGCGGTTGAGCGCAGCGCGAGGAGGACGCCGAGGAGACCCAGCGTGAGCAGCCCCGACTCCTGCCAGGAGAGCCACATGATCGGTCAGGGTAGGGCCCACGGCCTTGACCCCCGCCACGCCCGGGTGTCCAGTGAGGTCATGGCATCGGTGCTCGTCGTCCTCCGCCCGTTCGAGCAGCTCGCGAGGCGCCTGCTGGGCCGGCGGGTCCCGGCCGGCAGGGGGCGGACCCCCGGTGACGGCGGGCCCGAGGGCTCAGGCGGCGCCGGGGTGCGCGAGCCACGGCGACCGCACCCCACCAGGCCGGCCGACTCGGCGGAGGCACCGCTGCCCGTGGCGTCGGAGGCGGGCTCCCCAGCGACGTGACTCGGTGACCCGCCGGACCAGCCCGACCGCCCGACCAGCCCGCGGCCGACGGCTGCGGCGCGTCGCGCCCGGCCGCCGAGGGCCGCCGGGTAGCCTTACCGTCGGTACGAACACGTGTTCGGGTGCGCCGTTGTGCCCTCGTCCGACAGGAGCCTTGCAGGTGGTGCGCGTCCTCGGCGTCGACCCCGGGTTGACCCGGTGCGGCCTCGGCGTCGTCGAGGGGGGCGCCGGGCGCACGCTACGGATGGTCGACGTCGGCGTCGTCGGCAGCGCGTCGGAGCTCGACCTGGGGCGCCGGCTGCTGGCCGTGGAGCGCGGCGTCGAGGCGTGGCTGGACTCGACCGAGCCCGACGTCGTCGCCGTCGAGCGGGTGTTCGCCCAGCACAACGTCCGCACCGTCATGGGCACCGCGCAGGCGGCCGCCGTCGCCATCACCTGCGCGGCGCGGCGCGGCCTGCCGGTCGTGCTCTACACCCCGAGCGAGGTCAAGGCGGCGGTGACCGGCAGCGGCCGCGCCGACAAGGCGCAGGTGACGGCCATGGTCACCCGGTTGCTGCACCTCGAGGATGCTCCGAGGCCGGCCGACGCCGCCGACGCCCTCGCCCTCGCGGTGTGCCACCTGTGGCGGGCGCCCGCAGCCGAGCGGATCGAGGCAGCACTGGCCCGAGTCGGCCGCGCCGGGGTGCAACGGTGATCGCCTCGGTCCACGGGCCCGTCACGGTGCTCGGGGGCGACAGCGTCGTCCTCGAGGTCGGGGGAGTCGGGCTGCTGCTCTCGGTGACGCCGCAGACCTCCGCGGCGCTGCGTGTCGGCGAGCCGGCGCGGCTCGTCACGAGCCTCGTCGTCCGCGAGGACTCCCTGACCCTGTTCGGGTTTCTCGACGCCGACGAGCGCGACGTCTTCACCCTCGTCCAGACGACGAGCGGGGTCGGTCCGCGGCTCGCGATGTCCATCCTCTCCGTCCACAGCCCCGACTCCTTGCGCCAGGCGGTGGCCGACGGCGACATCACCGCGCTCATGCGGGTGCCCGGCGTCGGACGCAAGGGCGCGATGAAGCTCGCCCTCGAGCTCAAGGACCGGATCGGCCCGCCCAGACGCCCGACGTTGCCGGCGTCGGAGGCAGGGTCGACCTGGCGCGAGCAGGTCCACGGCGCCCTGCTGGGCCTCGGCTACTCCGCGCGTGAGGCCGACGACGCCGTCGCCGCGGTCACCGCGGAGGCCAGGGACGGCTCGTCGGTCGCCGTCCTGCTCAAGGCGGCCCTGCGCACGCTGGCCCGCACGTGACCGCCCCCGAGTCCGGACGCGAGCTCGTCGCCGCGGACGCCGACCCCGACGAGCGCGTCATCGAGGCGGCGCTGCGGCCGCGCCGGCTCGAGGAGTTCATCGGCCAGCACCGCGTCCGCGAGCAGCTCTCCCTCGTGCTCCAGGCGGCAGCCATGCGCGAGCGCCCGCCCGACCACGTCCTGCTCAGCGGCCCCCCGGGCCTCGGCAAGACCACCCTCGCCATGATCATCGCCGCCGAGCTCGGCCAGCCGCTGCGGATCACCAGCGGTCCGGCCATCCAGCACGCGGGCGACCTCGCGTCGCTGCTCACCCAGCTCGGTGAGGGAGAGGTGCTCTTCCTCGACGAGATCCACCGGATGTCGCGCACCGCCGAAGAGATGCTCTACATGGCGATGGAGGACTTCCGGGTCGACGTCGTCGTCGGGAAGGGTCCCGGGGCCACCGCCATCCCCCTCGAGCTGCCAGCCTTCACCGTCGTCGGCGCGACGACCCGTGCCGGGCTGCTGCCCGGTCCGCTGCGCGACCGGTTCGGGTTCACCGGGCACCTGGACTTCTACGCCGCCGAGGAGCTCGTCGAGGTCATCGTTCGCTCGGCCCGCCTGCTCGGGGTGCACCTGGCCGACGACGGTGCCGCCGAGATCGCCGGTCGCTCCCGGGGGACGCCCCGGATCGCCAACCGGCTGCTGCGCCGGGTCCGTGACTACGCCGAGGTGCGCGGCGACGGCACCGTGAACCTCGCCACCGCCCGCGCCGCGCTCGAGGTCTACGAGGTCGACCACCTCGGCCTCGACCGGCTCGACCGGGGCGTCCTCGTCGCACTCGTGCGCCTCTTCGGCGGCGGGCCGGTCGGGCTCTCGACCCTCGCCGTGGCCGTGGGGGAGGAGACCGAGACCGTCGAGGAGGTCGCCGAGCCGTTTCTCGTCCGGGCCGGGCTGCTGGCGCGGACCCCGAGGGGCCGGGTGGCCACCCCGGCGGCGTGGACCCACCTCGGGCTGCGCCCGCCGCGGCCCGCCGTGGCGCAGCCGTCGTTGCTCGACGACACCGACGTCGAGGGGCTGCCCGGCTGAGCCCGACGCAGCGCTTGACCCCGCACGGTGATCGACCGCCCGGCGATCGGCACGCTGTGATCAGCATCGACGCGATCTGCAACACTTCGCGGATGCCGAGCCCTCGCGCCACGCCCCTGCGCATCGCCGCCGTCCCGGTTGCCGTCGCCGCCCTGCTGCTCGCCGGGTGCGGCGGGTCGTCGGACACCGCGACCGGAGTGCGGGCCACCCGCGCGAGCGTGTCGTTCACCGCCTGCGGCAAGGTCGCCTGCGACGGGACGCTCAACGGTGCGAAGTACCGGATCGTGATGCCCACGACGTGGAACGGCACGCTGCTGCTGTACTCGCACGGGTACCGCTCCGAGCAGCCGACCCCGCCGGCCTTCGAGCCGGTGGACGAGTCCGCCGTGCCCGCCCCCGGCGAGGACGTCGCCAAGGCGCTGCTCGCCAAGGGCTACGCGCTGGCCGGCTCCGGCTACAAGTCCAACGGCTGGGCCGTGCAGGACGGCGTCGCGGCTGACGAGCAGCTGTACGCCTTCTTCGCCGACAAGATCGGCAAGCCCGACCGCACGCTGGTCTGGGGCGACTCCCTCGGCGGCCTCGTCACCCAGACGCTGGCCGAGAAGAAGCACGACTGGGTCTCTGGCGCTGCCCCGCTGTGCGGCGTGATGGCAGGCACGAACGCGAACTTCGACGTCGGGCTCGACCTCGGGGTCGCGGTCAAGGCCCTCGTCGACCCGTCGTTCACCGTCACCGGCTACTCGAGCTACACCGCAGCCACCGACGCCTGGAAGGGAGTGGCGGCGAAGGTGCTGGCCTCGGGCTCCGACATCGCCAACGGCGTCCCGAGGATCCTCTTCATCGCCGCACTGCTCGACGCCCCGGGGCGCACGAAGACCTACGACGGCTCGACGATCGAGTCCACGGTCCGGGCGAAGGCGGAGACGCTGCTCACCGGGCTCGGACTCGCCACGTACGGCCGGTACGAGCTCGAGGAGCGGGTGGGCGGCAACCCCTCGACGAACGAGGGGGTCGACTACGCCTCGCGGATCAGCCCGGCGGAGCGCACGCTCATCGACACCGTCTCGCCCGGGGCCACCGACCGGCTGCTCGCGGCCATGGCGGCTGCACCGCGGATCGCGGCTGACCCGAAGGCCAGGGCTGCGGCCGACCGGCTCGGCGACCCGACCGGCAACCTCACCGTGCCGACCATCACCATGCACACGACCGACGACCCGCTCGTCCTCGTCCAGAACCAGGGGGTGTTCCGCCAGCGGGTCGACACCGCGACGGCGCGCTCCTCCGATCTCGTCCAGGTGTTCACCACCGCGCCACCGACCTACCCGAGCGACCCGGGGGCGCCGTACGGGGCAGGGCACTGCAACTTCTCGACCAACGAGCGCGTCGGGGTCATCTCCGTGCTCGACCGTTGGGTGCGCTTGGGCGTGCACCCCTCGCTGGCGTCGGTCGCCGAGGCGATCGGCGAGCCCAGCGGGATCGCGGCGGGCTATCAGCCCGGTCCCTGGCCCGGCCGTCCGCAGGACGTCCCGGCGCCGAAGGGCTGAGCGCGGGCCCGGCCCTGAGGGCGGGCCCGGCCCCGGAGCGGTCCGTCAGTACGGGTCGTGGGGTCCGGCGTGGCCGAGGCGGGCCGACAGCGAGCGCAGCCGCAGCCGAAGGAGCAGCTTGAAGCCGAGGTTGCGCACGAACCACGGGAGCTGTCCCACGGCAGCGAGCCGCCCGGCTGAGGCATGCCCCGGACGCGTCTCGAGGACGACGAGCGAGCCCTCCCGCTCCCGGTAGTGCAGCCGACCCGCGATCACGACGTCGAGGAGAATCGCAGCGGTGACCCCGACCGAGGAGAAGCCGTCATGCACGAGGACAGCGGCGCGGGACGGCATGAAGGAGCGCCACCGCAGGTCGTCCCGACAGGTCCACAGGTCGTGCTTGCCGTCGACGTAGAGGAGGTCGACCGGGGCGCGCCAGCGCCGCCGCAGCGTCGTGCTGTACTCCGGCGCCAGGCGCACGATCTCGCCGAGCCCAGCCGCGGACACGGCCGACTCGAACCGCTCGCGGGTCTGCACCCCGCCGAAGAGACGACCGGCGACGAAGGGGTCGACTGCGACGACGGTCGCGCCCACGCTGCGCGCGGCGAGGCCGAGGACGACGGTCGAGCGCCCCTGATGGCTACCGATCTCGACGACCGTCGCGCCCCGCCGCAGGCCTCTGGTGCAGCGCCAGAGCACCTCTGCCTGCTCGCGGGTCAACCACCCCGGGACCGCGTCGGCCTGCCGCCAGGCATCGGCGAAACCTTCCATCACGGCGTCGCTCACGGTCTCGTTCGGCACGTCAGGGGTCTCCCGCGGAGGGTCGCGGTCCTGGGCGGCCGCGAGGTCGAGCGCACCCTAGCCGGACGACGACGCGAGCGCGGCTACACTCCGCCGCGATGACGACGCTGCCCGCAGCCCCTCGGGGGGAGCGCCGAGGCGACGTCGTCACCTCGGTCGTCCTCGTCGCGCTCGTCGTCCTCCAGCATCCGGGGACCCGCTTCTTCGACACCAAGCTCGACCTCGCGGTGAACCCTGGCGGCTTCCTCGCGAGAGCCCTGAGCGTATGGAACCCCCAGGCGGGGTTCGGGCAGCTGCAGAACCAGGCCTACGGCTACCTCTTCCCCATGGGGCCGTTCTTCGCGGGGGGGCACGCGCTCGGGCTGCCGTCGTGGGTGGTCGAGCGCGCGTGGCAGTCCCTGCTCCTCGTCGGGGCCTATATCGGCGCCGTCCGGCTCGCGCGCCGGCTCGGGGTGGGCACGCCGAGCACCCGGTGGCTCGCCGCCCTGTCCTACGCGCTCGCGCCTCGCGTGGTGACGACCCTCGGGCCGATCTCGGCCGAGACCCTCGCCGTCGTGCTCCTCCCGTGGGTGCTCCTTCCTCTCCTCGGGTGGCAGGAGCGGACCTCGGCCCGGGTCGCCGCTGCCAGATCGGCGCTCGCCGTCCTGCTCATCGGCGGGGTGAACGCCGCCGTCGTCCTCGCCGTCCTGCCGCTGCCCGGGCTCTGGCTGCTTCGCGGCTGCGGCTCCCGGGCCGGCCGCCGACTGACCGCCTGGTGGCTGGGGGCCGTGAGCCTCGTCTGCCTGTGGTGGCTCGTCCCGCTGCTCGTCCTCGGCCGCTACAGCTCGCCGTTCCTCGACTTCATCGAGACGGCGGCCAACACGACGTCCCCCCTGACGCCCTTCCAGGTCCTGCGCGGTACGACCGACTGGATCCCCTACCTCTCCCGCTCCGGCCAGCCGTGGTGGCCCGCCGGGTGGGACCTCGTCACCGGGCCGTGGCTCATCCTCAGCACCTCAGTTGTCGCCGGCCTGGGCCTCGTCGGGCTGGCCGGACGACGGATGCCGGGGCGCGGCCCCCTGCTAGCCAGCGCCGCCGTCGGGCTCGCCGTCCTCGCAGCGGGCTCGACCGTCAGCCCCGTCGCAGGCCTCTGGCACGACCTGCTCGACGGCGTCATCACCCCGTTCCGCAACGTCCACAAGTTCGACCCGCTCGTGCGGCTGCCGCTCTCTCTCGGCCTCGCCCACTCCCTCGCGGCGCTTCCGGCGCTGCGCCGGCGGGCGGTGGCCACGGGAGGGCGCCGCTGGAGCCGGCTCGCTGCGCCCGCTACCTCGGCCGTCGCCGTCGTCGCCGTGCTGGCTGTCGTGGCACCCACCTGGCCGTTCCTTGCGCGCCACCTCGACCCGGGGCCCGGGTGGCCCGACGTGCCGACGGCGTGGCGGCAGGCCGCCGCCTTCGTCGCCTACTCCGACCCCACGGCGCGCTCGCTCGTCGTGCCCGCGGCCAGCTTCGGGGAGTTCGTCTGGGGGCGGACGATCGACGAGCCGATGCAGCCGTTGGCCCGAGCGCCCTGGGCGGTGCGCGACCAGGTGCCGCTCGGGGCGGCAGGCAGCACCCGGCTCGCCGACGCCGTCGAGCAGGTCCTCGCCGCGGGGCGACCGTCCGCCTCGCTGGCCCCGGCTCTCGGTCGCAGCGGCGTCCGGTTCCTCGTCGTGCGCAACGACCTCGACTGGCGTCGCACCGCCTCGGCCCGCCCGGCCGTCGTCCACGCCGTCGTCGACCGCAGCCCCGGCCTGACCCGGGTCGCCGCCTTCGGGCCGCAGGTCGGACCGCTGCCGGCCGCCCGCGCGGGCCCGGCCGAGGACGGCAGCCCGGTCACCGGGTACGGGCTCGACGCCGCCTACCCCCAGGTCGAGGTCTACGCCGTCCGGGGAGCCGCCGCCGGGACGGCGGGCACGGCCGCCGGCACCAGCGCGGTCCCCGTGGCGCGGGCCGTGCCACTGGCGTCCGTCGCGGTGCTCTCAGGCGGCCCGGAGTCGCTCCTTCCGGCGCTCGAGGCCGGTCTCGTCGCACCGTCCCAGCCGACGGTCCTCGCCGGGCAGCGCCCCACGTGGCTGCCAGCGTCCGCACCCGTCGTCCGCAGCGACGGCCTGCGCCGCCGGGACCGCAACGTCGGCCGCGTCCAGGGCAACCTCAGCGTGACGCTCACGGCGACCGAGCCGCGGCGCATCACCCGCGCGGCACCGGACCTCGTCCCCTTCGAGCCCAGGGGCCATGAGACGACCGCGGTCTACCCCGGGGCACCCGTCGTGACGGCCTCTACCTCCCAGGGCTTCGCCGACTCGTTCGGTCCCACGAGGCCTGACGCCGGTCCGTTCGCGGCCCTCGACGGCGACCCCGGCACGGCCTGGCGCTCGAGCACGTTCGGCAGCCCGGTCGGGCAGTGGCTCGAGGTGCGGCTCGCCACGCCGGTCGAGCCGGAAGGCCTGCAGGTGACCTTCCTCCGTGACTTCCTCCTCGGCCCGCAGGTCACCGAGGCCCGGCTCATGACCGACACAGGCTCCCGGACGACCGCCGTCCCCGAGTCCGGCACCGTCACCCTCGACGCCGCACCGGGCCCGACGAGGCTGCTGCGGGTCGAGGTCACCGGCGTGCGCCCCGGCACCGGCGACGCCGGCATCAGCGAGCTGACCCTGCCAGGCGGTGCGCTCGAGCGCAGCCTCACGCTGCCCGACGACGCCGCAGGACCTCTCGCCGGGGTCGTCGCCACTGACGACACGTTGCCCCGCCCGGTGTGCCTGCCCGTGGGCGCAGCGACGCGCTGCGACCCGGCGCTGGCACGGGGCACCGAGGACTCCACGGCGCTGGACCGGCGCCTCGTCCTGCGGGCACCCGCCGAGCTCGACGTCTCGGCCGCGGTCGTCGCCCGCGACTTCGGCACGGTGGCCCGCTTCCTCGACCCCGTCGGGGCAGGGATCCGGGCGACGGCGTCCTCGGTGCTCCTCGGCGCGGTCCAGGCGCGGGCTGGTGCGGCGGTGGACGGCGACGCCGGAACGGCGTGGGTCGCCGGTCAGGACGACCCTGCCCCCGCGCTCACGCTGTCGTGGGGCACGCCACGGACGATCGACCGCCTCACTGTCGTCCCGGCTGGCAGCGGTGCGAGCAGCCCGACGGCGCTGCGCCTGGAGTCACCCGCCGGGACCCGTGACGTCGACCTCACCCTGGGCAGCACCGCCCGCTTCGCGCCGCTGACCACCGACCGGATGACCTTGCGGGTGACGGGGACGTCGGCCACGCAGAGCATCGACCCGCTCACCGGCTTCCGGACGACGATGCCGCCCGGGATCGCCGAGCTGACCGTCCCCGCCCTCGCCGACCTCGTCTACACCCCGCGCCCCGAGGACCGGATCGGGGCGGCGTGCGGCCTCGCCCCGGCCGTCGAGGTCGACGGCGCTCCGGTCGCCACCCGGTACGACGCCACCCTCGGCGATCTGCTCGCTGGCGGGCCGATCACCCTGCGGGCCTGCGACGGCCCGGTGCGGCTGGAAGCCGGCGCCCACCACGTGCGGCTCCGCAGCACCCTCGACTTCGTCCCCGCCTCGCTCGTCCTGCGCCCCCCCTCGGCCCCAGGGGCCGCCGTCCCCGCGGGACGCAGCACCGAGGTCCTGCGGTGGGCTGCCGAGCACCGAAGCGTGCGAGTCGGGCCCGGCGGCGCCGCGCTGCTCGTCGTCCCCGAGGGAACCAACCCGGGGTGGCAGGCGTCGCTCGCGGGGCGCCGGCTGCCGGCGACCGTCGTCGACGGCTGGCAGCAGGCGTACCTCCTGCCCCCGGGTGCGGGGGGCACCGTGACGCTCGCCTACCCGCCCGGCACGACGCAGCGGGCGGGGCTGCTCGTCGGGGCTCTCGCGGCCCTCGTCGTCGTCGCAGCAGCGGTCGTGCCCGGACGTCGTCGCCCCGACGCCGAGGACGAGTCCGGGCGCAGGGAAGGCCGTGCCACGCGGTGGCTGCTCGTGCTGCCCTACCTCGCGCTCGCCGTTCCGGTGCTCGTTGCGGGGTGGATCGGGGTCGTGGCCTCGGCAGCGGGCCTAGTGGTCGGACGCCGACGGCTCTCCACCGCCCTCGTGACGGCCGGTGGCCCGGCGGTGGTCGGGGCGGTCGCCGCCGTGGACCGGGTCCGCCACGACTCGATCACGGCCTCGTCTGCCGCGCTCGTCACCCTGCTCGTGCTGGCGGCGTTCAGCACTGCCGTCGTCGCGGGGTCCGCGCGACCCGGAAGGTCGGCCGGGGCACCGCATCAGGAGCCCCAGGACCCGCCGGTAGCCGACCCTGCGTCGGGGCCGACGGCGCGCACGACGACGTAGCGCACGTGGACCCAGTGCCCCCCGTAGCTGGGGTCGGGCCCGGCGTCGGCCAGCTCGCCGGCCGATCCCACCGCTCGCCGGAGCTGCGACCGGCTGATCGGCGTCATCCGCATCGGCGCGGGGTAGCCGAGGAGCCGCGTCTGGAGCAGGCCGACGACGGGCTGCGGGAGCAGCGCCGCAGCGAGCCCGCGGAGGGTGGCCCTAGGCCTGGACACCACCTGGACGACGGCGACGCCTCCCGGTCGCAGCACCCGGAGGAACTCCCGCAGGTAGCCCGACGCGAGCGCTCTCGGCAGGTGCTGGAGGACAAGGCTCGAGTAGACGAGGTCGACCGAGGCGGTGGGCTGGAACGCGAGGTCGGGCCGGGTGCTGTGGACGAAGCGGATCCGGCTGCCGGGGGGCGCGAGCCGCCTTGCCTCGTCGAGCATCGGCAGGGAGACGTCGACGCCGATCACCTGCCCGGCGTAGGCCTGCAACGGCTGGCTGAGCCTGCCCACTCCGGCTCCGAAGTCGAGGGCGACATCGAAGCGGTTCGGCAGGCCGAGCGCCTCGAGCCGCGCCATCGACGCCGCCACCTCCCGTCGGCCCGTCGCGAAGAAGGCCTCGTGGTCCCAGCCGCCATTCTTCGTCCCCGGCTCGACGTAGACCGCCCACAGCGGGTCCTCGGCCCCGAGGCGTGTCCAGTCCGAGGCGACGTCGTCGAGGCTCATGGCGCGGCCTCGGCCAACGCCGTGCGGGCGCCCGGTGCGCCTGACCGGAGGCGTCCGACCGCCGCGGCCGCCAGTCCGAGCCCGCAGCCCACCGCCAGCGCCACGCCGAGCACCCCCGCGGGCGTGCGGGGCCGCACCGCTGCCAGGAGCGTCACCTCGACGAGCACTCCGGCCCACAGGACGACAGCGGTGCCCACGTCGCCCGCCGCGAGCGCGCCGTAGCTGAGCAGCTGCACGGCGGCCCAGGACGCCCCGAGGACGGCGAAGCCGGTGACGAGGGGGCCGGTGTCGGCGTAGCCGGGGCCGAATACCGTGCCGGCGATCGGCCGCCACAGCACCGCGCAGGCGAGGACGACGCCGCCGTCGACCGCGACGAGGACGCCGAGCGAGGCGAGGACGACCCGTCGCCGGGCGGCGTCGTCGGCCAGCCGCGGCAGCGCGAGCACCGAGACGGCCTGCGGCGCCCAGAAGGTGATCTTGGCGAGGACCGCCCCCGCCGCGTAGATGCCGGCCGGGGTCGCGGCGAGCAGGTGACGCGCCGCGACGACGTCGACGTTCGCCAGCGCCAGCACGGCAGCGACCGACACGGTCGCGAGCACCACGCTGCGGGAGACGTCGAGCGCGGGTCGTGGCGGCGCGACCGGGCCGACGGCGACGAGCCAGCCCGCGAGCGTCGCGAGCCAGGCCCCGAACGCCATGCCGACGAGGACCGTCGCCGGGCGGGGAGCGGCGGCGAGGCCGAGCAGCCCGCCCCCGACCTTGCCCACGCCCTGGAGGAGCAGGACGACGGCGAGCCGGTCGAAGCTGCGGCGTCCCTGGAGGACCCCCTGGAGCGACCCGGCGACGGTGAGCGGGACGAGCGAGGCGACGACGGCGACGAGGGAGGCGGTGTCGCCGACGGAGAGGAAGCCGCCGACGAGCGGAGCCCCCGAGGCGCCGACGGCTGCGACGACGAGTGCGACGCCGACGCCTCGCGCCAGGCCTGCGCGGGCAGCCCCGGGGACGCCCCGGGCGACGTCGAGCGCCACGTGCAGCTGGAGTCCGGTCATCGGCACCGAGCCGACGAGGAGCACGGAGAGCAGGGCGGCCAGCTCGCCGTAGGAGTCGGGGGCCAGGCGCCGGATGGCGGCAAGCGTCAGCAGGTAGCTCATGACGTTGCCGGCCATGACGGCCAGGCCGATGGTGCTGCCCTCACGAACGGCGCTGGGCGTCTGGGGCGTCCGCTCGGCCACGTGGGCACCCCCGCGGTGAGCGGTCCTGGCCACCCGGGTCCTCCGGAGCGCCTAGTGTGCGCGGCGCCGGCGCCGCACATCGGTGGGCGCACGATAGCCCGGGAGGTGGTGTGGCCGAGGCCTCCGGGGGTCACCGTGGCCGGACCGTGACCCCGCTCGGGCGCAGGCCCCTCGTCGTCATCGGGCCGGGGGTCGTCGTGCCGGTGCTTGTCGTCGCATTGGCCCTGCTCGTCCTGGCCCCGGCGCTGTGGCCGGGCTTCGTCCTCAGCCACGACATGGTCGTCACCCCGAGGCAGCCGCTGACCTGGTCGGCGCTCGGGGCGGGCGACTCCCTGCCGCGCGCAGTGCCGGTCGACGCCGTCGTCGCCGTGGTGAGCCTCGTCGTACCCGGAGCGCTGCTCCAGAAGCTCGTGCTCCTCGGGCTGCTCGTCGCCTCCGGCCTCGGGGCGGCGCGCTTGGGGGGCGACGTCGCCACCGCCGCTGGGCTGCCGCGGCGCGTCGCCGAGCCGGTGGCCGCGGCGTGCTATCTGTGGAACCCCTACGTGGCCGAGCGGCTCGTGCTTGGCCACTGGGCGCTGCTCGTCGGGTACGCCGTCCTGCCGTGGCTCGTGCGCGCGTGCCGTCGTGACCGTGACGGACGGCGCGGCTGGGCCCGGCTGCTGCTACTGGCCGCCCTCGCCGCGCTCACCCCGACGGGTGGGCTGCTCGCCGCGACGGTGCTCGTCGTCTGCTGCCGGCGCAGGGTGGGCGCGCTGCTCGTCGCGGGCGCCGTGAACCTCCCGTGGGTCGTGCCCTCGTTGCTGCACCCGGTCGCGGGCGCGACGGCGGGCGGCGGCACGGACGGGGTGGAGGCCTTCGCCCTGCGGGCCGAGTCCGCGGCCGGGCCGGTCGTGTCTGCGCTCGGCCTCGGGGGCGTGTGGAACGCCGACGTCGTGCCTGACAGCCGCACGACGGCGTTGTCGCAGGGGCTCAGCGTGGCCTTCGCCGTCCTGGCGCTGCTGGGCGCGGCGCTGTTGTTGCGCAGGGCCCGGGGCGACGTCCTGCGGCTCGGCGTCCTCTGGGCGGTCGGCTCGGCCCTTGCCCTGGCGCCGACGTGGGGACCGACGGCGCGCCTGGTCGAGCTCGCGGTCGTCCACGTCCCCGGGGGAGGGCTGCTGCGCGACTCGCACAAATGGCTCGCCCTGTCCGCGGTGGCCCTTGCCGTCCTCGCGGCAGCGGTTGTCGCGGCAGGCGTGAGGGCGCTCGTCGGGCGGGCGCCCGGGCAGGCGGCCGGCAGCGTCGCCGTCGCCGCGGCGGGGACGGCGGTGGTGTGCGCGCTGCTCACGGTGCCCGACCTCGCCTGGGGCGCGGCCGGTCGCCTGGGGCCCGTGCGGTACCCGGCCGACTGGGCAGCTGCCGCGCGCGTCCTCGAGCACGCCGACCGGTCCGAGGCGGTGCTGAGCCTGCCGTTCCAGCCGCTGCGGGCGTTCCCCTGGAACGGCGGGCGCGCCCTGCTCGACCCCGCGCCACGGTGGCTGCGCCAGGAGGTGCTCGTCGACGACCGGCTCACCGTGGGTGGCACGACGCTGCCCCCCGAGGGCCCGCGGGTAGCCGCGGCGGCGGCCGCGCTGGGCTCGCCGGACCCCGCCGTGGAGCTGCGCGGGCTCGGGGTGCGCTGGGTGCTCGTGGCACGGACGACGCCGGGGGCCGTGCCGGCGTCCCTCGGCAGCGCGTCCAGGACCGTCCTCGACGGGCCGGAGCTACGGCTCGTACGGCTCGACGGACCGGTGCCCACGCTCGCGCCCCCTCGGGCGCGGCGTGCCGCCGTCGTCGCGACCGACGTCCTCGTCCTCGTCGTCCTCGCGGGTGCCGGTGCGACCCTCGCGGCACGACGGGACCCCGCCACGAGCGAGGAGACGGCGCTGGAGGCTGCAGTCAGGGGCGGTCCGCTGCTACGGTGGCGCAAACGCTGATCATCCGGAGGACCACCATGAGCTCCCTCGTCGCCGTCGTCGCCGCCATCGTCCTTGGCGCCGTGGTCGCGGCAGCCGGATCGGTCGCCACCGTGAGCGTCGCCAGCTCGCGCAAGCCCGACGTCGTCCAGCAGGACCTCATCCGCTACGGGACCCGCTGACCGCCGCGGGCCACGGCCTCGTCGAGCACGGCCGCAAAGCCCTCGACCGTCGCGGCCCAGGTGAACCGATCGGCGTGATCGCGTGCGGCCTTGCCCATCCGCTCGCGCCGCTCGTCGTCGTCGAGCAATGAGGCGAGCGCTTCGGTGAGCCCTGCCTCGTCGTCACAGAGCACCCCGGTGACACCGTCGACGACGGACTCGCGCACGCCACCCGCGCTCGCGTAGGCGATGGTCGGCACGGCGTGCGTGCCCGCCTCGACGACCACGAGGCCCCAGCCCTCCTTGAGCGACGGGCACAGGTGCACCCACGAGCTCGACACGAGCCGGTGCTTGTCCTCCTGCGACACGTGCCCGTGCACGGTGACCGCGTGCTCGACGCCCAGCGAGGCGACGAGCGCCTCGACCTGCGGCCTCCAGTACCCGTCACCGACGACGTCGAGGTGCAGGTCGGGGTGCGAGGGCAGCAGCGCGGCGACGGCGCGGACGGCGTGCTCCACCTGCTTGTGCGGCACGAGCCTGCTGACGACGCTGACCCGGGGGGTGCTGCTCGGCGTCGACGACGCCGCCGGCGGCTCGACCCCGTTGTGGACGACCCGCACGTCGTCGGCCCGCACGCCCAGGACGGCGAGCTCGCGGTGCGTCGACCCGGAGACGGTGACGTAGCGGCAACCGCGGAAGAACCGCGGGGCCGCCCGAGACTCGAGCCACCAGCCGACCCGGGCGGTGACCGGGCCGGTGGCGACGGGCCACTGCTCGCGGTGGACGTGGTGGACGAGCACGACGACCGGCGCCCGGGTGGCGAGGCGGCTGAAGAACGGGATCCCGTTGGAGACGTCGACGACGGCGTCCGGGCGCATCGTCGCGAGCCGAAGCAGCGCGCGGGGGTAGACCCCCAGCCGACCCCCCCGGCGCCGGTACCGCACGCCGTCGCGGACCTCCTCGCGCGGGCCCTGCCCGTGGTCGGAGCACAGCATCGTGACCTCGACGCCGCGAGCGACCAGCCCGCGGGCTACCTCGCCGACGTAGCGCTCGGAGCCACCCGCCTCGGGGTGCTCCTCGTCCCGCCAGTTGAGGATGACGACCTGGCGGAGGCTCCGCACCGGTGCGTCCGTCGAGCTGGCGTGCCGGCCCCGGGCCATCGTTGGCGCCCCTCTCGACGACTGCGTCGGCGCGGACCGGAGACCCGGCGAGCCTGGGCGGGGACGTTAGCCGACGCCGCCGCCGGTCGTCATCCGCCGACCGGGTGGACGACGACCCGCGGTACGGTCCACCTCGTGAGAGCGGACAGCCGGGCTGACCCCTGGCGACGGGACGTGTCCCGCTCGGTCCGCCTCTTCCGGGACTTCCGCGTCGAGCAGTCCGATCCCGACCGCTTCTACGGTGCGCTGGCCGCGGACACCGTCGCCATGGTCGACGACCTCGCCGGACGCCACGGGCTCCCGGGTCGCAGCGCGGCCGGCGGTCTGGGGGGCGCCGTCGTCCTCGACGTCGGGGCCGGCCCTCGCTACTTCTCCGACGCTTTCGAGGCGGCCGGTGCCCGCTACATCGCCGTCGACCCTGACGCCGGGGAGGTGAGCTCGAGGCAAGGGCCCGCCCCCTGCACCGCCCTGGGCAGCGGGATCGCCCTGCCCGCACGTGACGGTGTCGTCGACGTGTGCTTGTCGTCCAACGTCCTCGAGCACGTGCCGACGCCTTGGCAGATGGGCGAGGAGATGCTGCGGGTGTGCCGTCCCGGCGGGCTCGCAGTCGTCTCGTTCACCGTGTGGCTCGGTCCGTGGGGCGGGCACGAGACGGCCCCCTGGCACTACCTCGGCGGCGACCACGCCGCACGGCGGTACGAGGCCCGCCGTGGGCAGCCGCCGAAGAACCGGTTCGGAACGTCGCTGTTCGCCGTCAGCGTCGCCGACGCCCTCGCGTGGGCGCGGCGGACGCCGTCGGGAACGCTGCTCGAGGCCTTCCCCCGGTACCACCCCCGGTGGGCGGCGCCGGTGGTTCGTGTCCCCGGCCTGCGCGAGGTAGCCACCTGGAACCTCGTCCTCGTCCTCCGGGCCGGGGCGGTCTGACGCCGCGCCGCATCCCGACGACGGAGCCGCGGCCACTGCGTGATCGAACTGTGATCTGCATGATTCCGTGATCCGCACCACAGCGGTGACTGCGCTGCTAGCGTCCGCTCCGACTACCGGCCGGTAACCCGGCCATGGCGCACGACGGGAGCTCTCATGCGGCGCGTTCCTGGGCTCATCCTTCTCGGGCTGGGCTCGTTCTTCGTTGTCGGGGCGCTCATGATGCGCTTCTTCGTCCTGCCGAACCTCCTCGTCACGCCGATGGACCAGTTCGCCCAGAGCCGCGCGCCGGGGACCGGCACCGTCTTCAGCCCCTCGACCCTGTCGGAGAAGCAGGGGGTGCCGCTCGTCGCGAAGCGGACGATACGCGGTGACGTCGCCGCGTCGAACCGCACGGTGGGGGTCTGGGACGAGTCGCTCATCCTCAGCGACGCCACGGGCAAGATGATCAACACGACGACCGACCGGGTGTTCTTCGACCGCAAGACGGGCATGGCCGTGGACCGCCCCGGCGCCGCGGTCAACGGCAAGCCGGTCAAGCACGAGGGGCTCAGCTACAAGTTCCCGTTCCACGCGAAGAAGACGTCCTACCAGTTCTTCGACACCACCGCGCGCAAGGCCTACCCGATGAGGTACCAGGCCACCGAGAAGCTCCAGGGGCTCTCGGTGTACCGCTACGAGCAGGTCGTGCCGGCGCAGCAGGTCGGGGAGCTCACGGTGCCCGGCGAGCTCATCGGTGACCCGGCGTCGCCGTCGGTCAAGGCGCCGCAGTACTACAGCAACACCCGCACGGTGTGGGTGGAGCCGTTCAGCGGCGTCATCGTCAAGGGCGCGGAGAAGCAGCTGCAGACCCTGCGCAGCACCGATGGCACCGACCGCACGAAGCTCCTCGACGCGACGCTGATCTTCGACGAGAAGACCCAGAAGCAGCAGGCGGACCTCGCGAGAGACGCCCGGTCCAAGGGCAGCCTCGTCGGCGTCGTCCTCCCGCTCGTGCTCGGCCTGCTCGGCCTCGCCCTGCTCGTCGTCGGTGCGCTCATGGTGCTGCGCGACCCGGCTCCGCGTCGCGACCTCGCCTGACGCGGCCTCGTCGCGGCACGCGAGATCCGGCCCCGCGCCGTCCGCCGGGCGGGTCAGCCGGGCTTGGCGCAGACGAAGATCGCCGTCCCGGGCAGCACCCGTCCTCGCAGGGGGCTCCAGCCGCCCCACGTCTGCTCGTGCCCCGGTGGCCACTCGGGCTCGACGAGGTCGCGCAGGACGAGCCCGGCGGCGACGATCTCTCGGATGCGGTCGCCGAGGGTGCGGTGGTGCTCGACGTAGGTCGCGCGTCCCTGGGCATCCTGCTCGACGTAGGGCGTGCGGTCCAAGTATGGGTCGCCGGCCACGAGACCGGCCTCACCGGGGTCGTCGGGGAAGCTCCACCGCACGGGGTGCGTCGTGGAGAACACCCAGCGGCCGCCGTGCCGCAGCACCCGGGCGACCTCGAGCATCACCGCTGCGGAGTCGGCGACGAACGGCACGGCGCCGTAGGCCGAGCACACGGCGTCGAACGTCTCGTCGCCGAAGGGCAGCGTCGCCGCGTCGGCCTGGACCAGTCGCAGGGGAACCCACCCGTGCCGGACGTCGATGCGACGGGCCTCGGCCAGCTGGGCCGTCGACAGGTCGAAGGCGACGGCCTCGGCGCCCTGGCCGGCGAGCCAGCGCGAGCACTGCGCCGCTCCACAGCCCATCTCGAGCACCCGTCGGCCGCGCAGGTCGGCGCCGAGGAGGTGGGCATCGGCTTCGTCGAGGCCCTCAGGGCCCCAGACGAACCCGTCGTCCCGGAGGAACGCGCCGTGCTCGGCCTGGTAGGAACCCGCCGCGTCGTCCCACCAGCGCCTGTTCGCCGTGACGGTCTCGGTGGAGTCCGCACGGCGGCGTAGCGCCTCGGGCTCCCGGTGGCGCGGGTCGGTTGCGCTCATGCGGTGCACTCCCTCCACGGCGTCGCCCGCTCGCGCCACGCGCACGATTGACCCGCCCACGCTGCGGCCCGTAGTCTGGCAGGCGCGTTGTGGGCCTGCGCGACCTCGGACGGAGCAGGTTGTGCTCGTTCGTCGATCCCCCCGGCTTCCTCGTCCTCGCTGCCGACGGTCTCGGCAGGACGACCCGGGCCTACCGGCGCGCTACCCGATCCCTGTCCACACATCGATCCCTGTCCCGACGGAGTCCCCACCCCTATGACGAGCAGCACCGTGCTGAGCTCCACCCCGCAGGTCGCGATCAACGACATCGGCTCCGAGGAGGACTTCCTCGCCGCTATCGACGCGACCATCAAGTACTTCAACGACGGCGACATCGTCGACGGCACCATCGTCAAGGTCGACCGCGACGAGGTCCTGCTCGACATCGGCTACAAGACCGAGGGCGTCATCCCGTCGCGGGAGCTGTCGATCAAGCACGACGTCGACCCCAACGAGGTCGTCTCCGTGGGTGACCACGTCGAGGCCCTCGTCCTCCAGAAGGAGGACAAGGAGGGTCGCCTCATCTTGTCCAAGAAGCGCGCTCAGTACGAGCGGGCCTGGGGCACGATCGAGGAGATCAAGGAGCGCGACGACGTCGTCAAGGGCACCGTCATCGAGGTCGTCAAGGGTGGCCTCATCCTCGACATCGGCCTGCGTGGCTTCCTGCCGGCCTCGCTCGTCGAGATGCGCCGGGTGCGCGACCTCCAGCCCTACGTGGGCCGCGAGCTCGAGGCCAAGATCATCGAGCTGGACAAGAACCGCAACAACGTCGTGCTCTCCCGCCGCGCGTGGCTCGAGCAGACGCAGTCCGAGGTGCGCCTGACCTTCCTCACAACCCTGCAGAAGGGCCAGGTCCGCTCCGGCGTCGTCTCCTCGATCGTCAACTTCGGCGCCTTCGTCGACCTCGGTGGCGTCGACGGTCTCGTCCACGTCTCCGAGCTGTCCTGGAAGCACATCGACCACCCCTCTGAGGTGGTCGAGGTCGGCCAGGAGGTCACCGTCGAGGTCCTCGACGTCGACATGGATCGCGAGCGCGTCTCCCTCTCGCTCAAGGCGACCCAGGAAGACCCCTGGCAGCAGTTCGCCCGGACCCACCAGATCGGGCAGGTCGTCCCCGGCAAGGTCACCAAGCTCGTGCCGTTCGGGGCCTTCGTCCGGGTCGACGAGGGTATCGAGGGCCTCGTCCACATCTCCGAGCTGGCCGAGCGTCACGTCGAGATCCCCGAGCAGGTCGTCCAGGTCAACGACGACATCTTCGTCAAGGTCATCGACATCGACCTCGAGCGTCGTCGGATCTCCCTCTCGCTCAAGCAGGCGAACGAGGGCGTCTCCGGCGCTGCGGACGTCGAGTCCTTCGACCCGACGCTGTACGGCATGACGGCGAGCTACGACGAGGCCGGGAACTACATCTACCCCGATGGCTTCGACCCCGAGACCAACGACTGGCTCCCGGGTTATGAGAAGCAGCGTGAGGAGTGGGAGCGCCAGTACGCCGAGGCGCAGACCCGCTTCGAGGCGCACCAGAAGCAGATCAAGGCAGCGGCTGCGGCCGACGCCGAGGCCGCCTCCGAGACTCCCTCGGCGTACGCCTCCGCCCCTGCTGAGGCTCCTTCCGGTGCGCTCGCCTCCGACGAGGCCCTCGCGGCCCTGCGCGAGAAGCTTTCCGGCGGCGGTGCCTGAGCGACGCCAAGCCGAACAACGACGGACGGCCCCGCCCCCGCACGGGGGGCGGGGCTGCCAGGTTGCCGGGGTTGGTGGGGTTGCCGGGGTGGGTGGGCTGCCAGGTTGCCGGGGTTGGTGGGGTTGCGGAACCCTAGGCTCGTCGCCGTGCTGAAGGTGGGTCTCACAGGGGGCATCGGCTCCGGCAAGAGCGCGGTCTCGGCCCGCCTCTCGGCGCTGGGTGCTGTGGTGATCGATGCCGACGTGCTCGCTCGGGAGGTCGTGGCGCCGGGCACCCAGGGCCTAGCAGCGGTGGTCACCGAGTTCGGGCCCGGGGTGCTCGATGCCGACGGCGGGCTGGACAGGCGGGCTCTGGGGCGCCTCGTGTTCTCCGACCCGGCCCGCCTCGCGGCCCTCAACGCCGTCGTCCACCCCCTCGTCGCCGCCCGCTCCGCTGAGCTGCTCGCCGCTGCACCGCCGGGGTCGGTGGTCGTCAACGACGTGCCGCTTCTCGTCGAGAACGGGCTGGCGCCCGGCTACGACCTCGTCGTGGTGGTCGACACCCCCGTCGAGGTGGCCCTGGAGCGCTTGGTCCGGTCGCGGGGGATGCCCCGGGAGGACGCCCGAGCGCGGGTGGCCGCCCAGGCCACCCGGGAGCAGCGCCTCGCGGCAGCCGACGTCGTCCTGGACAACGGTGGAAGCCTCGCCGACCTCCAGGGCCAGATCGGCCCGTTGTGGCACCGGCTCTTGTCGGACCCCCGACGTACCGTGTGAGCCGTGAGACCTACCACTGATCTTGAGCGGACCGTCGCGCCCTTTGAGGTCATCAGCGACTTCCAGCCGGCCGGCGACCAGCCCTCGGCGATCGCCGAGCTGACCCAGCGCATCAACGCCGGCGAGAAGGACGTCGTCCTGCTCGGCGCGACGGGCACGGGCAAGTCGGCGACAGCGGCGTGGCTCATCGAGGCGGTGCAGCGTCCGACGCTGGTGATGGCCCCCAACAAGACCCTCGCGGCGCAGCTGGCCAACGAGTTCCGCGAGCTGCTGCCCAACAACGCGGTCGAGTACTTCGTCAGCTACTACGACTACTACCAGCCCGAAGCGTATGTCCCGCAGACCGACACCTACATCGAGAAGGACTCCTCGGTCAACGAGGAGGTCGAGCGGCTCCGGCACTCGACGACCAGCAGCCTGCTCACCCGTCGCGATGTGATCGTGGTGGCGAGCGTGTCGTGCATCTACGGACTGGGGACCCCGCAGGAGTACGTCGACCGGATGGTCCGCCTGCGGGTCGGGGACACCGTGGAGCGCGACACGCTGCTGCGCAGGTTCGTCGACGTCCAGTACACCCGCAACGACCTGGCGTTCACCCGCGGGACCTTCCGGGTGCGCGGCGACACGGTCGAGATCTTCCCGGTGTACGAGGAGAACGCCGTGCGGATCGAGATGTTCGGCGACGAGATCGAGCGGCTGATGATGCTGCACCCGCTCACCGGCGAGATCCTCAGCGAGGACTCCGAGCTCTACGTCTTCCCGGCCACCCACTACGTGGCAGGTCCCGAGCGCATGGAGCGGGCCATCTCCGGCATCGAGCTCGAGCTGGCCGACCGGCTGGCCGAGATGGAGTCGCAGGGCAAGCTGCTCGAGGCGCAGCGGCTGCGCATGCGCACCACCTACGACGTCGAGATGATGCGCCAGGTCGGGTTCTGCTCGGGCATCGAGAACTACTCGCGCCACATCGACGGCCGGGCCGCCGGCACCGCCCCCAACTGTCTGATCGACTACTTCCCCGACGACTTCTTGCTGGTCATCGACGAGTCCCACGTCACCGTGCCCCAGATCGGCGGCATGTACGAGGGTGACATGTCCCGCAAGCGGACCCTGGTCGACCACGGCTTCCGGCTGCCCAGCGCGATGGACAACCGGCCGCTGAAGTGGGAGGAGTTCCTCGAGCGGGTCGGGCAGACGGTGTACCTCTCGGCCACGCCGGGCAGCTACGAGCTCGGTCGCACCAAGCACCGGCCACCGGTCGAGCAGATCATCCGGCCCACCGGCCTGGTCGATCCCGAGGTGGTGGTCAAGCCCACCAAGGGCCAGATCGACGACCTCATCGGCGAGATCCGCGAGCGCACCGCCAAGAACGAGCGCGTGCTCGTGACCACGCTGACCAAGAAGATGTCCGAGGACCTCACCGACTACCTGCTCGAGCTGGGGATCCGGGTGCGCTACCTGCACTCCGAGGTCGACACCTTGCGGCGGATCGAGCTGTTGCGTGAGCTCCGGATGGGGGTGTTCGACGTCCTGGTCGGCATCAACCTGCTGCGTGAGGGTCTCGACCTGCCGGAGGTGTCGTTGGTGGCGATCCTCGACGCCGACAAGGAGGGGTTCCTCCGCTCGGCGACGTCGTTGATCCAGACGATCGGCCGCGCCGCCCGCAACGTCTCAGGCCAGGTGCACATGTACGCCGACGTCGTCACGCCCTCGATGGCGAAGGCGATCGACGAGACCAACCGGCGGCGAGCCAAGCAGGTCGCCTTCAACGCCGAGCGTGGCGTCGACCCCCAGCCATTGCGCAAGCGGATCGCTGACATCACCGACAGCATCGCCCGTGAGGACGCCGACACCGCCGAGCTGCTCGGGGGCGGTGGGCGGCAGCAGAGCCGTGGAAAGGCACCGGTGCCTGGTCTGTCCTCGCGACGCACCGATGCCGGCCGACACGCAGGCGAGCTCGCCGGCTTGCCCAGGGCCGAGCTGGCGGACCTGATCCAGGGGTTGTCCGACCAGATGCACACCGCGGCCGGTGAGCTCCAGTTCGAGGTGGCGGCTCGGTTGCGCGACGAGGTGAACGAGCTCAAGAAGGAGCTGCGCGGGATGGAGCGCGCCGGGGTCCGCTGACCCGGGACAGCTGCGCCGGTGTGCCGGCCCTGGGCTGACCGGCCCTGGGTTGTGCTTCCGGCTCCGCTCAGGGAGCCGCTGGAAGGTGCAGCGTGACGCAGGTGCCACCCTGCGAGGAGCGTGCGATGTCCAGCCGCCCACCGGCCGCCTCGGTGGTGCGCCGCGAGATGTCGAGCCCCAGACCGGTCGAGCCGGCTCCGCTGCTGCCGCGCTCCGCGAGGTCGGCATCCGCGATGCCGCCTCCTGAGTCGCTCACGGCGACCTCGACGGTGTGGGGCGCCGTCCCAGTCCGGACGCTCACTCGCAACGGTGTCCCCTCGCGGGTATGGGCGAACACGTTCTCGACCAGCGCGTCGACGACGGCCGCCAGCTCGTCGGCGTCGACCGCCACCGGGGCGGCGCGATCAGGCAACGTCATGCTCATGATCCGGTGCTGGTCCTCGGCCAGGACATTCCAGAACCGGAACCTGTCGGCCACCACGGCTCGGGCGTCGCAGCGCGGTCCTTCGGCATGGCGCAGCGGTCGCCGAGCCGTCTCGATCACCGATGTCACCGTCTCCTGCAGGGTGTCCACGTGGGCGCCGAGTCGCGCGGCCTCCTCCCGGTCGCGCAGGCCGTCGACGTCGAGACGCAGCGCCGTCACCGGGGTGCGCAGGCGGTGCGAGAGGTCGGCAACCAGCTCCCGCTCGGCCACGAGCAGCTCGCCGATCCTGGCGCCCAGCCGGTTCATCGCCCGCCCGACGGCCGCGACCTCGGATGGACCTTGCGGGTTCACCCTCGCGGTCAGGTCGCCCTCGGCCAGACGGTCCGCCGCGGCCCGAAGCTCGGTCACCGGCCCAGCGATCCGGCCGGCGATCCGCCAGGCGACAGCGGCCGACAGGCCCATCAGCCCCACGCCGAGTCCGGCCAGCAGCATGAGCGCCTGAGCGACACCGCGATGCAGCAGCTCAGAGGGGACGAGCGTGCGCACCACCGCACGGCCCTGGGCGTTGGCGACCGGCAGGAGCACCTCGAGACCGCCTTCGGTGGAGGCGGTGAAGGCGGTCCCGGTAGCGGCGAGCCGCGTGCTGGCCGACGGCGACGCGGGTGCGCCGAGCTGAGTGCCGTCGGGCAGGAACACCGTGGTCCGGCGGGTCTCCGAGGCGTTCACCGCGTCGACGACCGCGGCCAGCCGGTCGGCGTCTGCCACGGCCGCCACCACGGCCACGCTCTGCGCCTCCTGCCGGGCGAGCCCCAGAGCCCGGTCCTCTGCCAGGCGACGGGCGAGCACCCCCAGTGGCACCAGCAGAGCGACGAGCACGGCCGCGGTCATGGCAACTCCGTAGATGACCAGCCAGCGCCTCATCCTCCACCGGGCCGTGAGGTCGGGGGCGCTGACAGGGCCGACGGCGGCGCCTCGAGCCGGATCCCCACGCCGCGGACGCTGTGCAGGTACCGGGGGGCGTCGGCGCTCTCGCCCAGCTTGCGCCGCAGCCAGGACAGGTGGACGTCGACGGTCTTGTCCCCCCCGCCGTAGGGCTGCTGCCACACCTCAGCGAGCAGCTCGCGCTTGGAGACCACCTCGCCGGCTCGCGTGGCGAGGTGGTGAAGCAGGTCGAACTCCTTGCGGGTCAGGTCTACTGGCCTGCCGTCCACCGTCGCCTCCCGCCGGCGCGCGTCGACCGCGAGGCCGCCCACGATGATCGGGCCCTGGGCGGGTCGGGCCTCCGCTCGTCGCAGCACCGCGCGGATCCTGGCGTCGAGCTGGTCGGCTGAGAACGGTTTGACGACGTAGTCGTCGGCGCCGACGTCGAGGAGCTTGACGACCTCCGCGTCGTCGTCCCGGGCGGTCACGACGATGACCGGGACGGCGCTGACGGCCCGGAGCATGCCGAGAACGGTGGCACCGTCGACGTCGGGGAGGCCCAGGTCCAGGAGCACGACGTCCGGGCGCTCGTCCAGGGCTGCCTGCAGCCCGACCATCGCCGTGGACGCCGAGATCACCGTGTGTCCGCGCTCCCCGAGCGCTCGAACGAGCGCAGCCCGGATGCTGGGGTCGTCCTCCACCAGCAGCAGGCGCGCCATGACACGACCGTAGGCCGTTGACGGGTCGTGCTTGACCCGG
Organism: Actinomycetes bacterium; assembly: GCA_038322045.1. Lineage (GTDB taxonomy): Bacteria > Actinomycetota > Actinomycetes > JBBQFP01 > JBBQFP01 > JBBQFP01. The sequence continues at coordinate 24,715 of JBBQFP010000011.1, read as the reverse complement.
TATCGACGCTGCACGTCCCACAAGGATCAGGTTTGAGGGTCGTTTAGGGCGCTGTTAGGGCCGGGCGCGACCCGCGGAGCGACACTGTGACCATGCCGCCCGCCCGCCCTGGTCGCCGCGCCGCCCTGGTGGCTGTCGGTGGGATGGCGCTCGCGCTCTCGATGGCCGCCGGATGGACGGCGGTCGGCCTGGTGGGTGAGCAGGTCGGGAGCGGCTCGGGCACCGTGCTCACCCAGCACGCGGTAAGGGCCGAGCTGGCGCTACGCTCCACGCCGCCCTCGCCCCTGGCCAGCGATCCGGTGACCCGGCCCACCGTCGCCGCCAGCACGGTCCCGCCCGCACCCGCAACGCGTCCGGCTCCTTCGGCTTCGTCGTCCTCGATCCACCCGTCGCCCGCCCGGTCGTCAGCACGGCCGTCACCGGGCCAGCCGGCACCGGCCCGACCGGCACGACCGGCACGACCGGCACCGGCCCGACCGTCGCTAGCCCAGCCGTCGCCGACCCAGCCGTCACCGGGTCCGCGGACGTCGCGGGTTCTGGCGCTCGTCGGCGGCCAAGTAGGGGCCGCCTGCTCCGGGAACGCCCTCACCTTCCGCTTCGCCACGCCCAGCGACGGGTGGCGAGTCGAGGTAGGAGAACAGACGGCGGACGACATCGAGATCCACCTCACGTCGGCCACCAGCGGGGTCGAGGTCTCGATCGCCTGCCGGCAGGGCGTCCCCACCGTGGTGGGGGAGCAGCGCTCCGACCTGAGCGACGACTGACCCCCCGGCCGCCGAGGCGCTGCCCTCGGCGGCCGCCGCTCTGCTCCCGACGGCCGCAGGCTTATCCCCGCCTTAGGGAGCCAGTGGTGCGGGGCTAGGGGCGGGACCTCCACTCTGGATTCGTGATCACGACGCCGACCTGTCCGGAGGGACTTTGATGAACCGACCACGTCGCCTGCTCGCTACGTCCGCCATCGCTGCGGGTGTTCTGGGTGCGGGCGTCGCCGTGGTGAACGCCGTGCCTGCACCGGCGACACCTGCTGCTGGGCCGTCTGCGGTCGGGGCGACCTCGACCGCTGCGGCCGGTGACCTGCAGGCGGCCGTGACCGGCTTGCAGGGGCGGGCAGCCCGTCTGCAGGCCGACGCCGCTGTCACCGCTCGTCAACTCGCAGCCCTTCCGGCGCCGGCACCGGAGGTGGCCCCGGAGGCGACCGGCGCCGCGCTCGGCGCCGTCTCGCTGCCCGTTGCCGGCACCGCGCCGAGGGCGACCGCCCGTACCGTGACGGCGGTCGCCGCCCGTACCGTGACGGCGGTGACTGCGCGACAGGCACCTGCGCCCTCGCGCCGCACGGTCGTTGCACCCAGCCCCACCCCAGCGCGAGCCGCGAGCGTCGCGCCGGTAGCCCACGCGACCACCGGCGCCAGCGGCGCTGGGGGAGGGGCGTCGGCCGGCAGCGAGCCGGGCGACCGCTCAGACGACCACGAGGCAGCCGATCAGGGCGAGGGTGACCACGATGACTAGGTCGAGGATGTCCTCGCGCGGCCGGTGGCCGGTCGCCGCCCTGCTGGCCCCCGTTGCGGCGGGCGCGTTTGCCGCGTCGACGGCTTGGGCCGTCCACACCGACCCGATGGCGGTGACGACGAGCGCCTCGACGTCGGTGACCCCGCCCGCCGCAGATCCCCGACTGACCGGTCTCGCGGCACAGGTCGTCACCCAACAGCAGCGCGTGGTTGCCCTCGAGGGCCAGCTGGCCGGGGTCATCGCCGCGGCGCAACGAGCGGGGGTGCCCGCAGGTGCAGTGACCCCACGGGCCTCGGCAGCTGCCGCCGCGGCCAAGGGGGCCGTCCCACCGAGTGCTCCCGTCAGCCCAGCCTCGGCAGGGGGAAGCCTGACCCCAGCGGCCCCCCCGGTCGCACGGGCAGCACCTCGCAGGTCTGCACCGACCAGCGCCGCAGCCCCAGCACCGGTCCGGCCGCACACGCCGGCGCCTCGGTCCGCTCCCGCTCCGGTGCGGGCGGCTGCACCCGCTCCGGCGCGGGCGGCTGCTCCCGCTCCGGTGCGGGCGGCTGCACCTGCGCCGGCGCCTGCCCCCGCTCCGGTGGCGGCCCCAGCCCCAGCACCGGCTCCGGCTCCGCCAGTGCACGCCACCACCGGTGCTTCAGGGGCTAAGCCGTGACGGCCCGGGCCACCCCGGTGCGCACTGAGGTCGATCTCGAGCGCCGCTTCCGTACCATGGCGACCGACGCGACCATCCGGGTCGTGGGCCCCCGCCCCGGCGCCGAGCGTGCGGTGGAGGAGGCCATCGCGACCTTCGCCCAGGTAGAGCGCACCTGCACCCGCTTCGACCCCTCGAGCCCGCTGATGCTGGCCAACGAGGCGGCCACGAGTTGGCACGTCGTGCCGCAGGAGTGCTTCGCGGCTATCGAGGAGGCGGCGCGCGCTCACGAGATGACCGACGGCCGCTTCGACCCGCGGACGTTGCGCACCCTCCAGGCCTGGGGCTACGACCGCTCCCTGCCCTTCGAGGCCGATACCGTCGCGCTGCCGCAAGCACGCCAGCAGGCGCGCGGCCCCGCGACGTTGCCCGGCGCGTCACAGGTGGTCGTCGACCTGACCGGACGCCGCCCACGCTGGCGACCAGGCTTCGACGCCACGGCGCTCGCCGTGAAGGTCGGCCCACAGCCGGTCGACCTCGGGGGGATCGGCAAGGGCCTCGCGGTTCGTTGGGCGATGGAACGCCTCGCCCAGGCCGGCGACGCGGTGCTGGTCGACGCAGGTGGCGACTGCTACCTGGCTGGACCCGGTCCCGACGGCGACGGTTGGCAGGTCGCGGTGGAGGATCCCCAGGGGGGAGCTGCTCCGCTCGCCGTCCTGTCGCTTCGCGACGCCGCCTGCGCCACCTCCTCGGTTCGGGTGCGCCGGTGGACGGTGGGTGGTCGGCGCGTGCACCACCTCATCGACCCGGCTACCGGTGCGCCGGGCGGGAAGGGCCTGCTCGCCGTGACCGTCGTCCATGCCGATCCTGCGGACGCCGAGGTGTGGAGCAAGGCGCTCTTCTTCGAAGGCGCCTCAGGCATCGCCAGGCTCGCGCAGCGGCAGGGGCTGGCGGCGCTCTGGGTGGGCGAGGACGGCGAGGTCGGTACCAGCGAGCCGCTGCGACCCCTGGTGATCTGGCAGGCCCCTCGTGGCTGAGCGGCGCGCACGCGTCGGCCGACTCCTGCTGCCTGCCGTAGGTGCAGGCGTCGCGTCGTACCTGATCGGACGCAGCGTGGCGTCGCTGTCGGGCAACCCGAAGGCCCCCTGGGTACTGGGACGGGCCGCGGGAATCACCTCGTACCTGCTGCTGGTGGCGCTGGTGGTGCTGGGCCTGGTCCTGGCACACCCGTGGCGCGACCGCCTGCGCTGGGCGCCGCCCGCGGTGCGGCTCCAGGTCCACGTCTGGCTCGCCTCCTTCACGGCGGCGTTCACCATCCTGCACGTCGTCGTGCTGGCCACCGATCCCTGGGCCGGCGTCGGGTGGTCGGGCGCCCTCCTGCCGATGGCCGCGACCTACCGCCCCATGCCGGTGACGCTGGGAGTGGTGGGCCTGTGGTCGGGGCTGCTCTCCGGGGTCACCGCGGCTATGGCGGGACGGCTCCTCGGACGGCTGTGGTGGCCGGTGCACAAGGTGGCCGCAGTGGCGCTGGCCCTGGTCTGGGCGCACGGGATGCTCGCCGGTAGCGACTCCCGGTCTCTGCTGGCGCTCTATCTCGGCACCGGCGCGCTGGTCCTGGGTCTTGCGGTGAGCCGGTACGCGGCTCGCACCACGGCCGAGCAGGTGGCCGACGTCGAGGCTGCCCTCGCCGTCGCCGCACCTCAGGTGAACCGATGACCGCCGCTCTGCGCCTGATCGGGGGAGTACGCGCGGAACCGGTCCGGGGCTCGGTGCTCGACAGGGTGTTGAGCTACCCGGGCACCGGTGTGGCGCAGCTGCGAACCTGGGGTGATGACGGCGACGACCTGGCCTCGCACCGGCAGCGCTACGGCGCCCGGCCGAGCTCAGCCGGGCGCCATGCCGACGAGCTCCTGGACGCACTCGAGCGGGCGGCGCTCAGCGGCCGCGGAGGGGCGCACTTCCCCGCGGCCCGCAAGTGGCGCTCGGTGCGCGCCGCCGGCGGAGGAGGCACCGTGGTGGCGAACGGGGCCGAGGGAGAGCCGGCGAGCGCCAAGGACGCCGCTCTGCTGCAGCATCGGCCGCACCTCGTCCTCGACGGGGTGACAGCCGCGGCCGAGACGCTCGGGGCTGACGAGGCCGTCGTGTGGCTGCACGAGGAGGCGCACCTCACGCGGGCCGTGGTCACCGCTGCCCTCGCCGAGCGGCGCGGGGCCGGGCTGCCCGACGTGCCCATCCGGGTCGCCACCACTCCTGGCCACTACCTGGCAGGCGAGTCCAGTGCCGTGCTGCGCGCCCTGTCTGGCGGGCCGTCGCTGCCCGAGTTCCGCCTCCGACCCTCGTCCCAGGTCGGGCTGGCGGGGCGCCCGACGCTGCTGCACAACGTGGAGACCCTCGCCCGGGTCGCCCTGACCGCCCGGGGGCTGGAGCCGTCGGGGTCGCTGCTGACCGTCGTCGTCGGCGGGCGTCGCGTCGTGCTGGAGGCCGACGAGTCCCAGACCCTGTCCGAGGTGGTCTCGAAGGCCGGCTGGTCGGCGTCCGCCCCGCCGCAGGCGGTGCTCGTCGGGGGCTACGGCGGTCGATGGCTGAGCTGGGAGGACGCCGCCGGGCTACGGGTGACCGATGCCGCGCTCCGGGCGGCCGGGGCGTCTCTCGGCGCGGGGGTCCTCGCCCCCCTACCGGTCGGCGGATGTGGCCTGGCCGAGACGGCCACGGTGCTGTCCTACCTGGCCGCCAGCGGCGCGCGGCAGTGCGGGCCCTGCCGGTTCGGGCTCCCGGCGATCGCCGAGATCGCCTCGGCACTCGCGCGCGGGGAGGCGCGGACGAGCGACCTCGCCCGGCTGCAACGGGTGGCCGGCGAGGTGACCGGCCGGGGGGCGTGCCACCACCCGGACGGAGCCGTGGCGCTGCTGGCCAGCGCCCTGACCGCGTTCGCCGACGACGTCGTCCGCCACGGTCAAGGGCGCTGCCCCGGCGCCGACCTGGCCCGGGTTCTTCCTGTCCCCGGGGAGGAGTGATGGGCAAGGGCAGGCTCGGGGGGCCGCAGCGGCTGCGCGTCGACCCGGTGGCCTGCGACGGCATCGGCATCTGCGCCAGGGTTGCGGCGGACCTCGTCGAGCTCGACTCGTGGGGGTTCCCGATCCTTGCGGCGTCTGCGCTCGAGAAGGGTCAGGAGCGGCAGGCGAAGCGCGCGGTGCGAGCCTGCCCGCGCAGGGCGCTGCTCCTGCAGGCGCTCGAGTAACGGCGCTACCAGCCTCGTGCGCGCCACTGGGCCAGGTGCGGACGTTCCACTCCCAGCGTGGTGTCGTTGCCGTGGCCGGGATAGACCCAGGTGTTGTCGCCCATGGTTGTGAAGACCTTTGACTCGAGGTCGTCCATGAGGCTGGTGAAGCTCGCTGGCGTCGTCGTCCGGCCTGGGCCGCCAGGGAACAGGGAGTCGCCGGTGAACAGGTGCGCGCCTCCGCGAGGGTCGTCGTAGCGCAGGGCGATGGCGCCGGGGGTGTGCCCGCGCAGCGCGATGACCCCGAGGCGCACGTCTCCGACCGCGAGGGTGTCCCCGTGGGCGAGCGCGGTGTGCGTGGGCACGGGGATCCCGTCGACGTCGTCGAGGCCGGCAGCAGTCGTGGCGCCCGTGGCTGCCACCACCTCGCTGAGGGCCTGCCAGTGATCGGCGTGCCGGTGCGTGGTCACGACGAGAGCGAGACCGTCGCCCCCGACGAGGGTGAGGATCCGGGACGCCTCAGCGGCGGCGTCGACCAGGCACCCGACGTCTGTCCGACGGCAGCGCAGCAGGTAGGCGTTGTTACCCATCGGGCCGACGGCGAGCTTGGTGATGACGACGTCGCCCAAGGTGCGGGTCGCCGGGGGACCGCCGACCACCACCGCGCCGTCGTAGCCGTCGTAGCCGTCGTCGTCGTCGTGCTGCTGCGTCATGGCGTCATCCTGCCCCGATGGGCGCACGCATGCGGCCGGGCCGGCCCGGTCAGCCCCAGCCCGGCAGCACGGGCAGCGGCCCTGCGGGGTCCACCGAGAGCCCGGCCCCGGTCGACCGCCCGGTCGCCCAGGCCAGCAGCTGCGCCTCGGACCCGCTCACCGTCACCTCATGGTCCAGCGGGTCTCCGGCCGTGGACGCCTGCGTCGGGGGTGCGCCGGCCTGCTCCCGCGGACCGACGTGCCAGCGGCCAGCGGTGTCCGTGGCGACGAGCTCGACGGGAGGGGCGTCCGCGAAGCTGGGACGGCTCCGCAGGCCCGCGAGAAGCCTCGACCGCACTGCTGTGTCGATCGCCTCGCAGCCCACGCCGAGGTCGAGGTCGACGAGGTGCAACGTGACCTCGCGCAACCGCAGCCAGGGCAAGGCCTCGACGGCCATCACGGTGCCCTGGTTGTCGACCTCGTGACGACGCTGCTGCGGGGTCAGGACGGCGAGCACCTCGGCGAACGCCTGGCTGGCGCTCGCCAGGTCCGCCCTCAGCTCGTCCGCGGGGCGTCCCGCGCCTGCCTCGATGTCGTCAACGCGGACCTCGCGGCTCGAGTACATGACGGCCGGCACGCTGGTCACCGCCGAGCCCGCGAGCCGGGCGAGCCCGTCGGCGTTGCGGGCGAGATGGGTGATCACATGGCCGCGGGTCCAGCCGGGCAGCAGCGACGGCCCTCGGGCGTCGGCGTCGGTCAGCCGGCTCAGGGTCTGGAGCAGGACGGCCGTGGCGTCGGCCAGCAGGTCGGAGCTCTCGTCGAAGTCCACGGAGCACACCGTAGCGGCGGGTCCGGACAGCCCTCGGCGGCTGCCTCGGGGCTCTGCGTCGGGTCCTTGTCGGTGGCCGCGGTTAGCCTGGCAGTCCGTCGTCCCCCCGTGTGCCGAGAGCCTGAGGTCCTGCGTTGTCCGACCGCCTGATCATCCGCGGTGCCCGTGAGCACAACCTCAAGGACGTCTCGCTCGACCTCCCGCGAGACGCCCTCATCGTCTTCACCGGGCTCTCCGGGTCAGGCAAGTCCAGCCTCGCGTTCGACACGATCTTCGCCGAGGGGCAGCGCCGCTACGTCGAGTCGCTCTCGGCCTACGCGCGCCAGTTCCTCGGGCAGATGGACAAGCCCGACGTCGACTACATCGTGGGTCTCTCGACTGCGGAGTCGATCGACCAGAAGTCCACGTCGCGCAACCCGCGCTCGACCGTCGGGACGATCACCGAGGTCTACGACTACCTGCGCCTGCTCTACGCCCGTGCCGGGCGGCCGCACTGCCCCAGGTGCGGCAAGCCGATCAGCCGGCAGAGCCCGCAGCAGATCGTCGACCGCGTCCTCGAGCTACCCGAGGGCGCCCGTTTCCAGGTCCTGGCCCCTGTCGTGCGGGCCCGCAAGGGCGAGTACGCCGAGATGTTCCGCGAGCTGCAGACGAAGGGCTACAGCCGGGCGAGGGTCGACGGGACGGTCATCTCCCTCGCCGACCCGCCGAAGCTCAAGAAGCAGGAGAAGCACACCATCGAGGTCGTCGTCGACCGCCTCGCGGTCAAGGCCTCGGCCAAGCGGCGGCTCACCGACTCCGTCGAGACCGCGCTCGGCCTCGCCGGCGGGCTCGTCATCTGCGACTTCGTCGACCTGCCCGAGGACGACCCGCACCGCGAGCGCACCTTCTCCGAGCACCTGGCCTGCCTCGACGACGACCTCTCCTTCGAAGAGATGGAGCCTCGGTCGTTCTCGTTCAACTCACCGTTCGGCGCGTGCCCGGAGTGCACCGGCCTGGGCACGAGGCGTGAGGTCGACCCCGAGCTCGTCATTCCCGACGACGAGCTCTCCCTGGCTGGCGGCGCCGTCGCCCCGTGGGCCGGAGGGCAGTCCGCGGAGTACTTCCTCCGGCTGCTCGACGCCCTCGCCGAGTCCCTCGACTTCTCCGTCGACACGCCGTGGCGCTCGCTGCCCAAACGCGCGAAGGACGCCGTCCTGCACGGCCTCGACTACGAGGTCCACGTCCAGTACCGCAACCGCTACGGCCGCAACAGGTCCTACTACACGGGCTTCGAGGGGGTCATCCCGTTCATCCACCGCAAGCACGCGGAGACCGACTCGGAGTGGAGCCGGGAGCGCTACGAGGGCTACATGCGCGAGGTGCCCTGCCCGACGTGCCGGGGCACCCGCCTCAAGCCCGAGGTTCTCGCCGTCACCCTCGGGGGTCGCTCGATCGCCGAGGTGTGCGCGCTGCCGATCCGTGAGTGCGACGCCTTCCTGCGCGACGTCGAGCTGTCCGACCGCGAGCGTTCGATCGCCGAGCGGGTCGTCAAGGAGATCCACGCCCGCCTGGGGTTTCTGCTCGACGTCGGCCTCGACTACCTCTCGATGGACCGGCCGTCGGGCACGCTCTCCGGCGGCGAGGCCCAGCGCATCCGGCTGGCCACGCAGATCGGCTCGGGGCTCGTCGGCGTCCTCTACGTGCTCGACGAGCCGTCGATCGGGCTGCACCAGCGTGACAACCGACGGCTCATCGACACCCTGACGAGGCTGCGCGACCTCGGCAACACGCTCATCGTCGTCGAGCACGACGAGGACACCATCCGCGCCGCCGACTGGGTCGTCGACATCGGTCCAGGAGCCGGCGAGCACGGCGGTCAGGTGGTCGTCTCAGGCACCGTCGCGGAGCTGCTCGCGAGCGAGACCTCCTCGACCGGGCTCTACCTCTCGGGGCGCAGAAGCATCCGCACGCCGGCGGCCGCCGACCGTCGAGCCCCGACGCCCGGGCGCGAGCTCGTCGTCAAGGGCGCCCGCGAGCACAACCTCCGCGAGGTCGACGTCGCCTTCCCGCTCGGCTGCTTCGTCTCGGTGACCGGCGTCTCGGGCTCCGGCAAGAGCACCCTCGTCAACGACATCCTCTACACGGTCCTGGCGAACAAGCTCAACGGGGCTCGCCAGGTGCCCGGGCGCCACCGCACGATCACCGGACTCCAGCACGTCGACAAGGTCGTCCACGTCGACCAGTCGCCGATCGGGCGGACCCCCCGCTCCAACCCCGCCACGTACACGGGCGTGTTCGACCACATGCGCCGGCTCTTCGCCGAGACGACGGAGGCCAAGGTCCGGGGCTACCTCCCGGGGCGGTTCTCCTTCAACGTCAAGGGTGGGCGGTGCGAGTCGTGCAAGGGTGACGGCACCCTGAAGATCGAGATGAACTTCCTCCCCGACGTCTACGTCCCCTGCGAGGTCTGCCACGGCGCCCGCTACAACCGCGAGACGCTCGAGGTGCACTTCAAGGGCCGCACGATCGCCGAGGTCCTCGACATGCCGATCGAGGAGGCGACGGAGTTCTTCGCCGCCGTCCCGGCCATCGCCCGCCACCTGCAGACGCTCTCCGACGTGGGCCTGGGCTACGTGCGCCTCGGCCAGCCGGCGCCGACGTTGTCCGGGGGAGAGGCGCAGCGGGTCAAGCTCGCCAGCGAGCTGCAACGACGCTCGACCGGGCGCACCGTCTACGTCCTCGACGAGCCGACGACCGGCCTGCACTTCGAAGACGTGGCCAAGCTGCTCGGCGTGCTGTCGCGGCTCGTCGACGCCGGCAACACGGTCATCGTCATCGAGCACAACCTCGACGTCGTCAAGACCTCCGACTGGGTCATCGACATGGGTCCCGAGGGGGGCAACGGCGGAGGACTCGTCATTGCCGAGGGCACGCCTGAGCAGCTGGCCGCCCACCCCGACAGCCACACCGGCCGTTTCCTGCGCGACGTCCTCGCCGGCCGGCACACCCTCGGCACCGGCAAGCCGCGGACCGCGGGCGCCGCCAAGGGCCGCACCCGCAAGGCGGTCCCTGTCGGAGGCGTCGCTTAGCCTGATGCGGTGGCTGACCCGGCGTCCTACCGTCCCGCGCCGGGCGCGATCCCCGACGAGCCGGGTGTCTACAAGTTCCGTGACCCCACCGGCCGCGTCGTCTACGTCGGCAAGGCCAAGAGCCTGCGGTCGCGGTTGTCGTCGTACTTCCAGGATCTCGGCAACCTCCACCCTCGGACCCAGACCATGGTCACGACGGCGGCGAGCGTCGAGTGGACCGTCGTCGCCACCGAGGTCGAGGCGCTCCAGCTCGAGTACTCCTGGATCAAGGAGTTCGACCCGCGGTTCAACGTCCGGTACCGCGACGACAAGAGCTACCCCAGCCTCGCCGTCACCCTCACCGAGGAGTTCCCCCGGCTGCTCGTCATGCGTGGGCCGAAGAAGAAGGGCGTGCGCTACTTCGGTCCCTACGCCCACGCCTGGGCGATCCGCGAGACCCTCGACCTCCTCCTGCGGGTCTTTCCCGCGCGCACGTGCAGCAACGGGGTGTTCAAGCGGGCTGGTCAGGTCGGCCGTCCGTGCCTTCTCGGCTACATCGACAAGTGCTCGGCGCCCTGCGTCGGATCGGTCGACGCGGCCACGCACCGGGAGATCGTCGAGGACTTCTGCGCCTTCATGTCGGGGCAGACGGCGCCGTTCGTGCGCCGGCTCGAGCGCGAGATGCGTGGGGCCGCCGACGACCAGGAGTACGAGCGCGCCGCCCGACTGCGCGACGACATCGGCGCGCTGACTCGGGCGATGGAGAAGAACGCCGTCGTGCTCGGCGACGGCACCGACGCCGACGTCGTCGGCTTCGCCGAGGACCCGCTCGAGGCCGCCGTCCAGGTCTTCCATGTACGCGGCGGGCGCATCCGCGGACAGCGCGGCTTCGTCGTCGACAAGGTCGAGGACGTCGGCACCGGCGGGCTCGTCGAGCACTTCTGCTCGCAGTTCTACCTCGACGAGGGCAACGAGGTGCCGCGCGAGGTCCTCGTGCCGGCGCTGCCCGAGGACGCCGACCTCGTCATCGAGCTGCTCGCCATGCAGCGCGGCGCGCGGGTGGAGCTGCGCGTCCCGCAGCGCGGCGACAAGCGCGCCCTCATGGAGACCGTCGAGCGCAACGCGGCGCAGTCGCTGGCCCTGCACAAGACCAAGCGCGCCAGCGATCTCACGACCCGGAGTCTCGCGCTCCAGGAGCTCCAGGAGGCGCTCGCGCTCGACACCGCGCCGCTGCGCATCGAGTGTTACGACGTCTCCAACCTCCAGGGCACCGAGATCGTCGCCAGCATGGTCGTCTTCGAGGACGCCCTGGCCCGCAAGAGCGAGTACCGACGCTTCGCCGTCCGGGAGGCGACCGACGACACGGCGAGCCTCTACGAGGTGCTCTCGCGCAGGTTCCGTCGGGACGCGACTCCGCAGGCGGCGCCCGTCGAGACCCCGGGCGCCCCCGGGCTGCCGGTCGTGCCCGACGGCGCCCCGGTGCGCGGCGGGATCGACCCGCTCACCGGACGGCCGCGCCGCTTCGCCTACCCGCCCGACCTCGTCGTCGTCGACGGCGGGCAGCCGCAGGTGGCTGCCGCGCAACGGGCGCTCGACGACCTCGGGATCACCGACGTCGCGCTCGTCGGTCTGGCCAAGCGGCTCGAGGAGGTGTGGCTCCCCGGCGAGCCCGACCCGGTCATCCTTCCGAGGACCAGCGAAGGGCTCTACCTGCTGCAACGCGTCCGCGACGAGGCGCACCGCTTCGCGATCACCTACCACCGGCAGAAGCGCAGCCGGAGCATGACCGTCAGTGCCCTCGACGGCGTACCGGGTCTGGGCGAGGCCCGGCGCACAGCGCTCATCAGGGCGTTCGGCTCGGTGCGCCGCCTCAAGGCCGCCACGGCCGAGGAGATCGCAGCTGTGCCCGGCATGGGTCCGCGCACCGCTGCCGCCGTCGTCGAGGCGCTCGCCGGTCGGCCTCGACCCGGCGCTGCAGGCAAGGGGCTGGCAGTCAACACCGCGACCGGTGAGATCCTCGACCCCAACGACCCTGCCCCGACCAACGGCGTCGCGCCCGAGCCCGGATCGACCTCTGCCGCCCCACCCCAGCCCGGGTCGACGCCCGCCGACGACCGACCGGCGCCCGAGCCCCACCGAGAGAGGGAGCCTGCCCCGTGACCGAGCCCACCGTCCTGCCCGTACCGGAGGTCGCGATCATCTCCGGCATGTCCGGGGCCGGACGCTCCACCGCGGCACGGTGCCTCGAGGACCTCGGCTGGTTCGTCGTCGACAACCTGCCGCCCGGGCTGCTGGCCACGCTCGCCGATCTCGGGGCGCGCACGAACGGCGACGTCAACCGGATAGCCGCGGTCATCGACGTGCGCAGCCGGAAGTTCTTCGCCGACCTCGAGCAGTCCGTGGCAGCCCTGCGCTCGCGCGGGATCGACCCGCGGCAGGTCTTCCTCGAGGCCTCCGACGAGGCGCTCGTCCGCCGCTTCGAGTCGGTGCGCCGACCGCACCCGTTGCAGGGGAACGGCCGGATCAGCGACGGCATCGGGGCCGAGCGGGAGCTCCTGCGCGACCTGCGCGGTGACGCCGACATCGTCATCGACACGAGCGCCCTCAACGTCCATCAGCTGCGCGAGGCCATCGAGACGGAGTTCACCCGCACGAGCACGCGCAGCCTGCGTGCGACGGTCATCTCCTTCGGATACAAGTACGGCCTGCCCGCCGACGCCGACCTCGTCGTCGACTGCCGGTTCATCCCCAACCCGTTCTGGGTCCCCGAGCTTCGCCCGCTGACCGGCCTCGACGCCGACGTCCGCGACTTCGTCCTCGCCGCGGAGGGCGCGGAGGAGTTCGTCGACCGCTACGCCGCGCTGCTCGAGGTCGTTGCCGACGGCTACCGCCGCGAGGGCAAGCGGTACGTGACCCTCGCGGTCGGCTGCACCGGCGGCAAGCACCGCAGCGTCGCGGTGGCCGAGCAGCTCGGGGCCCGGCTCAGCGCCTCCGGCGTCGAGGCCTCCGTCGTCCACCGCGACCTGGGACGCGAGTGATCCGGGCGGAGTCGACGCCGAGCAGCGCGCCCGCACCTCCGTCCGCCGAGCGGCCGGTCCCCGACGCGACGGCGCACCCGGCGCCCGGCCTGCCTGCCGCAGCCGGTGGTCCGGCCGTCGTGGCGCTCGGAGGCGGCCACGGGCTGTCGGCCTCGCTGCGGGCGCTGCGCCGCATGACCGACCGGCTCACCGCCGTCGTCACGGTGGCCGACGACGGCGGCTCGAGCGGTCGGCTGCGCGCGGAGCTCTCGGTTCTGCCGCCCGGCGACCTACGGATGGCGCTGGCCGCCCTGTGCGGCGACGACGAGTGGGGCCAGACCTGGAGCCGGGTCCTCCAGCACCGGTTCCGCGGCGACGGGCCGCTGCGCGGGCACGCCGTCGGGAACCTCCTCATGGTCGCCCTCTGGGAGCAGCTCGGTGACACGGTCGCGGGCCTGGACTGGATGGGGAGGCTGCTCGGCGCCCACGGCAGGGTGCTGCCGATGGCGTGCACACCGCTGCAGCTCGTGGCCTCCGTCCGGGGCGCCGATCCGGCCGCCGCCGACGAGGTGACGACGGTCCTCGGGCAGGTCGCCGCGGCGTCCACCTCCGGCCGCGTCGTCGGGGTCGCCCTCGACCCGGCCGCACCGGTCCCATGCCCCGAGGCCATCGCCGCCGTCCACGCCGCGGACTGGGTCGTGCTCGGTCCGGGCTCGTGGTTCACGAGCGTCATCCCGCACCTGCTCGTCCCCGAGCTCGCGGCAGCGCTGCGCAGCACGCCCGCCCGCACAGCGGTGCTGCTCAACCTCGCGCCCCAGCGCGGCGAGACCGAGGGCTTCTCTGCGGAGCAGCACCTCGAGGTGCTGCTCCAGCACGCCCCTGGCCTGATCCTCGACCTCGTCGTCGCGGACCCGCGCGCCGTCCTCGACCCCGTCGCCCTGCGTGCGGCGGTGGCCCAGGCCGGCGGTCGCCTCGTGCTGGCCGACGTCGGCATGCCCGACGGCTCACCCCGGCACGACCCCGAGCGGCTCAGCGCCGTGCTGCGGAACCTGCTCGTGCCCCTGGGCACGACGCCGCGTCCGGGCTCACCCGTCGGCACGGCAGAATCGGGTTCGCCCGTCGCGTCGGTGGCTTCGTCCGCCGCTGGAGGAACCGCCGCGCGGGTCTCGACGCAGGCAAAGCACGTGGCGCCGACCGTGCTCGCGGCGCCAGACCCGATCGAGCCCGCACGACCCGCGTCGACCGCACCGAACCAGGGGGACCCGCTGCTATGGCCATGACCTCGGCAGTCAAGGACGAGCTCAGCCGCCTCGTCATCACCAAGCCGTGCTGCCGCAAGGCCGAGGTGTCGACGATGCTGCGCTTCGCCGGCGGCCTGCACCTCGCCGGTGGCCGGGTCGTCGTCGAGGCCGAGCTCGACACCGGCTCGGTCGCCCGTCGGCTCAAGCGCGACATCGCCGAGGTCTTCGGACACCCGAGCGAGGTCGCCGTCATGGCGCCCGGAGGCCTGCGCCGTGGAAACCGCTACGTCGTGCGGGTGGCCCGCGAAGGAGAGGCGCTCGCCCGGCAGGCCGGCCTCGTCGACGGCCACGGCCGTCCCGTGCGCGGCCTGCCTCCCGCCGTCGTCTCGGGGGCGCTCTGCGACGCCCAGGCGGCCTGGCGTGGCGCCTTCCTCGCCCACGGGTGCCTTACCGAGCCGGGCCGCTCCTCGTCGCTGGAGATCACCTGCCCGGGGCCTGAAGCCGCGATGGCACTCGTCGGTGCCGCCCGACGCCTCGGCGTCCCGGCGAAGGCTCGCGACGTCCGCGGCGTCGACCGGGTCGTCATCCGCGACGGCGACGCGATCAGCGCGCTGCTCACCAGGCTCGGGGCGCACGACGCCGTCCTCGCCTGGGAGGAGCGCCGGATGCGCCGCGAGGTGCGGGCCACCGCCAACCGGCTGGCCAACTTCGACGACGCCAACCTGCGCCGTTCGGCACGGGCGGCCGTCGCCGCCGGTGCGCGCGTCCAGCGAGCGCTAGAGATCCTCGGCGACGGTGTTCCGGATCACCTGCGCACGGCAGGCCGGCTCCGGCTCGCCCACAGCCAGGCCAGTCTCGAAGAGCTCGGCGCTCTGGCGGAGCCACCCATGACCAAGGACGCCGTCGCAGGGCGGATCCGGCGGCTGCTCGCCCTCGCCGACCGCCGGGCCAAGGAGATCGGCGTCCCCGACACCCAGGCCGGCATCCCGGAGGAGCTCTTCGAGGGCTGAGCCGCTCGCCTGCTCTGCTCGGGCCGCACCCGTCGGGTCTGCCGCGGCGGTCGGGTCGTCTGACCGGTGCCCCTGGGACCGATGGCGGGTGACGCGTCCGTGTCCTTTTCGTTATCGTCACGGGTGTCGATCCATCAACTGACCTCGCCATGAGGCGACGACGTCCGCGGCACGCGGCAGACGAGGAGCAACTTCCTGTGACGATCCGGGTAGGCATCAACGGGTTCGGTCGCATCGGGCGCAACTTCTACCGGGCCGCTCTGGCCCAGGGCGCCGACATCGAGATCGTGGGGGTCAACGACCTCACCGACAACAAGACCCTCGCGCACCTGCTCACGTACGACAGCATCCTGGGCCGGCTCGGCCGCGAGGTGTCCTTCACCGAGGACTCCATCACCGTCGACGGCAAGACCATGCGCACGATGGCCGACCGGGACCCCGCAGCCCTTCCGTGGGGCGAGCTCGGCGCCGACATCGTCATCGAGTCGACCGGCCACTTCACCAACGCCGACGACGCGCGCAAGCACATCACCGCCGGTGCCAAGAAGGTCATCATCTCCGCGCCCGCCAAGGGCGAGGACGCGACGTTCGTCATGGGCGTCAACCACGAGCAGTACGACCCGGCGACGCACCACATCATCTCCAACGCCTCGTGCACCACCAACTGCCTCGGCCCGATGGCCAAGGTGCTGCTGGACAACTTCGGGATCGTCAAGGGCCTCATGACGACGATCCACGCCTACACCAACGACCAAGTCATCCTCGACTTCCCGCACAAGGACCTGCGCCGCGCCCGGGCAGCCGCCCTGAGCATGATCCCGACCACGACCGGGGCCGCTCGCGCCATCGCGCTGGTCATTCCCGAGCTCAAGGGCAAGCTCGACGGCTACGCCATGCGGGTCCCGGTCCCCACCGGGTCGGCGACCGACCTCACCGTCACCCTTGGCCGCGAGGTCACCCGCGACGAGGTCAATGCGGCGTTCAAGGCCGCCGCCGACAGCGGTCCGCTCAAGGGCTTCCTCGAGTACACCGAGGACCCGATCGTCTCTGCCGACATCGTCACCTGGCCGGCCTCCTGCGTCATCGACGGCGCCCTGACCATCGCCCAGGGCGACCAGGTGAAGGTCGTCGGCTGGTACGACAACGAGTGGGGCTACTCCAACCGGCTCGTCGACCTGACCACGCTCGTCGGCCAGTCGCTGTAAGGGCCGTCACGCTGTGAAGACGATCGACGATCTCGAGGTCGCCGGGCGGACCGTCCTGGTCCGCTCGGACCTCAACGTGCCCCTCAAGGACGGCGTCATCACCGACGACGGGCGGATCCGCGCCTCCGTCCCGACCATCGCCGCCCTCTCCGAGCGCGGCGCACGCGTTGTCGTGTGCGCCCACCTGGGCCGCCCGAAGGGCGAGCCCAAGCCGGAGCTGTCCCTGCGTCCGGTCGCTGCCCGGCTCGGTGAGCTGCTCGGCCGGCCGGTGGCCTTCGCCACGGACACGGTGGGGGACAGCGCTCGGTCGGTCGTCGCGGGCCTCCAGGACGGCGACGTCGCCGTCCTGGAGAACCTCCGTTTCGCCGCGGCCGAGACGAGCAAGGACGACGCCGAGCGGGGAGCCTTCGGCGACGAGCTGGCAGCGCTCGCCGACCTCTACGTCAGTGACGGCTTCGGCGTCGTCCACCGCAAGCAGGCCTCCGTCTACGACGTCGCCCGGCGGCTGCCCCACGCCGCAGGAGGCCTCGTCCTCAAGGAGGTCCAGGTCTTCTCGAAGGTGCTCAGCGACCCGGACCGTCCCTACGCCGTCGTCCTCGGCGGCTCCAAGGTCTCCGACAAGCTCGGCGTCATCGCGAACCTGCTCGGGACCGTCGACCGCCTCCTCGTTGGCGGCGGCATGTGCTTCACGTTCCTCGCCGCTCAGGGCCACGAGGTCGGTGGCTCGCTGCTCGAGGCAGACCAGATCGACGCCGTCAAGGGCTTCATCACCCAGGCGGCAGCGCGTGGGGTCGACCTCGTGCTGCCGGTCGACGTCGTCGTCGCCCAGGAGGTCTCCGCCGACGCTCAGACGCGGGTCGTGGCGGCTTCGGGCATCGAGGCGGGCTGGAAGGGGCTGGACATCGGGCCCGAGACGGTCGAGCTCTTCCGCAGCAAGCTCGTCGACGCCGCGACGGTCGTGTGGAACGGGCCGATGGGGGTCTTCGAGCTCGCGCCGTTCGCCAACGGCACGCGCGAGGTCGCTGCGGCCATCGCCGGCCTCGACGGGGCGATGACTGTCGTCGGCGGCGGGGACTCCGCCGCAGCGGTCCGTCAGCTCGGCCTCGACGAGGCCGCGTTCAGCCACATCTCCACCGGGGGCGGTGCCAGCCTCGAGTACCTCGAGGGCAAGACCCTCCCCGGCATCACCGTGCTCGAGGACGACTCGAGCACGGACGGCGTCGGAAAGGGAAGCTCCTGATGGTCGCGCGGACCCCGCTCATGGCGGGCAACTGGAAGATGAACCTCAACCACCTCGAGGCCATCGCGCTGGTGCAGAAGCTCGCCTTCTCGCTCACGGCCGAGGACTTCGCGGCGGTCGAGG
The DNA here is from genome assembly GCA_038322045.1 of Actinomycetes bacterium. Taxonomy (GTDB): domain Bacteria; phylum Actinomycetota; class Actinomycetes; order JBBQFP01; family JBBQFP01; genus JBBQFP01. The sequence goes on along the minus strand of JBBQFP010000011.1, from coordinate 6,954 downwards.
TCGTGGTGCTGCCCCCGTTCACCGACCTGCGCTCGGTTCAGACGCTTGTCGACGGCGACAAGCTCGCCATGAAGTACGGCGCCCAGGATCTCTCGGCGCACGACGCCGGCGCCTACACCGGGGAGATCTCCGGGGCGATGCTCGCCAAGCTCGGCTGCAGCTACGTCGTCGTCGGGCACAGCGAACGGCGCCAGTACCACGCCGAGAGCGACGAGGTCCTCGCCGCCAAGGTCGCCGCCGCCTTCCGGCACGGATTCACCCCGATCCTCTGCGTCGGCGAAGGGCTGGAGATCCGCAAGGCCGGCCAGCACGTCGAGCACACCCTCGCCCAGCTCGATGGGGCGCTGGCGGGGCTGGGCGCCGAGCACGCGCGCAGCATCGTCATCGCCTACGAGCCCGTGTGGGCCATCGGCACCGGCGAGGTCGCCACCCCGCAGGACGCTCAAGAGGTCTGCGCGGCGATCAGGACCCGGCTCGCCGAGCTGTACTCCGGCGACCTCGCGGACGGAGTGAGGGTCCTCTACGGCGGGTCCGTCAAGGCCTCCAACGTCGCCGAGATCATGGACCAGACCGACGTCGACGGCGCGCTCGTCGGCGGCGCGAGCCTCAAGGCCGAGGACTTCGTGGGCATCGTCCGGTTCTCGACGGCCTGAGGCACGAGCTGGCTGTCGTACCCTTGGCCGTGCCCCGCACCTGCGGGGCACGGCCTCGAACGAAGCGCCCGAACGTCCGCTCGACGGACGCGGGCACGCTCGCCCGAGGCCACCGAGCCGGCAGCACCGGTCCGGTGCCCCAGATCCCGATCGAGAGGACCCCGTGGAGATCGCGCTGTCGCTGGTGCTCATCGTGACCAGCCTGCTGCTGGTCCTGCTCGTGCTCCTGCACAAGGGCAAGGGTGGTGGCCTGTCCGACATGTTCGGCGGCGGGATGTCCTCCAACCTCGGCGGCTCCAACGTCGTGGAGAAGAACCTCGACCGGATCACCATCGGCACGGGGATCCTCTGGGCCATCGCCGTCGTCGGCCTCGGCCTGCTGCTCAAGAGCTGACGTCGCCGGGGCGCGCCCGACGGCGCCGTCCCCGTCTCCCATCCGCACACCGGCCGTCCGGGCCGACCGCACGTGACAGGAGCATCTCGTGGCAGGTGGCAACGCGATCCGAGGCAGCCGGGTAGGCGCCGGACCGATGGGAGAGGCCGAGCGGGGCGACACCGCACCACGGTTCTTCGTGTCGTACTGGTGCGCCAACAAGCACGAGACCCGGCCCTCGTTCGCCGTCGACTCGACGGTGAGTGCCCCTGAGCTCTGGGACTGCCCTCGCTGCGGCTTCCCCGCCGGTCAGGACCGCGACAACCCGCCCGCGCGCGTCCGCAACGAGCCGTACAAGACCCACCTTGCCTACGTCCGTGAGAGGCGCACCGACGCCGACGGCGAGGCGATCCTCGCCGAGGCGCTCGCGAAGCTCCGCGGCGACGCGGTCTAGCGCGGCGACGCCGTTCCCGCGGCGGCTCCTCGGTCGGCGAGCAGCAGCGTGCGCTCCTTGCCCTTGACGAGCGCTCCGGGCACAGGCAAGTCCGCAGGGCTGAGCACCGAACCGACGGCGTCGGCCTTGCTCTCGCCGGCGGCCAGCAGCCACACCTGGCGGGCCGACCGCAGCGCGGCGAACGTGAGGCTGATCCGCTCCGGTGGTGGCTTGGGGCTCTCGCGCACGGCGACCGTGGTGCCACCGGCGTGGCAGGCGGGATGTCCGGGGAACAGCGACGCGACATGCCCGTCGGGCCCGAGCCCGAGCAGGACGACGTCGAAGGCAGGGACGTCGAGCTCACCCGGCGTGGCAGCCGCGGCGCGCTCGGCCGCCCAGCGCCCGGCGCGAGGAGAGGCGCCGACGTCTCCGGCCGTGCGGTCGTCAGCCGCCGCGCGCGCCAGCTCGGCTGCGTAGTCTGCCGCCGCCTGCTCGAGGCTGCTCGTGCCGCTCGCGGGCATGGCATGGACCCGATGGGTCGGGATGCCGACCCGGTCGACGAGCGCTGCGCGGGCCGAGGTCTCGTTGCGCTCCGCGTCACCCGCGGGCAGGTAGCGCTCGTCGCCCCACCACAGGTCGACGCCTTCCCACGGCACCGCCCGGTCCACGTCGGCGTCAGCCAGCGCGGCGAGCACCGCTGTTCCGACGCCGCCGCCGGTGAGGACGACGTGAGCCCGACCCCGGCGTCGCACCGCGTCTCGGACCTCCGTGACGAGCCGGGCAGCGACAGAGGCCGCAAGCGTCTCGGCATCCGGGGCGACGATGAGCTCCACCGGGGCGCCCGGCGCCGCGCCCTCGGTGGGGGAGGGGCTCATGCCGCTGTCACGTGGAGGTGCTCGGCTCGCGCCGGGCGCCGGACCGCTCCGTGCCGAGCCGGGCCAAGGTTCGGCCGAAGATCTCGTCCGGGTCCAGCCGCCGCAGCTCCTCGGCGAGGAGGTCGCTGAGCTCTCTGCGAGGCAGTGCCACGGAGCGGTCCGGCTGGCCGGGGCGCGAGAGGGTGGCCAGCCGCCCGTCGGGGCGGTGCAGGACGATCTCGCCAATGCGCAGCGTGAGCGTCACGGCGGTGATCCCTGGTCCCTTGGTGACCTTGCGCCGCGCGGGCAGCCCCATCCGGTCCTCGAGCCAGAGGGCCAGCAGCTCTGCCGTGGGGTTGCCCTTCTCCGCGTCGACCTGCAGCCCGGTGACCTGGTCGAAGGGCTCGTCGAGCGCCGAGGCGAGCATGGTGCGCCACGTCGTCGCCCGGGTCCAGGCGAGGTCGGTGTCGCCGGGGCAATAGCCCTGCCCTCGGCGGGCCAGGGCGTCCAGCGGCTTGGGCGCCGCAGCGGAGTCGCTGACCCGACGCTGGGCCAGCGTGCCGAGCGGCGCGTCGCACATGCGCTCCGGGCCGACGCCAGGCCACCACGCGACGACGGGTGCATCGGGCAGCAGGAGGGGCAGCACGACGGCCTCGGCGTGCTGGGAGAGCTCGCCGTGGGTGCGCAGGAGGACGATCTCGCCAGGCCCGGACTCGCCGGCGGCGCGGATCTCGGCGTCGAGGCGCGGCGCGGTGCGGGTGCTGCCGCGGCTGCCCCGGGCGATGTGGACGAGGATGCGCGCTGGGTGCGCCCGTGAGGCCGCCGTCGCGGCCCGAAGGGCGTCGTAGTGGTCACCCTCCTCGGTGTCGATGACGAGGGAGAGCACCATGCCGGTGGCCGGCATGCCGTTGCGCATCCGCGCCTCGATGATCGCCGTGTTGATCGCTGCGGCGTCGGTGTCGACGAGGTCGGTCGTCATGGTCGCCTCCATTGCCGGCTGTCGCGGGCCAGCATCTCGTCGGCGGACCGGGGCCCCCAGGTCCCGGCGATGTACTCGTCAGGACGTCCCGAGGCCGCCCAGAACGCCTCGATGGGGTCGAGGATCCGCCAGGACTGCTCGACCTCCTCGTGCCGGGGGAACAGCGGTGGGTCCCCGAGGAGGACGTCGAGGATGAGTCGTTCGTACGCCTCAGGGCTGGACTCGGTGAAGGACTGCCCGTAGGCGAAGTCCATCGTCACGTCGCGCAGCTCCATGGCGGTGCCGGGAACCTTCGAGCCGAACCGGACTGTGACGCCCTCGTCGGGCTGAACCCGGATGACCAGGGCGTTCTTGCCCAGCTCCTCCACGGCCGTCGAGGCGAAGGGCAGGTGCGGTGCGCGCGAGAAGACGATGGCGACCTCGGTGACCCGGCGCCCCAGCCGCTTGCCCGTGCGCAGGTAGAACGGCACCCCGGCCCAGCGCCTCGTGTCGACGTCCACCCTGATCGCGGCGTAGGTCTCCGTCGTCGACCTGCTGTCCATCCCCTCCTCGTCGAGGTAGCCGCGCACCTGGCGCCCGCCCTGCCAGCCCGCGACGTACTGACCCCGAGCGGTGTGGGCAGCGAGGTCGCTCGGCAGCTTGACGCTGGAGAGCACCTTGAGCTTCTCGGAGAGCAGCGACGCGGCGTCGAAGGAGACCGGCTCCTCCATCGCCGTGAGGGCGAGGAGCTGGATGAGGTGGTTCTGGATGACGTCGCGTGCGGCGCCGATGCCGTCGTAGTAGCCGGCGCGCCCGGCGATGCCGATGTCCTCGGCCATGGTGATCTGGACGTGGTCGACGTGACCGCGGTTCCAGATCGGCTCGAACATCTCGTTGGCGAAGCGCAGCGCGAGGATGTTCTGGACGGTCTCCTTGCCGAGGTAGTGGTCGATGCGGAACACGGACCCGGCCGGGAAGACCTCTCCGACGATGCGGTTGAGCTCCTGGGCACTGAGGAGGTCGTGGCCGAACGGCTTCTCGATGACGACGCGCCGCCACGACCCGGGCACGGGGTCGGCGAGCCCGAAGGTCTTGAGCGACTGGACGACGTCGGCGAAGAACTTCGGCGGCACCGAGAGGTAGAAGGCGTGGTTGCCGCCCGTCCCTCGGCTCCGGTCGAGCTCGTCGATCGTCGCCTTGAGGGTCCCGAACGCGGTCGCGTCGCCGAACTCGCCGGGCACGAAGCGGATGCCTTCGGAGAGCTGGCGCCAGACGTCCTCGGAGAACGGCGTCCGCGAGTGCTCCTTGACGGAGTCGTGGACGATCTGCGCGAAGTCCTGGTCCGCCCAGTCGCGGCGGGCGAAGCCGACGAGGGAGAAGCCCGGCGGGAGGAGCCCGCGGTTGGCAAGGTCGTAGATGGCCGGCATGAGCTTCTTGCGTGCCAGGTCCCCGGTGACCCCGAAGATCACCATGCCGCACGGTCCGGCGATCCGGGGGATCCGGCGGTCACCCGGGTCGCGCAGCGGGTTGCCTGCGCCGCCGATCGGGCCCTCTCCGATGACCGGGACGCTCACCGGCCCAACGCCGACTCGACGGTCGCGAGCAGCTCCCCCCAGGACGCCTCGAACTTCGCGACCCCCTCGGCCTCGAGCTGCTCGACGACCTCGTCGTAGCCGATGCCGAGCCGGGAGAGGACCTCGATGAGGCGGTGCGCGTCGTCGTAGGCCGAGGTGACGGTGTTTCCGCGGACGACTCCGTGGTCGGCCACGGCCGTCAGCGTGGCCTCGGGCATGGTGTTGACCGTGCTCGGTGCGACGAGCTCGACGACGTAGCGCGTGTCGTCGTAGGCAGGATCCTTGACCCCGGTCGACGCCCACAGCGGACGTTGCGGGCAGGCCCCGGCGTCGGCGAGCCGCTGCCAGCGTGGCGAGGCGATGACCTTCTCGTAGCGCTCGTAGGCGAGCCGGGCATTGGCGATGGCCGCCTCACCGCGCACGGCGAGCGCCTCGGGGGTGCCCAGCGCCGTGAGCCGCTTGTCGACCTCGGTGTCGACCCGGCTGACGAAGAACGACGCGACCGACTCGATGCCCGCGAGGCTCTTCCCGGCGTCGAGACGCCGCTCGAGGCCGGTGAGGTAGGCATCCATGACCTTCTCGTAGCGGTCGAGGGAGAAGATCAGCGTGACGTTGACGCTGATCCCCTCGGCGATGACGTCGCTGATGCCGGGGAGCCCCTCGATGGTCGCCGGGATCTTGATGAAGAGGTTCGGCCGGTCGACGAGCCACCACAGGGCGCGGGCCTCGGCCACCGTCTTGTCGTAGGCGTGCGCCATGCGGGGGTCGACCTCGAGCGAGACCCGGCCGTCACGTCCGCCGGTGTCGTCGTAGACGCCGCGCAGGACGTCGCAGGCCGCCCGCACGTCGGCGGCGGTGATGAGTCGCACCGCCTCGTCGACGCCGACCCCGCGGGTGGCGAGGTCGTGGAGCTGCTCGTCGTAGGTGCTGCCCTTGGCGAGGGCGCTGGAGAAGATCGTCGGGTTGCTCGTGACCCCGACGACGCCCTTGTCGGCGACGAGCTCGGCGAGGTTCCCGGTGCTCAGCCGCTCCCGGCTGAGGTCGTCGAGCCAGACGGCGACGCCGGCGTCCCGGAGCTCGGTGATCGGGTCGGTCATGACGCCTCCTGCTGCGGTGGTGCCGTACCGGGGCGCTGGCACCGGTCGGTCGCTGGAACGGTCATCGTGCTGCTGCGGCGATGCTCTCCCTGGCAGCCTGCACGACGGCGTCGGTGGTGAAACCGAAGTGGTCGTAGAGCGAGGTGTAGGTCGCCGACGCGCCGAAGTGCTCGAGGCTCACGCAACGACCGGCGTCGCCGACCCACTCGTGCCACCCCTGGGCGACCGCGGCCTCGACCGACACCCGCGCCCGGACTGCCGGGGGCAGCACCTCGTCGCGGTACGCGGGCTCCTGGCTGCGGAACCACTCGACGCAGGGCATCGAGACGACCCGCGCCGACACGCCCTGGGCGGCGAGCGCCTCGCGGGCCTCGAGGGCCATGGCGACCTCTGAGCCGGTCGCGATGACGATGACGTCGGGGGAGCCGTCCTCCGCGTCGGCCAGGACGTAGCCGCCCTTGGCCGCTGCCTCGGCGGGCGCGAAAGTCGTGCGGTCCAGCGTGGGGACGTTCTGCCGGGTGAGGGCGAGCGCGGTGGGGGTGTCGGTGTGGAGCATCGCCATCCGCCAGGCCACCGCGGTCTCGTTGGCGTCCGCCGGCCGGACGACGTCGAGCCCGGGGATCGCCCGCAGGGAGGCCAGGTGCTCGATCGGCTGGTGGGTGGGGCCGTCCTCCCCGAGGCCGATGGAGTCGTGGGTCCACACATAGATCGCCGGCTGGCGCATGAGGGCGGCGAGGCGGACCGAGGGACGCATGTAGTCGCTGAACACCAGGAAGGTGCCGCCGAAGACCCGGGTGCCGCCGTGGAGGAGGATCCCGTTCATGATCGCGCCCATGGCGTGCTCGCGGATGCCGAAGTGCAGGAGCCGGCCGTAGGGGTCGGCATCGGCCACCGGGCTCGACGCCGGCAGGAAGCTCCGGGCGCCCTTGATCGTCGTGTTGTTGCTCTCGGCGAGGTCGGCGGAGCCGCCCCAGAGCTCGGGCACCGCGGCGGCGATGGCCTGGATGACGGC
>JBBQFP010000010.1:0-74323 GCA_038322045.1 Actinomycetes bacterium | reverse complement strand
CCGCTGCCCGCGGGGGCCTCCGACGGGCTGCCGCTGGACCCGGCAGCGTCACCGCTGGAGGCCGACGTCGAGGCCGAGCTCGTCCCGCTCGGGCTGCGCGAGCGGGCCGAGGCCGGACGTCGGCTGCACCGTGCCCTGGCCCCTCACCCCGACGTCCTCGCGGCGCTGCTCGGCGCGTTCCCGCTGGTGGCGCCTGCGCCGTCCGACATCACCGACGCCGCGAACGATGCGCTCATCGGGCTGCTGGCCGCGCGCCTGCTCGACGGCGCCGCCGTGCGCGCCGCCTGGGCACCTGGCGCCCTGCCCGGCGGGGTCGACGGGGGAGCGGACCCCGCGGGCGCGGTCGCAGCGCTGGAGGCCTTGGCCGCCTGGTTCGACCGCCGTTGGCCGGACGCCGCCTCCCAGCAGCCGCCGGAGCCCGGTGCGCCGCAGGACCGCACACCGCCGTCGTGGGTGCCCGACCGGCTGGAGTACCGCTTCTCCGTCGCCGCGCCGCTGCCGGGCGGGGGCGAGCTCGTCCTCACCTCGCCCGAGTACCACGGCGACGGCCTGGACTGGGACGACCTCGACCGCGCGCCGGAGGGGTGCGCCCTAGGTGCGGCCGCCGATGCCGGGCGGATCCCCGCCGAGGTGCTGATCACGACGACCCTGCCGACGCCGGTGCGCTGGCCGGGGTCGCCGTCGGACAGGTTCTGGGAGCTCGAGGACGCCGCGGTGAACCTCGGTCAGCTCGATTCCTGGCCGACGGACCTCGCGACGATGCTCGCCGCGGAGTTCTGCCTCGTGGCGAGCACCGACTGGTTCACCCTGCCGATGGCCGTGCCGGTCGGCTCGGTGGTGTGGTTGGAGTCCGTCGTCGTCGACGACACCTTCGGCGACTCCGTGCTCGTGCGGGCCAGGCCGGGCGAGGTGGGACGGCTCTTCGAGCCAGCACCGGCGCAGACCGGCCGTCCGGTCGCCGACGAGCGGCGCTACCTCGTCGTCCCCCCGACCGTCGTGGGCGGGGTGCAGGGCGCTGCGCTCGAGGAGGTGGGGCTGCTGCGCGACCAGCTGGCGAACCTCTGCTGGGCCGTCGAGCGCACCGCCCGGGGCCCGGTCGGCCTGCCCGTCGACGTCGCCGCCGCGCTCGACCGCCGTCCGCCGTCGGTCCCGGTCGCCCGACCGCTGCCGGAGGCCGACGTCCGCTACCGGCTCGCGGTGCTGCCGCCGGACTCCTGGGTGCCGCTCACCCCCGTGCTGCGCACCGACGGCGACCGGCGCAGCACCCGGCTCGCGCGGACCAGGGTCGTCGGCGGCGGGGAACCCGTGCCGGCGACCGAGCTCGTCCGCGAGATCGGCGAGCTCGAGGAGGAGGAGGTTCCGCGAGAGGGGCGCCGGGTGCGGCTGGCGCGCCAGCGCGCGCGCTGGACCGACGGCTCGACGTGGACGTGGACCGGTCGCCTCTCCGGGCCCGGTCGGGGCGAGGGCCGCAGCGGCCTGCGCTTCGACAGCCTCGACAAGCCCTGAGCCGCCCGGCTGCCCGGCTGCCGCCGCACCCGGCCGCGCGGCTCACTCGAGCCCGATGACCGCCTCGGGGCCCATGACGACGACCGGGCTCGCTGCGGGGTCCAGCCACCGCAGCACCCGCTGCAACGCGGCGAAGTCCAGCGCGACGCACCCGGCCGTGGCGCCGGGGCCCTTGACGTGGAGGAAGATCCCGCCGCCCGCACGCGTGTCGGCCGGGGTGGTGGCGACGTGCTGGCGGGCCGCAGGGCTGTACCCCACCCCGCCGGGCAGGTTGAACCCGATGACGACGGCGTAGCCGTACTGGCGCGGGGCGTACGCCCGCAGCCGCTCGGCCCAGGCCGGACGCCACGCGGCGCCGGCCAGCCTGCCGTACTGGAAGACGTTGTACGTCGCGGGGTCCCTCGGGTCGTAGGGCCACCAGTCGTCCTTGTCGATCTGGTAGTACGGCATGCGGGTGCCCGGGGCGCCCCACGAGCCGAAGGCTCGCGGCAGCGGGAAGGTGCCCGCGGGCGTCGTCGACGTGTTCTGCCGCCGGCTGACGGCGGGGGCGAACCCGCGTGCCCCGATCCGCGCGCCCATCGGTGCGAAGACCGCGCGCCACGCCCCGTCGTCGGTGAGCTCGTAGGTCCGCAGCGTCGCGTACGACGTCGACCACGACGACGACGTGACGACGACGACCTGCCGGGCGTCACCCACGTGCGTGAGGCGACTGGGGTGATAGCCGGGCACGACGTCGGCGCGGGCAGCGGCGGGGGGACCGGCGAGCAGGCCCAGGGCGGCGACCCCGGCGAGCGCGGCCAGCCGGTGGGAGCGGCGTCGGGCCGGCACGGGCGGAAGGCGCATAGCGAACATCATGCTGGATACGGATGGGAATGGTGCGAACCGGCGCGGGGTTGTCCTGGCTTCGCAGAGCGCGCCGCCATGGCCGCCAGCCCCATCAGCCCCATCAGCCCCATCAGCCCCGGAGGACACCCCGCATGCCCACACGTACCGCGCGCACCGCCTGGAACGGCACCCTCGAGGCTGGCTCTGGCCAGGTCGAGCTGACGAGCTCCAAGGTCGGCACCTACGAGGTGTCGTTCCCGAAGCGCACCGCCGAGGACGCCAACGGGACGACGAGCCCTGAGGAGCTCATCGCCGCCGCCCACTCGTCGTGCTTCGCCATGCAGCTCTCCGGCTTCGTCGCCGAGGCCGGCGGGACGCCGGTGGCTCTCGACGTCCGCGCCGACGTCTCGCTGGGCGCCGACCCTGCGGGTGGCCTCCGGATCACCGGCATCGCGCTCACGGTGCGCGGAGAGGTCGAGGGCCTCGACGCCGACGGCTTCGCCGAGGCAGCCGCGAAGGCGAAGGCCGGCTGCCCGGTGAGCAAGGCCCTCACCGGTGTGGAGATCACCCTCGACGCGGCTCTGGAGAGCTGACGGCGGGGCTGGGAGCGCTCTCCTCCGATAGGTTCAGGCCATGACGACTGCCCGCCACTTCCCCGAGGGCTTCCTCTTCGGAGCCGCGACCGCCTCCTACCAGGTCGAGGGCGCGGTGATCGAGGACGGCCGCGGTCCCTCGATCTGGGACACCTTCTCGGCGACGCCGGGGCGGGTGCTCGGTGGCGACACCGGTGAGGTCGCGTGCGACCAGTACCACCGCTGGCCCGAGGACATGGACCTCATCCGCGACCTCGGCCTCGGGGCGTACCGGTTCTCGGTCGCCTGGCCCCGGGTGCAGCCAACCGGAAGCGGGCCGGTCAACCAGCGCGGCCTGGACCACTACCGCCGGCTCGTCGAGGGGATGCTCGAGCGGGGCATCACCCCCGCCCTGACGCTCTACCACTGGGACCTGCCGCAGCCCCTGCAGGACGTCGGCGGCTGGGCCTCCCGCGACACCGTCGACCGCTTCGTCGAGTACGCCGGGCTCGTGGCCGGCGCCCTCGGTGACGTCGTCCCGCAGTGGATCACCCTCAACGAGCCCTGGGTGTCGGCCTTCCTCGGCTACGGCGTCGGCCGGCACGCCCCCGGGATCCAGGACGGCGCGCAGGCCGTCGCGGCGAGCCACCACCTGCTACTCGCCCATGGTCGCGCCGTCCCCGTGCTGCGTGGCGCCCTTCCGGCCGAGGCGCACGTCGGGATCACGCTGAACCTCAACCCCGTCGTGCCGGTGAGCCAGGACCCGGCCGACGTCGAGGCGGCCCGCCGGGTCGACGGCAACGGCAGCCGGCTGTTCCTCGACCCGCTGCTGCGCGGGGAGTACCCGGCCGACATGGTCGAGTGGTACGGCTCGGCCATGGACGTCGTGCAGGACGGCGACCTCGCCGAGATCGCCACCCCGATCGACTTCCTCGGCGTCAACCACTACTTCCGCACCCACGTGCGGGCCCACCCCGGGCCGGTCGACGGTCCGCAGGTGCTGCCCGCCCTCGACGCCACCGAGGTGAGCCCCGACCTGCCGAAGACGACGATGGGCTGGGCGATCGAGCCCGACGGCATGCGCGAGCTGCTCGTTCGGCTGCACGCCGACTACCCGAACCTCCCGCCGGTGTACATCACCGAGAACGGCGCCGCGATGCCCGACGTCGTCAGCGCTGACGGCAGCGTCCAGGACGACGACCGCATCGCCTACCTCCAGGGCTACCTCGGCGGCCTGCTCGACGCCGTCGCCGCCGGTGTCGACGTCCGGGGGTACTTCGCCTGGTCGCTGCTCGACAACTTCGAGTGGGCCGAGGGGTACTCGCAGCGCTTCGGCATCGTCCGGGTCGACTACGACACCCAGGTGCGCACGCCGAAGGCCAGCGCCCGCTGGTACTCCGAGGTCGCCCGCAGCGGGGTGCTCCCCGCATGAGGGTCGGGGTCGTCGCGACGTCGGCCAAGGAGCACGAGCACCGGCTCCCCATCCATCCCCTCCAGCTCGACCGGCTCCCGGCCGAGCTGCGCGGGCAGGTGCTCCTCGAGGAGGGCTACGGGGCGCGGTGGCACATCCCCGACGTCGAGCTGGCCCCGCTCGTCGGCGGGCTCCGACCCCGCCATGAGCTGCTCTCCGGGTGCGACGTCGTCCTCCTGCCCAAGCCCCAGCACGAGGACGTCGCCGCGATGCACGCCGGTCAGGTGCTCTGGGGCTGGCCGCACTGCGTCCAGGACCCGGCACTCACCCAGCTCGCGATCGACCGGCGGCTCACCCTCGTCGCCTGGGAGGCGATGAACCACTGGAGCGAGGACGGCGTACGCGGCCTGCACGTGTTCCACGTCAACAACGAGATCGCCGGCTTCGCCGCCGTGCTCCACGCCACGACCCTCACCGGCTTCACCGGCGTCTACGGGCCGCGCCGGCGAGCCATCGTCATCAACTTCGGCGCCACCGCACGGGGTGCGGTCAAGGCGCTGCAGGGCATCGGGATCTTCGACGTCTCCGTCGTCACCCACCGGCAGGCGCCGGCCGTCGCCGCGCCGATGTCCTCGGTGCTCCTCGGGCACTACGGGCCCACCGATGAGGACCCGACCCGCACGGTGGCCAACACCCCCCACGGGGTCGTCCCGCTGGCCGAGCTGCTCGTCGGCTTCGACGTCGTCGTCAACTGCGTCCTCCAGGACACCGACGCGCCGCTGATGTTCCTCACCTGGGACGAGGTCGCCCTGATGCGGCGCGGCTCGCTCATCGTCGACGTCTCCTGCGACACGGGGATGGGGTTCGAGTTCGCGCGGCCGACGTCCTTCGACCGCCCGACCTTCCTCGTCGGCGACGGCGTCACGTACTACGCGGTCGACCACACGCCGTCCTACCTGTGGGACTCCACGACGTGGGAGATCAGCGAGGCGCTGCTGCCGTTCCTGCCCACGGTTCTCGCCGGTCCGAGCGCCTGGGATGCCGACCCGGTGATCAAGAACGCCATCGAGATCCGCGACGGCGTCATCCAGAACCCGAAGATCCTCTCGTTCCAGCGCCGCGCGGCCGAGTACCCGCACGCCCCTCTCGTCTGAGCGGCACGGCGTCCCGTCGTGAGGCTCAGCCTCGCCGGCCGAAGGGGATCACCGAGGCGAGCCGTGGGCGCTCGAGGAACGCCTCGGCCTCGGCCGCTGCCAGCGCCACCCGCGGCAGGTCGCGGGCGCGCTGGAAGCAGACGAACCGAGGTTCCCAGTCGGGGCGGAACTTCACGTTGGCCCGGTAGAGCGCTTCGATCTGCCACCAGCGCGAGGCGAAGAGCAGGACGTGGCGCCAGGCCCGGGTGATCGGCCCAGCCCCGATGCGTGCGCCCCGCTCGAGGGCGGAGCGGAACACCGCGAAGTTCAGCGAGATCCGCTCGACGCCGAGGTCGGGCGCCGCGCGAAGGACGAGGTCGCTGACCATGAGCTCGATGAGCCCGTTCTCGCTGTCACGTGACCGGCGCATGAGGTCGAGGGAGAGGCCGGAGGAGCCCCAGGGTACGAACTGGAGGACGGCGCACAGCTCCCCGTCCGGGTCGAGGCAGGTCACGAGCACGCACCCGGGGTCGACGTCCTCAGCGGTGCGCGAGAGCGCCATGGAGAACCCGCGCTCGGCCTCGCCGTCGCGCCACCCGTCGGCCGCCGCCCGGATCGCGGCGCGCTCCTGCGGGTCGACCTCGCCGACCCGGCGGCAGCGCACGGTGTAGCCGGCGCGGGTGACCCGGTTGACCGCCTGACGGACGACCCGCATCGAGCGGCCCTCGAGGCTGAACTCCCCGACGCAGAGGATCGCCTCGTCGCCGAGCTCGAGCGCCTCCAGGCCAGCCCGGTGGTACGCCGTCGCCCCAGGCTCGCTGGCCCCCAGGACGGCCGGGGTCCACGCGTGACGGCGCGCCTCGTGCAGCCACGCCTCGATCGCCTGCGGCCAGGCCTCGGGGTCGCCGATGGGGTCGCCCCCCGCGAGGCTCACGCCGGACAGCGGTCGGTAGGCCACCGCCGCCTTCCCGGACGGCGAGAAGACGACGGCCTTGTCCGAGCGCAGGGCGAAGTAGCCCAGGGAGTCCCGGTCCCCATGGCGCTCGAGGAGCGTGCGCAGCCGGGCGACGTCCTCGGGGGACTGCCGCGGCGAGGGCTCCGGTGTCTTGAGGGCGACGACCGCGGTGAACAGCAGCGTGAGGAGCCCCAGCGTCGCCAGGGTGATCGTCGCGACGTCGGAGGCATGATCGGTCGGGAACCGCGCCGGTCCGCCCACCCCGACGAGGCCGAGCAGCGTGTGCTCGGCCGCATGCAGCGTCGACGTCTCGGTGTGGGAGTACCGGAGCACGACGAGGAACCCGATGAGCGCCGACCCCGAGCCGAAGGTCACGAGGACGCGAAGCGCGACCCAGCGGCTGCTCGGGTCGGGCAGCGCGTAGAACTCGGCCCTCGCGGCGAGGAGCAGGAGGAGCAGCGAGAGGCTCGCGACCGCCCCGAGCAGGTCGACGCCGCGGACGAGGAAGACAACGCTGTTGACGGCGAGCAGCCCGCACATGAGCTGCCAGGCCCGGCGCTTGCGCCGGGTGAGCCCGTTGGCCATGAGGAGGATGAGCAGGCTCGCCGCGACGACCGTGGCGGTGGCGTAGGCCTGGGCCCGGAGCGGGAGCAGCTGGCCGGCGGCGTCGAGCCGCGCGTCGATCTCCTCGGGCAGGAGGACCCCGGCCATGGCGAGGAGGACGACGAGGCGGGCGAACCACGCGGAGTAGCGCGGCACCTTCGGTCGCCAGCGCGACCACCTGCCCGGCGGAGGCGTCTCGACGTCAGCCCCGAGTGGGCTCGACGTGGTCGCAGGTGCGGTGCTCGGCATGCCCCCAGTCTCCCCCTCAGCGGCCGACACGGCCCCGGCCCCGCCGGGGCGCTCAGAACAGGGCGACGCCGAGCCCGGTGAGCAGGCCGAAGACGAGTTGCACCCTCCCCGTGTCGCGCAGGCTGGGGATGAGCTCTGGACCGCTGGCACCATCGAGCACCCCGTGCACGGGCCGCACGGCGAGCACGACCGCGACGAGCCCCTGGAGTGCACCGGGACGGCCCCGCACCGCGACGACGACGACGACGAGGAAGGGCAGCGTCAGGAGCGCGGTGTAGAACCACCGGGTGCGCCGGTCGCCGAGCACGACGGCGAGGGTGCGCTTGCCGGCGACGGCGTCCCTCGGGCGGTCGCGGAGGTTGTTGACGACGAGCAGCGCGCAGGCGAGCGAGCCGACGGCGACCGAGAGCGCCGCCGAGAGCAGCGTCACCCGTTCGGCCTGGACGAACGTCGTCCCCATGACGGCGACGAGCCCGAAGAAGACGAAGACGGAGACCTCGCCGAGGCCGCGGTAGCCGTAGGGGTTCGACCCGCCGGTGTACCCCCACGCGGCTGCGATCGCCGCAGCGCCGACCGCGAGCAGCCACCACGACGCGAGCCAGGCGAGGACGAGCCCTGCGAGCGCCGCCACGCCGAACGCCGCCAGCGCCGCGGCCTTGACCTGGCCCGGTCGAGCCGCACCCGAGCCGGTGAGGCGCAACGGCCCGACCCGGACGGCGTCGGTGCCTCGGACGCCGTCGCTGTAGTCGTTGGCGTAGTTGACGCCCACCTGAAGGGCGAGCGCCACGACGAGGCAGAGCAGCGCGCGCGGGGCGTTCCCTGCGCCGACGGCGACCGCCGCGCCGGTGCCCGCCGCGACGGGGGCGAGGGCTGCCGGGAGGGTGCGGGGGCGGGCGCCCTCGAGCCACTGGGCCGTGGTCGCCATGCCGGTGTCCTCCGCGGGGTGTCAGGCGCCCTGGTCGAGCACCTCGCCGACGGGCAAGGATGCCAGGGCCCGACGGTCGACCTTGCCAGGTCCTCGAAGCGGGAGCGACCCGACGACGACGAGCTCGCGGGGCAGCGCCGCCGCAGGGAGCGCCGCGCGCAGCGCGTCACGCACCTCCCGCAGGGCCAGGAGCGCGGCATCGCCGGCGGTGGGGACGACGACGGCGACGACGCGCTGCCCCCACCGGGCGTCGGCGCGGCCGAACACCGCGCACTCCGCGACGCCGGTCAGCTCCGCGAGCGGCGCCTCGACGGAGGCCGGTGCCACCTTCTCGCCTCCGGTGACGACGACGTCGTCGGCCCGGCCGAGGATCTCCAGGGTGCCGTCGTCTCGCCACCGGCCGAGGTCGCTCGTCCGGAAGGCGCCGTCGAACGGCTCGGCGCCGCGGTAGCCGTGGGCGAGCACCGGGCCGCAGACGACGACCCGGTCGTCGTCGTCGAGCGTCACCTCGACACCGGGCAGGGGACGGCCGTCGTAGACACATCCCCCGCACGTCTCCGTCATGCCGTAGGTCGTGACGAGGTGCACGCCCGCGTCGCGCGCGGCCCCGACGAGCGCCGCGGGCGCCGCGGCACCCCCGATGAGCACGGCGTCGAAGCCGCGCAGGACGTCGACGCCGTCCGAGAGCAGGCGCACGAGCTGCGTCGGGACGAGCGAGACGAAGCGGCGTCCGGCTTCCAGCAGCGCCGCCGCGGCCGCGAACCTGTCAGGCGTGAAGCCGTCAGAGAGGTCCATGACCACCGGCTCGGTGCCGGCGAGCAGGGAGCGGGCCAGCACCTGGAGGCCGGCGACGTGGTGGCCGGGCACGGCGAGCAGCCACTGCCCGTGCCCGCCGAGCACCGCGGCCGTCGCCTCCCCGGAGGCACGCAGCGCAGCCCCCGGCAGGAGCACCTGCTTGGCGGCACCGGTCGAGCCCGACGTCTCGACGACGAGCGCGAGGTCGGCCGGGTCGTCCTCGCCCAGCACCTCGACCCGCCGCGCGGCCGATGGCGGCAGCGGCAGCACGGCAGGCCCCGAGCCGTCGAGCGCGGCGGCGAGCGCAGGCAGCAGGTCGAGCACCGCCGGGCCGGCCGGGAAAGGCAGCGCGAGGAGCTCTCGAGCGGGCACCGTCAGAAGTACCAGGGGAACGGCGACCAGTCGGGCTCGCGCTTGTCGAGGAACGCGTCGCGTCCCTCGACCGCCTCGTCGGTCATGTAGGCGAGGCGGGTGGCCTCGCCGGCGAAGACCTGCTGGCCGACCATGCCGTCGTCGACGGCGTTGAAGGCGAACTTCAGCATCCGCTGCGCGGTCGGGGACTTGCCGTTGATCTCCCTGGCCCACGTGACGGCCTCGGCCTCGAGCCGCTCGTGGGTGACGACGGCGTTGACCATACCCATGTCGTAGGCATCCTGCGCCGAATAGGTCCGGCCGAGGAAGAAGATCTCCCTCGCCCGCTTCTGGCCGACCTGGCGCGCGAGGTAGGCCGAGCCGTAGCCGCCGTCGAAGCTGCCGACGTCGGCGTCGGTCTGCTTGAACCGGGCGTGCTCGCGGCGGGCGAGGGTGAGGTCGGCGATGACGTGCAGCGAGTGCCCGCCGCCGGCCGCCCACCCCGGGACGACGGCGACGACGACCTTGGGCATGAACCGGATGAGCCGCTGCACCTCGAGGATGTGCAGCCGCCCGGCCCGAGCACGGTCGACGGTGTCGGCGGTCTCGCCCTGCGCGTACTGGTAGCCCGAGCGGCCGCGGATGCGCTGGTCGCCGCCGGAGCAGAACGCCCAGCCGCCGTCCTTCGGCGAGGGCCCGTTGCCTGTGAGGAGCACGCAGCCGACGTCCGGGGTCATCCGGGCGTCGTCGAGCACCCGGTAGAGCTCGTCGACGGTGTGCGGCCGGAAGGCGTTGCGGACCTCCGGGCGGTCGAAGGCCACCCGGACGGTGCCGTCGCTCACGTGCCGGTGGTAGGTGACGTCGGTGAGGGCCTCGAAGCCCGGGACCGCGCGCCACTGGGTGTCGTCGAAGAGTGCGGAGACCACCGGCGAAGGATAGGCGGACGGCGTCCTTCCCCGGCGGCACCGACGTCTGGGTGGAGAGCGACAGGCGCCGCGCGGTGCGGCCCGGTGCGCCGTCGAACATGTGCATGCTACTGTATGTGTATGCCTCGCCTTGAGCGACGTCTGCAGCTGCTCTTGGATCACGAACGCTACGAACGGGTCGCGTCTGAAGCGCACCGAACGGGCAGAAGCGTGTCGGCCATGATCCGTGACGCCATCGATGTGCGCTTCCCTGACAGTTCCGATGAGCGTGTCCAGGCGATGCGGCTTCTCCTTGCAGACACCGCCGAGCCGGATCCTGCCGAACCGGTCGAGGATTGGGCCGTCTCGAAGCAGGTCTACGCCGAAGATCTCGATCGTCACCTGCTCACGTGAGCAGCGCCCGACCGCTCGGTCACTTCGTCGACTCGTCGGTCTTGCTCTACGCCGTCGGCAACGAGCACCCCATGCGTTCCCCGTGCCGCCGCTTCCTCGATGACTCCGCCAACTACCCTCTGCACGCCAGTGTCGAGGCGATGCAGGAGTTCGTCTTTCACCGACTCCGGCGCAGTGACCGTGCGGCCGCGGTGACAGTGACTCAGCGGATGCGGTCCACCCTGGTGCTGCACGACTTCACCGCGGACGTCCTCGACCAGGCCCTCCGGCTGATAGCGGATACGGCACTGAGAGGCCGGGATGCGGTGATGGCCGCCTCCGCGCTCTCTGCCGGTTTCGACCACATCGTCAGTGTCGACGAGGATTTCGACGACGTCGCGGTGCTGCGCCGGATCCAGCCATGACAGGTGGTTGCGCGTGCCTGCCTTCACGTCGCCTTGGAGTCACATGCCGCCGCCGTCCGTAGCGGATCTCGACGTTCAGGTGCTCAGCCTCCCGATGCGGACGAGGTTCCGGGGGCTGACCACTCGCGAGGTGGTGCTCGTCCGCGGCCCCGGTGGCTGGGCCGAGTTCTCCCCGTTCCGGGAGTACGACGACGCCGAGGCCACGTCCTGGTGGCGGTGCACGCTCGAGGCGGCGTCGGGGGGATGGCCTGCGCCGGTGCGCGAGCGGGTCCCGGTGAACGCCACCGTCCCGGCGATCGGGCCAGGCGAGGTGCCGGGGGTGCTCGACCGGTTCCCCGGCTGCACCACCGCCAAGGTGAAGGTCGCCGAGCGGGGGCAGTCCCACGAGGACGACCTGGCCCGGCTGTCAGCGGTGCGCTCGGTGCTCGGCTCCAGCGGCAAGATCCGTATCGACGTCAACGGCGGGTGGTCGGTCGATGACGCGGTGACCTGGCTGCCCCGGTACGACCGGGTGGCGGGCGGCCTGGAGTACGCCGAGCAGCCCTGCGCCACGGTCGAGGAGCTGGCCGTCGTCCGTCGACGGGTCGAGGTGCCGATCGCCGCGGACGAATCGATCCGCCGCGCCGAGGACCCGCTGCGGGTCGCCCGGTTGCAGGCCGCCGATGTCGCCGTGCTCAAGGTGCAACCTCTCGGCGGGGTGGCCGCCTGCCTGCGGATCGCCGAGCAGATCGGCCTGCCGGTGGTGGTGTCCTCTGCGCTGGAGACCTCGGTCGGCATCGCTGCCGGGGTGGCGCTGGCCGCGGTGTTGCCGTCGCTGCCCTACGCGTGCGGGCTGGGCACCGTGTCGCTGTTCACCCGGGACGTGGCGGTGCCGCCGCTGGTGCCGTCGTCCGGCCATCTCCCGGTCGGGCCGATCCTGCCGGACGACGACGCCCTGGCCGCGCTCGCCGCCCCGCCCGAGACCCGCGACTGGTGGCTCGCCCGCCTCGACCGGGTGCAACGCCTCGCCGCGGAGCAGCGGAGAAGAGTGTCGCGCTAAGCCCAGCTCGGTCGGATCCAGGCGTGAGCGTTGATACCCGTTGTGTCGTCCCATTGACACAAGTCGAGAGCCCGCAGATCCTGCGTCTTGTAGCAACACGTTGCAACAAGCGGGGAGCATGCCATGGCCATGGTCAGTGTCGTCCTGCCGGTGGTCCTGACCGTCGTCGTCATCGTCGTCCTGCTGACTCGGGATGGGACCGCAGGGGGCCTGAGCGTGCCCGACAGTGGTGGGCTGTGGCGAACTGCGCGTCGGCGTTCACTGGCGTTCCGGTGGCTGGGGATCGCCGTCGGACTGGCCGCTGCCGTGGCGCTCAGCGAGGTTGACGCCCTCGGTCGCGGCTTGCTGCTTGCCGCCCCCGTCTTCGCGCTCGTCGTCCGGCGATCTCGGGACTACCTGCCGCTGCGGCTCACGCGATCGGTGACGACGGCGTTCGTCACGCTCGTGGTTGTGCTCATCGCCACCACCTGGGCCGGGTCGGCCGACGATCTCGGTCGGGCCGGACGTGCCCTGACGGCGAGCTGTCCGACCGGGAGCAGCAGCCACGGTCCGTGGCCCGGTTCGTTCTACAGCCTGCCGCTTGCGGCGGTGCTCGTGATCGGCGCGGCCTTGACCACCATCACCCTGCGAGTCGTGACCTCGAGGCCCCGTTTCGGCGGCACGACCGACTTGCAGGCCGCCGACGAAGCGCTGCGTCGCAGGGCTGGGGAGGCCGTGACCGCCGCCTTCGGGCTGCTGGTCGCGGTTCCTCTGCTCGGCATCGCCGCCACGGCTGCCATGGGGCTGCTGGGCGTGAACTGCGCCCCCACGTGGTGGGCGGTCGCCGGCTGGGGGCTGGTCGGGGTCGCCGTTCTCACGTTCGGGTTGCTCTGCTGGTGCCTGGCCGCTCTCGTCGCGCCCGCGAGCGAGCGCACGACCAGCGAACCGGCGCTGCGGTGAGCGTCCCCCTCCTCACCGTCGACAGCGCGGACCCACTGCCACCGTTCGAGCAGATTCGTCGTCAGCTCGCTGCGCTGATCGGCTCGGGTGCGATCGTTCCCGGTGACCGGCTGCCGCCGCTGCGCCAGCTGGCTGGCGACCTCGGCCTCGCCGTGGGGACCGTCGGGCGTGCATACCGGCTGCTCGAGGATGCCGGGCTGGTCGTCTCTCGCCGCGGTGCGGGGACCCGCGTGGCGGACGGCGTTGTCCGGCTCAGCGCGGCGCAGCGGCGCCGAGCCCTCGATGGCGCGGCCCAAGCGTTCGTCTGGCAGGCCCGGTCGCTCGGCGCGAGCCCCGAGCAGGCGCTCGCAGCGCTGGACCGGGCCTTTCGCGCGGTCGCGCCGCCGTCTGAGCAGAGCTAGGTGACCGAGCGAGGCGTCGGCTCGAGCCAGAGGACGCCCCCGCTGCGAGCGACCGCGTCGCTGGTGGCTACCCGGTCGAGCGCCTCGACGATGCGCTGGAGGAATCGGCGGTCGCGGGGGAAGGTGGCATCCGAGGTGTAGATGAGCGGCGCCGTCGTGGCGCCGCGGTGCTGGGCATCCCGTCGCGGGCGCTCGAAGTCCGAGACGTTGTTCGTCACCAGCACCCGGCCATCCCGCGCGGCGATCGCGAACAGGTCGCGGTCGTTGCTCTCCCGCAACGCTGGGTCCGCCACCACAGCGAGGCAGTCGTGCCCGAGCTCGCACAACGCGCGGGCGATCCGCGGGTCGAACATCTCGTCGAGCAGCAGGGCTGTGGTCACGAGCCCAACAGTTGTTGCTGGCGGCGCCAGCGTTGCTCGGCCTCGCCGGCTTCCTCCTGGGCCCGGATGACCCACTCGTCGATCTCCGCGGGGTACGCCGTCCAGTAGTCGATCGCCGCCCGGATCAGCCGCTCCGGCACTCCGCTGGTCTCCTCGACCAGCCGTAGCACGGCGGGGGCGTCGAGATCGGGTTCAGCGGATCGGGCGCTAGCCACGGCGGCTACGACCTCCCAGACATCGGGGCCACCTGCCAGTCGCGCGCGCCGGCCGGCTGGGCCGTCGCGAAAGATGACCGACGGGTGCTCGTGACTGCGCAGACTCTCGTCGACGAGCAGGTTCGTCGCCGAGGACGTGCTCAACCCCGGATGAGCGGACAAGAACCGGTGCAACCGCTCAGTGACTGTGCTGTCGAATCGCACGGACGTGGGTGAGGCCATGGCCTACATCGTAGGCGTCCCGGGCTGGCGGGCTGCCAATGACGTGGCCAGGGCGCTCAGCGCCTCCGACGTCCCGGCATCCAGCCGCAGGGTGGCCAGGTCGTCGGCGCGGGTGGCGCCCCGGTTGACGATCACCAGCGGCCGACCGCTGCGGGCGACGTGCCGGGCGAACCGGAACCCCGACCACACCGTGAGCGAGGAGCCCGCGACCAGCAGGGCGTCGGCGGCATCGACCAAGGAGAACGCCCGCGTGACGCGCTCGGCTGGCACGTTCTCGCCGAAGTAGACGATGTCGGGCTTGAGCAGCCCGCCGCAGCGCTCGCAGTCGGCGACGAGGAAGCCCTCGGTCGAGGCGATCACTGCATCGGCGTCCGGCGCGATCTCGACGTCGTGCACCACAGCCCGCGCGCCGAAGCCGGGGTTGAGCGCCTCCAGGCGGCGCGCCAGCGCCACCCGTGTCGTCCGGTCGTCGCAGGCCAGGCAGCGGATCTGCGCGTAGGTGCCGTGCAGGTCGATCACGTTGCTCGACCCGGCCAGGGTGTGCAGCCGGTCCACGTTCTGGGTGATCACCCCGGTCACCATGCCTGCGCGCTCCATCGCGGCGAGCGCGTGGTGGCCGGCGTTGGGCTCGGTGCGGTGCACGTGCCGCCAGCCGACGTGGTTGCGGGCCCAGTAGGTGCGCCGGAACGCCGGGTCGGCGACGAACTGCTGGAAGGTCATCGGGGTGCGCGGCGGCGAGTCCGGCCCGCGATAGTCCGGGATCCCCGAGTCGGTGGAGACGCCGGCCCCGGTGAGGACGGCGAGTCGTCGTCCGGCCAGCAGCTCGACGAGGCGAGCGAACCCGCCGGCCGCGGTCGTGGGTTCCACGCGTCCACGCTAAGCCGCCTCGCGCGAGGATGTCCCGGTGAACCCCTCCACCGCGCTGGCGCGGACCGTGGTCGGCGAGCTCGTCCGCTGCGGCGTCCGGGAGGCCGTCGTCGCCCCCGGCTCGCGGTCGGCCCCGCTGGCGATCGCTCTCGACGAGGCGGACCGGCGAGGGGAGCTGCGCCTGCACATGCGCATCGACGAGCGGTCGGCGTCCTACCTCGCGCTCGGCCTGGCCCGCGCCTCGGGCAGAGCCGTGCCGGTCGTGTGCACCTCGGGCACCGCCGCCGCGATCCTCCACGGCGCCGTGCTGGAGGCCTCCCAGTCCGGGGTGCCGCTGCTCGTGCTCACCGCGGACCGGCCGCCGGAGCTGCGGGGGACCGGGGCCAACCAGACCATCGACCAGCTCCACCTCTACGGCCGCGCCGTCCGCTGGTTTGCCGAGGTCGGCGTCGCCGAGGGCCGCGACGGCGAGGCGGGCTACTGGCGCTCGGTCGCGTCGAGGGCGGTGCTCGTCGCTACCGATGATCGCGACCCCGGACCGGTGCACCTCAACCTCGCGTTCCGCGAGCCGCTGGTGCCCGACGACGACGACGGTGCGGACGCCGTCGCCGTCGCCGGCGCATCGGCCGCGGCGGCGTCTCCCGGCCGTCGGGCCGCGATGCGCCAGCCAGCCGCCGCGGCTGCTCTCGACGTCTCCGAGGTGCCCGTGCTGCGCGGGCGGGGGGTCGTGCTCGTTGGTGACCTGGCCGACGTCGCCGAGGCGTCGCGCGCCGTGGCGCTGGCGGGGGCCCTCGGCTGGCCGGTGCTCTCCGAGCCCTCCGGCAACGCCCGGCGCGGACCGAACGCGATCGCCGCGTACCCTCTGCTGCTTGCCGACGACGCCTTCGCGGCCGAGCACCAGCCTGACGTCGTCCTCACGGTCGGACGGGTGACGCTGTCGCGCGCGCCGCTGGCGATGGCGCGGGCGGCGGGGAGCCACGTCGTCGTGGACCGGACGGGCCGGTGGTCGGACCCCACCCGCAGCGCCGCCGTCATCCTGGACCAGGTGCCGACGGTCGCCGGCCCCCAGGGCGCCCCCGAGGGGTGGCTGGACTCGTGGCGTGCGGCTGACGCCCGCGCCGCCGAGGTGATCGACGCGCTGCTCGGCGAGGGGCTGTCCGAGCCGGCCGTGTCCCGCCTGCTCGCGGCGGCGCTGCCCGAGGACGCCGTCCTGCTCGTCGGGTCCAGCCGTCCCGGACGGGACCTCGAAGCCTTCAGCCGCGCCGACGCCTGCGGTCGCATCCTGGCCAACCGTGGTGTGGCGGGCATCGACGGGCTGGTCTCCTCCGCGGTCGGGGCCGCCCTGGCGCACCAGCGCGACGGGGGAGGCCACGGCTACGCCCTGATGGGTGACCTGTCGCTGATCCACGACAGCAACGGGCTCGTCATCAGCCCCGGAGAGCCGGTGCCCGGCCTCACCGTGGTCGTCGTCGACAACGACGGTGGGGGCATCTTCGGCACGCTCCCGCCGTCCCGCCACCGCTCCTTCGAGCGGCTCTTCGCCACCCCGCACGGCCTCGACCTCACGGCGCTGTGCAGGGCGTCCGGCGTCGAGACGGTGGACGTAGCCTCGCCGGCTGAGCTGGTGGACGGCCTGACGCCGCGCCCCGGCATGAGGGTCCTGCACGTCCGCACCGACCGGCGCGGGGGCGCGGACCTGCTCCGCGTCGTGCAGGAGCGGGTCTCCGAGGCGCTCGCATGGGACGCGTGACAACCGTTCGGTGCTGCCAGGTCGTCTGAGGGGTGTGGACGCGCCAGTGGAGTTCGACGAGTTCGTCAGGGCGCGGTCTCCGGCGCTCCTGCGCACCGCCTGGCTGCTCACCGGCGACTGGGCCACGGCGCAGGACCTCGTCCAGACGTCGCTCGCCAAGGTGTGGCCCCGCTGGAAGGGCATCGTGCGGCGTGACGACCCGGAGGTGTACGTCCGCCGCGTGCTGGTGACCACCTACGCCACGTGGTGGCGACGTCGGTGGCGCGGCGAGGTGCCGCAGGCCGTGCTCCCCGAGCGGCAGGCGCCGGGTGACCCCTACGAGGCCGTGGACCGCGCCGCCGCCGTCGCGGGCGCGCTCGGGGGGCTGACCCGCGGTCAGCGGGCCGTCGTCGTCCTGCGCTACTTCGAGGACCTGACCGAGGCCGAGGCGGCCAGCGTCCTCGGCTGCTCGGTCGGCACCGTCAAGAGCCAGCACTCCCGCGCGCTGGCGCGGCTGCGGGAGTCCGGGCCGCTCGCCGAGCTCGTCGGCCCCGCACGAGAGGAGACCCGTCATGGCTGAGGAGCTCGGGGCGCTGCTGCGCAGCGTCGTGGCCGGCCCGCCTCCGGTGACCGTCGACCCCAGAGCGGTCCGCCGCCAGGCGCGGCGCCGCCGGGGCGTGGCCGCGGGGGCCGTCGCCGTCCTCGCGTCGGTGGCGGTCGCCTCTGCGGCCGTCGTCGCCGTCGGGGGAGCCGACGTGAGCCGCGACCGGAGCGCTCCGGCCGACGTCAGGGTCGACGGCACCTGGACGACGGCGACGTGGGGCAGCCTGACCTGGCGGGTCCCTCCCGGCTGGCTCGTCAGCGCCCCACCGGCCGACCACTCGTACCCCTTCGGCGCATCCGTGGACGGGCCCTCCATCAGCACCGTCCCCACCGGCGACATGTGCGCTGCTGGGGACGGGACCCCCGGGTGCGCGCGGCCCAACGCCATGACGACGATCCCGTCCGAGGGCGTCATCGCGTGGATCACTTCTGCGCGACGCGCGTCGGCACTGCCGGACGCGGTGCCCGCCGATCCCGGGACGCTGTCTGCAGCCCCGTGCATGAAGTGGCCCGACGCGAGACCCTTCCACGCCGTGCGGTTGTTCGGCACGGCCGCGAACGGCTCGCGAGTGGCCGTCGAGGGCTGCGTGTTCGGCACCCGGGCAGCGGAGCGGGCCCGCGAGCTCGCCGCCGTCGCCGCGACGGTCTCCATCAGCAGGTACCCAGGCTGAACAGGTGAGCCATGCCGCCCGCCCGAAACTGTCGGACCACCGTTGTAGCGTGTCGGCATGTCAGTCGAACATATGTTCGATCCCACGGGATCGGCGGTGGCTACGGACCTCGCGGTGCTTCATGACGCCGCGATCCGACTCGCCGAAGAACCACTCTGGGAGGTTCAGAGCGCCGACCTCGCCGGGCTGCTGCGGGGCGTCGAGGCCGCCGGACGGATGCTGGATTCCGCCCGACTGCGGTTGATCGCCGAGGTCGACGACCGGGGGGTCGCCCTGAACGATGGCGCGGTGTCGACCGGGCGGTGGGTCGCCGAGGTCATCGGCACCACCCCCGCGGCCGGTGTCCGGTGGGTGGGCACGGCGACGGCGCTGGCCCGGCGGTTCCCGGCCACCGGCTCCGCGCTCGCCGGGGGCAGGGTGGGCGTGTGGCACGCGGAGCGGCTCGTCGCCGTCCTGGATCCGGTCCGGCCACGGGTGGACGAGGCCGCGGTGAACGAGGCCGAGGCTCACCTGCTCACCCTGGTCGAGACCCTCGACGCCCGCGGGTTCGTGCGGGCGTGCGCGGCCATGGTCGCCGCCCTCGACCCCGACGGCTCCGCCCCCGACGACGAGGAAGATCCCGCGTGCCGCAACGCGCTGCGCATCTCTGACGCGACCCCGGCGGGGATGCGCCGGGTCAGCGGGTGGCTCGACGACACCTCCGCCGCCGTGCTGCTGTCCGCGCTGACCCCGCTCGCGGCCCCTGGAGCGCTAGCGCGCGGCCCCGGCGACGGAGGCGACAGCCAGAGCGCCGCCGTGCCGCACCGGCGGCAGGGGGGTGCTCTCGATCGACGCGGGGCGCCGCGGCGGATGGCTGATGCGCTGCTCGCCCTGGCAAAGATCGGGCTGGCGTCCGATCTGCTGCCGCATCAGGGCGGGGCGCGTCCCGCGGTCACCGTCACCATCAGCCTGGAGGTCTTGCGCGGGAACGACCCGGGGGTCGGGGCGTTGGACTGGGGCGGCCCGGTCAGCGCCACCACCGCGCGGATGCTGGCATGTGAGGCCCGGGTCGTTCCCGTCGTGCTCGGCGGAGCTGGGCAGCCCCTTGACGTCGGCCGGGATCGGCGAACCGTGCCTACCGCGGCTCGGCTGGCCCTGGTCGTGCGCGACGACGGGTGCGCCTTCCCCGGCTGCGGCGCCCCGCCCGGGTGGTGCGACGCCCACCACATCCGGCACTGGGCCGACGGCGGTCCTACCGACCTCGCCAACTTGGTGCTGCTGTGCGGGGCGCACCACCGACTCACTCACGCCTCACGATGGGGCATCCGCGTCGACCCCGACACCGGTCATCCCCGGTTCCGTCCACCACGCCACGTCGATCCCCAGCAACGCTGGCGGCCCGCCCACAACGCCCCCGGGCGACTGCGCACTTGAGATGGATGCGCCCCAGGCTCGCGGCGACAAGGGCCGAGCTGGCGCGTCGGCGCGACGCGGCGCGGCGCAGCGCCGGAGGCTACTCGCCGGTCAGCCCGTCGATGCTCTCGCGGAGCAGGTCGGCGTGACCGTTGTGCCGCGCGTACTCCTCGACCATGTGCGTCATGACCCAGCGCGCCGAGAGCGTCTCGCCGCGGCGCTCGTAGGCGACATCGAGGGACTGCAGGCCGACAACGACGCTGCGTGCGGCCTCGCACTCTTGCGCCCAGACGGTGAAGGCTTCGTCAACGGAGGCGGCGTCGACGCCGGTGAACTCCCCGTCGGGCTCGGCGTCGCTGTAGAACAGCGGCGGTGCCTCGGACTGCCCGAGGAACCGGCTGAACCAGGCTCGCTCGACGTCGGCCATGTGGCGGACGAGGCCGAGCAGCGAGAGTGCTGAGGGCGGCACGGCGCGGCGCCGGAGCTCGTCGTCGGTCAGGCCGAAGCACTTCCCGCGCAGCGTGGCGCGGTGGTAGTCGAGCCAGGCCGCGAGCATGTCGGTCTCGTCGAGACCTCCTGCGGGCTCCACACGGTCCATGGGCGCGGCATCCTCTCAAGCGTCACGACTCCAGAGCCTCGCGCACGGGCACGAACTTGTCCTGGGTCTCGGCGTACTCCGCCTCGGGGGCAGAGCCTGCCACGATGCCGCAGCCGGCGAACGCCCGGACCTGGGTGCCCGAGACCTCGGCGCAGCGCAGCGCGATTCCCCACTCGCCGTCGCCGTCGGCGTCCATCCAGCCGACCGGTGCGGCGTAGCGCCCGCGATCCATGCCCTCGACCTCGGCGATGACCCGCAGCGCCGCCGCGCGGGGGGTGCCACCGACGGCGGCCGACGGGTGCAGCGCGGCGACGACATCGAGGGAGCGCTCGTGCCCGGCGAGGGTCCCGCGGACGTCGGTGGCGAGGTGCCAGACGTTGGCCAGGGAGAGCACCCCTGGCTCGGCGGGGACGTCGAGCTCACGGCAGAACGGCTTGAGGGAGTCCGCGACCGAGGCGACGGCGTACTCGTGCTCGTCGAGGTCTTTCCCCGAGGTCCGCAGGGCGGCGACGGCGGCGAAGTCGGCGTCCTGCCGCCCGGTGCGCCGCACGGTCCCGGCGAGGACGCGTGAGGTGACCTCGCCCGAGCGCAGCCGCAGGAGCAGCTCCGGGGTGGCGCCGACGAGCCCGTCGACGGCGAAGGTCCAGCAGCTCGGGTAGCCCTCGGCGAGCCGTCGCAGGAGATGCCTCGGGTCGACCGGGGCCGCGGTCTGAGCCACGAGGTCGCGGGCGAGGACGACCTTGGCGACGTCGCCGGCCTCGATGCGCCCGAGCGCCCGCTCTACCGCTGTGAGCCACTCCGCGGCGTCGAGGGCCCCGTGCGACCACGTCACAGTGCCGGGCGAGGGCGGGATGCAGGCACCTGGCTCGGGAAGCGCCGCGGGGTCGGCGTCGGGGTCGGGGTCGGCGTCGGGGTCGGGGTCGGCCGGGGAGATGACCGTGAGCCACGAGACGCCGTCGCGGTGCCCGAGCACGACGCGCGGGACGACGACCACCGAGCGGCCGGGGAAGTCCGCGAACCCGAAGCTGGCGAACGCGACCGGCCCCATCCCGGGGCGCCGTCGCCCGTCGGCCACGTCGTCGTCGACGTCGAGCCGGGCGACCTGCGCGCGCCACCAGCGGTCGGCCAGGCCGAAGCGGTCGGGCCCCGAGAGCTCGACCCGCGCAGCCACGCCCCAGCCGACGAGACCCTCGCCGGCGCGCACCCAGGCGACCCCGTGGGGGTCGGGCAGCCGCTCGAGGAGGGGGCCGACGTCGGTGACCTCGACCGTCTTGGCCGTGCGCCGAGCCACCACGGGGGCGGCGGCGGGAAGCGCAGGGGAGGACACGACACCCGAGGATAGGCGCGCGCGAGCGTGCGCACATGCCGCGGTCGCCGGTCGCCGTGCAGTCGCCGGTCGCCGTCCGCGTCGGGGAGGATGCACCGGTGACCCGAGCCACCCTGGACAAGGCCCCCTCCGAGGTCGCCGCGATGTTCGACGGCGTCGCGACGCGCTACGACCTCACCAACGACGTGCTCTCCTTCGGGCTGGCCCGCTCGTGGCGGCGCGCCGTCGTCCGGGCGGTCGACAGCCGGCCTGGGGAGCTCGTCCTCGACCTCGCCGCAGGCACCGGCACCTCGACGGTGCCCTTCGCCAAGGCCGGCGCCACGGCCGTGCCGTGCGACTTCTCCCTCGGCATGCTCCGCGTGGGCAAGCGTCGCCGTCCCGAGCTCGCGTTCACCGCCGGCGACGCGCTGGCGCTGCCCTTCACCGACGCCGTCTTCGACGCCGTGACGATGTCGTTCGGGCTGCGCAACGTCGCCGACGTCGACCAGGCCCTCGCCGAGCTGGCCCGGGTGACGAGGCCCGGTGGCCGCCTCGTCGTCTGCGAGTTCAGCCACCCGGTGTGGCCCCCGTTCCGCACCGTCTACCTCGAGTACCTCATGAGGGCGCTGCCCCAGGTGGCCCGGCGGGTGAGCAGCGCACCGGATGCTTACGTCTACCTCGCCGAGTCCATCCGGGCCTGGCCGACCCAGCCCGAGCTCGCTGCGCGCGTCGCGGCTGCCGGATGGGACGCCGTCGGCTGGCGCGACCTCACGGGCGGCGTCGTCACGCTGCACCGGGGCGTCCGGGCGGCGTGACGGCGTTTCCCGGCGACGTCCTCCGGGGAGGTTCCAGTCAGAACGCGAGGGAACCGACGCACAGGAGGGCACGCACATGG
Organism: Actinomycetes bacterium; assembly: GCA_038322045.1. Taxonomy (GTDB): domain Bacteria; phylum Actinomycetota; class Actinomycetes; order JBBQFP01; family JBBQFP01; genus JBBQFP01. The sequence goes on along the minus strand of JBBQFP010000010.1, from coordinate 52,018 downwards.
GACTCGACGACAAGATCAAGAACATGGCCGAGAAGGCGAAGGGCGAGGCCAAGGAGCGGGTCGGCGACGCCACGGGCGACGAGTCGTTGCAGGCCGAGGGCGCTCGCGACAAGACCAGTGCTGACCTCAAGCAGGCCGGCGAGAAGGTCAAGGACGCCGTCAAGGATTGAGTGAGACGGCCTGCCGTCAGCAGGCCTCGACAGCACGGAGGAAGCCCCCGGCGAAGTGCCGAGGGCTTCCGCATGCCGACCTGCGCTCGGACGGCGCCCGGCTCTGCCACCGCCTAGACTTCGGCGCAGCGCTCGTGACCCGATTCACAAGGTGCGACGCTCCCGCCACCCGGACCGCAGCAGACCCGCCCCCGAGGACGACCCTTGACGTCGAGCGACCTGAGCCCCACCGACCGCACCGCCGACGTCGTCGTCGTCGGCGCGGGGCCGGCCGGCTCCACCGCCGCCTACCACCTCGCGCAGTCGGGCCTCGACGTCGTCGTCCTCGAGAAGACGGCGTTCCCCCGCGAGAAGGTCTGCGGCGACGGCCTGACCCCGCGTGCGGTCAAGGCGCTCGTCGCCCTCGGGATCGACACGACGCCCGAGGCCGGCTGGATCCGCAACCATGGCCTGCGCATCATCGGCGGCGGCATGCGCCTGGAGCTGCCCTGGCCCGAGCTCGCGAGCTTCCCCGACTACGGGCTCGTGCGCCCGAGACTGGACTTCGACGACCTGCTCGCGCGGCACGCCCAGAAGGCAGGCGCGCGGCTCTACGAGTCCACCCCCGTGACCGGTCCGGTGGTCGACGAGAGCACCGGTCGGATCCTCGGCGTCCGGGCCAACAGCGGGGGCGAGGAGGTCGTCTTCCGCGCGCCGCTCGTCCTTGCGGCCGACGGCAACTCCAGCCGGCTCTCCCTCGCCATGGGCCTCCAGCGACGCGAGGACCGCCCCATGGGGGTCGCCGTCCGGACGTACTTCCGCAGCCCGCGGCACGACGACGACTGGCTGGAGTCCTGGCTCGAGCTGTGGGACTCCTCCTCGGGCAAGCGTCAGCTGCTCCCCGGCTACGGCTGGGTCTTCGGCGTCGGCGACGGGACGTCCAACGTCGGCCTGGGCATCCTCAACACCTCCAAGGCCTTCGGCAACGTCGACTACAAGCAGCTGCTCCACCGGTGGGTCGCGTCGATGCCGCCCGAGTGGGGCTACGTCGAGGAGAACCAGACCGGCCCGGTGCGCGGTGCCGCCCTGCCCATGGGCTTCAACCGACAGCCGCACTACGCCAACGGGATGCTCCTGCTCGGCGACGCCGGAGGCATGGTCAACCCCTTCAACGGCGAGGGCATCGCCTACGCCATGGAGTCCGCCTCCCTCGCTGCCGAGGTCGTCGTCCAGGCGCTCGCCCGTCCGGAGGGCGCGGCTCGTGAGCTCGCGCTCGCCGGCTACCCCCAGGCGCTCAAGGCCGCGTACGGCGGCTACTACACCCTCGGTCGGGCTTTCGTGAAGCTCATCGGCAACCCCCACGTCATGGCTCTGGCCACCCGCCACGGCCTGCCCCACCCCATGCTCATGCGGTTCACCCTCAAGCTGCTCGCCAACCTCACCGACCCGCGAGGTGGCGACGCCATGGACCGCGTCGTCAACGGCCTCACCCGGCTCGCCCCGGCGGCGTGAGGCTGCAACGCAAGGCGCCGGCCGCGCACGGCATGAAGCGGGGCCTGATGCGGTACCTGATGCGGTACCTCAGCACGGATAGGATGACAATCCCGCCCGCGGTCCTCGGGTCGGACGTCGCGAGCTCGAACGTTGTGAGGCAAGCCGTTGTGAGCAAGTCAGAGGGGAGCGGGCCGGCATGACGAACTACGCGCCGATCCTCGTGCTCTTGGCCATCAGCACCGCCTTCGCGGTCGGCTCGGTCGCCGCCACGCACGTCATCGGGCCCAAGCGCTACAACCGCGTCAAGCTCGACGCCTACGAGTGCGGCGTGCAGCCCACCCCGCAGCCCGTCGGCGGCGGCAGGTTCCCGGTCAAGTACTACCTGACGGCAATGCTCTTCATCGTCTTCGACATCGAGATCGTCTTCCTCTATCCGTGGGCCGTCGCCTTCGACGCCCTCGGTGTCTTCGGCCTCGTCGAGATGGTGCTGTTCATCCTCACCGTCTTCGTCGCCTACGCCTACGTCTGGCGCCGCGGTGGGCTCGAGTGGGACTGATGACGCGCCACACCACACCTCGGAAGAAGGGCTGACCGCGTGGGTCTCGAGGAGAAGCTCCCCAGCGGCGTCGTGCTCACCACCGTCGAGTCGGCGCTCGGCTACGTCCGCAAGAGCTCGTTGTGGCCGGTGACGTTCGGCCTCGCGTGCTGCGCGATCGAGATGATGGCCACCGGTGGCGGTCGCTTCGACATCTCCCGCTTCGGCATGGAGGTCTTCCGGGCGTCCCCGCGCCAGGCCGACCTCATGATCGTCGCCGGTCGGCTGTCGAACAAGATGGCCCCGATGCTCCGCCAGATCTACGACCAGATGCCCGAGCCCAAATGGGTCATCGCGATGGGCGTGTGCGCGTCCTCCGGCGGCATGTTCAACAACTACGCGATCGTCCAGGGCGTCGACCACGTCGTCCCCGTCGACATGTACCTTCCCGGCTGCCCGCCGCGGCCAGAGATGCTCCTCGACGCCATCCTCAAGCTCCACGATCAGATCCAGCACGAGAAGCTCGGCGCGCAGAAGGTCGCCGCCGACCGGGAGCGCGAGCAGCTCATGCTCACGGCCACACCCACGCAGGACCTGAAGGGGCTGCTCCGGTGACAGACGCCCACGACGACGGCGCCCGCAACCTCCCCGAGCCGCTTCCCGAGCCGATCGCGCCCGAGGTCATCGGCGTCCGGCACGGCATGTTCGGCGGCTCCGAGGGCGGCGACACCTCCGGCTACGGCCGGCTCGTGCGTACGATCACCGCACCGCCGCCGGCGCAACGTCCCTTCGGTGGCTACTTCGACGACGTCGTCGACCGGCTCGAGGGGGCCTTCCCGGACTTCGACGAGGCGATCGAGCGGGTCGTCGTCGACCGCGGCGAGCTCACCCTCGTCGTCCGTCGCGAGGCCCTGCCGGTCGTCATGCGCACGCTGCGCGACGACCCGGCGCTGCGCTTCGAGATGTGCCTCGGCGTCAGCGGCGTCCACTACCCGAGCGACGCAGGTCGGGAGCTGCACGCGGTGTACCCGCTCATGTCGATCACCCACAACCGGCGGATCCGGGTCGAGTCGACGTGTCCCGACGCCGACCCCCACCTGCCGTCGGTCGTCGAGACCTACCCGACCAACGACTGGCACGAGCGCGAGACCTGGGACATGTTCGGCGTCGTCTTCGACGGTCACCCCGGGCTCGCGCGGATCCTCATGCCCGACGACTGGCCGGGGCACCCGCAGCGCAAGGACTACCCGCTCGGGGGCATCCCCGTGGAGTACAAGGGCGCCCAGGTGCCCCCGCCCGACCAGCGGAGGTCGTACACCTGATGCCCACCACGAGCTTCACCCCCGACGAGCCCACGGCCGCTCCCGGCTTCGCCGACCCCGAGACCGACGGCGCCCGCGTCTACACGGTCACCGGCGCCGACTGGGACGCCATGGCCTCCGACGCGACCGCCTCGGGCGAGAACCGGCTCGTCGTCAACATGGGTCCTCAGCACCCCTCGACCCACGGCGTGCTCCGGCTCATCCTCGAGATCGAGGGCGAGAGCGTCACCGAGGCGCGCTGCGGCATCGGCTACCTGCACACCGGCATCGAGAAGAACCTCGAGTACCGCAGCTGGGTCCAGGGCGTCGCCTATGTCACGCGGATGGACTACCTCTCCAACATCCACAACGAGGTCGTCTACTGTCTCGCCGTCGAGAAGCTCCTCGGGATCACCGAGCAGATCCCGGTGCGGGTCGACGTCATCCGGGTCATGCTCATGGAGCTCCAGCGGATCTCCTCCCACCTCGTCGCCATCGCGACCGGTGGCAACGAGCTCGGCGCGACGACGGTCATGATCTTCGGCTTCCGCGAGCGCGAGCTCGTGCTCACCGTCCTCGAGATGATCACCGGTCTGCGGATGAACTACGCCTACGTCCGCCCCGGTGGCCTCGCGCAGGACCTCCCCGCCGGCGCCGTCGACAAGATCCGCGAGCTCGTCAGGGTCCTCCCCGGCCGTTTCGACGAGTACGACAAGCTCTTCACCGGTCAGAAGATCTTCATCGACCGCCAGAAGGACGTCGGCTACCTCGACCTCACCGGCTGCATGGCGCTCGGCGTGACGGGCCCCGTCCTCCGGGCGACCGGGCTGCCGTGGGACCTGCGCAAGACCCAGCCCTACTGCGGCTACGAGTCCTACGACTTCGACGTCGCCACCGCCGACTCCTGCGACTCCTACGGCCGCTACCTCATCCGGATCAAGGAGATGCGCGAGTCGCTGAAGATCGTCGAGCAGTGCCTCGACCGGCTCGAGCCAGGCCCGATCATGGTCGAGGACAAGAAGATCGCCTGGCCGGCGCAGCTCGCGCTCGGCAGCGACGGCCTCGGCAACAGCCTCGACCACATCCGCGAGATCATGGGCTCGTCGATGGAGTCGCTCATCCACCACTTCAAGCTCGTCACCGAGGGCTTCCGGGTCCCGGCCGGGCAGGTGTACCAGGCGATCGAGGGCCCGCGCGGCGAGCTCGGCGCGCACGTCGTCAGCGACGGCGGCACCCGCCCCTACCGGGTCCACTTCAGGGACCCGTCCTTCACGAACCTGCAGTCGGTGGCGGCGATGTGCGAGGGCGGCATGGTCGCCGACGTCGTCGTCGCGGTCGCCAGCATCGATCCCGTCATGGGTGGAGTTGACCGCTGATGCCCCTCACCGACACGACCCGCGAGCACATGCGCGAGATCGTCGCGCGCTACCCGCGGCCGCGCTCGGCGCTCATGCCGATGCTGCACCTCGTGCAGGCGGAGGAGGGTTACGTCACTCCTGCGGGGATCGAGCTATGCGCCGAGGAGCTCGGGCTGACCACGGCGGAGGTCTCCGCGGTGGCCACCTTCTACACGATGTACAAGCGCCGCCCGGTCGGTGACTACCACGTCGGGGTGTGCACGAACACCCTGTGCGCCGTCCTCGGTGGCGACGCGATCTTCGCAGCGCTCAAGGAGCACCTCGGCGTCGGCAACGACGAGACGACCCCCGACGGCACGATCACCCTCGAGCACATCGAGTGCAACGCCGCCTGCGACTACGCGCCCGTCATGACGGTCAACTGGGAGTTCATGGACAACATGACCCCCGAGACGGCGCGCGCCCTCGTCGACGACCTCGCCTCGGGCGCCGAGGTGCGTTCCACGCGAGGGCCGCGGATCTGCTCGTTCACGGAGGTCGAACGCGTTCTCGCGGGCTTCCCCGACGGTCTGGCGAACGAGGGCCCTGCGGCCGGCCCGGCCACTCTCGTCGGCCTGCGACTGGCCCAGCAGCGCGGGGACACCGCCCCCTCGATGGACAGGGAGACCCGCGAGCGCGAGACCGCCCAGCGCGAGCGCGTCTCCGCGGCTCCGGCCGACGCATCGGTGCCGGCTGACGGCCAGGCCGCGAGCGGCGGGATGCCCAGCGCCCACGACGGCGGCGTCTCGACGGCGAGCGCTGACCCTGCGAACTCCACCCCCCTGCCCGGCGAGAAGGAGGTCTGAGGTGCTCACTCCGGTCCTCTCGGCGCACTGGGACGAGCCCGACTCCTTCACCCTGGCCGGCTACGAGCGTCACGACGGCTATCAGGCGCTGCGCTCGGCCCTGGCGATGACCCCGGACGAGGTCATCAGCCTCGTCAAGGCCTCGGGTCTGCGCGGCCGCGGGGGTGCGGGCTTCCCCACCGGCATGAAGTGGGGCTTCATCCCCCAGGGTGACGGCAAGCCGCACTACCTCGTCGTCAACGCCGACGAGTCCGAGCCGGGCACCTGCAAGGACACCCCGCTGCTCATGGCGAACCCGCACGTCCTCGTCGAGGGCATCATCATCGCGGCGTACGCCATCCGTGCCCGGCACGCGTTCATCTACGTGCGAGGCGAGATCGTCCACGTGCTCCGACGCCTGCAGCAGGCCGTGTCCGAGGCCTACGCCAAGGGCTACCTCGGCACCGACGTCCTCGGCTCGGGCTTCGACCTCGACCTCGTCATCCATGCCGGCGCGGGGGCCTACATCTGCGGCGAGGAGACGGCGCTGCTCGACAGCCTCGAGGGCTTCCGCGGCCAGCCGAGGCTGCGCCCGCCGTTCCCCGCCATCGCCGGGCTCTACGCCAGTCCGACGGTGGTCAACAACGTCGAGTCGATCGCGTCGGTCCCGGCGATCGTCCGCGGCGGTGCCGACTGGTTCACGAGCATGGGCACCGAGAAGTCGGCAGGCTTCACGCTGTACTCGCTCTCCGGGCACGTGGCGAACCCGGGCCAGTACGAGGCACCGCTGGGGATCACCATGCGCCAGATCCTCGACCTCGCCGGCGGCATGCGCCTCGGCCACGAGCTGAAGTTCTGGACGCCGGGAGGCTCCTCGACGCCGCTGCTGACGGCCGCGCACCTCGACACCCCGCTGGACTACGAGGGCGTGAGCGCCGCGAGGTCCATGCTGGGCACCAAGGCGTTGCAGTGCTTCGACGAGACGACCTGCGTCGTGCGCGCCGTCCTGCGTTGGACCGAGTTCTACGCCCACGAGTCCTGCGGCAAGTGCACCCCGTGCCGTGAGGGCACCTACTGGCTCGTGCAGATCATGCGCCGCCTCGAGGCCGGTCAGGGCGAGGCCGAGGACCTCGACAAGCTGCTCGACCTCTGCGACAACATCATGGGCCGGGCCTTCTGCGCCCTCGGCGACGGCGCCACCAGCCCGATCACGAGCTCGATCGAGTTCTTCCGCGACGAGTACGTCGCCCACATCACCCAGGCCGGCTGCCCGTTCGACCCGGTCGCCTCCACCATCTTCGCCGGAGCCAGCGTCTGATGACCGCCACCACGACGACACCCGCCGGCGGCGGCGTGCCCGACAAGCGCGAGGACCTGCTCGCCGTCACCATCGACGGCTACCAGGTCTCGGTGCCGCCGGGCACGCTGGTGATCCGCGCCGCCGAGCTGCTCGGCATCCAGATCCCGCGGTTCTGCGACCACCCCTTGCTCGACCCGGTCGGGGCCTGTCGCCAGTGCCTCGTCGACGTCGACGGGCAGCGCAAGCCTCTTGCCTCGTGCACGACGACGGTGACCGACGGCATGGTCGTCCACACCCAGCTCAGCTCCGCCGTCGCCGACAAGGCGCAGCACGGCGTCATGGAGATGCTCCTCATCAACCACCCGCTGGATTGCCCGGTCTGCGACAAGGGCGGCGAGTGCCCGCTGCAGAACCAGGCGATGAGCAACGGTCGGGCGGTGTCGCGGTTCGAGGGGGTCAAGCGCACCTTCCCCAAGCCGATCGCCATCTCCTCGCAGGTGCTCCTCGACCGGGAGCGCTGCGTCCTGTGCGCCCGGTGCACCCGCTTCAGCGAGCAGATCGCCGGCGACCCCTTCATCGCCCTCCTCGAGCGTGGCGCGCTCCAGCAGGTCGGCATCTACGAGAGCCAGCCGTTCGAGTCCTACTTCTCCGGCAACACCGTCCAGATCTGCCCGGTCGGCGCGCTCACTGGTGCCGCCTACCGGTTCCGTGCCCGCCCGTTCGACCTCGTCTCGACGCCGAGCGTCTGCGAGCACTGCGCGTCGGGCTGTGCCCTGCGCACCGACCACCGCCGCGGCAAGGTCACTCGTCGTCTCGCCGGCGACGACCCGGCGGTGAACGAGGAGTGGAACTGCGACAAGGGCCGCTGGGCGTTCACCTACACCCGCACCGGCGACCGGATCGACACCCCGCTCGTCCGTGAGGACGACGGCACCCTCGTCCCGACGTCGTGGGCCGACGCCCTCGCCACCGCTGCCGCAGGCCTGTCCGCTGCGCGCGCCGCGGGCGGGGTCGGTGTCCTGCCGGGCGGCCGGGTGACCCTCGAGGACGCCTACGCCTGGTCGAAGTTCGCCCGGGTCAGCCTCGGGACGAACGACGTCGACTTCCGCGCTCGGCCGCACTCCGCCGAGGAGGCCGACTTCCTCGGCTCGACGGTCGCCGGCTCGGGCCTCGGTGTCACCTACGCCGACCTCGAGACGGCCGGGACCGTCCTCCTCGTCGGCCTCGAGCCCGAGGAGGAGTCCCCGATCCTCTTCCTGCGCCTGCGCAAGGCGGTGCGCAAGCGCCGCCTCGGGGTGCGCTCGGTCGCGCCGTTCGCCTCACGCGGGCTCGCCAAGCTCGGCGGCACGCTGCTCGCCACCGCACCCGGCGGTGAGGCCGGCGTCCTGCGGTCGTTGGCCGACGGCGCGGAGGGTGAGGCCTCGCACGTCGTGGCGGCCGCTGCCCTGCTGCGCCAGCCTGGCGCCGTCGTCCTCCTCGGGGAGCGGCTCGCCGGGGTTCCCGGTGCGCTGAGCGCCGCTCTCGTCCTCGCAGCCTCGACCGGCGCGCGCCTCGCGTGGGTTCCTCGCCGGGCGGGCGACCGCGGTGCGCTCGAGGCGGGCCTGCTGCCGACCCTGCTACCCGGGGGGCGTCCCGTCTCCGACGCAGCAGCCCGGGTCGACGTCGCAGCCACGTGGGGCACCGGCGAGCTGCCGTCCACCCCCGGCCGCGGGCTCTCGGAGATCCTTGAAGCCGCTGCCTCGGGGCAGCTGGGCGGTCTGGTCGTCGGAGGCGTCGACCCCGAGGACCTCCCCGACCCGACCGCCGCCCTCGCGGCGATCGAGACGGCCGGCTTCGTCGTCAGCCTCGAGATCCGCGCGAGCGCGGTCACCGAGCTCGCCGACGTCGTCTTCCCGGTGGCCCCCGTGGCCGAGAAGCCGGGCACGTTCCTCGACTGGGAGGGCCGCGCGCGTCCCTTCGACGTCGTCCTGGCCCAGACCGGCGCCATGGCCGACACCCGGGTGCTGCACGCGCTCGCCGAGGCGATGGGCGCGCCGATCCGGCTGCCCGCCGTCGAGGTCGCCCGCGCCGAGCTCGCCGAGCTCGGGCGATGGGAGGGCTCGCGGGCCGCTGCCCCGCAGGCCGAGGCGCTCGCCGTGCCTGAGCCCGGCGAGGGCGAGGCGCTGCTCGCCACGTGGCGGATGCTCCTCGACAAGGGCCGCATGCAGGACGGCGAGCCGCACCTCGCCGGCACCGCCCACAGGCCTGTCGCGCGCGTGTCGGCCTCGACCGCGGCCGAGCTCGGCGTCCTCGACGGCGAGCCGCTGACCGTCTCCTCGGTGCACGGCTCGCTGTCCCTGCCTGTGGTGCTCGACGACCTGCCGCACCGTGTGGTGTGGGTGCCGACCTTCTCCGAGAGCCCGGGCGTCCGCCGTGCGCTCGCGGTCGGGGCCGGCTCGCTGGTCCGGATCTCTCGTGGGAGTGCCCTGTGACCTCGCTCGCCTCGCTCGCGGCCGCCACGGCCGACGGCCGCTCCCTGCTCGACGACGACCCGGGCTGGCTCATCGTCGTCAAGGCCTTGGCGATCTTCGTCATCCTCGTCGTGTGCACGCTTCTTGCGATCTGGGGTGAACGACGGATCGTCGCGAAGATGCAGCAGCGGGTCGGCCCGAACCGCGTCGGCCCCGCTGGCGTGCTCCAGGGCCTCATGGACGGCATCAAGCTGGCGACCAAGGAAGAGATCATCCCGAAGGCCGCCGACAAGGTGGTCTTCATCATCGCGCCGATCATCGCGGCGATCCCGTGCTTCATGGTCTTCGCCGTCATCCCGCTCGGGCCCGAGGTGAGCATCTTCGGCCACCACACGCTCCTGCAGCTCGCGGACCTGCCTACCGGGGTGCTCTACGTCCTCGCGGTGGCCTCGGTCGGCATCTACGGCATCGTCCTGGCCGGCTGGTCCAGCGGCTCGACGTACCCGCTCCTCGGTGGGGTGCGCTCCTCAGCCCAGATGATCTCCTACGAGGTCGCCATGGGGCTGTCGTTCGTCGCGGTCTTCCTCTACGCGGGTTCGATGTCGACAACGGCGATCGTCGACGCACAGCGGCACCTGTGGTTCGGGATCGCGCTGCTGCCGTCGTTCGTCGTCTACGTCATCTCGATGGTCGGCGAGACCAACCGTGCCCCCTTCGACCTTCCCGAGGGTGAGGGCGAGCTCGTCGGAGGGTTCCACACCGAGTACTCGTCGCTGAAGTTCGCGCTGTTCTTCCTCGCCGAGTACATCAACCTCCTCAACGTCTCGGCGCTCGCCACGACGTTGTTCCTCGGCGGCTGGCGTGCGCCCTTCCCCATCTCGCTGTGGTCGGGGGCCAACACCGGCTGGTGGCCGCTGCTGTGGTTCTTCGGCAAGTTCTTCCTGTTCTACTTCCTCTTCGTCTGGCTGCGCGGGACCCTGCCGCGGATCCGCTACGACCAGTTCATGAAGCTGGGATGGAAGATCCTCATCCCGGTGTCGCTCGTGTGGATCCTCGTCGTCGCGACCGTGCGCACGTTGACCAACGAGGACGTCTCGCGGGGCGAGGTCCTTGCCTACGGCGGTGGCGCGATCGCGGTCCTGCTCCTCGCGAGCATCGCCTGGGAGTCGCTCGCCGAGCGAGGTCGCCCGCAGCCCGGTCCGGCCGCCGAGCCGGAGTTCGACCCCATGTCCGGGGGGTACCCGGTGCCTCCGATGCCGGGGCAGGAGCTGCCGCGCATCGGCGCAGGCACGGTCGCAGGCGCGCTCGGCGAGGAGGAGAAGATCCGTGGCTAGGCTCAGGGACCAGCCGAAGGGGTTCGGCGTCTCCTTCTCGACGATGTTCAAGACGAAGACGACCGAGATGTACCCCGAGGAGAAGGTGCCGACGGCGCCGCGCTACCACGGTCGCCACCAGCTCAACCGCTACCCCGACGGCCTCGAGAAGTGCATCGGCTGTGAGCTGTGCGCGTGGGCCTGCCCGGCCGACGCCATCTACGTCGAGGGCGCCGACAACGTCGCCGAGGAGCGGTTCTCGCCGGGGGAGCGCTACGGCAGCGTCTACCAGATCAACTACCTGCGGTGCATCTTCTGCGGGCTGTGCATCGAGGCGTGCCCGACGCGCGCGCTGACGATGACGAACGAGTACGAGCTGGCGGGCAACGACCGCGGCGAGCTCATCTACGAGAAGGCGGACCTCCTCGCCCCGATGCTGCCCGGTATGGTCCCTCCGCCGCACGCGATGATTCCCGGCACCTCGGCGGGGGACTACTACCGCGGCGCGGTCAGCGGGTCGGACCCTTCCCAGGGCGAGGCACTCACCGAGGCCACGACGGTGACCATCAGCAAGTCGGGCAGGTCGAGCGAGACGTTCGCCCCGAAGAAGAAGAAGGGTCGGAAGTGATCTCGAGCCTGGCCCCCGTGGCCGCGACGGTGCTCGCCGCCGCCCCCCCGGCGTCGACGTCGACCGGCGAGGCCATCCTCTTCTGGATCATCGCGCCCATCGCCGTTCTCGCCTCCCTGGGCATGCTCGTCACGAGCAGGGCGGTCCACAGCGCACTGCTCCTCGCCCTGACGATGATGTGCCTGGCATTTGCCTACATCGCCCAGGATGCGCCGTTCCTCGGCATCGTGCAGATCGTCGTCTACACCGGCGCGGTGATGATGCTCTTCCTCTTCGTCCTCATGATCGTCGGGGTGGACTCCTCGGACTCCCTCATCGAGACGATCAAGGGTCAGCGCGTGACCGCCGTGCTCTTCGGCGTCGGCTTCGCCGTCCTGCTCGTCGGAGCCCTGGGGCGGGCGACCGTCGCCCCTGCCCGCGGCCTCGTCGAGCCGACGAACGCGGCCGGCGGCAACGTCCCGGGGCTGGCGCAGCTCATCTTCACCCGCTACGTGTTCGCCTTCGAGGTCACGAGCGCGCTGCTCATCACGGCAGCCCTGGGGGCAATGGTCCTCACACACCGTGAGCTCCTCACCCCGCGGCTCACCCAGCGCGAGCTCTCCGAGCGCCGCTTCCGCTCCGACCGACCGACGATGCTGCCGGCCCCGGGTGTCTACGCCCGGCACAACGCCGTCGACACGCCTGCGCTGCTGCCTGACGGCAGCCCGCTGCTCGACTCGGTCCCGACGGCCCTCGAGCTGCGCGACCCGGCGCTGCGCCCACAGCCCGCCGCGCTCGAACCGGTCCAGCACAGCGATGCGCCCGCCAGCACAGCAGGGGGATCGACGTGAACCCGTACAACTACGTGTACCTCGCGGCGATCCTGTTCTCCATCGGGGCGACCGGGGTGCTCGTCCGGCGCAACGCCATCGTCATGTTCATGTGCGTCGAGCTCATGCTCAACGCCTGCAACCTCGCGTTCGTCACGTTCGCGCGGATCAACGGCTCGCTCGACGGCCAGGTCATCGCGTTCTTCGTCATGGTCGTCGCCGCCGCAGAGGTGGTCGTCGGCCTGGCCATCATCGTGTCGATCTTCCGTACCCGCCGCTCGGCCTCGGTCGACGACGCCAACCTGCTGAAGTTCTGATGAGGACGAGGTTCGCCGTGCCTGACCCCGCAGCCCCGGTCGCTCCCAGCGCCGGGTGGATCTCCGCGCGACGGGCGTTGGTGCCGGCGTGACCGCCGCCGTCCTCGCCTCGACCGTGGCACCCAGCACAGCCAGCGGTGTCTTCTCGCTGACCTGGCTGCTCATCGGGCTGCCGCTGCTCGGTGCCGCGGTGCTCCTCGTGGGCGGACGCCGCACCGACAAGATCGGGCATCTGCTCGGCACGCTCACCGCGGCGCTGTCGGCCGTCCTCGGCATCGTCTTGTTCTTCGCCCTGCAGGGCCGCGACGGCGAGTCGCGCACCGTCGTCCAGCACCTGTACTCCTGGGTGCCGGTGGCCGACTTCCGGGCCGACGCCGCACTGCAGCTCGACCAGCTCTCGATCTGCTTCGTCCTGCTCATCACCGTCGTCGGCACGCTGATCCATGTGTACTCGATCGGCTACATGAGCCACGACCGAGACCGACGTCGGTTCTTCGCCTACCTCAACCTCTTCATCGCGGCGATGCTCCTGCTCGTCCTCGGCAACAGCTACCTCACGCTGTACTTCGGCTGGGAGGGCGTCGGCCTGGCGTCCTACCTGCTCATCGGCTTCTGGAACTACCGCCCCGAGTACGCCACGGCGGCCAAGAAGGCGTTCGTCATGAACCGCATCGGTGACGTCGGCCTGTCCATCGCCATCGTCCTCATGTTCTCGACGTTCGGCACGTTCAGCTTCGCGGGGGTCGCGCAGGGAGCCTCCCAGGCCTCCTCGACGACGATGACGGTCATGGGGCTCATGCTCCTGCTGGCAGCGTGCGGCAAGTCCGCGCAGGTGCCGCTGCAGGCCTGGCTCGGTGACGCCATGGCTGGTCCCACGCCCGTCTCGGCGCTCATCCACGCGGCGACGATGGTCACCGCCGGCGTCTACCTCATCGTGCGCTCCGCCCCGGTCTTCGACGCCTCGGCCACTGCTCGCGCCGTCGTCATGGCGATCGGGGCCATCACCTTGCTCTACGGGGCGATCGTCGGCTGCGCGAAGGACGACATCAAGAAGGCCCTGGCGGCCTCGACGATGAGCCAGATCGGCTACATGATCCTCGCGGCCGGTCTCGGTCCGGCTGGGTACGCGATCGCGATCATGCACCTGCTCGCCCACGGGTTCTTCAAGGCCGGGCTGTTCCTCGGGGCAGGGTCGGTCATGCACGGCATGAACGACCAGACCGACATGCGCCGCTTCGGCGGGTTGCGCACGGTCATGCCCGTCACCTTCGTCACTTTCGGCCTCGGCTACCTCGCGATCATCGGCCTTCCTCCGTTCTCGGGCTTCTTCACCAAGGACAAGATCATCGAGGCGGCGTTCAACCACGGTGGCGCGAGCGGCTGGACCGTCGGGCTCGTCGCCCTCCTCGGCGCCGGGCTCACCGCCTTCTACATGACCCGGGTCATGGTCATGACGTTCTTCGGTCCCCGGCGCTGGACCGAGGACGTCCACCCCCACGAGTCGGGCACGTCGATGACGATGCCCATGGTCGTGCTCGCGATCGGCTCGGTCTTCGCCGGTGGGCTGTTCGTCCTCGGCGGAGCGCTGCAGAACTGGCTCGAGCCGGTCGTCGGGACAGCGGTCGAAGAGGGCGCCAGCACGATCTCGCCCGCCGTCGCCACCGCGCTGAGCCTCGTCGTCGTCCTCGGGGGCGTGGCGGCGGCCTTCACCCAGTACGCACGACGCGACGTGCCCGTGGTCGCCCCCGCCGGGGCGCTGCTCACCCGGGCCGCTCGGCGAGACCTGTACCAGGACTCGGTCAACGAGGCGGTCGTCATGCTGCCGGGTCAATACCTCACCCGGTCGCTCGTCTTCGGTGACAACCGAGGGATCGACGGCGCCGTCAACGGCCTCGCGGCGTTCTTCGGCGGGCTCTCGGCGCGGGCCAGACGGCTCCAGACGGGGTTCGTGCGCTCCTACGCGCTGTCGATGTTGGGAGGCGCGGTCGTCGTGGTCGCCGCCATGCTGTTGGTGAGGATCTGACGTGAGCGACTTTCCGTGGCTGACCGTCATCGGGGCGGTCCCCCTGGTCGGGGCGCTCGTCGTGGCTGCGCTGCCCAAGGGACGTGACCTGCTCGCCAAGCAGGTGGCCCTCGTGTTCTCCCTCGTCGCGCTCGGCCTCACCATCGCCATGGCTGCGGCGTTCGAGCCCGGCGGCGGCATGCAGTTCACCGAGGCCCACGACTGGATCCCGGCGTTCGGGGTGCAGTACGCGCTCGGCGTCGACGGCATCGCGCTCGTGCTCGTCGCGCTCTCTGCGGTGCTCACGCCCGTCGTCCTGCTCGCGGCCTGGCACGACACCGACGGCACCGGTCGCAGCGCGAAGGGCTACTACGCGCTGCTGCTCAGCCTCGAGGCGTTCATGATCGGGGTCTTCGCGGCGACCGACGTCTTCCTCTTCTACGTCTTCTTCGAGGCGATGCTCATCCCGATGTACTTCATCATCGGTCGCTTCGGAGGGGCGCAGCGCTCGTACGCCGCGGTGAAGTTCCTCCTCTACAGCCTCTTCGGCGGCCTGCTCATGCTGGCCTCGGTCATCGGGCTCTACGTCATCTCGGGCCGTCAGCTCGGCGCAGGGACGTTCTCGATCACCCAGCTCGCTTCGCTCGACATCGACCCGGTGACCCAGCGCTGGCTGTTCCTCGGGTTCTTCATCGCCTTCGCCATCAAGGCCCCGCTCTTCCCGTTCCACACGTGGCTGCCGGACGCCGCTGCGGAGTCCACCCCGGGCAGCGCCGTCCTGCTCGTCGGCGTGCTCGACAAGGTGGGCACGTTCGGGATGATCCGGCTCTGCCTGCCGCTGTTCCCGGACGCCTCGCACTGGTTCACGCCGATGATCATCGTGATGAGCCTCATCGGCATCGTCTACGGGGCGCTGTTGGCCATCGGCCAGACCGACATCATGCGGCTCATCGCCTACACATCGGTGTCGCACTTCGGCTTCATCACCCTGGGCATCTTCGCCATGACGAGCCAGGGCCAGGCCGGGTCGACGCTGTACATGGTCAACCACGGCTTCAGCACCGCCGCGCTGTTCCTCATCGCCGGGCTGCTCGTGCGGCGTCGGCGCTCGCGCTCGATCGCCGACTACGGCGGCTGGCAGCGGGTCACCCCGCTCATCGCCGGGTCCTTCCTCGTCGCCGGCCTGTCGAGCCTCGCCCTGCCAGGGCTGTCGGCCTTCGTCAGCGAGTTCCTCGTCCTCGTGGGCACCTTCCGCCGGTACCCGGCGGCCGGGGTCGTCGCGACCCTGGGGATCGTCCTCGCGGCCCTCTACATCCTCATCATGATCCAGCGGATGATGACCGGCCCCGTGCCGGAGTCCGCCGCGGGCACCGCCGACATGACCCGGCGTGAGGCCTGGGTCGTGGCACCACTGCTGGCGATCATCGTGGCCCTGGGCTTCTTCCCGAAGCCGCTGCTCGACGTCATCAACCCGGCGGTCGCCACGACGATGAAGAGCGTCGACCGTACCGACCCGGCCCCCAAGGTCTCCGTGCCAGAGGCCGCCCTAGTCACCACCGAAGGGACCGCGCAGTGAACGCGCTCGCGACCGCGACGCTCGACTCGTTCCGAGCGCCGCACGTCGAGTACGGCAAACTGCTGCCGATGCTCATCGTCTTCGGCGTCGCCGTCGTCGGGGTGCTGTTCGAGGCGTTCCTGCCCCGGGGGCGCCGGTACGTGCCTCAGGTGGCTCTCGCGATCATCGGTCTGCTGGGTGCATTCGCCGCCGTCGTGGCCGTCGCCGATACGCGGGTCCTCGCCGCCGAGGGCGCGGTCGCCGTCGACGGACCGGCGCTGTTCCTCCAGGGCAGCATCCTCCTGCTCGCCGTCGGTGGCGTGCTCATGATGGCCGAGCGTGGCCTGGGCGGCGGCGGAGCCTTCGCCGCTGCGCCGTCGTCGGTCCCTGGAAGCCCCGGCGAGCGCGAGGCCGAGGCGGCGGGGCTCGTCGCCACGGAGGTCTACCCGCTGACGATGTTCGCCGTAGGGGGAATGCTCCTGTTCCCGGCGGCCAACGACCTGCTGACGATGTTCATCGCCCTCGAGGTCCTCTCGCTCCCGCTGTACCTCCTCTCCGGAGTCGCTCGGCGACGTCGGCTGCTCTCGCAGGAGGCGGCGCTCAAGTACTTCCTCCTCGGGGCGTTCGCGTCGGCCTTCTTCCTCTTCGGCGCCGCGCTGCTCTACGGCTACGCCGGCACGGTGAGCCTCACGGGGATCGCGACAGCGGTGAGCAGCCACACCGGCAACGACGTCCTCCTGCTCGTCGGGCTGGGCATGGTCTCGGTCGGGCTCCTGTTCAAGATCGGTGCCGCGCCGTTCCACGCCTGGACGCCGGACGTCTACCAGGGCGCGCCGACGCCGGTGACCGGGTTCATGGCGGCGTGCACCAAGGTCGCGGCGTTCGGGGCGATGCTGCGGGTCTTCTACGTCGCCTTCGGCGGGATGCGCTGGGACTGGCGGCCGATGATCTCGCTCATCGCCGTCCTCACCATGGTGCTCGGTGCGGTGTTCGCCCTCACCCAGACCGACGTCAAGCGCATGCTCGCCTACAGCTCCATCGCCCACGCGGGCTTCATCCTCGTCGGCGTCGTCGCCACGAACGCCGCCGGGGTGCAGGGCACGCTGTTCTACCTCCTCGCCTACGGCTTCACGACCATCGGCGCCTTCGCCGTCGTGACCCTCGTGCGCGACAGCGCCGGGGAGGCCACGCACCTCTCGCAGTGGGCGGGTCTGGGCAAGCGCTCTCCGCTGGTGGCGGGCGTGTTCGCCTTCTTCCTCCTGGCCCTGGCTGGCATCCCCCTGACGAGCGGCTTCATGGGCAAGTTCGCCGTGTTCTCGGCAGCGCTCGAGGGTGGCGCCACCGGCCTGGTCATCGTCGGCGTCCTCGCGAGCGCGGTCGCGGCGTTCTTCTACGTTCGCGTCATCGTCCTCATGTTCTTCTCCGAGCCCGCTGCCGACGGCCCGACGGTGGTCATGCCCAGCGTCCTCACGACCGCCGCCCTCGCCCTGGGGGTCGCCGTGACCCTCGTTCTCGGCGTCGTGCCGCAACCCGTGCTCCACCTCGCTGCACAGGCGTCGGTCTTCGCCAGGTGAGAGGCTGTCCTCAGCGCTTCACCGCAGACCGCTTCACCTGAGCCGCCACCACGAGCCGGAGACCGCTGTGCCGCTAGCCGCCCGACCGTTCGGGCTCGGGGACACCTCGCCCGAGCTCGAGTCCGACCTGCGCGCCGGCATGGCGGCCGTCGAGGCGATGCTCCACGACTCGGTCAAGAGCGATTTCCCGTTCGTCACCGAGGCCTCCCGGCACCTGGTCGACGCCGGAGGCAAGCGGTTCCGGCCGCTGCTCGTCCTGCTCGCGGCCCAGCTCGGCGACCCGAACGCCGCCGGCGTAGTGACCTCTGCCGTCGTCTGCGAGCTCACCCACCTGGCGACGCTCTACCACGACGACGTCATGGACGAGGCGGCAATCCGGCGCGGGGCGGCCTCGGCGAACGCCCGGTGGGACAACACCGTCGCCATCCTCACCGGCGACTTCCTCTTCGCTCGGGCCTCGGACCTCCTCGCCGACCTCGGTCCCGAGGCGGTGCGCATCCAGGCGCGCACCTTCGAGCGGTTGTGCACGGGCCAGATCCGCGAGACCGTCGGCCCCGGCGCCGACGAGGACCCCGTCGAGCACTACCTCTCCGTCGTCGCCGACAAGACGGGGTCCCTCATCGCCACGTCGGGCCGGTTCGGCGCGCTCATGGCAGGGGCCGACGAGCAGGCCGTCGAGGTCCTCACCGCCTTCGGCGAGCGGATCGGGGTGGCGTTCCAGCTCTCCGACGACCTTCTCGACATCGCGGGCGGCTCCGACGCCTTCGGCAAGACCCCCGGGACCGACCTCCGCGAGGGCGTCGCGACCCTGCCTGTGCTCTACGCACGCCGAGAAGCCGCCGTGCGGCCGTTCGCGGAGTCCGACCGGCTCGTGGCGCTGCTCGACTCCGAGCTGGCGCACGACGACGACGCCCACGCCGAGGCCCTCGCTCTGCTGCGCGCCCACCCCGGCATGGAGCACGCTCGGGTCGAGCTGCGCCGGGTGGCGGAGGAGGCTCGCGGAGTCCTGGCGCCGCTGCCTGAGAGCGCGGCCAAACGGGCGCTGGCGAGCCTGTGCGACGTCGTCGTCCTGCGATCGGCCTAAGCCCGACGCTGGGGTCAGTGAGCCGCCGAGAGCGGCCGAGGGTGGGACGACACCCCTCAGACACGCGCTGTTGACCCTCCGGTCGTGACGGATGTCGACCATGGCGTTACGTTTCCCGAGAGCACCGCGCCGCCTCACGTGCTCTCCATGGGAGGAAGACGACATGCGCAACGACGCACGATGGTCCCGACGACGACTCGGCAGCACGATCGCGGTGGCCGGCCTGCTGGCTGCCACCGCGCTCACCGGCTGCGGCTCCTCGAGCAGCGGCAAGGCCACGACGACCGGAACCAGCGCCAGCGGCTCCGCACCTGCAGCGGCTGACGCGGAGACAGCGACGAGCGCGCAGGCCCTTGGGGGGATGGATGCCCTTGCTGCTGCGGCGAAGAAGGAGGGCACGCTCAACGTCATCGCGCTGCCGCCGGACTGGGCCAACTACGGCGCCATGATCGACGCCTTCAAGGCCAAGTACGGCCTCAAGGTGGTCTCCGCGCAGCCCGACGCCGCCAGCCAGGACGAGATCAACGCGGCCAAGCAGCTCAAGGGCACCGACCGCGCGCCCGACGTCTTCGACCTCGGTGCCGCCGTCGCCCTGGCCAACACGGCCATGTACGCGCCCTACCAGGTCGCCACCTGGAAGGACATCCCGGACAACCTCAAGGAGGCGTCCGGGCTCTGGGTCAATGACTACGGCGGCTACATGTCCATCGGTTACGACGCCGCGAAGGTGCCGGCCCCGACGTCTCTCGAGGACCTCCTCAAGCCGGAGTACAAGGGCAAGGTCGCCCTCAACGGCGACCCGACCCAGGCCGGAGCCGCGTTCAACGGCGTCGTCGCCGCCTCGCTCGGCAGCGGTGGCTCGGCCGACGACGTCGCCCCCGGCGTCGCGTTCTTCGGCAAGCTGAAGAAGGCCGGCAACTTCCTCCCCGTCGACCCGACGTCGGCCACGGTCGCCTCCGGTCAGACCCCCGTGGTCTTCGACTGGGACTACCTCAACCTCGGTCAGGGTGCGGCTCTCAAGGCCAAGGGCAGCAAGGTCGACTGGAAGACCGTCGTCGTCCCGGGCGGCGTCGTCGGCTCGTACTACTTCCAGGCCATCGCCAAGGACGCCCCGCACCCAGCGGCTGCCCGGCTCTGGCAGGAGTTCCTCTACTCCGACGAGGGCCAGAACCTCTGGCTCAAGGGGTTCGCGCGTCCGGTGCGTGCTGACGCCATGGTCACGGCGGGCACGGTCGACAAGGCCGCCTACGACGCTCTGCCCAAGTCAGAGGGCACCCCGGTGTTCCTCACGAGCGAGCAGACTGACAAGGCCAAGGAGTACCTGAAGTCGAACTGGGCCAAGACGATCGGCTGACGTGAGCAGTGCTGAAGCCCCCGCGACCGCAGCGTCGGTCGCGGGGGACATGACGGCCCCGCTGAGCGCAGGGCGGCGGTGGCACCGTCCAGGTGGTGCGACGACGCCGGGCGTCGGCGACCGTGCCCGGTGGGCGACCCTCGGGTTCCTGCCGTTCCTCGCCTATGTCGGCGTGTTCCTCCTCCTGCCCACCGTCGTCGTCGTCGTGGGCGCCTTCAGCAACGAGGGGCGGTTCACGCTCGCGAACATCCGGGCGCTGCGCGAGTCCTACGTGCTCGAGGCCTTCTGGCGAAGCGTCGTCCTGTCCGCGACGACGGCGGTCATCGGGGCGGTGCTCGGGGCGATGCTCGCCTACGTCATCGCGACCTCGCGTCCCGACGGACTGCTCCGTCGCGTCTTCACGGCGGCCTGCGGCGTCCTCGCCCAGTTCGGCGGGGTCACGCTGGCCTTCGCGTTCATCGCGACCCTCGGCTTCGAGGGGTTCCTCACGGTCGTCCTGCGCGACCACCTGGGGATCGAGATCAGCCCCGGGTGGCTGTTCGAGCTCAAGGGGCTCACCGTCGTCTACACGTACTTCCAGATCCCGCTCATGGTCATCGTCTTCCTCCCGGCGCTCGACGGCGTCCGTGCGCAGTGGCGCGAGGCGACGGTGAGCCTCGGCGGCTCGACCTGGCAGTACTGGCGACACGTCGGCGGACCGTTGCTCGCGCCGGCCTTCACCGGGTGCGTCCTCCTGCTCTTCGCGAACGCGTTCTCCGCCTACGCCACGGCCGCCGCCCTGGTGAGCCAGGGCGCGCCCATCGTCCCGCTGCAGATCCGCTCGGCGCTGACCAGCGAGGTCGTGCTCGGTCAGGAGAACGTCGGCAAAGCGCTCGCGCTCGGCATGATCGTCGTCGTAGCCGTCGTCATGGTGGCTTACAACCGGCTCCAGCGAAGGACTGCCCGATGGCTGTCCTGACCCGCGCGCAACGTCGCCGGGCGAGCGTCTTTCGCTGGGCGGTGCTTCTCGTCCTGGGTGCGTTCTTCCTGCTGCCGCTCTACGCCATGGCCGAGTTCAGCACCCGCGGGGGAAAGGGCCGCACCCTCGAGCCGTGGCGCGCCATGTTCCACGACCCCGACCTCACCGCCGCCGTCTCGGTGTCGCTGCAGCTCGCTGTGCTCACGGTCGCCGTCATGCTCGTGCTTCTCCTGCCGACGATGGTGTGGGTGCGGCTGCGGCTCCCGCGGCTGCACGGCGTGCTGGAGTCCCTCTGCCTGCTGCCGCTCACCATCCCCGCGATCGTCCTCGTCGTCGGCCTCTCGCCGGTCTACCGACAGGTCACCCGGGTCTTCGGCGACTCACCGCGCACGCTGACCTTCGTCTACGTCGTCCTCGTCCTGCCCTACGCCTACCGCGCCCTCGACGCAGGGCTGGCGAGCATTGACCTCCGGGTGCTCTCCGAGGCGGCTCGGGGCCTCGGGGCGGGCTGGCCGGCGGTGCTCCTGCGGGTGGTGCTGCCCAACATGTGGAGCGCCGTGGTGTCGGCGTCCTTCCTCGCGGTGGCCCTCGTCCTCGGCGAGTTCACCATCGCCTCGCTGCTCAGCTTCTCCAACCTCCAGGTGACGATCAACCTCCTGGGGAAGGCCGACGCGTTCCTGTCCGTCGCGGTGTCGCTGGCCGCGCTGCTCTTCGCATTCGTCCTCCTGCTCGGCCTGTCCTTCGTCGGCGCCGGTCGCCACCGGCGGTCCCGCGCCCGTCCCGTCGAGGAGTCCTGAGGTGTCCCACGCCCCCCTGCCGTCGGCAGCGGTTCCCGCCATGACGCGCGCGACGGGTGCTGGGGTCGAGGTGCGCCTCGAGGACCTCCGGCGCACCTACGGCACGGTCCACGCCCTCGACGGCCTGAGCCTCACCCTCGAGCCAGCCGAGCTCGTCGCGCTCCTCGGACCCAGCGGTTGCGGCAAGACGACGGCGCTGCGAGCACTCGCCGGGCTGGAGGAGCTGACCTCCGGCCGGGTGGTGGTCGACGGCGTCGATGTCACCTCGATCGCAGCCAACAAGCGCGACATGGGGATGGTCTTCCAGGCCTACAGCCTGTTCCCGCACCTCACGGCGCTGGACAACGTCGCCTTCGGCCTGCGGCTGCGCAAGATTCCGGCCGCGCGGCGTCGGGCGCGCGCGGCGGAGATGCTCGAGCTTGTCGGGCTCTCCGCGGAGACGGGGCGCTACGCCTCCCAGCTCTCCGGCGGCCAGCAGCAGCGGGTCGCCCTCGCCCGCGCGCTCGCCATCGAGCCGACGGTCCTCCTCCTCGACGAGCCCCTCTCCGCTCTCGACGCGAAGGTCCGCGCGCAGCTGCGGGAGGAGATCCGCCGGGTCCAGCTCGAGGTCGGGACGACGACGCTGTTCGTCACCCACGACCAGGAGGAGGCGCTGGCCATCGCCGACCGCGTCGGGGTCATGCGCGCCGGTCGCCTCGAGCAGATCGACTCCCCGACGGCGCTCTACGCGCGCCCCGCCTCGCCGTTCGTCGCCGAGTTCGTCGGACTGACGAACCGGCTGCCGTGCACCGTCGACTCCGGCGTGGCCCAGGTCCTCGGGACGCCGATCCCTGCCGTCGCGGGCAGCGTCACCCGCGGAGCAGGGACGGCGCTCGTCCGACCCGAGTCCGTCACCGTCACCCCCGACGCGCTCGGTGAGGCCGCCGTCGAGGCGACGTCGTTCCTCGGCGCCATCGCGCACGTGACTCTCCGGCTGCCCGACGGGGTCCGGCTTCGGGCGCAGGTGCCCTCGGCCGCGGCCCCGCAGCTGCCCGTGGGCACCCGGGCGAGGGTCACCCTGGCCCCGGCGCCCGTCCTCGTCATCGCCGCGGACACCTGACCTGGCGAGCCGTCAGACCGGCGCGACGTCTCGCGGCCGCAGGCGGGCGTGGAGGAGGTCCGTCGTCAGCATGGCCAGCGCCACCCAGACGAGCGCGAACCCCGCCAGCCGCGAGGCGGGCATCGGCTCGTGACGCACGAGCACCCCGATGGCGAACTGCATCGTCGGGGTGAGGTACTGCAGGAGGCCCATCGTCGAGAGCGGGACGCGAATCACGGCCCCCCCGAAGCACAGCAGCGGGATCGCCGTGACGATGCCGGTGCCCGCGAGGAGCAGGCTCTGCGCGACGGAGACGTGGCCGAAGGTCCCCGACCCGTTCGCCTCGAGGACGACGAGGTAGGCGAGCGCCGGCACGAACGCCGCGGCCGTCTCGGTCGCCAGGCTGGGCAGCGCGTCGACGCCCGCCTGCTTCTTGATCAGTCCGTAGCCGCCGAAGGAGAACGCCAGCACGAGGCCGATCCACGGCAGTCGGCCATAGTCCACGGTGAGGACGACGACCGCCCCCGCGGCGACGGCGACGGCCGCCCACTGCAGGGGTCGCAGCCGCTCCCCGAGCAGCCCGACGCCGAGGAGGATCGTGACGAGGGGGTTGATGAAGTAGCCGAGCGAGGTCTCGACGACGTGACCGTGGTTGACGCCCCAGATGTAGACGCCCCAGTTGACGGCGATGAGGGCGCTCGCGAGCACGAGCATCGCCACCCGACGCGGGTCCCGCCGCAGGACGCCGATCCACGACCACGAGCGTCGCACCGCGAGCAGGGCCAGGACGACGAGCAGGGACCAGACGAACCGGTGGGCGAGGATCTCCACGGCCCGGGCCGGCTCGAGCAGCGGCCAGTAGAGGGGGAACAGCCCCCACATGAGGTACGCGGAGGCAGCGAGCAGGGTGCCCTTCGCGGTGCGGGTCATCGCGGCATCGTCACAGGTGGGCCCGGCCGGACGGGTGGTCGTCCGGCTGCTGGGCTACTCCTCGCCGGCGTCGCCGTCGGCGATCTGCCAGGAGTCGGCCCCGCCGAGCAGCGCGGCCAGGTCACCTGGACCCTGGGTGGTGCGGGCGCTGGCGAGCTGGTCGGACATCTGCCGACCGTAGGACGGCCGCTGGACGTCGCGGAACACCCCGATGGGCGTGCGTGCCAGCGAGGACCCGGAGAGCCGGGACAGCGCGAACGCCGTGGCCGGATCCGGGTCGTGCGCGTCGTGGACGAGGACGGCTGAGCGCCCGACGTCGGCCACCTCGGCGACCCGGAGATTGCCGCTGACCGGGTCGCGCACGACACCGTGCTGGCCCTCCTTGCCGAAGACCATGGGCTTGCCGTGCTCGAGCCGGATGAGCGCGGCGTCGCGCGTCTCGGGGTCCTTGAGGAGGTCGAAGGCGCCGTCGTTGAAGATGTTGCAGTTCTGGTAGATCTCGACGAGCGACGTGCCCTCGTGGGCGGTGGCGGCGCGCAGCACCGACGTGAGGTGCGCCCGGTCGGAGTCGATCGTGCGGGCGACGAAGGTCCCCTCCGCGCCGAGGGCGAGGGAGACCGGGTTGAACGGGGCGTCGAGGGAGCCCAGCGGCGTCGACTTCGTGATCTTCCCCTGCTCCGACGTCGGGGAGTACTGGCCCTTGGTCAACCCGTAGATGCGGTTGTTGAACAGGAGGATGGTGAAGTTGACGTTGCGTCGGAGGGCGTGGATGAGGTGGTTGCCGCCGATCGAGAGCGCGTCACCGTCCCCCGTGACGACGAAGACGGCGAGGTCCGGACGCGAGGTCGCGAGGCCCGTGGCGATCGCCGGCGCCCGCCCGTGGATCGAGTGCATCCCGTAGGTGTCGAGGTAGTACGGGAACCGGGATGAGCAGCCGATGCCCGAGACGAAGACGATGTTCTCGCGGCGCAGCCCGAGCTCGGGGAGGAACCCCTGGACCGCGGCAAGGACGGCGTAGTCCCCGCACCCCGGGCACCAGCGGACCTCCTGGTCGGAGGTGTACTGCTTGCGGTTCTGCGGCTCTGAGCTCGTGGGGACGAGCTCGAGCCCGGCGGCCGTCGCGAGCAGCCCGGCGGCCGTCGCGAGCACGGGGGCGTCAGTCACGGGACAGGGCCTTTCCCTGAAGAGGTCTCGGCGATGACGCCCTCGAGGACGTCGGCGAGCTCGGTGGCCTTGAACGGCATGCCGCGCACCTGCGTGTAGCTGCGGATGTCGATGAGGAACCGGGCGCGCAGGAGCATGGCGAGCTGGCCGAGGTTCATCTCGGGCAGCACGACGCGTTCATAGCGGCCGAGCACCTCACCGGTGTTCGCCGGCATGGGAGAGATGTGGCGCAGGTGCGCCTGGGCGATGCGGTGACCGTCGGTACGCAGGCGGCGGCATGCGGCGCCGATGGGGCCGTAGGTCGACCCCCAGCCCAGGACGAGCACCGAGGCGTCGTCGGTGGGGTCCTCGACCTCGAGGTCGGGGACGCTGATGCCGTCGATCTTCGCCTGACGCAGTCGGACCATGAGGTCGTGGTTGTCCGGGTCGTAGGAGATCTCACCGGTGACGTCGGCCTTCTCGATGCCGCCGATCCGGTGCTCGAGCCCCGGCGTGCCCGGGATCGCCCACGGCCGGGCGAGCGTCTGCGGGTTGCGGCGGTACGGGGCGAAGGCCACCTCGGCGAAGTCCGCGGGGTCGGCGTAGGACACCCGCAGGTCGGGCAGCTCGTCGACCTCGGGGATCCGCCACGGCTCCGAGCCGTTGGCGAGGTAGCCGTCGGAGAGCAGGAGGACCGGCGTGCGGTACGTCGTGGCGATCCGGACGGCGTCCATCGCGGCGTCGAAGCAGTCCGACGGCGACTGCGGGGCGACGACCGCCACGGGTGCCTCGCCGTTGCGGCCGAAGAGCGCCTGGAGGAGGTCGGACTGCTCGGTCTTCGTCGGCAGGCCGGTCGAGGGCCCGCCGCGCTGGACGTCGACGACGATGAGGGGCAGCTCGAGGGAGACGGCGAGCCCGATGGTCTCCTGCTTGAGGGCGAGACCCGGGCCGGACGTCGTCGTCACGCCGAGCGCCCCACCGAAGGCCGCGCCGAGGGCCGAGCCGACGGCGGCGATCTCGTCCTCGGCCTGGAAGGTCCGCACGCCGAAGCGCTTGTGCTTGGACAGCTCGTGGAGGATGTCGGAGGCCGGGGTGATCGGGTACGAGCCGAGGAACAGCGGCAGTCCGCTGCGCTGGGAGGCCGCGACGAGGCCTAGCGAGAGCGCGGTGTTGCCGGTGATGTTGCGGTAGCGCCCGGAGGCCATCGGGGCGGGCCGAACCTCGTAGGAGACGGCGAAGTCCTCGGTCGTCTCACCGAAGTTGTAGCCGGCGTAGAACGCGGCGAGGTTGGCCTTCATGATGTCGGGCTTCGTGGCGAACTTCGTCTCGAGGAACGCCACGGTGCCCTCGACCGGGCGGTGGTAGAGCCACGACAGCAGCCCGAGGGCGAACATGTTCTTCGCCCGCGAGGCCTCCTTGCGGCCGAGGCCGAAGTCCTTGACCGACTCCACCGTCATGCCGGTGAGGTCGAGGGCGTGGACCCGGTAGCCCTCCAGCGAGCCGTCGTCGAGGGGGTTGCTCGCGTAGGCCACCTTGGCCAGAGCTCGGGCGGTGAACTCGTGGGTGTCGACGATGATCTGGCCGCCGCGCGGCAGGTCGGCGATGTTGGCCTTGAGGGCTGCCGGGTTCATCGCCACGAGGACGTCGGGGCTGTCGCCGGGGGTGACGATGTCGCGGTCGGCGAAGTGGAGCTGGAACGAGGAGACGCCCGGCAGGGTCCCGGCGGGTGCCCGGATCTCGGCGGGGTAGTTCGGCAGCGTCGAGAGGTCGTTGCCGAAGGCAGCCGTCGTCGCGGTGAACCTGTCGCCTGTCAGCTGCATCCCGTCGCCGGAGTCACCCGCGAACCGGATGACCACACGCTCGAGCTGCTCGACCTGCTTGACCACCGGAACCCGACCTCCCCGCGGCCCCGAGAAGACAGGCCCGGAGCGTCGGGCGGATGGGTACCGCGGCGCTCATGCTACGTCCGTTCGAGCACCTCCGGAGGACGTCGTCTCCCTGGACGGACCGGTCCCGGCGCGGCCCTCGCGCCCGGAGAGCAGCCGCATCGAGTGGTAGACGGCGAGCGCGGCGAACGAGCCCAGCGCGATGCCGTTGAGAACGAGTTCCCCGCGCGTGACGGTGTAGTTGGCGACGCCGATGACGAGTGCCACGGCCGCCGTGTAGAGGTTCACCGTGTCCGAGAAGTCGACCTTGGCCTGCACCCAGATCCGGGCACCGAGCACGCCGATGAGACCGTAGAGCAGCGTCGTCACGCCACCGATGACGCCGGGCGGGACGGTGTTGACGAGCGCGCCGAACTTCGGCAGGAAGCTCAGCGCGACCGCTGTCAGGCCGGCCACCCAGTAGGCCGCCGTCGAGTACACGCGGGTGGCCGCCATGACGCCGATGTTCTCGGCGTAGGTCGTCGTCCCGGAGCCGCCGCCGAGGCCGGCGAGGGTCGTCGCGAGCCCGTCGCCGATGAAGGCGCGCCCGATGGAGGAGTCGAGGTCGCGGCCGGTCATCGCAGCGACGGCCTTGACGTGGCCGATGTTCTCGGCCGCGAGGACCAGGACCACCGGGAGGAAGAGCACGGCTGCTGACGCCGTGAAGTGCGGTGCGGTGAAGTCGGGCAGGCCCACCCAGGCGGCGTCCTTGACGCCGGTGAAGTCCAGCTCGCCGCGCACGGCCGCCGTGAGGTACCCGACGAGGACGCCGAGGACGATGGAGATCCTCGCGGGGAAGCCGCGGAGGGCCACGGCGAGGACGACGACGGCGACGAGCGTGACGACGGCGGTCACCGGGGCCTTCTGCACCGAGCCGTAGGCCGCCGGGGCGAGGTTGAGGCCGATGAGGGCCACGATCGCGCCGGTGACTACTGGCGGCATGAGCAGGTCGATCCAGCCGGTGCCTGCGCGCGTCACGACGGCGCCGATGAGGGCGAAGGCGACGCCGGCGACGACGATGCCGCCCAGCGCCTGGGGGATCCCGCCGCTCTTCGTCGCCGCCAGCACCGGGGCGATGAAGGCGAACGACGAGCCGAGGTAGCTCGGCAGCCGGTTGCGGGTCACCGTGAGGAAGAGCACCGTGCCGACGCCGGAGAAGAACAGTGTCGTCGTCACGGGGAACCCGGTGATGACGGGGACGAGGAACGTCGCCCCGAACATGGCGACGACGTGCTGCATGCCGATGCCGACGGTACGCGGCCAGGTGAGACGCTCGTCCGGGGAGACCACCTCCCCCGGTGCGATGGTCCGACCGTCTCCGTGCAGCCGCCAGGGGCCCGTCATGGGGGAGTCCTTCGTGTGGGGGTCGGCCGAGAGGTTAGCGCAGCGTGCCTACACTTCCCGCGTGACGGCGGGTGCAGCGGTGACGACGCCCTCGGGCAGCCACCTCGACCTGCACCTCTACGACCTCGGGCTGGCCTGCTGCGCCGTCGAGGTCATGGCGGCCCTCACCCGGCTGACCGGCCTCCGTGCCGCTGACGTGCCGGCCGACGCCGATGTGCTCGTCGTCTCCGGCACCATCACCTCGGCGCTGGCGCCCGCCGTCCGGGCCGCCTACGACGCCCTGCGGGAGCCGCGGCGGGTCCTCGCGTTCGGCGCGTGCGCAATCTCCGGCGGTCCCTACTGGGACTCCTACGCGGTCGTTCCGGGTGCCGGGTCGCTCGTGCCGGTGGACGTCGTCGTCCCGGGGTGCCCCCCGCGGCCCGAGGCGCTGCTCGCGGGGCTGGACCTCCTTCTCGGGGCGGAGGCGCCATGACCTCCGTGGCGCCCGAGGACTGGCTCGACGCCTTGCGCGAGGCGCACGCCGCGGGTGCGACGTTCTTCGACTGGCTCGGTGTCGTCGACCTGCCCGACGGCTCGGGGTTCGAGGTCGTCGTCCACCTGTACTCCGACCGGCACGTGATGCTGCGGACCCGGCTGCCCCGGGAGGCGCCCGAGATCGACAGCGCGACGCCGGTGCTCCCCGGGGCCGCCTGGCACGAGCGGGAGGCCGCCGAGATGTTCGGGGTCACGTTCCGCGGTCACCCCGACCCCCGGCCGCTGCTGCTGCCCACCGGCGTCGACCGGCCGGCCGAGCTGCGCTGGCCGCTGCGTCGCGACGTCACGCTGCCCGCGCACCGGCCGGCTGCCGGCCATGCCCCGAGGCAGGGGGAGGGGTGAGCTCCGGCGTCGGCCTGCCGCCGAGGTCGCGGGGTGCCATCGCCCTGGACGCCGACAGCTGCACGGCGTGCGACCTGTGCGTCAAGGAGTGCCCCGACCAGTGCATCACCGTGGCCTCTCACCCGCAGTCCCTGCCCCCCGAGGGGTCTCGCGGACGGGCGCGCACCGTGCAGGTCCTCGACGCCTTCGAGATCGACTGGGGCCTGTGCATGTACTGCGGAATCTGCGTTGAGGTGTGCCCGTTCGACGCGCTGTTCTGGAGCCCCGAGCACGACTACCCCGCAGCATCTCGGGCGGCCTTGAGCCACGACGCCGACGCGCTCGGGGCGTTCCTGCCCACGGTCGTGCCGCCCGCCCCCCTCGACCCGCTCGCCGAGGAGCCGGCGCCGGCACCCGGGCGTCGGGTCAACCGCGGCCGCTGACGACCGGCGGCTAGCGGTAGTTGACGAACTGCAGGGCGACCTCGAGGTCCTCGCCCTTGAGCAGCGCGATGACGGCCTGGAGATCGTCGCGGCTCTTGCCGGTGACCCGCAGCTCGTCGCCCTGGACGAGCGGCTTGACGTTCTTCGGCCCCTGCTCCCGGATGAGCTTGGCGATCTGCTTCGCCTGCTCCTGGGTCAGCCCCTGCTTGAGGGACGCCGACACCCGGTACTCCTTGCCCGACGCCGCGGGCTCTCCGGCGTCGAGGCCCTTGAGCGAGACCCCGCGCTTGACGAGCTTGTCGCGAAAGACGTCGAGGACGGCGGCGACGCGCTCCTCGGTGCTGGCGCGCATCTCCACCGACTCACCCGACCAGGCGATGGAGGCGCCGACGTTTTTGAAGTCGAAGCGCTGGGAGATCTCCTTCGCGGCCTGGTTGAGCGCGTTGTCGACCTCCTGACGGTCGACCTTGCTGACGATGTCGAACGAGGCGTCGGCCATAGCGTGCGGGTGTCCTTCTGCTCGGCTGGTGTGGGCTATCCTTTCAGCCGCCGTCCAGGCCGTCGTGCGTGCCCGTCACACGCGCTCGGGCGAGGCGGCGGCTCGGCAGGTTGCCCGAGTGGCCAAAGGGAGCGGTCTGTAAAACCGTCGGCTCAGCCTACGCAGGTTCGAACCCTGCACCTGCCACCGTCTCGGGGGCGTCACCGACTGGTGGCGCCCCTGTCGCGTCCCGGCGTGTATGCTCTGCGACTGCCTCGCCCCCTTAGCTCAGTCGGCAGAGCGTCTCCATGGTAAGGAGAAGGTCTACGGTTCGATTCCGTAAGGGGGCTCGACACAGAATGGAGGGGAGTCGGCGACGGCGACCCCTGGCTCTGCTGTCTCGGCGGAGTAGCTCAGTCGGTAGAGCAAGCGGCTCATAATCGCTGTGTCGCCGGTTCAAGTCCGGCCTCCGCTACCAGCACGTCCTGCACATCACGCACCTGCACATCACGCCTCGCGCGCCTGCGGTTCGCCTCCGAGCCGCAGGCTCGGCTACCCTGAGGCGGTTTGGTCCTTCGCTGCGGCGTCTTTCGTCGTAGCGCCGCTCCGTGATCGCTCGTCTGATCTCCCGTTGACGCACGAAAGGCACTTCCGTGGCCGCCAAGACCGACGTCCGTCCCAAGATCACCTTGGCCTGCACCGAGTGCAAGGAGCGCAACTACATCACGAAGAAGAACCGCCGCAACGACCCGGACCGCATGGAGCTCAAGAAGTTCTGCCCGCGCTGCCGCTGCCACCGCGCGCACCGCGAGACCCGCTAGTCGTCGTCCGTCCCGCGATCGAGGGCCGTCCCGTTCGGGGCGGTCCTCTCGTGCGTCTGCTCCCGAGGAGTTCCGATGGCGCTGGATCCCCTGCTCGTGGGGCGCACGTACCCGCCCACGCCCGTCTACGAGGTGGGTCGCGAGAAGATCCGCGAGTTCGCCGACGCCGTGGGTGACCCCAACCCTGCATACCGCGACGTCGACGCGGCGCGGGCCCTCGGCCACCCCGACCTCGTCGCGCCGCCGACCTTCGCCATCGTCTTGTCCATGCGCGCCGGGGAGCAGGTCGTCTCCGACCCCGAGCTCGGCCTGGACTACTCCCGGGTGGTCCACGGCGAGCAGCGGTTCCTCAGCGCGCGCCCGGTCCGTGCCGGGGACCGGCTGACGACGACCGTGACCGTGGAGAGCATCCGCAGCATGGCCGGCAACGACCTCGTCACCACCCGGGCCGACCTGCGCACCACCGACGGCGAGCTCGTCTGCACGTCGTTCTCGACGCTCGTGTCGCGGGGAGCCGGCGCATGAGCACCGCCACGGTTCGCTGGGCCGACGTCGAGGTAGGAGGCGAGCTCCCGTCGTTGTCCGTGCCGCTGACCCGCCTCGACCTCGTCCGCTACTGCGGTGCGAGCGGCGACCA
Organism: Actinomycetes bacterium; assembly: GCA_038322045.1. Lineage (GTDB taxonomy): Bacteria > Actinomycetota > Actinomycetes > JBBQFP01 > JBBQFP01 > JBBQFP01. Next base: position 20,562 of record JBBQFP010000010.1, on the reverse strand, counting down.
CAACGTCATCCACTGGAACGAGCGAGTTGCCCGCGAGGTCGGCCTGCCCGACGTCATCGCCCACGGCATGCTCACCATGGCCGAGGCCGTGCGTGTCGTCACCGACTGGGCGGGCGACCCCGGGGCCGTCGAGGAGTACGGCGTGCGCTTCACCCGTCCGGTCGTCGTGCCGGACGACGGCGTCGGCGCCACGGTCGTCATCACCGGCCGGGTGGCCGAGAAGCTCGAGGGCTCCCGCGTCCGGGTCGACCTGCGGGTGACCTCGGGCGGTCAGACGGTGCTCGCCAAGGCCTCGGCCGTCGTCCGCCTGCCGTGAGCGTGCGCGCCGGCGTGCCGCTGGCCGGGCTGACCACGCTCGGGGTCGGCGGGCCGGCCGATGTCCTCGTCACGGCGGGCGACGAGGCCGAGGTCCTCGCCGCGGTGCGCGAGGCCGACGCCGCAGGGGCTCCGCTGCTCGTGCTCGGTGGTGGCAGCAACGTCGTCGTCGCCGACGAGGGGTTCCCGGGCACGGTCGTCCGCGTCGCCTCCCGCGGGGTCGTCGAGGAGCCGTCGCCCGACGGCGGCGTCCGGCTCGTCGTCCAGGCCGGAGAGCCGTGGGACGAGCTCGTCACCCGTGCCGTGCAGCGTGGGCTGGCCGGCCTCGAGTGCCTGGCCGGTATCCCCGGCTCGGTCGGCGCCACCCCGGTCCAGAACGTCGGCGCCTACGGCCAGGAGGTCGCCGAGTCGATCTCCTCGCTGCGGGTGCTCGACCGGCACGACGACGCCGCCCGCGAGCTCACCCCTGCCGAGTGCGGGTTCCGCTACCGAGGCAGCGTGCTCAAGGACGACGACCGATTCGTGGTCCTCGCGGTGTCCTTCGACCTCGTCGCGTCGCCGCAGTCCGGTCCGGTCCGGTACGCCGAGCTCGCGCGGCGGCTTGGCGTCGAGGTCGGCGGCCGGGCGCCGCTCGACGACGTCCGCGCTGCCGTGCTCGAGCTGCGACGGATCAAGGGCATGGTGCTCGACGCCGAGGACCCCGACACCCGCAGCGCCGGCTCGTTCTTCACCAACCCGGTGCTCTCGCGGCGGCAGGCCGACGCGTTGCCCACCGGCGCACCGCGGTTCCCTCAGGCAGACGGGCGGGTGAAGGTCCCCGCCGCCTGGCTCATCGAGGCTGCAGGCGTCGGCCGTGGTCACGGCAACGGCGCCGCACGCGTCTCGAGCAAGCACACGCTGGCCTTGACCAACACCGGCGGGGCGACGACGGCGGAGCTGCTGGCGCTGGCCCGCGAGGTGCGTGACGCGGTCCTCGGACGGTTCGGCGTCGAGCTCGAGGTCGAACCGGTGCTCGTGGGCTGCCGGCTCGAGGCCGCGACGCGCTAGCCGCCTTCGCCCGCTGCTCGCCGGCCCTCGTGCTTCTCGTCCGGCGCGTCCGGCGCGGCGAGCCACCGGTCGATGCCCTGAAGCAACCGGTCGCGTACCGCCTGGGGGGCGAGGCTCGCGAGCACCGAGGAGCGTGCGAGCGCGGCGAGCTCAGCGTCGGCGAACCCGTGCACGGCGCGGGCGTACTCGTACTGCTCGGCCAGCCGCGAGCCGAAGAGCAGGGGGTCGTCGGCGCCGAGGGCGATGGGCACCTCCGCAGCGAACAGCCGCCGCAACGGCACGTCGGCAGGGGTCGCGAAGACGCCGAGGGCGACGTTCGAGGCCGGGCACACCTCGAGGGCCACCCCCTCGGCGGCGAGCCGGTCGAGCAGCGCCGGGTCCTGCGCCGCCGCGACGCCGTGACCGACCCGTCGGGCGCCGAGGAGCTCCAGGCACTGCCGCACGCTGTCGGCGCCGAGCAGCTCACCACCGTGGGGTACCGCCATGAGCCCGGCGCGCCGCGCGATGGCGAAAGCGGGGGCGAAGTCCTTGGTTGCTCCCCGCCGCTCGTCGTTGGCCAGGCCGAAGCCCACGACGCCCGAGCCGGAGTAGCGCGCCGCCAGGCGGGCGAGCGTTCGGGCCTCGAGCGGGTGCTTCGTGCGGTTCGCCCCGACGACGATGCCGATGCCGACGCCCGTGATCGCGCTGGCTCGTCCCGCCGCCTCGAGCACCGTCTCGAGCGCACGGGTGAGCCCCCCGAGCCGCGCGGCGTAGCCCGAGGGGTCGACCTGCAGCTCGAGCCAGCCGGACCCGTCGGCGGCGTCGTCCTCGGCCGCCTCGAGGATGATCCGTTGCACGTCTGAAGGCGTGCGGATGACGGCTCGGGCGGCCTCGTAGAGCCGCTGGAAGCGGAACCAGCCCCGCTCGTCGTCCGGACGCAGGTCCAGCGGGTGCGCCGTCCGCAGTGCCTCGGGCAGCCGCACCCCGTGCGACGCGGCGAGCTCGAGCAGGGTGCTGGGGCGCATCGAGCCGGTGAGGTGCAGGTGCAGGTGCGCCTTGGGCAGCCCCGCCGTCGACCTGCTCAGGCCGTCGCCTCGCCGAGCAGCGCCCCGATCCGCCGGACGCCCTCGGCCAGCTCGTCGTCGCCCAGCGCATAGGACAGGCGCAGGTAGCCCGGCGTCCCGAAGGCCTCGCCGGGGACGACGGCCACGAGGGCTTCCGCGAGGATGAGCTCGGCGAGCTGCGCCGAGGTCGTCGGCCGGCTGCCGCGGATGCTCGTGCCCAGCACCCCGCGCACCGAGGGGTAGCAGTAGAAGGCGCCCTCGGGCTCCTGGCAGGTGACGCCGGGGATCGCGTCGAGCAGGGCGGTCATCGTGCGCCGCCGCCGGTCGAAGGCCGCACGCATCGCCGCGACGGCGGACAGGTCGCCGGTGAGCGCCGCGAGCGCGGCGGCCTGCGAGACGTTGGCGACGTTGGACGTCGCGTGCGACTGGAGGTTGGTGGCTGCCGTGACGACGTCCTTGGGCCCGAGCATCCAGCCGACCCGCCATCCGGTCATGGCGTAGGTCTTGGCGACGCCGTTGACGACGACGCAACGGTCGGCGAGCTCGGGAACGAGCACGGGCATCGAGGAGAAGCGGGCGTCACCGTAGACGAGGTGCTCGTAGATCTCGTCGGTGATCACCCAGAGGTCGTGAGCGGCGGCCCAGCGGCCGATCTCGGCGACTTGCTCGGGCGGGTAGACCGCCCCGGTCGGGTTCGACGGCGAGACGAAGACAAGGGCCTTGGTCCGAGGGCTGCGCGCCGCCTCGAGGTCGGCGACGCTGGCGCGGAAGCCCGTCGACTCGTCGGTGCGGACGACCATGGGGACGCCGCCCGCCAGCCGGATCGACTCGGGGTACGTCGTCCAGTAGGGGGCGGGGAGGAGGACCTCGTCGCCCGGGTCCAGCAGGGCGGCGAAGGCCTCGTAGAGCGCCTGCTTCCCGCCGTTGGTGATAAGCACCTGGTTGGGCGAGACGGCGTAGCCGGAGTCGCGCAGCGTCTTGACGCTGACGGCCTCCTTGAGCTCGGGCAGGCCGCCGGCGGGGGAGTAGCGGTGCATCCGCGGGTCGCGGCACGCCGCTGCCGCGGCCTCGACGATCGGGGCCGGGGTCGGGAAGTCCGGCTCACCTGCGCCGAACACGATGACGTCGTGCCCCGAGGCCTTGAGCGCCTTGGCTCGGGCGTCGACGGCGAGGGTGGCCGACTCGGTGATGGACCCGACGCGGGCGGAGATGCGGCTGCTCATGGCGGCATCGTCGCACCACCCGACCGGCAGGTTCGACCAGCACCGACCTGGCAGGTTCGACCAGCACCGACCGCTGCGCTTACACTTGCTGACTCGGTGACGTACGCCGCCGTGCAGTCATGTCCGCGACCGGGAGCCCGGCCGTGGCGGGGCTCACGGTGCCGCCCGCCGTCGAATGCTCCGAGCACGACCAGCACGACCAGCACGACCAGCACGCGTAGGGCAGTAGCTCAATTGGCAGAGTCCCGGTCTCCAAAACCGGTGGTTGTGGGTTCGAGTCCCTCCTGCCCTGCTCCATCCCGACGCCTGCGGGTCAGCCCAGATCCCGGGGCCGGCCCGCACGGCGGCGGCCACCCGGCCGGGCACACGCCCGGCGGTCCAGGCACGACGACCGGTAAGGACTGGAAGTGACGGACACCGAGGGCGCGCCCGCCGTGCCCGAGCGGCGCTCGCGCGCCGAGGTCGAGCGTCCTGGCCTGCCCTCCCGCCTCGCGCTGTTCTACCGCCAGGTGATCTCCGAGCTGCGCAAGGTGATCGTGCCGACGCGCAAGGAGCTCATCACGTACACGAGCGTCGTCATCGTCTTCGTCGCGGTGATCATCGCCATCGTCTCGGTCTTCGACTACGGCTTCACCCGGGCCGTGCTGTGGGTGTTCGGCTAGCGCCGCGCGCACGAGCCCCCGCCCCACCCGCCCACCTGCCTGAGGAGAACCCAGCATCGTGACCGACTCGCAGCACACCGACCTCGACGACCCGGTCGACGGCACCCGCTCCGACACCGGGGCGGACGCCGGAGCGCTGTTCGTCGATGAGGCCGGTCACCCTGCGGTCGCGACCGACGCCGAGCAGGTCGAGGTCGGCAGCGACGCCGAGCAGGCCGAGGTCGACCTGGCGGAGTCCGTCATCGAGGAGGGCCAGGCCCGCGCCGAGCTCGCTGGCGCCCCCGTGCAGGACGACGAGCAGGTCGACGAGGCGCAGGAGTTCCGCGACGCGCTGCGGCGGGCCCCTGGTGAGTGGTACGTCATCCACTCCTACGCGGGCTATGAGAACAAGGTCAAGGCCAACCTCGAGAGCCGCACGTCCTCGCTCAACATGGAGGAGCACATCTTTCAGGTCGAGGTGCCTCAGGAGGAGGTCACCGAGATCAAGAAGGGGGAGCGCAAGCGCATCAAGCGCAACAAGTTCCCCGGGTACGTCCTCGTGCGCATGGACCTCACGAACGAGTCGTGGAGCGCCGTGCGCAACACCCCCGGCGTCACGGGGTTCGTCGGCAGCGCCCACGAGCCCTTCCCGCTGACCCTTGACGAGGTGGCCAAGATCCTCGCACCCGAGGAGAAGCACGCCGACAAGGCGCCTTCTGAGGTCAAGGTCCTCGACTTCGAGGTCGGCGACTCCGTCACCGTCATCGAGGGCGCGTTCGCCACCCTCCAGATGACGATCCAGGAGATCAACCCCGACTCCCAGAAGATCAAGGGACTGGTGGAGATCTTCGGCCGCGAGACGCCGGTCGAGCTGTCGTTCAACCAGATCCAGAAGAACTGACCGCCGGCACCGATCTCTCCGGACCCGCCCGTCCCACCCACCCGCTCGAGAAGGACCCGCTCGCATGCCCCCCAAGAAGAAGAAGCTCACTGCGGTCATCAAGCTGCAGATCAAGGCCGGCGCCGCGACGCCCGCCCCGCCGGTCGGCCCGGCCCTGGGCCAGCACGGCGTCAACATCATGGAGTTCTGCAAGGCCTACAACGCTGCGACCGAGGCTCAGCGCGGCGACGTCGTCCCCGTGGAGATCTCCGTCTACGAGGACCGCTCGTTCACCTTCGTCACGAAGACGCCCCCCGCCGCCGAGCTGCTCAAGAAGGCGGCCGGCGTCGCCAAGGGCAGCGGCACGCCGCACACGACCAAGGTGGCCACGCTCACCCGGGCCCAGGTCCGCGAGATCGCCACGACGAAGATGGCAGACCTCAACGCCAACGACCTCGACGAGGCCGAGAAGATCATCGCCGGCACGGCGCGCTCGATGGGCATCACCGTCAAGGACTGACCGCCACAGGCACGACCAGCACCGCCCGGACCGGGCGGGCTGCCCCGTGGGAGGGCCCGGCGCGGCCCGACCGACCACGACTTCCGACGATCACCTCAGGGAGCACGACATGAAGCGCAGCAAGGGCTACCGCGACGCAGCGGGGAAGATTGACGCCGAGCGGCTCTACAGCCCGCTCGAGGCCGTCCGCCTGGCCAAGGAGACCTCGACGACGAAGTACGACGCGACGGTCGAGGTCGCCCTCCGCCTTGGCGTCGACCCGCGCAAGGCTGACCAGATGGTTCGCAGCACGGTCAACCTGCCCCACGGCACCGGCAAGACCGCCCGCGTCCTCGTCTTCGCGACCGGTGAGCGCGCCGAGCAGGCGACCGCGGCCGGCGCTGACATCGTCGGTGGCGACGAGCTCATCGAGCGGGTCCAGGGTGGGTTCCTCGACTTCGACGCCGCCGTCGCGACGCCGGACCTCATGGGCAAGGTCGGCCGGCTCGGCAAGGTGCTCGGCCCGCGCGGGCTCATGCCCAATCCCAAGACCGGCACGGTGACCAACGACGTCGCCAAGGCCGTCACCGAGATCAAGGGCGGGAAGATCGAGTTCCGGGTCGACCGGCACGCGAACCTCCACTTCGTCATCGGAAAGACGTCCTTCCCCGAGACTGCCCTCGTCGAGAACTACGCTGCAGCCATCGACGAGGTGCTCCGCGCCAAGCCGGCGTCGTCCAAGGGCCGATACGTCCGCAAGACCACCTTCGCGACGACGATGGGTCCGGGTATCCCCGTCGACCCGAACAAGGTGCGCAACCTCCTCGAGGAGACGACCGAGGCCTGAGCCCTCGATCTCCCGACGACCCTCGCCCCTGTGGGCGGGGGTCGTCCTCGTCGGGGGCGGCGTGCCCGGCGATTGGACGGGTCGGCCGCGAACCGCCTACCCTGGGCATGCCACAGACCGCCGGTCGTCGTCGAGCCTCCTCGCTCGTCGTCCGAAGGCCCCGCAGCTGCGGGCGACCCGCGTAGGTGCCCTTGATCGTCGGACGGTCCGCCGTCCTTCCGCCCTGGTGCCCTGCGCCGGGGCGTTCGTCATGTCAGGGCCTTCGTCGTCCGGCGCACCACCCGGAAGGAGGCCCATGGCACGGCCTGACAAGGCGGCTGCGGTCGCCGAGCTCGCGGAGGCGTTCCGCACCTCGAACGCCGCCGTGCTCACCGAGTACCGCGGGCTCACGGTCGCCCAGCTCAAAGAGCTGCGTCGGTCGCTGGGCACCGAGACCACGTATGCCGTGGTCAAGAACACCCTCACCTCGATCGCCGCGAAGAACGCCGGCGTCGATGCCTTCGACGGGCTGCTCACCGGCCCCTCGGCCATCGCGTTCGTCACCGGCGACCCGGTCTCGGCAGCCAAGGGCCTGCGCGACTTCGCCAAGGCGCACCCGCTGCTCGTCATCAAGGGCGGTGTCCTCGACGGCAAGGCGATGTCCGCCGACGAGATCCGGGCACTGGCAGACCTCGAGTCGCGCGACGTCCTGCTCGCCAAGCTCGCGGGCGCGATGACCGCCTCCCTGGCCGGCGCTGCGGCGCTGTTCATCGCTCCGCTCGCCCAGACCGCTCGCCTCATCGAGGCGCTGCGTGCCAAGGTCGAGGCCGACCCGTCCTCGGTTGCCACCGACGATGCGGAGCCGGTCGCCGAGAGCACCGACGACGCCGAGGCAGAGGCCGCTCCCACCGAGGGCTGACCACGCGGCGCAGCCGACGCCCGTCCGGACTGCGCCACCGTATTTCCACCCCGCATGTGTTGCCCCCGGGCGGCACGCCCGTGAAGAACCAGGAAGGAACGCCACCATGGCGAAGGTCACCACTGAGGAGCTCCTCGAGTCCTTCAAGGAGATGACTCTCATCGAGCTCTCCGAATTCGTGAAGCTTTTCGAGGACACGTTCGGCGTCACCGCGGCCGCCCCGGTCGCCGTGGGCGCCCCCGCTGGCGCCGGCGCCGGCGAGGCCGCTGCCCCTGAGGAGCAGGACGAGTTCGATGTCATCCTCGAGGCCGCCGGCGAAAAGAAGATCCAGGTCATCAAGGAGGTCCGCACGCTGACCTCCCTCGGCCTCAAGGAGGCCAAGGACCTCGTCGACGGCACCCCCAAGGCCGTCCTCGAGAAGGTCAACAAGGAGACCGCCGAGAAGGCGAAGGCGGCCCTCGAGGGCGCCGGCGCCACCGTCACCCTCAAGTAGCACCCGCACGCGGCACCTCGCACTCAGCTCGGCCGAAGGGCGGCCACCCGGACCTCGGGTGGGCGCCCTTCGGCCTTCCCCGCCGGCTCGGCGCAGGCGTGCGGCAGAGCTCAGCGACGTGCCACGACGCGAAGAGGTGGCCCGCGCCACCCACTCGGATGCTTGACGGACGGGCCTGCGGGGGAGATCCTCGGGTCGATGGATGCTTCGAGCAGAAGAGTCATCCGCTGGGTGCTGCCCAGCCACTAGACAGCGCGGGGTCCCCCCGGTACGCTGGCTCTTTGCGCTGCCCATGACCTGCTCTCACTTCGGTGGAGCGGCCTCGGCATGCGCGCGCATGAGTCCGCGTGCCCTCGGAAGGACCCCTCTTGGCCGCCTCGCGCAATGCTTCCGGCAACAGCGTCAGCACCATCACCAGCAGCACCAGCCCGACCAGCACCATCAGCGCGAGCAGCACCGCTCCGCGCCGCGTCTCGTTCGCCAAGATCCGCGAACCCCTCGAGGTTCCCAACCTCCTCGCCCTGCAGACCGAGAGCTTCGACTGGCTCCTCGGCAACGCGGCGTGGAAGGCGAGGGTCGCCGAGGCCACGGCTGCGGGGCGTCGCGACGTCCCTGCGACGTCCGGCCTCGAGGAGATCTTCGAGGAGATCAGCCCGATCGAGGACTTCTCGGGCTCGATGTCCCTGTCGTTCCACGACCACCGGTTCGAGCCGCCCAAGTACTCGATCGACGAGTGCAAGGAGCGCGACATCACCTATGCCGCGCCGCTGTTCGTCACGGCTGAGTTCACGAACAACACCACCGGCGAGATCAAGAGCCAGACGGTGTTCATGGGCGACTTCCCGCTCATGACGACCAAGGGCACCTTCATCATCAACGGCACCGAGCGGGTGGTCGTCTCCCAGCTCGTCCGTTCTCCCGGCGTCTACTTCGACAAGCAGGTCGACAAGACCTCCGACAAGGACATCTTCAACGCGAAGGTCATCCCCTCGCGTGGGGCATGGCTCGAGTTCGAGATCGACAAGCGCGACATGGTCGGCGTCCGCATCGACCGCAAGCGCAAGCAGAGCGTGACCATCCTCCTCAAGGCCCTCGGCTGGGACGACGCCAAGATCCTCGAGGAGTTCGGCGAGTTCGAGTCGATGCGCGCGACGTTGGATAAGGACCACATCACGACGCAGAACGACGCGCTGCTCGACATCTACAAGAAGTACCGCCCCGGTGAGCCGCCGACCCTCGAGGCCGCGCAGACCACGCTGAACAACCTGTACTTCAACCCCAAGCGCTACGACCTCGCCAAGGTCGGCCGGTACAAGATCAACAAGAAGCTGGGCGTCGGGCTCGACATCGACCAGAGCGTCCTGACCCTCGACGACGTCGTCGAGGCGATCCGCTACATCGTGCGCCTGCACGCCAGCCTGGAGGACATGCCGACCCAGTCCGGTGGCAGTGTCAAGGTCTCCGCCGACGACATCGACCACTTCGGCAACCGTCGCCTGCGCAGCGTCGGCGAGCTCATCCAGAACCAGGTCCGCACGGGCCTGTCGCGGATGGAGCGCGTCGTGCGCGAGCGGATGACCACGCAGGACGTCGAGGCGATCACGCCGCAGACCCTCATCAACATCCGGCCCGTCGTCGCCTCCATCAAGGAGTTCTTCGGCACCAGCCAGCTGTCCCAGTTCATGGACCAGACCAACCCCCTCGCCGGTCTGACGCACAAGCGTCGGCTCTCGGCGCTGGGCCCTGGCGGTCTGTCCCGTGAGCGGGCCGGGTTCGAGGTCCGTGACGTCCACCCCTCGCACTACGGACGCATGTGCCCGATCGAGACGCCCGAGGGTCCCAACATCGGCCTCATCGGGTCGCTGTCGACCTACGCGCGGATCAACGCCTTCGGCTTCGTCGAGACCCCGTACCGCAGGGTCCAGGGCGACCTCGTCACCGACGAGATCGCCTACCTCACCGCGGACGAGGAGGACGAGCACGTCATCGCCCAGGCCAACGCGCCGCTGACCGCTGACGGCCGCTTCGCCGAGGACCGCGTGCTCGTGCGCACCAAGGGCGGCGAGGTCGACTACGTGCCGGGCGCCGACGTCGACTACATGGACGTCTCGCCGCGGCAGATGGTCTCCGTGGCCACGGCCATGATCCCGTTCCTCGAGCACGACGACGCGAACCGCGCCCTCATGGGCTCGAACATGCAGCGTCAGTCCGTCCCGCTGCTGCGCGGCGAGGCCCCTCTCGTCGGCACCGGCATGGAGTACCGCGCCGCCGTCGACGCCGGCGACGTCGTCATCTCGGAGAAGGGCGGCGTGGTCCAGGAGGCCTCTGCCGACCTCGTCACGGTGATGAACGACGACGGCACCTACTCGACGTACCGGATCGCGAAGTTCCGTCGCTCCAACCAGGGCACCGGCTTCAACCAGAAGGTCATCGTCGAGGAGGGCCAGCGGGTCGAGCAGGGCCAGGTCATCGCCGACGGCCCGTGCACCGACAAGGGCGAGATGGCGCTCGGCAAGAACCTCCTCGTGGCGTTCATGCCGTGGGAGGGCCACAACTACGAGGACGCGATCATCCTCTCGCAGCGCCTCGTCCAGGACGACGTCCTCTCCTCGATCCACATCGAGGAGCACGAGGTCGACGCCCGCGACACCAAGCTCGGCCCGGAGGAGATCACCCGGGACATCCCCAACGTCTCCGAGGAGGTCCTCGCCGACCTCGACGAGCGCGGCATCATCCGGGTCGGCGCCGACGTCGTTCCTGGGGACATCCTCGTCGGCAAGGTCACGCCCAAGGGCGAGACCGAGCTGACCCCCGAGGAGCGGCTGCTGCGCGCGATCTTCGGGGAGAAGGCCCGCGAGGTCCGCGACACCTCCCTCAAGGTGCCGCACGGGGAGTCCGGCAAGATCATCGGCGTCAAGGTCTTCGACCGCGACGAGGGCTTCGAGCTGCCGCCGGGCGTCAACCAGCTCGTCCGGGTCTACGTCGCCCAGAAGCGCAAGATCACCGACGGCGACAAGCTCGCCGGTCGTCACGGCAACAAGGGCGTCATCTCCAAGATCCTCCCGCAGGAGGACATGCCGTTCCTCGAGGACGGGACGCCGGTCGACATCGTCCTCAACCCCCTCGGCGTGCCCGGGCGCATGAACGTCGGCCAGGTGCTCGAGACCCACCTCGGGTGGATCGCCAAGACGGGGTGGAAGGTCGAGGGCGACGACGCGTCCTGGAAGACCGGTCTGCGCGAGATCGGCGCCGACGTCGGCGACCCCGGCACGAACGTCGCCACCCCGGTGTTCGACGGCGCGAGCGAGGAGGAGATCACCGGCCTGCTGGCCTCGACCCTCCCGACCCGAGACGGCGTGCAGCTCATCAACGGCACGGGCAAGGCGCAGCTCTTCGACGGCCGCTCCGGCGAGCCGTTCACTGCGCCGGTCTCGGTCGGCTACATCTACATCCTCAAGCTTCACCACCTCGTCGACGACAAGATCCACGCTCGGTCGACGGGTCCGTACTCGATGATCACCCAGCAGCCCCTCGGTGGTAAGGCTCAGTTCGGTGGTCAGCGCTTCGGCGAGATGGAGGTGTGGGCCCTCGAGGCCTACGGCGCCTCCTACGCGCTCCAGGAGCTGCTCACCATCAAGTCCGACGACGTCCTGGGCCGGGTCAAGGTCTACGAGGCGATCGTCAAGGGCGAGAACATCCCCGAGCCCGGCATCCCTGAGTCGTTCAAGGTGCTCATCAAGGAGATGCAGTCGCTGTGCCTCAACGTCGAGGTGCTCTCCAGCGACGGCATGTCCATCGAGATGCGTGACAGCGACGAGGACGTCTTCCGTGCAGCGGAGGAGCTCGGCATCGACCTGTCTCGGCGAGAGCCCAGCAGCGTCGACGAGGTCTGAGAGCCCGCTCCCGGTGCGCCACGCCCCTCTCGGGCGGGGCGCACCCGGAGCGGGACATGAGCACGAGTGCACTTCAGCGCCCAAGCCGAAAGTAGGAAATCTTGCTCGACGTCAACTTCTTCGACGAGCTGCGCATCGGTCTGGCCACGGCCGAGGACATCCGGCAGTGGTCTCACGGCGAGGTCAAGAAGCCGGAGACGATCAACTACCGGACTCTCAAGCCTGAGAAGGACGGCCTCTTCTGCGAGAAGATCTTCGGTCCCACCCGGGACTGGGAGTGCTACTGCGGCAAGTACAAGCGCGTGCGCTTCAAGGGCATCATCTGCGAGCGCTGCGGCGTCGAGGTCACCCGCGCCAAGGTCCGCCGTGAGCGGATGGGCCACATCGAGCTCGCCGCCCCGGTCACCCACATCTGGTACTTCAAGGGTGTCCCCAGCCGGCTCGGGTACCTCCTTGACCTCGCTCCCAAGGACCTCGAGAAGGTCATCTACTTCGCGGCCTACATGATCACGTGGGTCGACGAGGAGAACCGCCACGCCGACCTGCCCTCCCTCGAGGCGAAGATCTCGGTGGAGAAGCAGCAGATCGAGCAGCGCCGGGACTCCGACGTCGAGGCGCGCCAGCGTCGCCTCGAGGAGGACATCGCCGCGCTCGAGGCCGAGGGCGCCAAGGCTGACCAGAAGCGCAAGATCCGCGAGGGTGCCGAGCGCGAGATGGCCGGCCTGCGCAAGCGCGCCGACGCCGAGGTCACCCGGCTCGACGACGTGTGGACCCGCTTCAAGAACCTCAAGGTCCAGGACCTCGAGGGCGACGAGCTGCTCTACCGCGAGATGCGTGACCGGTTCGGCATGTACTTCAAGGGCTCGATGGGTGCTGCGGCCCTGCAGGACCGCCTCGGCTCCTTCGACCTCGAGGCCGAGGCCGAGTCGCTGCGCGAGATCATCCGCACCGGCAAGGGGCAGAAGAAGACCCGCGCCCTCAAGCGGCTCAAGGTCGTCTCTGCGTTCCTCACCACCCGCAACAGTCCCAGCGGCATGGTGCTCGACTGCGTGCCGGTCATCCCGCCGGACCTGCGTCCCATGGTCCAGCTCGACGGTGGCCGCTTCGCCACCTCGGACCTCAACGACCTCTACCGCCGGGTCATCAACCGCAACAACCGGCTCAAGCGCCTGCTCGACCTCGGCGCCCCCGAGATCATCGTCAACAACGAGAAGCGGATGCTTCAGGAGGCCGTCGACGCGCTGTTCGACAACGGTCGTCGTGGTCGTCCGGTGACGGGCCCGGGAAACCGGCCGCTCAAGTCGCTGTCGGACATGCTCAAGGGCAAGCAGGGCCGGTTCCGCCAGAACCTCCTCGGCAAGCGCGTCGACTACTCCGGCCGTTCGGTCATCGTCGTCGGCCCCCAGCTCAAGCTCCACCAGTGCGGCCTGCCCAAGCAGATGGCGCTCGAGCTGTTCAAGCCCTTCGTCATGAAGCGGCTCGTCGACCTCAACCACGCGCAGAACATCAAGAGCGCCAAGCGCATGGTCGAGCGCGCCCGCCCTGTCGTCTGGGACGTCCTCGAAGAGGTCATCACTGAGCACCCGGTGCTGCTCAACCGCGCGCCGACCCTGCACCGCCTGGGCATCCAGGCCTTCGAGCCCCAGCTCGTCGAGGGCAAGGCCATCCAGATCCACCCGCTCGTCTGCACGGCGTTCAACGCCGACTTCGACGGCGACCAGATGGCCGTGCACCTGCCCCTGTCTGCCGAGGCGCAGGCCGAGGCTCGCATCCTCATGCTCAGCTCGAACAACATCCTCTCGCCGGCGCACGGTCGTCCCATCACCGCGCCGACCCAGGACATGGTGCTGGGGCTGTTCTTCCTCACCTCGCGTCGTGAGGAGATGCGTGGCGAGGGCCGGATGTTCTCCTCGGTCGCCGAGGCGATCATGGCTTACGACAGCAAGCAGCTCGACCTGCAGGCCCTCATCACGGTGCGGCTTCCGGGCGGCGTCATCCCGCCGCTGGGCTTCGAGACCGCCGAGGGCTGGAGCAAGGGCGACCCGCTGACGCTCGTGACCACCCTGGGTCGCGCGCTGTTCAACGAGGCGCTCCCGGCGGACTATCCCTTCGTCGACCTCGAGGTCGGCAAGAAGCAGCTCTCGGGCATCGTCAACGACCTCGCCGAGCGCTACCCGAAGGTCCAGGTCGCCGCGACGCTCGACGCGCTCAAGGCGGCTGGCTTCCACTGGGCCACCAGGGCCGGCGTCACCATCGCCATCGACGACGTCGTCACGCCGCCGAACAAGGCCGAGATCCTCAACGGCTATGAGGCGCGCGCGGAGAAGGTGCAGAGCCAGTACGAGAAGGGGCTCATCACCGACGACGAGCGTCGTCAGGAGCTCATCGAGATCTGGACCCGTGCGACCAACGACGTCGCGGACGCGATGCAGGCCAACTTCCCGGCCACCAACCCGGTCTGGATGATGGTCAACTCCGGCGCGCGCGGCAACATGATGCAGGTCCGCCAGATCGCCGGCATGCGTGGTCTCGTCGCCAACCCCAAGGGCGAGATCATCCCGCGGCCGATCAAGTCGAACTTCCGCGAGGGCCTGTCGGTTCTCGAGTACTTCATCTCCACGCACGGCGCCCGCAAGGGGCTCGCTGACACCGCGCTGCGGACCGCCGACTCCGGGTACCTGACCCGCCGGCTGGTCGACGTCTCCCAGGACGTCATCATCCGCGAGGAGGACTGCGGCACCGACCGCGGGCTCGTCATGCGCATCGCCGAGCCCGGTCACGACGGCGTCCTGCGCCGAGGTGAGAACGTCGAGACGAGCGTCTACGCCCGCAACAGCGCCGAGGACGTCGTCGTCGACGGCGAGGTGGTCGTCCCGGCGAACACCGACCTTGGTGACGTGAACATCGGTCGGCTCATCGACCGTGGCGTCGAGCAGGTCCGGGTCCGTTCGGTCCTCACGTGCGACAGCAAGGTCGGCACCTGCGCGATGTGCTACGGCCGCTCGCTCGCGGCCGGAAAGCTCGTCGACGTCGGTGAGGCGGTCGGCATCGTCGCGGCTCAGTCCATCGGCGAGCCGGGCACCCAGCTGACGATGCGCACCTTCCACACCGGTGGTGTGGCCGGTGACGACATCACCCACGGCCTCCCGCGCGTGGTCGAGCTGTTCGAGGCCCGCACGCCCAAGGGCGTGGCCCCGATCTCGGAGGCTGCGGGTCGGGTCCGCATCGAGGACACCGACAAGCAGCGCAAGATCGTCGTCGTCCCTGACGACGGTGCCGAGGAGCTCGCCTACCCGGTCTCCAAGCGCTCACGGCTGCGGGTCGCCGACGACGACCACGTCGAGGTCGGTCAGCAGCTCGTCGTCGGTGCGGTCGACCCCAAGCAGGTGCTGCGCATCCTCGGCCCCCGCAAGGTGCAGATCCACCTCGTCGACCAGGTGCAGGAGGTCTACCGCTCGCAGGGCGTGTCGATCCACGACAAGCACATCGAGGTCATCGTCCGTCAGATGCTCAAGCGGGTGACCGTCATCGAGTCCGGTGACGCCGACCTGCTTCCCGGCGAGCTGGCCGAGCGCGGGCTGTTCGAGACCGAGAACCGTCGCGTGGTCGCCGAGGGCGGCACGCCGGCCTCGGGCCGTCCCGAGCTCATGGGCATCACGAAGGCCTCGCTCGCCACCGAGTCGTGGCTCTCGGCCGCCTCCTTCCAGGAGACGACCCGGGTGCTCACCGATGCCGCGATCCACGCCAAGAGCGACCCGCTGCTCGGGCTCAAGGAGAACGTCATCATCGGCAAGCTCATCCCGGCCGGCACGGGGCTGCCCCGCTACCGCAACGTCCGGGTCGAGCCGACCGAGGAGGCGAAGGCCGCCATGTACTCGATGGCGGGCTTCGACGACGCCGACTACGGGACGTTCGGCTCGGGCTCCGGCCAGGCCGTGCCGCTCGAGGAGTACGACTTCGGCGACTACCGCGGCTGACCGGGGATCGGACCCCGGGCCGACCTTTGGCTGAGCCTTGGCTGAGCCCGCGCAGGTCTCGCCCGTCCGGGCAACCGCACGACACGCAAGCCGCGGCGGCGGCCACCCTCCTGGGTGGCCGCCGTTCCGGCATGATGGTGCCGTGCGTCGCGACGGCGCACCAGACCAGAGCACCCAGGAGCAGGCACAGCTGATGACCGACGACGGCTCCCGCGAGCGGGACGACAACCCCTTCGCGCCGCCTTCGCCGACGGGCGAGCAGCAGCCCGCCGAGACCCCCGACGTCCTCGGCGCGCCGCCCGAGCCGTGGTGGGCGACGTCCGAGCCAGGCGGCTCGGGTGAGCCGAAGCCGGGCGGTCAGCCCGGTGCGGCGCCACCCGCGGGCGAGCCGACGACGGCGCTGCCCTTCGCGGCTCCCGCGCCGCCGCCCCCTCCTCCGGGTCCCGGCTACGGCCAGCCGGGGTACGGCCAACCTGCCGGCGGCGGGTACGGCCAGCCGGGGTACGGCCAGCCTGCCGGCGGCGGGTACGGCCAGCCGGGGTACGGCCAGCAGCCCGGGCCCTACGGGGCCCCCGGGTACCCGCAGCAGGGCTACGGGGCGTCGGTGTACCCCCAGCAGGCCGCTTACGGTGCGCCTGGCTACGGGACGGGCGTGCGCACCGAGCCGCTCGCGCTGTGGGCGCTCGGTCTGGCCATCGCCTCGTTCGTCTTCTGCCCGCTCCTGCCGGCCGTCGTGGCGCTCTTTCTCTCGCGCAGCGCCGACCGGTCGATCCGGGCAAGCAACGGCTGGCGCACCGGCGAGGGCATCTCCCGTGCGGCGCGGATCGTCGCGTGGATCAACATCGGCCTCTGCGCCGCCGCCGTCGTCCTCATCGTCCTCCTGGGTCTGGTCCGTGGGGCGTCTTCGACCTCGCTGTGACCGCGCTGCGACCACGCGGGGACGGCCGTCGCCGTCGCCCGCTTTGACCGGGGCGCGTGCCGCCCGGTAACCTCTCCGTTTGTGCCTGAGCAGCCTCGGGCATGCGCGCGCGCTCCCGTTCGGTCAGCGCGGCGCTCGCTTCCCCGCTAGGTCGACGTCGGCGCCCCTCGTGGCGCGCCGGGGACACACCCGACCTCGGGGTGCGGAAGCCGGAGCGCCAGGGGCGACCCGGAAAGATTCGCACGACGGAAGACGGAGACGCGGTGCCCACGATCCAACAGCTGGTCCGCAAGGGTCGGCAGGACAAGGTCGGCAAGACGAAGACCCCAGCGCTGAAGGGGAGCCCTCAGCGTCGCGGTGTCTGCACCCGCGTCTACACGACGACGCCGAAGAAGCCGAACTCGGCCCTTCGCAAGGTGGCGCGAGTGCGCCTCACGAGCGGCATCGAGGTCACGGCGTACATCCCCGGCGTGGGGCACAACCTGCAGGAGCACTCCATCGTGCTCGTGCGCGGTGGGCGAGTGAAGGACCTCCCCGGCGTGCGCTACAAGATCATCCGCGGATCGCTCGACACGCAGGGCGTGAAGAACCGCAAGCAGGCCCGCAGCCGTTACGGCGCGAAGAAGGAGAAGAGCTAATGCCCCGCAAGGGCCCGGCCCCCAAGCACCCGGTCGTCATCGACCCGGTCTACAACTCCCCGCTCGTCACGTCGCTGATCAACAAGATCCTCCTCGACGGCAAGCGGTCCACTGCCGAGAAGATCGTCTACGGGGCGCTCGAGGGCGCCCGTGAGAAGTCCGGCACGGATCCGGTGGTCACGCTCAAGCGTGCGCTGGACAACGTCAAGCCGGCCATCGAGGTCAAGAGCCGCCGTGTCGGTGGCGCGACGTATCAGGTGCCGATCGAGGTCCGTGCCGGCCGCAGCACCACCCTGGCGCTGCGCTGGCTCGTCACCTACTCCCGCGCCCGCCGCGAGAAGACGATGACCGAGCGGCTGATGAACGAGCTCCTCGACGCCAGCAACGGCCTCGGCGCGAGCGTCAAGCGCCGCGAGGACACGCACAAGATGGCCGAGTCGAACAAGGCCTTCGCGCACTACCGCTGGTAACCCCGGCAGCCGTGCAGCGGCCCGTCACCCCGACCGGGGACGGGCCCGCGGCGCGAGCAGACCGAGCGCCGTACCCCGCGCCAGGTCGACCATCGCAGCACCTGACAGGCAGCACCTGACACCCCTGAGGAAGCGCATCCGTGGCAACTGACGACGTCGTCGCCCTGGCCAACGTCCGCAACATCGGCATCATGGCCCACATCGACGCGGGCAAGACCACGACGACCGAGCGGGTCCTGTACTACACGGGCATCAACTACAAGATCGGCGAAGTCCACGAGGGCGCCGCCACGATGGACTGGATGGAGCAGGAGCAAGAGCGCGGCATCACCATCACGTCGGCCGCGACGACCTGCGTGTGGGAAGACCACACCATCAACATCATCGACACCCCGGGGCACGTCGACTTCACCGTCGAGGTCGAGCGCTCGCTGCGCGTTCTCGACGGAGCGGTCGCGGTGTTCGACGGCGTCGCCGGCGTCGAGCCACAGTCCGAGACGGTGTGGCGTCAGGCCGACCGCTACAAGGTCCCGCGGATCTGCTTCGTCAACAAGCTTGACCGCGTCGGCGCGGAGTTCCACCGCTGCGTCGACATGATGGTCGACCGGCTCAACGCCGTCCCGTTCGTCGTCCAGCTGCCGATCGGCGCCGAGGGCGACTTCCGCGGCGTCATCGACCTGGTGGGCATGAAGGCGCTCGTGTGGACCGCGGAGGCGGAGAAGGGGGAGATGTACGACACCCTGGAGATCCCCAGCTCGCACGCCGAGGCGGCAGCTGAATGGCGCGACCGGCTGCTCGAGACCATCGCCGAGGCCGACGACGCCATGATGGAGCTCTACCTCGAGGGCAAGGAGCCCGACGAGGCTGCGCTGATCGCCGCGATCCGTCGCGCCACGATCGCCAACAAGGGAAACCCCGTGCTGTGCGGCTCGGCGTTCAAGAACAAGGGCGTCCAGCCCATGCTCGACGCCGTCATCCGCTACCTCCCCTCGCCGCTGGATGTCGAGGCCATCGAGGGGCACGCCGTGGGCGACGAGGACACGTCGATCCAGCGCCACCCTGACGAGTCCGAGCCGTTCTCCGCGCTGGCCTTCAAGATCATGAGCGATCCCCACCTGGGAAAGCTCACCTACATCCGGGTCTACTCCGGCCGGCTGGACGCGGGGAGCTTCGTGCTCAACAGCGTCAAGGGCAACAAGGAGCGGATCGGCAAGATCTACCGGATGCACGCGAACAAGCGTGAGGAGCACCCGACAGTCACCGCCGGCCACATCGTGGCTGTCATGGGGCTGAAGAACACCACCACGGGGGACACCCTGTGCGCGATCAACGCTCCGGTGGTGCTCGAGTCGATGACCTTCCCCGCGCCAGTCATCCACGTGGCGATCGAGCCGAAGACCAAGAGCGACCAGGAGAAGCTGGGCACCGCGATCCAACGGCTGGCCGAGGAGGACCCGACCTTCCAGGTCCGGACCGACGAGGAGACCGGGCAGACCGTCATCGCCGGGATGGGCGAGCTGCACCTCGACGTGCTGGTCGACCGGATGCGCCGCGAGTTCAAGGTCGAGGCCAACGTCGGCAAACCCCAGGTGGCCTACCGCGAGACCATCACCAAGGCCGTGCCAAAGGTGGAGTACACCCACAAGAAGCAGACCGGTGGCTCCGGTCAGTTCGCGCGGGTGATCATCGGCATCGAACCCTCAGGTGGGGACGGCGACGGTGGCTACGAGTTCGTCAACAAGGTGTCCGGTGGTCGCATCCCGCGGGAGTACATCCCCTCGGTCGACAACGGGTGCCAGGACGCCATGGAGTTCGGCGTGCTCGCCGGCTTCCCGCTGGTGGACGTGAAGGTCACCCTCCTCGACGGCGCCTACCACGAGGTCGACTCCTCCGAGCTGGCCTTCAAGATCGCCGGCTCGATGGCCTTCAAGGAGGCCGCCAGGCGCGCGGGTCCGGTGCTGATGGAGCCGATGATGGCCGTGGAGGTCACCACCCCCGACGACTTCATGGGGGAGGTCATCGGCGATCTCAACTCTCGCCGCGGGCACATCCAGGCCATGGACGAGCGCGTGGGCAGTCGGGTGATCAAGGCGCTGGTCCCTCTGTCGGAGATGTTCGGCTACGTTGGGGACCTTCGCAGCAAGACCCAGGGTCGTGCGAGCTACTCCATGCAGTTCGACTCCTACGCCCAGGTACCTCAGAATGTCGCCACGGAGATCATTGCCAAGGCGAAGGGCGAGTAGCCGCACCACGCAGCGCCCGCACCACCCTGCCCACACGTCGTACGGCGTAACACCCCACCAGTCCACAGGAGGACCCAGTGGCGAAGGCGAAGTTCCAGCGGACTAAGCCCCACGTCAACATCGGCACCATCGGTCACATCGACCACGGGAAGACGACGCTTACAGCGGCGATCACCAAGGTGCTGCACGACAAGTTTCCGGACCTGAACCCCTTCACGCCGTTCGACCAGATCGACAAGGCGCCCGAGGAGCGTCAGCGCGGCATCACCATCTCCATCGCGCACGTCGAGTACCAGACCGAGACGCGGCACTACGCCCACGTCGACTGCCCTGGTCACGCGGACTACATCAAGAACATGATCACGGGTGCGGCCCAGATGGATGGCGCGATCCTCGTCGTCGCCGCCACCGACGGCCCGATGCCGCAGACGAAGGAGCACGTCCTCCTGGCCCGCCAGGTCGGCGTCCCCTACATCGTCGTGGCGCTCAACAAGGCCGACATGGTCGACGACGAGGAGATCCTCGAGCTCGTCGAG
>JBBQFP010000009.1:0-85328 GCA_038322045.1 Actinomycetes bacterium | reverse complement strand
CACCCGGGCGTGCTCACCCCCGCCCGAGAGCAGGAACGCTGAACCGCCTGGACCACCGTGCACCCCTGGTCGTGGACACCCGCGAGCTGGGTCGACGTCCGGGGTCCATGCAGCGGTTGTCCCGGACGGCGCCTGCCCCGGCCGACCTCAGCGTCGGGGTGATCGCCGTCCAGCCCGGCTCGGACGTCGTGCTGGACCTACGGCTCGAGTCGGTCATGGAGGGGGTGCTCGTGACGGGGACGGCGCGGGCACGGGTGAGCGGCGAGTGCGTCCGGTGCCTGGACCCGGTCGAGAGCGATCTCGTCGCCGAGCTCCAGGAGCTCTACCGCTACCCCCACGTCGAGGTGGACGACGACGACGAGGCCGAGCTGCCCACGCTCGAGGGCGACCTGCTCGACCTCGAGCCGGTGCTGCGCGACGCGGTCGTGCTCAACCTGCCGTTGCTGCCCCTGTGCCGGGAGGACTGCCTGGGGCTCTGCCCCGAGTGCGGCGCCCGCCTGGCCGAGGACCCGAACCACACGCACGCGACCACCGACCTCCGGTGGTCGTCGCTGCACCAGTTGGTCGACCCTGAGAAGAGAGAGAGCTAGTCGTGGCCGTTCCGAAGCGCAAGATGTCGCGTAGCAACACCCGGGCGCGCCGCTCCCAGTGGAAGGCCGCACCGATCACCATCGTCACGTGCGACCGCTGCCGTGAGCCGAAGCTCCCGCACACCGCGTGCCCGACCTGCGGCACCTACAACCGCCGCCAGGTCGTCGAGGTCTGAGCACCTCGCTGCCGCCGGAGCCGGCCTCGCAGCGCGAGGCCGGGCCGACGGCTGAGCCCTCGGAGTCCTCTGCTGTGAGCGCCGCGACCACGATCCTGGCCGCTCGGCTCGGCGCTGTCGTCGACGCCGCGCTGCTCGAGCGTGCCCTGACGCACCGCTCGTTCGCCTACGAGAACGGCGGCCTGCCGACCAACGAGCGGCTGGAGTTCCTCGGCGACTCCGTCCTCGGCCTCGTCGTCACCGACGCGCTCTACCGGTCCTACCCCGACCTCCCCGAGGGTCAGCTGGCCAAGCTGCGCGCGGCGGTGGTCAACATGCGAGCCCTCGCTGCCGTCGGCCGGGGCCTCGACCTCGGTGCGTTCGTGCGCCTGGGCAAGGGCGAGGAGGCCACGGGGGGGCGCGACAAGCCCTCGATCCTCGCCGACACCGTCGAGGCCGTCATCGGCGCCGTGTACATCTCCCGGGGCCTCGAGGTCGCCTCCGCCGTCGTCCACACCCTCGTCGACCCGCTGCTCGAGGCCGCCTCGAGCCTCGGGGCGGGGCTGGACTGGAAGACGAGTCTCCAGGAGCTCACCGCCGGGGCCTCCCTCGGCGTCCCCGAGTACCTCGTCGACCAGAGCGGCCCCGACCACGACAAGCGGTTCACCGCCGTCGCGCGGGTGGGTGGCGAGAGCTACGGGCACGGCGAGGGCCGCAGCAAGAAGGAGGCCGAGCAGGAGGCCGCCGCCACCGCGTGGAGCGCGGTGCGGGCGAAGCTGCCGGGCTCGGCCGCCAGCAGCTGATGCCCGAGCTGCCCGAGGTCGAGGTCGTCCGACGCGGGCTCGAGCGCTTCGTCGCCGGGCGCAAGGTGAGGGACGTCGAGGTCCGCCACCCGCGCGCCGTCCGCCGTCACGCCGCCGGGGGCGACGACCTCGCGGCCCGGCTCGCCGGTGGCCGGATCGCCGGGGTGCACCGCCGGGGCAAGTTCCTCTGGCTGCCGATCGCCTACGACGACTCCGCGGCACCTCCTGAGGACGTCCTCGTGGCGCACCTCGGCATGAGCGGCCAGCTCCTCGTCGAGCCCGAGACCGCCCCCGACGAGATCCACCTGAGGGTGCGGGTCCGCTTCGACGACGGCGGGCGCGAGCTGCGCTTCGTCGACCAGCGCACCTTCGGCGGCCTCGCCCTCGACGTGAGCGACCCGATCACCGGGGTGCCGCTCTCGGTGCGCCACATCGCCCGCGACCCGCTGGACCCGCTGCTCGACGACGACGCGCTCGCCGCGGCGGTGCGGGCGCGGCGTACCGAGCTCAAGCGGGCGCTGCTCGACCAGTCGCTCGTCTCGGGCATCGGCAACATCTACGCCGACGAGGCGCTGTGGCGGGCCCGCCTGCACGGGCGCCGCCGGACCGAGACGCTCACCCGGGCCGAGGTGCGTCGGGTCCTCGCGGGAGTGCGCGAGGTCATGACGGCCGCGCTGGCGCAGGGCGGCACCTCCTTCGACTCCCTCTACGTCGACGTCAACGGCAGCAGTGGCTACTTCGACCGCGCGCTCGCCGTCTACGGCCAGCAGGGGAGGCCGTGCCCACGGTGCGGTGCGCTCGTCGTCAGGGAGCCGTTCATGAACCGCTCGAGCCACCGCTGCCCGGTGTGCCAGCCGGCGCCGCGAGGGGCGAGACGGCTCCCCGCAGGAGCGCGCCGATCGGTCCGGTAGGGACCTTCGGCAGGTTGACCGACTTTGGCTCGCATGCGACCCTGGAAGCGCTGCATACACTGGAACCCGGCTTCCCTACCGATGCCGGAGCGTTCAGTTCCCGTCTCCTGCATCCCGGCCCGTGTGTGAAGCCACCGCACCGCTTCGTGGCCGATCTACGTGGAGGACCTCAATGGCGAAGGCCTTGCTCGGTCACCTCGGCAGCATCAGCGCTCGTGACGCCGAGGTCCTCAGGTTGCGACGTCGGGTGAGCGACCTCGAGGCGCTCGTCCTGCGGCTCCAGTCAGAGAACGACCGGCTGGCTGCGGCAACCCACCCCGAGGCACTCCTGATCCTCGACGACGACCGCGAGTCCGTCCTCGCCTGAGGCGTCCCGAGCTCCTCGGACGCGCGGGTAGGCTCGCTCAGCGTCCCGGCGGGTGACCGCCGACCCCCGAGCCGCAGCAGGAGAGCCAGCGCGTGCACCTCAAGGCCCTGACCCTGCGCGGGTTCAAGTCCTTCGCCTCGGCCACCACCCTGCGCTTCGAGCCGGGGATCGTCT
This sequence comes from Actinomycetes bacterium, assembly GCA_038322045.1. GTDB lineage: Bacteria > Actinomycetota > Actinomycetes > JBBQFP01 > JBBQFP01 > JBBQFP01. The sequence goes on along the minus strand of JBBQFP010000009.1, from coordinate 82,328 downwards.
GCGTCGTCGGCCCCAACGGCTCCGGGAAGTCCAACGTCGTCGACGCCCTGGCCTGGGTCATGGGCGAGCAGGGGGCCAAGTCGCTGCGCGGCGGCAAGATGGACGACGTCATCTTCGCCGGCACCGCCGGTCGTGCGCCGCTCGGGCGGGCCGAGGTCGCCCTGACCATCGACAACACCGACGGCGCCCTGCCGATCGACTACACCGAGGTGACGATCTCGCGGACGATGTTCCGCGCGGGCGGCTCGGAGTACGCCATCAACGGCTCGCCCGTCCGGCTCCTCGACATCCAGGAGCTGCTCTCGGACTCCGGCATCGGCCGCGAGATGCACGTCATCGTCGGCCAGGGCCAGCTCGATGCCATCCTCTCCGCCAGCCCTGAGGAGCGGCGCGGCTTCATCGAGGAGGCCGCCGGAGTCCTCAAGCACCGCAAGCGCAAGGAGAAGGCGCTGCGCAAGCTCGAGGCGATGAGCGCGAACCTCGCCCGCGTCACCGACCTCACCGGCGAGCTGCGTCGCCAGCTCAAGCCCTTGGGCAAGCAGGCGGAGGTCGCCCGCAGGGCGGCGGTCGTCCAGGCAGACCTGCGCGACTCGCGGCTGCGGCTGCTCGCCGACGACCTCGTCGCGCTGCGCTCGGCCCTCGCCGCAGAGGCCGCAGACGAGGACGCGCTACGACGGCGTCGCGAGACCCTCGAGGCCGACCTCGCCGCGGCCCGTGAGCGCGAGGCGGCCCTCGACGAGGCGCTGCGCGCGGCGTCGCCGCAGGTCGCGGCGGCCCAGGAGACCTGGTACAGCCTCTCCTCCCTGCGCGAGCGGCTCCGCGGCACGGCCTCGCTGGCCGCCGAGCGGGCTCGCAACGCCGGGCGCAGCGGTGAGGAGGAGCGTCGCGGGCGGGAGCCCGACGAGCTCGAGCGCGAGGCCGCGGGGGTGCGGGAGCGCGAGGCCGCCCTCACGGCCGAGCTCGCGGTAGCCCGTGAGGCGCTCGCAGCGGCGACCGCGGTGCGGCAATCGGCTGAGGCCGCCCTCGCCGAGGAGGAGCGAGCGGTGGCCCGGGCGCTGCGGGCCGCGGCCGACCGCCGGGAGGGGCTCGCGCGCGTCACCGGCCAGGTCAACGCGGGTCGCACGAGACTCGCCGCTGTCGACGCCGAGCTCGGTCGCCTCGACGGTGCCGTTGCCGAGGCGCGCTCCCGTGCCGAGGAGGCAGCGGCTGCCCTCGCCGAGCTCGAGGAGCAGGCATCGGGCGTCGACGCCGGTGAGGTCGACCTCGACGCCCTGCACGAGGAGGCCGCTGCGACGCTCGAGCAGGCGGTGGTCGCGGTGCGCGAGCTCACCGAGGAGCAGCGCGCCGCCCAGGGCGAGCGGGACCGGCAGGCGGCCCGCACGGAGGCCCTCGCCCTCGGGCTGGCACGCAAGGACGGAGCGTCGGAGCTGGCGAGCTCCTCAGGGCTGCCGGGCATCCTCGGCCCGCTGGCTGCCTGCGTCGGGGTGGAGCCCGGAGCGCAGACCGCCGTCGCCGCGGCGCTCGGCCGCGCCGCCGACGCCGTGGCGGTCGACGGACTGCCCGCCGCGGTGGCCGCCCTGCGCTGGTTGCGCGACACCGACGCGGGGCAGGCCGGCGTGATCCTCGCCGGACCGGCAGCCGCGGGGACGTCGCCGGGTACCGGGGCACTGGATGCGCCAGAGCCGCTCGTCGTCGCGGGGGCCGCACCGGCGGGCACGCGATGGGTCGCTGCTGCTCTGCGCGCCCCCACTGCTCTGCACGCGGCCCTGGGGCAGCTTCTCGAGGGGGCGCTTCTCGTCGCGGACCTCGACGAGGCCGCCCGTGTCGTCGCGGCGCACCCCGCCCTGTGGGCCGTCACGCCGGACGGCGACGTCGTCGGGTCCAGTCTCACCGTGGGCGGCTCGTCCTCCGCGCCGAGCCTCATCGAGGTCCAGGCCGCGCTCGACGCCGCGGCCGCGGCCCTCGCCTCAGCGCAGGCCCGTGCCGACGCCGCCGAGATCCAGCTCGTCGAGACCCGGGCAGGCGCGGAGGTCGCCAAGCAGGCCGAGTCGGCAGCTCTCGACCGCCTCCACGAGTCAGACGCCCGGATGGCGGCGCTGGCCGAGGCGCTGGGGCGGCTCGGCGCCGCGGTCCGCTCGGCGAGCGCGGAGGCCGGGCGGCTCGAGGCGGCGCGGGCAGCCGCCCAGGCGTCGCGGGAGAACGCCCGCACCGGGCTCGCGGAGCTCGAGGAGCGGCTCGCCGCGGCGACGGAGGAGCCGGCCGACGACGAGCCGGCCCCCGACGAGCGGGAGCGGCTGCGCGACGCCGCCGAGGAGGCTCGCAGCGCCGAGACCGACGCCCGGCTCGCCGTCCGGACCGCGGAGGAGCGGGTCAGGGGACTGGCCGGACGCGCCGACGCTCTGGACCGTCAGGCCGCCGGCGAGCGCGCTGCCCGGGCACGGGCCGCCGAGCGGGCGCAGCGGCGTGAGCGCGAGGCGCGGGTGGCCCACGCCGTCGGAGCCGCTGCCGCCCTCGCGCTGGACCGGCTCGAGGGCTCGTTGTCCGCAGCAGGTGCCGAGCGCAACGCCGTCGAGGCCCGACGGGCGGCCACCGAGGCCGAGCTCGTCGCCGTCCGCGCGAGCCGCACCGAGCTCGCGAGCGCGCTCGACGGGCTCGTCAGCGCCGTCCACCGCGACGAGCTCGTCAAGGCCGAGGGCCGCGCCAGGGTCGAGGCGCTCGAGGCCAAGGCGCTCGAGGAGCACGGGCTCGACGCCGACACCCTCGTCGTCGAGTACGGCCCTGATCAGCCCGTGCCGCCCTCCCCGCTCGCGCCCGGTGAGGAGCGGGAGGTCGAGCCCGAGCCGGTCCCGTACGACCGCGACGAGCAGACCCGGCGGATGCGCGCGGCCGAGCGTCTGCTCGCGCTGCTCGGGCGGGTGAACCCGCTCGCTCTCGAGGAGTTCTCGGCGCTCGAGGAGCGTCACCGGTTCCTCACCGAGCAGCTCGAGGACCTCAAGGCGGCGCGCCGGTCCCTGCTCGACATCGTCCGCGAGGTCGACGAGCGCGTCGAGCAGGTGTTCTCGGAGGCCTTCGCCGACACGGCACGGGAGTTCGAGGGTGTCTTCGCCCGGCTCTTCCCCGGTGGCGAGGGGCGGCTCGTCCTCACCGACCCCTCGGACATGCTCACGACGGGCATCGAGGTCGAGGCCCGTCCGCCAGGGAAGAAGATCAAGCGGCTGAGCCTGCTCTCGGGCGGTGAGCGCTCGCTCGTCGCCGTCGCGATCCTCGTGTCGATCTTCAAGGCCCGCCCGAGCCCCTTCTACATCCTCGACGAGGTCGAGGCCGCCCTCGACGACACCAACCTCTCCCGGCTGCTCACCCTCTACGAGGAGCTCCGCGACTCCTCCCAGCTCATCGTCATCACCCACCAGAAGCGGACGATGGAGATCGCCGACGCGCTCTACGGGGTGACGATGCGCGGCGACGGCGTGAGCACCGTCGTCAGCCAGCGCCTGCGGGAGGACGCCCCTGCCTGAGGCCCGGCCCGGCCGTTAGGGTGCGCTTGCTGCTGTGACCGGACCGGCCGGTCGTCGGAGGAGGTCCCATGCCCATCGCCACCGTGAACCCGGCCACCGGGGAGACCCTCAAGACCTTCGACGAGCTCAGCCACGCCGAGCTCGAGGAGCGCCTCGCGCGGGCTGCGACGGCGTTCGAGGGCTACCGGCTGACGAGCTTCGCCGACCGGGCGCGCTGGATGCGGGCTGCCGCCGACATCCTCGACGCCGAGCGCGACGACATCGCCCGGGTGATGACGACGGAGATGGGCAAGACCCTCGCCTCGGCCAAGGCCGAGGTCGCCAAGTGCGCCACGGGCTGCCGGTACTACGCCGAGCACGCCGAGGCCATGCTCGCCGACGAGCCCGCCGACGCCGCAGCGGTCGGCGCCCTGCGTGCCTACGCGCGCTACCAGCCCCTCGGCGCGGTGCTCGCGGTCATGCCGTGGAACTTCCCGCTGTGGCAGGCCATGCGCTTCGCGGCTCCCGCGCTCATGGCCGGCAATGTCGGGCTGCTCAAGCACGCCTCGAACGTCCCCCAGACCGCCCTGTTCATGGAGGAGCTCTTCGCCCGCGCCGGCTTCCCCAAGGGCGTCTTCCAGACCCTGCTCGTCGGGTCGTCCCGGGTCGAGGCCATCCTCCGCGACCCGCGGGTCAAGGCCGCCACGCTCACCGGCAGCACCCCCGCAGGCAAGGCGGTCGCCGCCGTGGCCGGTGACGAGATCAAGACGACGGTGCTCGAGCTCGGCGGCAGCGACCCCTTCGTCGTCCTGCCCTCGGCCGACCTCGCGCGCGCCGCCGCCACCGCGGTGACCTCCCGGGTGCAGAACAACGGGCAGAGCTGCATCGCCGCCAAGCGCTTCATCGTCCACGAGTCCGTCGCCGCGGAGTTCGAGCGGCTCTTCGTCGAGCGGATGAGCCAGCTGCGGGTGGGCGACCCGATGGACGAGGCGACCGACGTCGGCCCGCTCGCCTCGGTCGACCAGCTCCGCGACGTCGAGGAGCTCGTCGACGACGCCGTCGCCAAGGGGGCCACGGTCCTCTGCGGCGGGAGGCGCCTCGAGGGCCCGGGTGCCTACTTCCCGCCGACCGCGCTCTCCGGCGTCACCCCCGCGATGCGCATGTACCTCGAGGAGGTCTTCGGCCCCGTCGCGCAGATCCACCGGGTCCGTGACCTCGACGAGGCCATCGCCGTGTCCAACGTCACCGAGTTCGGGCTCGGCTCCAACGTCTGGACCGACGACCCCGCCGAGCAGGAGCGCTTCGTCCGTGACGTCGAGGCGGGAGCCGTGTTCGTCAACGGCATGACGACGTCCCACCCGGAGCTCCCCTTCGGCGGGGTCAAGACGTCGGGCTACGGCCGCGAGCTCGCCGCCCACGGGATCCGCGAGTTCTGCAACATCAAGGCCGTCTGGGTCGGTGCCGGCACGCCGGAGGCGGCACCCGAGCGCTCGGAATAGCCGCACGCCGCAGCGGCCGCGCAGGCCGACGGTCGCGCCCGGTGCCAGGGCCGACGTCCTGGGAGATGATCGGCTCATGGGGCTCGAGGCGGTGGCAGAGGCGCTCGTCGTCCTGCGTGACGAGGCAGCGGGCACCGTCCTCGAGCTCGGCGTCGCCGGAGCCTCGCCGGCCCGGGCGCTGCGCGACGGTCTCGTCGCCCAGGTCGAGGACTACCTCCTGCCGCGGCTACGCGAGATCGACGCGCCCCTGCTCGCGGTCGTCGGCGGTTCGACCGGTGCCGGCAAGAGCACGTTGGTCAACAGCCTGGTCGGCGTCGAGGTCTCTGCTGCGGGCGTCCGGCGTCCGACGACCCGCGCCCCCGTCCTCGTCTGCAACCCCGTCGACCTGCCGCGCTTCGCGTCCGGGCGGGTGCTGCCGGGGCTGGCCCGGCGTACCGGCGGCGGCGCCGGCGGCCCGGGGGAGCTGCGCCTCGTCCCGAGCGAGGCGCTCCCGGCGGGCTTCGCCCTGCTCGACGCCCCCGACGTCGACTCCGTCGTCGCCGAGAACCGGGCGCTCGCGGGCCAGCTCCTCGCCGCCGCGGACCTCTGGCTGTTCGTCACCACGGCCGCGCGCTACGCCGACGCCGTGCCGTGGGCGCTGCTGCGAGAGGCGCGGGAGCGCGCCACCGCCCTGGCCGTCGTCCTCGACCGGGTGCCAGAGGAGGCCGCCGAGGTGCGCGAGCACCTGCTCGAGATGCTCGCCGCCGAGGGCCTGGGCGGGACCCCCGTGCTCGTCGTCCCCGAGGTGCCGCAGGGGGCGAGGGCGCCCGTCGACGGTGCCGAGGCCGAGCCGACCCCGAGCGGGCTCCTGCCGGGGTCGGCCACAGCCGAGGTCCGTGCGTGGGTCGGGGCGCTCTCGGCCGACGCGCAGGCGAGGGCCGACGTCGTCCGGCGCACGCTCGACGGAGCTCTCGCCAGCCTCGAGGGCCGGACGACGGAGCTCGCCGATGCGGTCGCGGTCCAGGCGCAGGCCGCGGAAGGCCTCGCCGAGATCGTCACGGGAAGCTACGCCGCCGCGAGGGTAGAGGTCGAGGACGCAGTCCGCGGCGGCACCCTCCTGCACGGCGAGGTGCTTGCCCGCTGGCAGGAGCTCGTCGGCACCGGTGAGCTGATGCGAGGCGTCCAGGCCGGCGTCGCGCGGGCGCGGGACCGCGTGCGCGCGGCGGTGACGGGCCGCCCCGCGCCGGCACGGGCGGTCGCCGACGCGGTCGAGGGCACCGTCGCGGTCGTCGTCCGCTCTGCCGCCGAGCGGGCGGCGCAGCGGGTCACCCGGGCGTGGAGCCACGACTCGGCCGGCACCGGTCTGCTGCCGCCGTCCGTCCCGGGGGTGTCCGAGGGGTTCGCGGGCAGGGTGGCCGAGGAGGTGCGCTCCTGGCAGGGGGAGGTCGTCGCCCTCGTCGAGGAACAGGCCCGCAGCAAGCGCGCGATGGCCCGCCTCGCGTCGTTCTCGGTCAACGGCGCCGGCCTCGTCGTCATGCTCGCGGTCTTCGCCCACACGGGGGGGCTCCTCGGCGGCGAGGTCGCCGTGGCGGGGGGCACCTCGGCCCTCGGGCAGGTCGTCCTCGAGGCGATCCTCGGCGACCAGGCGGTCCGGACCCTCGCCGACCAGGCCCGTCAGGCCCTCGTCGTCCGGGTCGAGCACCTGCTCGCCGAGGAGCAGCAGCGCTTCCTCCGGCTCGTCGAGCCCCGTCGCCCGGGCCCGGACGCCGAGGCGCGGCTGCGCGCCGCGGGGCAGGCCGTGGCCCGCGCGAGGACCTCCTCGTGAGCCGCATGACCAGGGGCTCGGCCGCCAGCGGGCTCGACGAGCGGCTCGTCGCGCTCGGCGAGGCCGTCGACCTCGCGCAGGGCCGGCTCGACCCCGCGACGGTCGACTCGGCGGCGCAGGTGGTCGCGCGGGCCGGTGCCCGCCTCGGCCTCGGCGTCTCGACGACGGTCGTCGCCCTCGCGGGGGCCACCGGCAGCGGCAAGTCCACCCTGTTCAACGCCGTCGTCGGGGAGGAGGTCTCGACCCCCGGCGTCCGGCGTCCGACGACGGGCGTCGCCCATGCGGCGGTGTGGCCATCGGAGGAGGACGGCCCTGCGACGGCGCTGCTCGACTGGCTCGAGGTCGGCCGCCGGCACGAGGTCGGGGCGGCGGCCCCGGCCGCGCAGCGCTTCGAGGGCCTGGTCCTGCTCGACCTGCCCGACTACGACTCCGTCCGGCTCGAGCACCGGGCAGAGGTCGACCGGCTCGTCGCGCTCGTCGACCTCCTCGTCTGGGTCGTCGACCCCCAGAAGTACGCCGACGCGGCGCTGCACGAGCGGTACCTCGTCCCGCTCGCCGGCCACGCGGCGGTCATGCTCGTCGTCCTCAACCAGGTCGACCGGCTGTCGTCGTCCGCGGCCGACGAAGCAGCCTCCGACCTGCAACGGCTGCTCGCCGCAGAGGGCCTCCGCCAGGTTCCGGTGCTCACGACGTCGGCACGTACCGGGGAGGGTCTCGACGCGCTGCTCCACGTGCTCGACGAGCGGGTTGCAGCCCGGCGCTCGGTGAGCGCCCGGCTCACCGCCGACGTCGCGCAGGTGGCGGAGCACCTCGCGCGGGCCGGGGCGCGCAGCGAGGGATCAGCCGGGCCGGGCGTCCAGGAGCGCGACGCGGACGCGCTCGTCGACGCCATGGCCGACGCCGCGGGCGCCCGGACCGTCACCGAGGCGGTCGCCGCAGCGCATCGCCGCGCCGGCTCGCGGGCCACCGGTTGGCCCTTCACCCGCTGGCGCAGCCGGCTGCGCCCCGACCCGCTCCGACGGCTGCACCTCTCGGGGCGCCCTGCCACGGCGCAGGCCGAGCTCGTCGTCGCCCGGACGTCCCTGCCGGCGGCGGGGGCCGCCGAGCTGGCGCGGCTGCGCACCGCCACGACGGCACTGGCCCGACGCTGCGCCGACGGGCTGCCCGAGCCCTGGCCCGAGCTCGTGCAAGGCCGGGCGCAGGCGGCCGAGCCAACGCTCCCCGCGCTCCTTGACCGTGCCGTGGGCGCGGCGCCGGTGGGGACCGGCCGACGCCCGGGCTGGTGGCGCGCGGCTGGAGGCCTCCAGTGGCTGCTCGCCGTCGCGGTGCTGACCGGTGCGGGCTGGCTCGCCCTGCGCGCGCTGGCGGCTGGCTTCCAGCTCGGCTTCGTCGTGCCGATCGCCCACTGGGGCAGGCTGCCCGTGCCGACGGCCCTCGTCGTCGTCGGTGTCGTCCTCGGGCTCGCCCTCGCCGCCGGGGCCCGCCTCGCCAACCGGGCTGGGGCCAGCAGACGCGCCCTCGCGGCACGCCGGACGTTGCGGGCTGCCGTGGCGCAGGTCGCCGCCACCACGGTGCTCGACCCGGTGGGCGACGAGCTCGCCGCGCACGCGGCCCTCGTCAGCGCGGTCGGACGAGCCCGCGGCTCAGCAGCCGGTGAGGTCGGCCGGCGCGCCCGGCGCTGACGCCAGGCGGCGCAGCAGCCGGTGAGGTCACTGCCGGACGACGGAGACCTCGAACCCCTCGTCGAGCAGGCGACCGGCGAGGATCGCACCCATCGCCGTCGCCGGGGTGAGGACGCCGGCGGCGTCGGGCAGCAGGTGCTCGTCCTGGGCGAGGCACAGGGCGCTCTGCCCGAGCATGACGGAGGTCGCCGCGTACCCCGGGTCGCCCTGGGCGGCGACGGTCGCTAGGTAGCGGGCGCCCTCCGAGGTGCGCGCGTGCACCCGCATCCGGAACCGTCCCTTGGCCCGGGCCTCGGCGTCCGGGCCCTCGCCCGGCTCAGGCAGCACCCGGTCGAGCACGGCCCGCGTCGGTCCGAACCCCATCCCGGCGACGAGCGCCCCGAGGCCCGCGGCCGTCGCGGCGGCGAGCACGGGTGAGGTCAACGAGTCGCCGAAGCCGGCGACCTCGCGGTAGCGCAGCGCTCGGCCGTAGCGGTGCCCGCTCAGGGCGTTGCTGCGCCGGACGACCCGCGTGTTGTACGACGCCATGACGAAGGGGCCCACCCAGCCGCCGAGCTCCGCCACCCGGCGCACGCCCGTCGGGTCACGCTCGTCGCCGAGGTCGGGCTCGGCGTCGCGGTCGGGGCTCAGGGCGTACGGGTCGACAAGGGTGCGCCGCAGGCTGCGGTCCTTGGCGGCGGCGTCGAGCTGGTTGCGCAGCGAGTCGATGGTTCCGCCGCTGAAGCCGGCGCGCATCTGGGCGACGAGAGTGGCGTCGAGGAGCTCGCCGCTGCCGTCCGAGTGCGACTTCTCCGCAGCCATGAGGACGGCGAGGTCGGAGGGGACCGAGTCGAAGCCGCACGAGTGGACGATGCGCACCCCCCGTGCCGAGGCGGATTCGTGGAAGCGGTCGGCGCTCGCCCGTGCGAAGAGCACCTCACCCGTGAGGTCCGCGTAGTGCGTGCCCCGGTCGACGCACGCCTCGACGAGTGGCATCCCGTGGCGCAGGTAGGGCCCGACCGTCGTCGCGACGACGCGTGTCCGCTCGGCGAGCCGCCGCAGGGCCACCGGGTCCTGGGACTGCGCCAGGAGCAGCGGCCACGACGCGGCGCGGCTTCCCAGCTCGTCGCGCAGCTCCGCAAGCCTCGCCTCGGAGCGACCGGCGAGGCCGACCCGCACGGTGCTCGGCGCGTGCTCGGCGAGGTAGGCAGCGACGAGCCTGCCGACGAAACCCGTCGCCCCCATGACGACGACGTCGAGCTCGCGGGCGGACCGGGTCTCGTGGGGTCGCTGAGTCATGAGCCGACTCTAGGAGCACCCGTGGCGGCCGCAGCCCGGGGGAGGCCCAGCCTTACGGCCCCTCGCCCAGGCTCACCGTCACGGGAGTGGTGAGGTAGCGCGCGTACGACGCGAACGCCGCCTCGACGTCGGCGGGGTCGAGCTCGCCGTGCGGGACGAGGGGCTTGACGTCGACGATGGTGCGCGCAGGCGTCGACCGCTTCGTCCACGTGGCGACGACCCGCCCGGCCCGGACGAGGGTCGGCCGGAAGACGCCGTTGCCGCCAGGCACGATCGCCGCGAGGTGGGCTGGCTCCATCATGAGCGAGCGGTCCTTGTAGCCGAGGACGTACTCGTCGAACCCTGGGAGCGGGCGCAGCTCGCCGGACGGCGGGGGAGCGGGGACGTCGAGCGCCTCGGGGCAGACGAGCATCTCCTTGCCCTCGACGTCCACGGTCTGCACTGCCGGACCCGCGGCGGCGACCCCGCGCCGGACCTCGGTCATGCTCAGGCCGGTCCACCCGGCGAGGTCCGCGCGAGGGACCGGGCCGTGGCTGCGCACGTACCTCGTCGTCACGGTCGCGAGGGCCTCGTCCTCCTCGGGCCGGTGGGGATCGGCCACCCACTCGTCGAGCAGGACGAACGTCTGCTCGCCGTCGACGTCCGGGCCGATGCACGTGACGCCGCGCTGGCTGGCGTACCACAGCAGGTGGTAGGCCAGGCCCCCGGTGACCTCGACCCCCCCGGCCCGCAGCGCCTGGACGCAGCCGCTGCGCGTGAGCCGCCGGCCCCCCGCGAGCGCAGCCCCGAGGACGTCGACGGCGAGGTCCGCCGTTGACTCCCCCAGGCCGAGGACGGCGCGACGGCGGGCGGCTCCGGCCAGCGGCCGGCGTCCCATGAGCTCGAGCATCCAGCGGGCGTCCCTCGCCGGGACGAGGTGGACGGTGCCGCGCATGGGCCACGTGCGCAGCGCCTCGCGCCCTTCGAGTGCCTGGTGGACGTCGTCGCGGGTCCATCCCGGCAGCCGGGTGCCGAGGGACCAGTAGGCGCTGCCGAGCTCCTGGGCCTGCATGGCGCCGAACCACGTGACGACGTCGGCGACGCTGTCGGGCGCCTCGCCCGTGGACCGAGCCGTCCACGGTGCGTCCCGCGCCGGAGGCACGTCAGCGGCGAGGAGCAGGTTGCGCATCCTCGTGCCCAGGGCGTCGCTCGCCGTCAGCTGCATGGCCGAAGCCTGCCTCACCGGGGCGTCGAGCCTCCTACCCACTGGCCGGATCTGGGAGGATCCGGGCGTGAGCTACCTGATCATCGCCCTCGCCGTCCTCGCCGTCGCCCTCGTCACCGGGGTGGCCCTGGTCGTCAGCGGGCGCAACCGGCGCCAGCTGCCGCCGTCCGCCCCCCGACCCGGGCTCGACTTCGCCCCGGGGGTGGGCGACGACGCCGAAGAGCCGCGGGACACACCCACGCGCACGGTGTCCACCCTCGAGATGCCCGACGTCGAGGAGCTGCTCCTCCCGCCGGTCGCGGCCCTCGAGCGCCCCGAGCCGACCGCCGGCCGGCTGCGCCGCCTGCGCGACCGGCTCACCCGGTCCTCCGGCATCGGACGCGGCGTGCTCGCGCTGCTCTCCCGCGGCCGGATCGACGAGGACACGTGGGACGAGGTCGAGGACCTCCTCATCACCGCCGACCTCGGCGTCGGCCCTGCCCAGGAGCTCGTCTCGCACCTGCGCGCCAGGCTGCGTCCCGACGCCGACCCGGCCACGATCCGGACCGCACTGCGCGAGGAGCTGCTGACGCTCCTCGGGCCCGATCTCGACCGCTCCCTGCGCACGTCTCGCCACGTCGAGGACAACCGTCCGGCCGTCGTCCTCGTCGTCGGTGTCAACGGCGTCGGCAAGACGACGACGGTCGGCAAGATCGCCCGGATGCTCGTCGCCGACGACCGCGACGTCATCCTCGGGGCGGCGGACACCTTCCGGGCGGCCGCGACCGAGCAGCTCGCCACCTGGGGCGACCGGGTCGGGGCGGTCACCGTCCGCGGCCCCGAGGGCTCGGACCCGGCGAGCGTGGCGTTCGAGGCCGTCAAGGCCGGGATCGAGCAGGAGGTCGACGTCGTCCTCGTCGACACCGCCGGCCGGCTGCACACGAAGACCGGGCTCATGGACGAGCTCGGCAAGGTCAAGCGCGTCGTGGAGAAGCACGGCCCCGTCGACGAGGTGCTCCTCGTCCTCGACGCGACGACCGGCCAGAACGGGATGACGCAGGCGCGGGTGTTCGCCGAGGTCGTGAGCATCACCGGGATCGTCCTCACCAAGCTCGACGGCACCGCGAAGGGCGGCATCATCGTCGCTGTCCAGCGCGAGCTCAGTGTGCCGGTCAAGCTCGTCGGCCTCGGCGAGGGCCCTGACGACCTTGCCGTCTTCGACGCCGAGCAGTTCGTCGACGCGATCATCGGGGACCCGGCCGCGTGACCGCCCAGTGACCGCCCAGTGACCGCCCAGTGACCGCTCCGTGACGGCCTCGCGCAGCGCTCCTCGCCCGGTGCTGTCGTGGGCGTGAGGCTGGCCGGCACCCGCCCTCGGGGAGGGTGGGGTGCCGGGCTGGGCCGGATCACCTCCGACTCGCTGCTGCGCGACTCCGTGGCCGGCGTCACGGGTGCGGCGCTCGCGGTGCCCGAGGCGCTCGGCTACGCCAAGCTCGCAGGGATGCCGGTCGTCACCGGCCTCTACACCGTCCTGCTGCCGCTCGTCGTCTTCGCCCTCCTCGCCAGCTCGCGCCACCTCGTCGTCGGGGCGGACTCGGCGACGGCGACCATCCTCGCCGCGGGCCTCGTGGGCATGGCAGCCCCGGGCAGCGCGCGTTACGTCCAGCTCGCCGGCGTGGCGGCCGTCCTTGCCGCCAGCATGCTCATCCTCGCGAGGATCGTCCGGCTGGGCTTCATCGCGGCCTTCCTCTCCCGCACCGTGCTCATCGGGTTCCTCACCGGCGTCGGCATCTCGGTGGCCATCGGCCAACTTCCGGACATGCTCGCCGTCTCGGCCAGCGGCAGCGGCGCCGTCGCCAGGCTCTCGAGCACGGTGCGGCACCTGGCCGGCACCCACCTGCCGACGGTCGCGGTCGCGGTCGCCGTCGTCGTCGTCGTCCTCGGGCTGCGACGGGTCTGGCCTCGGGTCCCCGGCACGCTCGTCGCGGTCGTCCTCGCCATCGTTGCGAGCACCGTGCTTCACCTGTCCGACCACGGGGTCGCCGTCCTCGGGCAGCTGCCGAAAGGACTGCCCTCGCTCTCGCTGCCGAGCGTCGACGCCGGCGACCTCGGACGCCTGACGGGCATCGCGGCCTCGCTCTTTCTCGTCATCCTTGCCCAGAGCGCGGCGACGGCCCGGGCCTACGCCGCGCGGTACGGCGAGCCCCACGACACCCAGGCCGACCTCGTCGGGCTCGGGGCGGCCAACGTCGCGGCGGCGGTCACCGGCACGTTCGTCGTCAACGGCAGCCCGACGAAGACCCAGACGGTCGACGGCGCCGGTGGGCGCAGCCAGGTAGCCCAGCTCGTCACCGCCGCCGTGGCCCTCGTCGTCGTCGTGGCGCTCACCGGCACCCTCGCGCAGCTGCCCATCGCCGCGCTCGCCGCCGTCGTCTTCGTCATCGGCTGCGAGCTCGTCGACGCCCGCGGCATGCGCACCGTCCTGCGACTACGTCCGGTGGAGTTCGCCGTCGCCCTGGTCACAGCCGCCTCCGTCGTCGTCCTCGGAGTCGAGCAGGGCGTCCTCATCGCCGTGGCCGCATCGATGGTCGACCACCTGCGCCACAGCTACCGCCCGCGCAGCACCGTGCTCGTCAAGTCCGCGCAGGGCCACTGGCGGGCCTCGCCGGTGGCGGCGGGCGCGCGCACGGTCGACGGCCTCGTCGTCTACCGGTTCGGCAGCAGCCTGTACTTCGCCAACGCCGCGGCGCTGATGGACGACCTCGAGCTGCTCACCGGTGGGCTGCGCGCGCCGCGCTGGCTGTGCCTGGACTGCGCGGCCATCGGCGACGTCGACTTCACCGCGGCGCAGGTGCTCGGCCGTGCCCACGACGCCCTCACCGTGCGGGGCGTCCGGCTCGTGCTGTCCAACGTCATCCCGGAGGTCCGCGCCCAGCTCGACGAGTACGGGATCGCCGAGATGGTCGGGACGACGGCGTTCTTCGACACCTCCGGGGAGGCGCTCTCGGCCTTCACCGGTCCGGACGGCGACGGCACGCCCTGATGGCTCGGTGGCTCTCCCAGGACCGGTTCACCTCGACGTAACAGGCATCGGCGCAGGGTCACCTCGTTGTAACACGTCAGGCGGCCCCCGGAAACGGCCCGTGGTCAGAGTTCCTCTCGTCCTGACCACCACCGGAGGGAAGACCCTGCCGATGACTCCACCCGAGATCAGTGCGGGCGACACCGCCTGGATCCTCACCAGCGCCGCGCTCGTCCTGTTCATGACACCCGGGCTCGCCTTCTTCTACGGCGGCATGGTGCGCATGAAGAGCGTGCTCAACATGATCCTCATGAGCTTCTCGTGCATCGCGGTCGTGAGCATCCTCTGGACGCTGTTCGGCTACAGCCTCTCGTTCACCTCCGACATCGGAGGCGGGCTGCTGGGCGGGCTCGACGCCGTCGGGCTCAAGGGCACGATCGGCACCGCGTCAGGCACCATCCCGACGCTGGCCTTCGCCGCCTTCCAGCTCATGTTCGCGATCATCACGCCCGCGCTCATCAGCGGGGCGATCGCCGACCGGGCGAAGTTCAGCGCGTGGATCGTCTTCGTCGCCGTATGGGTGACGGTCGTGTACTTCCCGGTGGCCCACTGGGTGTTCTTCTTCGACAAGGGCAACGGTGGCTGGATCGCCGACAAGCTCAAGGCCCTCGACTTCGCCGGGGGGACCGCGGTCCACATCAACGCCGGTGCGGCAGCGCTCGCCCTCACCTTCGTGCTCGGCAAGCGCGTCGGGTGGAAGAGGGACCCGATGCGGCCGCACAACCTGCCCTTCGTGCTCCTGGGCGCGGGCCTGCTGTGGTTCGGGTGGTTCGGCTTCAACGCCGGCTCTGCCCTGGCCGCGAACGACCTCGCCGCGACCGCGTTCGTCAACACCCAGGTCGCCACCGCGGCGGCCCTCCTCGGCTGGCTCGCCGTCGAGCGGTTCCGTGACGGGCACGCCACCACGCTGGGCGGTGCCTCGGGTGCCGTGGCGGGCCTCGTCGCGATCACCCCGGCCTGCGCCTCGGTGACCCCCGTCGGCGCGATCGCCGTCGGTGCCGTCGCAGGTGTGGCCTGCGCCTACGCCGTCGGGCTCAAGTACCGGCTCGGCTTCGACGACTCCCTCGACGTCGTCGGCGTCCACCTCGTCGGCGGCGTCGTCGGCTCGCTGATCATCGGCCTGCTCGCCTCCGACACCGTCACGGGCGGCCCACGCGGGCTGTTCTACGGTGGCGGCCTCGGGCAGCTCGGCCGGCAGGCGGTCGCCGTCGTGGCCGTCGGCGGGTACTCCTTCGTCCTCACGTATCTCATCGGGAAGGTCATCGACAAGACGATGGGCTTCCGGATCCCCGAGGCGGACGAGATCACCGGCATCGACCTCACCCAGCACGCTGAGACCGGCTACGAGCTCGGTCCGGTCACCAGCGGCAGCCTCGGCCTGCCTCGTCCGACCGCGGCAGCGCCCGTCGACAGCACGAGGAGCGTGACGGCATGAGGCTCATCACGGCGATCATCAAGCCGTTCAAGCTCGACGACGTCAAGACCGCCCTGGAGTCCTTCGGCTGCCACGGGATGACGGTCTCGGAGACCAACGGCTACGGCCGCCAGCGGGGGCACACCGAGGTCTACCGCGGCGCGGAGTACACCGTCGACCTCGTCCCCAAGGTCCGCATCGAGGTGCTCGTCGAGGACGAGGACGCCGCCGACGTCATGGAGGTCGTCGTCAAGTCGGCCTACACCGGGCAGATCGGGGACGGCAAGGTGTGGGCGGTGCCCGTGGAGGCCGTCGTCCGGGTGCGCACCGGCGAGCGCGGGTCCGATGCGCTCTAGGCACGGGGTGGCAGCGTCCCTGTGACGAGCCGTACCGAGCACTACCTCTCGCGGCGCGAGCAGCTGGCCGGGTCCGACGTCGGACCCGGCCAGCGGCGCGCCCGGAGCCTGCTCGCCGACGCGCTGCTGCGGGGCCTGCTCGAGGACCACCTGCGCCGCCTCGGAGTCGGCCCGCGCACCGACGGGTTGGCCCTCCTGGCGGTCGGAGGCTACGGCCGCGAGGCGCTCTCACCGGGCAGCGACCTCGACGTCGTCGTCCTGCACGCCGGCACCCTCGACCTCGACGCGCTCACCCGCGCCGTTCTCTACCCCCTGTGGGACGCGTCGGTGGCGCTCGACCACTCGGTGCGGACCGTGGGCGAGGCCCGCGCCGTCGCAGCCGAGGACATCCGTGCCGCGCTCGGCCTGCTCAGCGTGCGCCACGTCGCCGGCGACGAGCGCCTGACGACGCTGCTGCGCTCGCAGACCCTCGCGGACTGGCGGGCCGGCGCGCGCCGTCGCCTGCCCGAGGTCCGGGAGCTCGCCTCGGCCCGCCGCGACCAGCACGGCGAGCTCGCGTACCTCCTCGAGCCCGACCTCAAGGAGAGCGCTGGAGGCCTCCGCGACGTCGTCTCGCTGCGCGCGGTGGCCGCCTCGTGGGTCGCCGACGTCCCGCACGGCCCCGTCGACGCCGCCGAGGCGGTCCTGCTCGACGTCCGCGACGCCTTGCACGCAGGACGCCGGCGCCCCTCGGACCGGCTCCTCATGCAGGAGCAGGACCGGGTCGCGGCCGCGCTGGGGCTGGCCGACGCCGATGCTCTCATGCACCGCGTCGCCGAGGCGGCCCGCGGCGTGGCCTTCGCGGCCGAGCGCACCTGGCGCGCGGTCGACCGTGCGCTGCCGTCCTCGGCGCCCCGTCGCGTGCTTGCCCCGGTCCGCGCCCTGCGGCGTCCCCGGGGACCGCTCCCGGCGTGCCCGCTCGCCGAGGGGGTCGCCGAGCAGGGCGGGGAGGTCGTCCTCACCGCCGCCGCGGACCCGGCCCGCGACCCCTCGCTCGTGCTGCGTGCCGCGGCGTGCGCCGCAGAGAACGGCTGGCTCGTGGCGCCGGCGTCCCTCGAGCGGCTCGCCGAGGAGTCCCAGGCGCCGACGGAGCGATGGACCCCCTCCGAGCGAGACTGGTTCGTGCGCCTGCTCGGAGCCGGTCCTGGCCTCGTCCAGGTCTGGGAGGGGCTCGACCAGGCGGGGCTCGTCGCCGCACGGCTGCCCGAGTGGCAGCCACTTCGCAGCCGTCCGCAGCGCAACGCCCTGCACCGGTTCACCGTGGACCGTCACCTCGTCGAGACGGCCGTCCAGGCCTCGGCGCTCACCACGCGGGTGGGGCGGCCCGACGTCCTCCTCGTCGCCGCGCTGCTCCACGACGTCGGGAAGGCGCTCCCGGGCGACCACAGCGAGGCCGGTGCCCCGGTGGTCACCGGCATCGCCCGACGGATGGGCTTCTCCGAGCCTGACGTCGCCGTCCTCACCCTCCTCGTGCGCCACCACCTCCTGCTCCCCGCGATGGCGACGGGCCGCGACCAGGCCGACCCTGCGACGGCGGCTGCCGTCGTCGCCGCAGTTGGGGACACGGCGACCCTCGTCCTGCTCCAGGCACTCACCGAGGCCGACGCGCGTGCCGCCGGTCCCTCGGCGTGGACGCCGTGGCGCGCCGGGCTCGTGCGTTCCCTCGTCTCCGCCGTCCGGGCCTCGCTGGCCGGGCCCCTGGAGACCCTGGTGGTGCCCGTCGTCGAGCCGCTCACCGCGGCGGCCCACGGACCGCTCGCCGCCGGGGGGGCAGGGGTTCGCGTGCACGTGGGCCCCGCGGTCGAGGGCACGCTCCCCGTCGCCGTCACGGCACCGGACCAGCCCGGCGCGCTCGCCACGGTGGCCGGGGTGCTCACCGTGGCGCGGCTCACCGTCCGCTCCGCCCGGACGTCGAGCCAGGGCGCCCTCGCCGTCATGGAGTTCGCCGTGGGCAGCGATTCGGGGAACCCGCCGGACGTCGGCGTCCTGCGCGAGGAGCTCGTCCGCGCCCTCGACGGCACCCTCGACGTGGCGGCCAAGGTGGCCAGGCGGGCCGCGGCGTACGCCCAGCGTCCCAGCGCGCCGGTCGCGGCACCCTCGGTCCGGGTCGTGCCCGGAGCGTCGGCGTCCACCACCGTCCTCGAGGTGCGCGCCCACGACCGGCCCGGGCTCGTCCACCTCGTCGCCGCCGCGCTGACCAGCGCCGGGGTCGACGTCCGCTCAGCCATCGTCAGCACGCTGGGCGCAGAGGCCGTCGACGCGTTCTACGTCCTCGAGCCCGACGGCTCGCCGCTCACGGCTCGACGCAGCGAGCAGGTGGTGGCCGAGGTGCTTGCGGCGCTCGCGGCGCTCGGCGGCTCAGTCACCGGCTGACCGCCCGGCGCGCCGGGGCTGTGCACGCGAGCCCGGCGGAGGCGCGGGCGGAGGCGTCGTCGCAGGCGCCTGCTGCGCGCCGCGTGCGCGCCGCGTGCCCGCCGGGCGACGACTACCCTGGCAGGTACTGCCCCCGACGCCAGTGCGAGGCCTGCCTCCCGTGTTCGACACCCTCTCCGACCGGCTAGCCGCGACGTTCAAGAACCTCCGCGGCAAGGGCCGGCTCACCGACGCCGACATCGACGCGACCGCCCGCGAGATCCGCGTCGCCCTGCTCGAGGCCGACGTCGCCCTGCCCGTGGTCAAGGCGTTCATCGCCGCCGTCAAGGAGCGCGCACGCGGCGCCGAGGTCTCCCAGGCGCTCAACCCGGCGCAGCAGGTCATCAAGATCGTCGACGAGGAGCTCGTCGGCATCCTCGGCGGGCAGACCCGCCGGCTGCGGATGGCCAAGAACCCGCCCACCGTCATCATGCTCGCCGGCCTTCAGGGTGCTGGGAAGACGACGCTGGCAGGCAAGCTCGCCCTGTGGCTCAAGGGCCAGGGTCACACCCCGCTGCTCGTGGCCGCCGACCTCCAGCGGCCACACGCCGTGACCCAGCTCCAGGTCGTCGGCGATCGCGCGGGGGTCAGCGTGTTCGCCCCCGAGCCCGGCAACGTCTCCTCGAACGAGCAACGGGACGTCGGAGACCCGGTCGCGGTGGCGCGTGAGGGCGTCGCCCATGCCCGCCGCAGCCTGCACGACGTCGTCGTCGTCGACACGGCCGGCCGCCTCGGCGTCGACGCCGAGCTCATGGCCCAGGCCGTGGCGATCCGCGACGCGGTGGAGCCCGACGAGATCCTCTACGTCGTCGACGCGATGATCGGCCAGGACGCCGTGACGACGGCGATGGCGTTCCTCGACGGCGTCGGGTTCGACGGCGTCGTCCTCACCAAGCTCGACGGCGACGCCCGCGGCGGCGCGGCGCTGTCGGTGGCGTCGGTCACCGGCCGCCAGGTGATGTTCGCCAGCAACGGCGAGAAGCTCACCGACTTCGACGCCTTCCACCCCGACCGGATGGCCTCGCGGATCCTCGGGATGGGCGACGTCCTCACGCTCATCGAGCAGGCCGAGCGGCACTTCGACGCCGAGCAGACCGAGAAGATCGCCGCCAAGCTCGCCGGCGGAGAAGGCTTCACCCTCGAGGACTTCCTCGACCAGATGCAGCAGATCAAGAAGATGGGCTCGATCTCCAAGCTCCTCGGCATGCTCCCAGGCATGGGTGATCTCAAGGAGCAGATCAACAGCATCGACGACCGCGACATGGACCGCGTCGCCGCGATCATCCAGTCGATGACCCCGGCCGAGCGCACGGACCCGCGGATCCTCAACGGGTCACGCCGCTCCCGGATCGCCAAGGGCTCGGGCACGTCGGTCTCCGAGGTCAACGGGCTCATCGAGCGGTTCGGCGAGGCGCGCAAGGTCATGCGCTCGATGGCGGGCGGCGGCATGCCAGGCATGCCAGGGATGCCGGGCATGGGCGGCCGCGGCAAGGTCAAGGGCGGGAAGAAGAAGCCGGTGCCCAAGGGTCGCTCTCGCTCGGGCAACCCGCAGAAGCGCGCCCTCGAGGGGCAACAGGTGCCGGCCGCCGGCGCGGTGACGGCCGCGGACCTCGCCGGCTTCGAGCTGCCGGCCGAGCTCAGGGGCATGCTGCCGGGCTCGTCGTCGACCCGTCCCGGCTCCGGCTGAGCCATGGATGACGCCACGGTGAGCGCCGGCGCTGCTCCCCGCGGTGCGCTCGCCCCGCCGCGAGTGATGATCCGGCGGCCGACGCCGCAGGACGCTGGGGCCTACCGCGAGGCGATGCTGCGCTCGGCCGCGCGGATCGCGACGTGGAACCCCGTGGAGGTCGACGGGTTCCCGGCTCTACTGGCGCGGCAGGGCGAGACCCTCGTGACCTACCTCGTCGTCGACGTCGCCACCGGGGGCCTCGCGGGCAAGGTCAACGTCGGCAGCATCGTCGGTGGACGCCTGTGCAGCGGGGGGCTCGGCTACGACGCCTTCGACCCGTTCGCAGGGACCGGGCGGATGACGCTGGGGGTGCGCCTCGTCCTCGAGCGGTGCTTCGCTCCAGCGGGGGAGTCGGGTCTCGGGCTGCACCGGGTCGAGGTCAACGTCCAGCCCGGGAACGAGCCGTCTCTTGCGCTGGTCCGTCGCCTCGGGTTCCGGCACGAGGGGTCCTCTCCGCGGTTCCTCCACATCAACGGGGCCTGGCGTGACCACGAGCGCTTCGCCCTCACCAGCGAGGAGTGGCCCCGGGGCTGACGCCTCGGCGGCGCAGCGGGGGAGCGGCCCTGGTCCGCGCGGCAGAGGGTGCGCCCGGGCCTGCGTTGGGGCGGCGGTCAGGGTTCGTCCCAGAAGATGTCGTCGTTGAGGATCTCCCGCCGCCACAGGGTGGCCCGCTGGGCGTGGGTGAGCCGGGCCTGGTCGCACGCCTCGTCCCAGCCGAGCCGGATCGTGTCGACGACCTGGGTGATGACTGCGTCGGCGTCGGAGCGTTCGCCCCCCGCCGCCCGGGGCCGGGGAGCTCAGAAGTCATCGGAGACCGCGGCCAAGGCCCAAGGATGAGCCCGTCGAGCATGCGAGCCCGGTCCGGTACTCTGAGCCGAGAACGCGTCTGCTCGGGCCCTCTACCCTGTGCGGGCGGGTCCATCGGCTTGCCAGGGCGCACCCCACGCGCTCCGCAACGGCGGCCACCTCGCTCTCACGACTCAGGAGTCACCGCTTCCGTGGCAGTCAAGATCAAGCTCATGCGCCTGGGCAAGATGCGCGCCCCGTACTACCGGATCGTCATCGCCGATGCGCGCACCAAGCGCGACGGCCGGGCGATCGAGACGATCGGCAAGTACCACCCCACCCAGGAGCCCTCCCTCATCCAGGTCGACTCCGAGCGCGCGCAGTACTGGCTCGGCGTCGGGGCGCAGCCCACCGAGGCCGTCGCCGCGATCCTCAAGGTCACCGGGGACTGGCAGAAGTTCAAGGGCCTGCCCGGTGCCGAGGGCACCCTGCGCGTCGCCGAGCCGAAGGTCGACAAGCGGGTGGCATTCGAGAAGGCGGCCCTCGAGACCGCCGACGCACCCAAGGACGGCGCCACGACCCCGCGCAAGAAGGCGGCGCCGGTTGCTCCGGCGGCGCCGGTTGCTCCGGAGCGGGCCCCTGCCGCCGAGGCCCCTGCCGCCGGGGCCCCTGCGTCCGAGGCCCCTGCGTCCGAGGCCGCCGCGCCGGTCGCCGCGCCGGAGGCCGCCGCGCCGGTCGCCGCTGTCGAGGTCGCCGCCGAGCCGGTCGCCGAGGCCGAGGCCACCGCCGAGCCGGTCGCCGAGGCCGAGGCCACCGCCGAGGCCGAGAGCACGCCGTCGGAGCCCGTCGCCGAGGCCGAGAGCACGCCGTCGGAGCCCACCGCCGAGGCCGAGAGCACGCCGTCCGAGAGCACGCCGTCCGAGAGCACCGAGGCCTGATCGTGCTCCCTGACGCCCTCGAGCACCTCGTCAAGGGCATCGTCGAGCACCCGGACGACGTCCGCGTGCGTGACCGTACGCTGCGGCGCGGCCGCATCCTCGAGGTGCGCGTGCACCCCGAGGACCTCGGCAAGGTCATCGGTCGCAACGGGCGCACCGCCAAGGCGCTGCGCACCGTCATCGGCGCCATCGGTGGGCGCGCGGTCCGGATCGACCTGCTCGACGCTGACGAGGTGCGCTGAGGCCGGTGACGGCCTCGATGCTCGTCACGCTCGGGCGGATCGGCCGGGCGCACGGGTTGCGCGGTGAGGTGACCGTCGAGGTCCGCACCGACGACCCGTTCGGTCGTTTCGATCCGGGATCGGTCCTGCGGACCGATCCCGGATCGGCCGGACCGCTGACCGTCGCGAGCGTCAAGGCGCACTCCGGCCGGCTCCTCCTCACCTTCGATGGCGTCGCCGACCGCACCGCGGCCGAGGCGCTGCGCGGCGTCCTGCTCCAGGCCGTCGTCGACCCCGACGAGCGCCCGGCCGACCCCGACGAGTACTTCGACCACCAGCTCGTCGGGCTCGCTGCCGTGACGACCTCTGGCGAGAGCGTCGGGCAGGTCGCCGAGGTGCTCCACCTCAGCGGCCAGGACTGCCTCGCGATCCGCACGCCTGCCGGGCGCGAGGTTCTCGTCCCCTTCGTCGAGTCGATCGTCCCCGTCGTCGACATCGAGGGCCGTCGCATCGTCATCGCACCGCCCGACGGCCTGCTCGAGCTCTCCGGCTGACCCGTGCGCATCGACGTCGTCTCGATCTTCCCCGAGTACCTCGCACCGCTGGGCCTCTCGCTCATCGGCAAGGCACGCGAGGCCGGCATCCTCGAGCTGACCGTTCACGACCTGCGGTCCTGGACCACCGACCGGCACCGCACGGTCGACGACACCCCCTACGGCGGGGGTCCAGGCATGGTCATGTCGGCCGAGCCGTGGGCGGCTGCCCTGGACGCGCTGAGCGCGAGCGGGCCGGGCACGCTCGACGTGGGGGCCCCAGGTGCCCCGGCGGTGGGGGACGGCAGCAGCCCCGTGCTCGTCGTGCCGACGCCGAGCGGCGAGCGATTCACCCAGGATGTCGCAGCGCAGCTCAGCGACGCGGCGTGGCTCGTCTTCGCCCCCGCGAGGTACGAGGGCATCGACGCCCGCTTCGTCGAGGAGGCGCGCACGAGGATGACTGTTCGTGAGCTGTCGATCGGCGACTACGTCCTCGCCGGTGGCGAGGTGGCCGTCCTCGTCATCATCGAGGCGGTGGCCAGGCTCCTGCCCGGGGTGCTGGGCAACCCCGAGTCCCACGCCGACGACTCCTTCGCCTCCGGGGCGATGGCTGGGCTGCTCGAAGGGCCGGTCTACACCAAGCCCGCCAGCTGGCGCGGTCGAGAGGTCCCCGAGGTGCTCCTCTCCGGCAACCACGCCGCCATCGCCGCCTGGCGCCGCGAACAGGCCCTTCGCCGGACGGCGGCGCTGCGGCCGGACCTGCTCGCCGTCAGGGCCGACCCCGACGCTGGATGACCCGGGAGCCGGCCCGCGGGTGGCGGCCAGGGCCGGTTTCGCCGGGCACCCTGCGCCTGTGGCACAATCGAGCGGTTGGGCGTCGCGTGCCATGTGCGCGAGGTCCCTCCCGTCTTACCTCGTCCGCCCTGCGCGGGCAGCCCGGCACGGCCGCATCCCGGCTCCGGGCACGCTCCTGATGCTTCCGCTGCTCTCCGAAGGAAAGACGACGCCATGCACACGCTCGACGCCATCGAAGCCGCCACGCTGCGCACGGACGTCCCCGACTTCCGCCCCGGCGACACCCTCAAGGTCCACGTCCGCGTGGTGGAGGGCACCCGCTCGCGCGTCCAGGTCTTCCAGGGCGTCGTCATCCGACGCCAGGGCAGCGGCGCCCGCGAGACCTTCAGCGTCCGTAAGGTGAGCTTCGGCGTCGGGGTCGAGCGCACCTTCCCCGTGCACACCCCGGTCATCGAGAAGATCGAGGTCCTCACCCGCGGCGACGTCCGTCGCGCGAAGCTGTACTACCTGCGCGAGCTGCGCGGCAAGAAGGCCAAGATCAAGGAGAAGCGGGACGTCACCGGCCGCTAGGCCGTTGCGTCGTACGCGGTGCAGGCAGGGCGCCACGCCCGGCCAGGCGCGCCCCGGGTCGTGGGTCCGCTCCCGACCGGAGCCCAGCGTCATTCCATCGGCCGTGCCAGGGGTGCCCATGCGGCTCCTCGTCCGACACGGTGGTGGTTGTCGGCCGTTGTTGCCCTCCTCGTCCTCGTCGTCGTGCGCGCGGTGGTCCTCGCCCCGTTCTGGATCCCGTCGACGTCGATGCAGCCCGACCTCCAGATCGACGACCGGGTCGTCGTCGACAAGCTGGCGTACCGGTTTGCCCCCGTCCACCGCGGTGACGTCGTCGTCTTCGACGGCCGCGGCTCGTTCAGCCAGGGTGAGCAGGCGGCTCGGTCACCGCTTCGTCAGCTCCTCGACGCCGCCACCTCGGTGCTGGGCCTTCCGGGCAGCCGCGACGACGACTACGTCAAGCGGGTCATCGGCCTCCCCGGCGACCGGGTCACCTGCTGCGACGCGCAGGGGCGGATCGACGTCGACGGCCTCCCGCTCGAGGAGTCGCACTACCTTTATCGAGGCGACCAGCCCTCGCAGGTCGCCTTCGACGTCGTCGTCCCCGACGGCAGGCTCTGGGTGATGGGAGACCATCGTTCGGTCTCTGCCGACTCCCGCGCCCACCTGGGCTCACCCGGAGGAGGGATGGTGCCCCTGCGGAAGGTGGTCGGACGCGTGCAGGCTGTCGTGTGGCCGGTGAGCCGATGGCGGCTGGTCCAGCGTCCCGAGGGACTCGGCCAGCCCCGTCCCGGCGCGGTGGCGGTGTCACGGTGAGCAGCCTCGAGCCCGGGCACGCGGTCCCCGGCGAGCCGGAGCTGATCGACGGTCCGACCTCGACCGGCGGACGGCGCGGCCCCCGGCACGCACGGCGGCAGTCCGCACCCAGCCGCTCCATGTGGGTCGAGCTGCCCATCCTCGTCGCGGTGGCGCTGGTCGTCTCCTTGCTCGTCAAGGCCTTCCTCGTCCAGGCGTTCTACATCCCGTCGACGTCGATGCAGCACACCCTCGAGAAGAACGACCGCATCGTCGTGAACAAGCTCGCGCAGCGGCTCGGCAGCGACATCCACCGCGGTGACGTCGTCGTGTTCCGTGATCCTGGCGACTGGCTGCAGCCCGCGCCCGAGCCGGTCGGCGGCGCTCGGGTCGGAGCCGCTGTCCGGGACGTGCTCTCGTGGGTGGGGCTCGCGCCGGCGGCCAGCGACCAGGATCTCGTCAAGCGCGTCGTCGGCGTCGGCGGCGACCGGGTGGTCTGCTGCGACGTCCAGGGTCGCATCACCGTCAACGACGTCGCCCTCGACGACCGGTCCTACATCTTCGCCGGTGACCGCCCGTCCGAGCTGCCGTTCACCGTCGTCGTCCCCGCCGGCCACCTGTGGGTCATGGGCGACCACCGGGGGGACTCCGAGGACTCCCGCTACCACCAGTCCGAGCCGGGCCGGGGGTTCGTGCCCGTCTCCGACGTCGTCGGGCGGGCCGTCGCGGTCGTCTGGCCCGTCCACCGCGCCTCGCGTCTGCCGGTGCCGGAGACCTTCGAGCAGCCTGCGCTCCGCGCCCGGTCGAGCATCGCCCCGTGAGCGGGCAGCTGGCCCCGCCGGTCGGGGGCTCGGGCAGCGCCCCGCACCGTCGCTCGGTCCGGCTCGTCTGCGTCGACGTCTTCGGCAGCGTCCTGCTGCTCGAGGCCGCCGACCCCACGGCACCCGATGAGGGACCCTGGTGGGAGCTGCCGGGCGGCGGCATCGAGCCGGGGGAGACGCTCGCGGGCGCCGCGGTCCGCGAGCTGCGCGAGGAGACCGGCCTCGTCGTCGAGCCGGCAGTCGTGCCAACGCCGCGGTGGCTGCGATCGGCCGGCTACCGGTGGCTGGGTCGACGGGTGGAGCAGGACGAGGCCGTCGTCGTCCTGCGGCTCGCGGACGCAGCGCCCGAGGTCACGTGGAGTGGTGCCACCGACGACGAGCGGCTGTGCTACCGCGCGGCACGCTGGTGGCCCGTCGCGGACGTCGTCACCTCACTGGCCCGCTTCTACCCGGGGCGTCTGCCCGAGCTGCTCCCACGCCTGCTTGCCGGCGAGGTCATCGACGAGCCCTACGAGCGCTGGAACTAGGCTGGCCGCCGTGCCCGCCCGAGCCCCAGGCGCCGCGTCGTCGGCTCGTGTGCGCCCCGCGCCGCGCGCCCGAACCGTCGCGCCCGGACCGGCCCCGAGCCTGCGGCTGGAGCGCGAGCTGCTCACCGAGGACGTCCTCCGGCTCGCGGGCATGGACGAGGTCGGCCGTGGTGCCCTCGGGGGACCCGTCTCGGTCGGCGTCGTCGTCGTGACCGTGGCGACCCGGCGCCCACCTACCGGCCTGCGCGACAGCAAGCTGCTCACGCCCGCTGCGAGGCAGGCCCTCGTCCCTCGGGTGCTGCGCTGGTCGACGGCGTCGGCGGTCGGGCACGCAGGGCCGGAGGAGATCGACGCCTACGGGATCCTCGCGGCGCTACGGCTGGCCGGCCATCGAGCCCTGGTGCGGCTCGGGGAGCCGGTCGACGCCGTCCTCCTCGACGGCAACCACGACTGGCTCACCCCACCCGTGCCGCGGGAGCACGACCTCGTCGACGCGCTCGACGAGGCCACCGCGGCCCCCCTGTCCTTGCCGCCGGTGCGGATCCCACCGCCCCTGCCCCCGCTGCACCTGCCGCGGGTCCGGGTGCGGGTGAAGGCCGACCTCACGTGCGCCTCCGTCGCGGCGGCGAGCGTGCTCGCCAAGTGCGAGCGGGACGCACTCATGCGGCGGCTGGCCCTCGAGCACCCGGGTTTCGGCTGGGAGGTCAACAAGGGCTACGCCACCCCTGCGCACCTCGCCGCGATCGAGGAGCGGGGCCCGTGCCCCGCGCACCGGCGCTCGTGGCGTCTGCCCGGCCAGCGGGTGGGCGAGGATGGGGACGACGCCGCCTGGCCGGGCGGCGAGGACCTGGTGGAGGAGCCCGCGTGAGCGCCGAGGATCTCGAGAAGTACGAGACCGAGATGGAGCTCCAGCTCTACCGCGAGTACCGCGACGTCGTGGGGCTGTTCTCCTACGTCGTCGAGACCGAGCGCCGCTTCTACCTGACGAACTCCGTCGACCTCCAGGTGCGCTCGGCCGACGGCGAGGTCTACTTCGAGGTGACGATGTCCGACGCCTGGGTGTGGGACATGTACCGCCCGGCGCGCTTCGTCAAGAACGTCAAGGTCGTGACCTTCAAGGACGTCAACGTCGAGGAGCTCGCCCAGCCCGACCTCCAGGTGCCGGACAAGCCGAGCTTCCCGGCCTGAGCCTGGCGCACCTGCCGCTGCTCGGCCCCGTCGTCCACAGGGGTGACGTCGGTTGCCTCGGCTTGTCCACAGGGGGCGGTGCGACGAGCCACGAAGCGACCGTCAGGCCCCGAGCATTCGGGGCGGAGGTGGCGCCATGAGAGCCAAAGATGCGCTGGGCCGGTTCGGTGAGGACGTCGCCGTCCGGCACCTCGTCGACGCGGGGCTGGAGGTGCTCGAGCGCAACTGGCGCTGCCAGGCGGGGGAGATCGACGTCGTGGCGCGCGAGGGCACCTGCCTCGTCGTCTGCGAGGTGAAGACGCGGTCCGGGGTCGCCTTCGGCAGCCCCTTCGAGGCCGTGACCCCGGTCAAGGCCGCGCGGCTGCGCAAGCTTGCGGCGCTCTGGCTGGAGGCGCACGACGTCCGCCCGGGGTCGGTGCGGATCGACGTCGTCGGCGTCCTGCGGGCTCGGAGCGGTCCGACGCTCGTCGAGCACCGGCGCGGGGTGGTCTAGGTGGCGCTCGCGCGGACGTGGTCCGCGGCGCTGGTCGGCGTCGAGGGCGTTCCTGTGGAGGTCGAGGCTGACCTCGCCAACGGCCTTCCCGGGCTCACCGTCGTGGGCCTTCCCGACGCCGCCCTCTCGGAGAGCCGGGACCGGGTGCGCGCCGCCGTGGTCAACTCCGGAGCCCTGTGGCCCCAGCACAGGCTGACGGTCAACCTCACCCCCGCCTCCCTGCACAAGCGCGGCAGCGGCTTCGACCTCGCCATGGCCTGCGCTGTGCTCGGGGCCTCGGGGGCGCTGCCGGTCGATCGGCTGGCCCGTACGGCGTTCGTCGGCGAGCTGGGGCTCGACGGTCGGGTCCGCCCCGTCCGGGGAGTCCTTCCACTCGTCCTCGGCATCCGGCGGGTGCCGCTCACGGCCGTCGTCGTCCCCGCGGCCAACGCCCGCGAGGCCCGGCTCGTCTCCGGGCTGCCCGTCGTGGCGGTCGCCGACCTCCGCCAGGCGATGGCGTACCTGCGCGAGGGCGTCGTCCCCGAGCTGCTCGACCTCGACCTCCCGCCGCTGGACTCGTCGTCCTCGGGCGCGGGACGGCCCGACCTTGCTGACGTCATCGGGCACGTGCACCCTCGGCGAGCGCTCGAGGTGTGCGCGGCGGGCGGCCACCACCTGTTCCTCCTCGGCCCTCCGGGCTCGGGCAAGACGATGCTCGCCGAGCGGCTGCCGGGCCTGCTGCCCCCTCTGGAGCGAGGGGAGGCGCTCGAGGTCACCGCCGTGCACTCCGTCGCCGGCACGCTGCCCGACCACGACCCGCTGCTCACGTCACCGCCCATGGTCGCGCCCCACCACACCGCCTCCACCGCAGCCGTCGTCGGTGGCGGCAGCGGTGGGCGCGCACGGCCGGGAGCGGTGTCGCTGGCCCACCGCGGGGTGCTCTTCCTTGACGAGGCGCCGGAGTTCCGTCGCGGGGTGCTCGACGCGTTGCGTCAGCCGCTGGAGTGCGGTGAGATCGTCCTCGACCGTGCCGGGGTGCACGCCCGGTTTCCCGCCCGCTTCGGCCTTGTGCTGGCCGCGAACCCCTGTCCGTGCGGGGTCCTCGACGAGGGCTCTGGGGGATGCACGTGCACCCCGCAGGCCCGGCGCCGTTACCTCGCAAGGCTGTCCGGGCCGCTGCTGGACCGGGTCGACGTCCGGCTCACCGTCACCCAGCCCTCGCGGGCGGAGCTCGTGGCGCCCGTTCCGCGGGAGACCTCGGCCGAGGTGGCCGAGCGGGTGCTCCTCGCTCGCGACCGGGCGGGGCGCCGGATGGCCGGGACGCCGTGGCGCACGAACGCCGAGGTGCCCGGGCCGGAGCTGCGGCGCAGGTGGCCGATCAGCGCCGACGCCGTCCGCCCCGTCGAGCGGATGGTGGCTCGGGGTGGGCTGAGCCTACGGGGTGCCGATCGTTCGCTGCGCGTCGCCTGGACCCTCGCCGACCTCGGTGGCCGAGACCGTCCGACGCTCGACGAGGTGGCCCAGGCCGTCACGTTCCGTGCCGGGGTCGCCGCATGAGCGCGCCGCGGCAGCAGGCGGGTCACGACGTGCTCGAGGAGCCGGGACGGCTCGCGCGGGCCGTGCTGGCCCGGCTCGCTGAGCCAGGTGACGCGCGCATGGGTGCGGCGGTCCTCCGGTACGGCCCGGTCGACGTGCTCGCCAGCCTGCGCACCGGCTCCCCGGCGCTGGCGCGTGCCGACGGCTACCGCACCCGGCTCGACGGGCTCGACCCCACCGAGGACCTCCGACGCGCGCAGCGCTGCCGGGCGCGACTGCTCTGCCCCGGTGAGCCCGAGTGGCCCTCACAGCTCGACGACCTCGGCCCGACCGCGCCCCTGGCGCTGTGGGTCCGCGGCGGGGAAGACCTCCGGCTGCTCGCCGTCCGGTCCGCCGCCGTCGTCGGCGCCCGTGCGTGCACGGCGTACGGGGAGCACGTGGCCGGCGAGATGGGCGCCGAGCTGTCCGACCGTGGCTGGTGCGTCGTCTCTGGCGGTGCCTTCGGCATCGACGCCGCAGCGCACCGCGGGGCGTTGAGCGGCCCCGGCTCGACGATCGCCGTCCTCGCCTGCGGGGTCGACGTCCCCTACCCGCGCGGCAACGACACGCTGTTCGCCCGGGTGCTCGACGCGGGGGTCCTCGTCTCCGAGCTGCCGCCCGGGGCTCATCCCACCCGCAGCCGCTTCCTCGAGCGCAACCGGGTCATCGCGGCGATGAGCCGAGGCACCGTCGTCGTCGAGGCCGCGCTGCGCAGCGGTGCGCTCGCGAGCGCAGCCCGCGCCGAGGCCCTCGGTCGGCAGGTTCTCGGGGTTCCCGGCCCGGTCACCTCCGCCGCCTCGGCCGGAGTCCACGCCTGGCTTCGCGAGGGGCGGATGGGGCTCGTCACGGGCGCTGCCGACGTCGTCGAGGCTCTCGGCTCCATGGGACGTGACCTCGCGCCGGAACCCGTCCGCGGGTCCCGCCCGACCGATGAGCTGGACCCCGAGTCGCTGCGGGTGCTCGAGGCCCTCCCGGTCCGCCGGCCAGCGGGTCTGGACAGCGTGGCCCGGACCGCCGGTCTCGACCACGCCACGGTGCTGCGGTGCCTGGGCCTGCTCACCCTCGACGGCCGCGCCGCCCAGGAGGACGGTGGATGGCGACTCGAGCGCGCAGCCGCGGCTCCGCGCAGCTGATCGGTGACTCCGCAGGGGCGGCCGGGCGAGATACTCTCGCTGCAGCGGCACGTGAGGCTCACGTGTCGGTAGGCTCACTGAGGGCAGGTCATGGACCGGGTCACACCCGTGCGCGCTGGCCGGGCTGCGGCGCGTGGCAAGGCGGCGGCCGTGGACGAGGGGACCCCTGTGAGCGAGGCAACGGCTGTGAGCGAGGGAACGGCTGTGAGCGAGGGAACGGCCATCGAGCCCACCGAGGCAGACGGCTCCACCGAGGCAGCCGTCGAGGACGACTCCGTCGAGGTCGCTGGGCTCGACGAGCCTGCCGTGGTCGACGAGCCTGTCGACCAGCGGACCGATGCGCAGATCGCCCGCGACCAGGCCGAGACTGCCGTCCGCGAGCTGTGGGGCCGGTTCAAGGCTTCGGGGGACCAGCGCCTGCGCGAGCGGCTCATCCTCCACTACTCGCCACTGGTGAAGTACGTCGCCGGTCGCGTCGGCGTCGGGCTGCCGCCGAACATCGAGCAGGCCGACCTCGTCTCATACGGGATCTTCGGGCTCATCGACGCCATCGAGAAGTTCGACCTCGAACGCGCGATCAAGTTCGAGACCTATGCGATCAGCCGCATCCGCGGGGCCATCATCGACGAGCTGCGGGCGATCGACTGGATCCCGCGCTCCGTGCGCTACAAGGCCCGCGAGGTCGAGAAGGCTTATGCCTCGCTCGAGGGCCAGCTGCGCCGGACGCCGACCGAGTCGGAGGTCGCCGCTGAGATGGGCATTTCGGTGCGTGAGCTGCAGACGATCTTCAGCCAGGTCTCCTTCGTCAACGTCATCGCCCTCGACGAGCTGCTCACCGCCGGTGGCGACAAGGGCGACAAGGTCAGCCTCGTCGACACCCTCGAGGACACGAAGGCCGAGGACCCCGTCGCGGCCTTCGAGGCCGAGGAGACGAAGTACCTCCTCGCCAAGGCCATCAACACGCTGCCCGAGCGCGAGAAGATCGTCGTCACCCTCTACTACTACGAGGGATTGACCCTCGCCGAGATCGGCCAGGTGCTCGGTGTCACCGAGAGCCGCATCTGCCAGATGCACACCAAGGCCGTGCTCCAGCTGCGCTCGAGGCTCTCCGAGCAGCACGACTGAGCGCCCGCGCAGGGGGCGGATCTCGGCCGGCTGCGTACCACTCGCCGGACGGTTGCGGCTGCGCCGCCCCGGAGTCGCCTGGCCCGCTCACCGACTGGTGGTTCGAGGCCACACTGCGACGAGCCGGGACCGACTCCGACGCAGCAGCAGGAGCGGGTCGAGGTAGGCCTGCCCCTCGAGCAGGCCCCAGTGCAGGCAGGCGACGGGGAGGCAGTGGCCACCGACGCTGGCCAGGGTCCCGATCGGCTCCCCGGCCGTGACGACCTGGCCCCGGCGGACGAGCGGGGAGACCGGCTCGTACGTCGTCCGCAGGCTCCCGTGCCCGACGACGACGACGCCGCGACCGGCGAGCACCCCTGCCCACAGGACGACCCCGGCACCGGCGCTCCGGACCGGTTCCCCTGCCGAGCCGACGACGTCGACCCCGCGGTGCCCCGGCAGCCATCGGCGGGCCGGTGGCGAGAAGCCCCGGGCCACCGACGTGGCGCCGTGCAGCGGTGACACCCACGTGGGGACCGCGTCAGCACCGCGACGGGCCGGGGCCGCACCGTGCAGCGGTACGCAGACGATGCACGAGAGCACCCCGGCGACGAGGGGGCGAGGCAGGCGGATCATGGGCGGAGCCTGCCGCACGACGGCGGGTGGGGCCGCGCGGCGAGAGCCTGCCTGGGGACGACGGTCCCCCGGCGTGTCGCGTCTGGGGACCACGGGGAGCGGCCGTCGTGGGCCGTGCACGAACGCCGACTCCGGCCGGTAGACTGATCCGGCGGTCCGGCGCGAGCCGGACTGACATCGCACGCCCACCTCCGTCAGGGGGAGCGCCCTCGGTCCGCTGCTTGCAGCGGTGCGGCGCGCGCGGGCGTCAGGCGCGGCTGCCGACCGGTCGTCCGCGAAGAACCGAGGGAGCGTCCGCCGCCGTGTGCCGCGGGCGCGCAGTGAGGAGCGACGAGGCCATGGCCGTCGTCACCATGAAGCAGCTGCTCGACAGCGGCGTCCACTTCGGGCACCAGACCCGACGGTGGAACCCGAAGATGAAGCGATTCATCTTCACCGAGCGCAACGGCATCTACATCATCGACATCCAGCAGTCGCTGAGCTACATCGACCGCGCCTACGAGTTCATCCGCGAGACCGTCGCCCACGGCGGCTCGGTGATGTTCATCGGCACGAAGAAGCAGGCCCAGGAGGCCATCGCCGAGCAGGCGACCCGCGTCGGGATGCCCTACGTCAACGAGCGCTGGCTCGGCGGCATGCTCACGAACTTCTCCACCGTGTTCAAGCGGCTCCAGCATCTCAAGGAGCTCGAGGAGATCGACTTCACCGACGTCGCCGCCTCGGGCATGACGAAGAAGGAGCTGCTCGTCCTCGAACGCGAGAAGATCAAGCTCACCCGCACGCTGGGCGGCATCCGGGAGATGACCAAGGTCCCCAGCGCCGTGTGGATCGTCGACACGAAGAAGGAGCACATCGCCGTCGGCGAGGCGCACAAGCTCCGCATCCCGGTGGTGGCGATCCTCGACACCAACTGCGACCCCGACGAGGTCGACTACAAGATCCCGGGCAACGACGACGCGATCCGCTCCGTCACCCTCCTCACCCGCGTCGTCGCTGACGCCGTGGCGGAGGGCCTCATGGCCCGGGCCGGTGTCAGCACCTCCGACGACAAGCCCGCGGGTGCCGAGCTCGGCGAGGCCGAGCCGATGCCCGAGTGGGAGCGCCAGCTCCTCGAGGGTGCAGCCCCGGCCACCGACGCCGCTGCTGCCGAGGCTCCTGCAGCGGAGGCCCCCACCGCGGAGGCCCCCACTGCCGAGGCTCCTGCAGCCGACGTCCCCCCTGTCGAGGCCCCCGGGCCCCCCGTCGAGGAGGCCCCCGTCGAGGAGGCCCCCATCGCCGAGGCGCTCGTCTCCGACGCGCCTATCGAGGGTGCCGGCGTCGACACCACCGAGGGCTCCTCGAGCTGAGGCCTCGGCGCCTGACGCCAGGCCCCCACGCACGACCGCACCACAGAGCACCACCCGAGATCGGCCCAGCCCGACCGGGTGCCCGCGGCACCGCCGTAGGCACCCGGTCGCGGCTCGCCCGATGCCCGCCTCGATGCCCTCGATCGGCGATCGCGGGTACCGCCACGAGCACCCACGACAGGAAGCGAGAGATGGCCAACTTCACCGCAGCGGACGTCAAGAAGCTCCGCGAGCAGACCGCCGCCGGAATGATGGACTGCAAGAACGCCCTCACCGAGGCAGACGGCGACTTCGGCAAGGCTGTCGAGATCCTCCGGGTCAAGGGGCTCAAGGGCATCACCAAGCGCGAGGGCCGCTCGGCCAGCAACGGCATGGTCGCCGCCAAGCTGGCGGGCGACACCGGGGTCCTCGTCGAGGTCAACTGTGAGACGGACTTCGTCGCCAAGGGCGACCGGTTCCAGGCGCTGGGTGCCGCACTGGTCGAGCACCTGATCGCCACGGACGTCTCCGACGTCGCCGCCCTGCTCGCGAGCGAGAACGACGGCCGCAGCGTCCAGGCCCTCGTCGACGAGGCGAGCGCCACCCTTGGGGAGAAGATCCAGGTTCGCCGCTTCGCCCGGTTCGCGGGCGCAGAGCTGGCGCTCTACCTGCACAAGACCTCTCCCGACCTGCCCCCGCAGGTCGGCGTCCTCGTCGAGCTCCAGGGCATCGGCAGCACCGTGGGCCACGACGTCGCCCAGCACATCGCGGCGTTCTCGCCGACGTTCGTCAGCCGCGACGAGGTCGACGCCGAGACGGTCGAGAACGAGCGACGCATCGCCGAGGCGACGGCGCGCGAGGAGGGCAAGCCCGAGGGCGCCCTCTCGAAGATCGTCGAGGGCCGGGTCAACGGCTTCTTCAAGGAGAACGTCCTCGTCGAGCAGGCCTTCGCCAAGGACGCGAAGAAGACGGTGAAGTCCGTCCTCGACGAGGCCGGTGTCTCGGTGACGCGCTTCGCACGCTTCCGCGTGGGGTCCTGACCCCGTGCCCTTCGCGAGGGTCATGCTCAAGCTGTCCGGAGAGGTGTTCGGCGGCGGGCGGCTCGGGGTCGACCCCGACGTCGTCGCCGGCATCTCCCGGCAGATCGCGGGCGTCGTCCGCGGTGGCACCCAGGTGGCCGTCGTCGTCGGCGGTGGCAACTTCTTCCGCGGCGCCGAGCTCTCGCAACGGGGCATGGACCGTGCGCGTGCCGACTACATGGGCATGCTCGGCACCGTCATGAACTGCCTCGCCCTGCAGGACTTCCTCGAGCGGGCCGGGATCGAGACCCGCGTGCAGACGGCCATCACGATGGGTCAGGTCGCCGAGCCCTACATCCCGAGGCGGGCCATACGTCACCTCGAGAAGGGCCGGGTCGTCATCTTCGGGGCCGGCGCGGGCATGCCGTACTTCTCCACCGACACCACCGCCGCGCAGCGAGCTCTCGAGATCGGCGCCGATGTCGTCCTCATGGCCAAGAGCGGCGTCGACGGCGTGTACGACGACGACCCCCGAACCAACCCCGACGCCCGCAGGTTCGACGTCGTCAGCTATGACGAGGTGCTCGGGCGCAACCTCAAGGTTGCTGACGCCACGGCCGTGAGCCTCTGCCGCGACAACCGGATGCCCATCGTCATCTTCGGGCTCGACGACGACAGCATCGGCCGGGTCGTCGCGGGTGAGAGGATCGGGACGCTCGTCTCGGACGCCCCGGACGGGCGGCAGCCACGCAACCCTGTCAGGAGCTCGCAGTGATCGACGACACCCTCCTCGAGGCCGAGGAGAAGATGGAGAAGGCCGTGGGCGTTGCCCGCGACGACCTCGCCACCATCCGCACAGGGCGCGCGCACCCCTCGATGTTCAACAAGATCGTCGTGGAGTACTACGGCACCCACACGCCGGTCAACCAGCTCGCGTCGTTCACCCTGCCCGAGCCCCGGATGGCCGTCATCTCGCCTTACGACAAGGGCACGCTCAACCTCATCGAGAAGGCGATCCGCGACTCCGACCTCGGCGTCAACCCCACGAACGACGGCTCGATCATCCGCGTCCTGTTCCCCCAGCTCACCGAGGAGCGGCGCAAGGAGTACATCAAGGTGGCGAAGCACAAGGCCGAGGAGGCGCGGGTCTCGATCCGCAACATCCGCCGCCACGCCAAGGAAGAGCTCGACAAGATGATCAAGGATGGCGACGCCGGGGAGGACGACGTCCGGCGCGCGGAGAAGGCGCTCGAGGACCTCACCCACAAGTACGTCGCGACGATCGACGAGGTGCTCAAGCACAAGGAAGCCGAGCTGCTCGAGGTCTGAGGGCACCGCACGTGACAGAGGCGCCCGCGCCGGACTCCCCGATGGAGCCGGTACCGGCCGCCCCCGAGATCCCGCAACCGGCGCGCAGCCGGGCTGGGCGCAACCTTCCGGCTGCGTTCGCTGTGGGGCTGGCCCTGGGCCTGCTCGTCGTGCTCAGCCTCGTCGTCGTGCGATCGGCGTTCCTTGGGGTGGTCGGCGTCGCCCTGTGCCTCGCGGTGTGGGAGCTGCGCAACGCCATGGCGGTCGGCGGCATCCGGATCCCGACCGTGCCGCTCGTCGTCGCCGCGCTGCTCATGCCAACGGTCGCCTACCTCGGCGGGCCCGACGCGCTGCTCGTGGCCTTCGCGCTCAGTGCCCTCGCCGGCCTCGGCTGGGGGCTGGCCGACAGCGGGCCCGAGCTGCTCCGGGACGTCAGCGCCGGGTTGTTCGCGCTGCTCTACGCGCCGACCCTTGCCGGCTTCACCGGGCTCATGCTCGCCCCTGACGACGGGGTCGCCCGCATCGTCACCTTCGTCGTCGTCACGGTGTGCAGCGACGTCGGTGGCTACGCCGCGGGCGTGCTCTTCGGGTCGCACCGGATGGCCCCCACGGTGAGCCCGAAGAAGTCGTGGGAGGGCTTCGCCGGCTCGGTGGTCGCCTGCGTCGCCGGAGGGGTTCTCTGCTCCTGGCGGCTGCTCGACGCCGGACCCTGGCCGGGCGTCCTCATCGGGCTCGCGATCGTCGTCTCGGCGACCGTCGGGGACCTCGGCGAGTCTCTGATCAAGAGAGATCTCGGCATCAAGGACATGGGTTCGTTGCTGCCCGGCCACGGCGGGCTGCTCGACCGGCTCGACTCGCTGCTGCCGACCGCCCCGGTCGCCTGGCTGATCATGCTCCTCCTCGTGCCCGTCTCCTGACGGACGGTCCGCGGCTCGCCACCGCCACCGCGCAAGTTGCTTCGCGCGGCCCCCGCCGGACGGGACGCAATGCGGACGAACGGTGCACCGCCCGCCAGATGTCACACTGGAGGCCCATGCCTGAACCCGGTCAGCTGACCTTCCTCGCCCCGCGCCGAGCGGCACCGCCGCGTCACCTCGCCGACCTCGACGTCGAGGGGCGCCGCGCTGCCCTCGTCGAGCTCGGTGAGCAGCCCTTCCGGGCCGCACAGCTCTCGGTCCACTACTTCTCGCGGCTCGCCGAGGACCTCAGCGACTGCACCGACCTGCCGCAGGCGTCACGCGAGCCGCTGCGCGAGGCGCTGCTGCCCACCCTCATGACGCCCGTGCGCACGCTCGCGGCCGACGCGGGGACGACACGCAAGACGCTGTGGCGGCTCTTCGACGGCGCCCTCGTCGAGTCGGTGCTCATGCGCTACCCCGACCGGGCGACGGTCTGCGTCTCCAGCCAGGCAGGGTGCGGGATGAACTGCCCCTTCTGCGCGACCGGCCAGGCGGGCCTCACCCGCAACCTCTCGACCGCCGAGATCGTCGAGCAGGTGCTCGCGGGAGCACGGGAGATGGCACGTGGCGAGGTCCCCGGCGGCCCGGGTCGGGTCAGCAACGTCGTCTTCATGGGCATGGGCGAGCCGATGGCCAACTACCGCGCCGTGCTCGCCGCCGTCCGCCGACTGACCGACCCTGCGCCAGCCGGGCTGGGGCTCTCCCAGCGCAACGTCACCGTCTCGACGGTCGGCCTCGTGCCGAGGATGCGCGCGCTCGCCGAGGAGGGGCTCGCCGTGACGCTGGCGCTGAGCCTGCACGCGCCGGACGACGAGCTGCGCCACGAGCTCGTGCCGGTCAACCAGCGCTGGTCGGTCTCGGAGGTCCTCGACGCCGCCTGGTACTACACCGAGCGCACCGGACGACGGGTGTCGATCGAGTACGCGCTCATCCGTGACGTCAACGACCAGCGATGGCGTGCCGACCTGCTCGGGCGGCTGCTCAAGGGCCACCTCGTCCACGTCAACCTCATCCCGCTCAACCCCACGCCGGGGTCGCGCTGGACGGCGTCGCGACCCAGCGACGAGCGCGCCTTCGTCGCGGCGCTCGAGGCGCACGGCATCGCCGTCACGGTCCGCGACACCCGCGGACGCGAGATCGACGGCGCCTGCGGGCAGCTCGCGGCCACCCCGGAGGAGCAGGAGCAGGCGGCCGCGCTCGGCGGTCCTGCTCCGGCGCCGCGCACCCGCCGAGCGGCACCGCAGTCGACTGATCCGGAGCAGCCGTGACGACCCCCGTCCGAGGACGGCGCCGCCCCGGAAGGCTTGGGGCATGACCCCGGACCGCTTCCGCCGCGCACCTCGGGGCTATCCCGGATACGCCCCGCTCGCCGTCGAGATGTTCCTCGCCCGGTGCGACGACGCGCTGCGCTCGGGGTGCCTGACCGATCCGCTCACGGCCGAGGAGATCGTCTCGACGCAGTTCCCCGTCGTCAAGTCGGGCTACCTGCGCGCGGCCGTGGACCGAGAGCTGGCGCTGCTCGCCGAACGCGTAGGCGCCGTCGGGCGTGCCGGCGCCGCAGGGCGGATGAACCTCGTGGCAGGCCTCGGCGCCGGGCAGGGCCTCTGGCGCTGGGCCGCCCGAGAGAGCGCCGAGCTCGTCGCCGAGGTCGCCTCGGCGGCAGGTCGTCCGTTCGACTCGGTGCCCCGCTGGCGCTCTGGCTACGCCGTGACCGCGGTCGACGCCGTCGTCGGACGGGTGGTCGCCGCGCTCGAGGAGTGGCCGAGCTGCAGCCTGCGCTCGGCGGATCTCCTCGCGGTCACGCTGCCGCAGCGGCGGGGTGGCTACGACGAGGAGGAGGTCGACGGGTTCCTCGACCGCAGCGCCGCCGTCCTCGACGCCGCCGCCCGGTGAGCCGCGCGGCGTCCTCGACGGGCTCGCTGGCGGGGCTGCTCGTCGCCGACTTCAGCCGGGTGCTCGCCGGGCCCTACGCCACGATGCTGCTGGCCGACCTCGGTGCCGACGTCGTCAAGGTCGAGCGTCCGGGCACCGGTGACGACACCCGTACCTGGGGACCGCCGTTCGACCCCGCGGGACGCGCGACGTACTTCCAGGGGGTCAACCGCAACAAGCGCTCCGTCGTCCTCGACCTCACCGACCCTGACGACCTCGCCTCCGCGCTCGCCCTGGCGGCGCGGGCCGACGTCGTCGTCGAGAACTTCCGGCCGGGCACGATGGAGCGCCTCGGGCTCTCCGAGGCCGCGGTCCGTGCCCTCAACCCTGGCGTCGTGTGGTGCTCCATCACCGGGTTCGGCTCCGGCGCGGGCGCCGCGATGCCCGGCTACGACCTGCTCGTCCAGGCGGTCGGCGGGCTCATGAGCGTCACCGGTCCGAGGCCTGGCGAGCCGACCAAGGTCGGCGTCGCGCTCGTCGACGTCGTCACCGGGCTGCACGCGGCCGTGGGGATCCTCGCCGCCCTCCGTCACCGGGAGCGCACCGGCCTCGGGCAGCGGGTCGAGACAGCGCTGCTGTCCTCGCTGCTCTCGGCCCTGGTCAACCAGGCCTCGGGGTTCGTCGGCGCTGGTGCCGTCCCGGGCATCCTCGGCAACCGCCACCCGAGCATCGCCCCCTACGAGACCTTCGCCACGGCCGACCGGCCGATCGCCGTCGCGGTCGGCAACGACAAGCAGTTCCGAGCCCTGTGCCAGGTGCTCGGCCGCGCCGAGCTTGCCGCCGACGAGCGCTTCCGCGACAACCCCGGCCGGGTCGCGCACCGCGGTGAGCTCGCGGCGCTCATCGGTTCCGCTCTCGTCGGGGAGGGGTCGGGGCACTGGTGCGACGCGCTCACCGCGTCGGGGGTGCCGTGCGGGCCGGTCAACGACCTCGCGGAGGCCTTCGCCCTGGCCGAGCGGCTGGGCCTGGCGCCGGTCGTCGACCTCGACGGCTCGCCCGAGGTCGCCGACCCCATCCGCATGACGCTCACCCCTGCCGAGTACCGCCGTCCGGCCCCCTCGTTGGGGGAGCACACGTCCCGAGTCCTCGCCGAGCTCGCAGACGGTGACCCCGAAGGGGTCCGAGACGGCCCTGCCGATCGGTAGGGTCAGGACGACGTCGCACGACGGATGCCGGACCTCCGGCCGGAAGGAGCACGTGTGAGCACCAACTCGGTCACCCTGCGGTCGGCGGTCCTGCCGCGCAGCACTGTCCTGACCGACACCCTGCTGGTCTCGGCCGGCACCGCGCTGATCGCCGCCTGCGCGCAGGTGGTCGTCCACACCCCGATCACGCCGGTCCCGTTCACCCTGCAGACCTTCGCGGTGCTCTTCACCGGCGCAGCGCTCGGCTCCCTGCGCGGGACGATGTCGATGGCGCTCTACCTGCTCATCGGCATCGCCGGCGCCCCGGTCTTCGAGAGCGGCCGCAGCGGCGCGATCTGGAGCTCCCCGACAGGCGGCTACCTCGTGGGGATGCTGCTCGCCGCCGGGCTCACCGGCCTGCTGGCCGAGCGCAAGTGGGACCGCCAGGTGTGGTCGGCCGTGCCAGCGATGCTCGCGGGGCAGGTGCTCATCTTCACCTTCGGCGCGCTGTGGCTCGCCCACACCTTCGACTGGGGCCTCGGCACCGCCATCAGCAAGGGCGTCACGCCGTTCCTCGGCGTCGAGGCCCTCAAGATGGGCGCTGCGGCGCTCGTCCTGCCGGGGGCCTGGAAGCTCGTCGGGGCGATGCGCCGCTCCTGACGCCTGCCATGGCGTGCCCGATCCGACGAGGCCAGACCCCGACGGCCTGGCCTCAGAGGTCCGCGGCAGCGACCGGGTTCAGCGGAACGCGTTGAGCCCGGTCAGTGCCTGCCCGACGACGAGGGAGTGGATCTCGCTCGTCCCCTCGTAGGTGACCACGGACTCGAGGTTGAGGGCGTGCCGTAGCACCGGGTACGCACCGGTGATGCCGTTGGCGCCAAGGATCGACCTCGCCGTCCGAGCCACCTCCAGCGCCACCCTGGCGTTGTTGAGCTTGCCGACGCTCACCTGCTCGGGACGCAGGACCCCGGCGTCCTTGAGCCGACCGAGGTGCAGGGCGAGCAGCGTGCCTTTGCCCACCTCGAGCGCCATGTCGGCGAGCTTGGACTGGGTGAGCTGCATGGCGCCGATGGGCTTGCCGAACTGCTCGCGGGTGCGGGCGTAGTCGACCGCGCATGCGAGCGAGTCGCGGGCGGCCCCCATCGTGCCGAAGATGATGCCGAACCGGGCCTCGTTGAGGCAGCCCAACGGCGCACCGAGCCCCCCCGCCCCGGGGAGCATCGCGGAGTCGGGTAGCCGGACTCCGTCGAGCACGAGCTCGGCGGTCACCGACGCCCGCAGCGAGAGCTTGCCGTGCACCGGACGGGCCGAGAACCCGGGCGTCGACGTCGGGACGGCGAAGCCGCGGATGCCGTCCTCGGTCCTGGCCCACACCACCACGACGTCGGCGACCGTGCCGTTGGTGATCCACATCTTGGTGCCCTCGAGGAGCCAGTCCCCGCCGTCGCGGGTCGCCCGGGTGCGCATGCTGCCCGGGTCCGAGCCGGAGTCGGGCTCGCTGAGGCCGAAGGCCCCGATCGCCTCGCCAGCGGCCATCCGCGGCAGCCACTCCTCCTTGGTCTCCTCCGAGCCGTAGTGGTGCAGGGCGTACATCGCCAGCGACCCCTGGACGCTGACGAGGGAGCGGATCCCCGAGTCGCCGGCCTCCAGCTCCAGGCAGGCCAGCCCGTACGCCGTCGCCGAGGTCCCTGCGCAGCCGTAGCCCTCGAGGTGCATGCCGAGCAGCCCGAGGGCGCCCATCTCCTGCGCGAGCTCCCGTGCGGGCAGGTCGCCGTCGGCGAACCACTGGGCGACGAAGGGGCGCACCCTCTCGCTGACGAAGCGCGCCACCGTGTCGCGGATCGCGCGCTCGTCCTCGCTGAGCAGCGAGTCGACGGCGAAGAGCTCGTCGACCGTGGCGGGAGTCGGGTCGGTCACGTCGATCTCCTTCGGGCGGGGCGTGCGAGGACTGAGGTCAGTGGCCGACGAGGCGGTTGACGAGCTCCGCGCGCCGCGACGGCCGCCCGGTGCGCTCCTCGGTGCGGTCGGCGCTCGTCATGACGGCGAGCGAGGCGTTGACGCCGAGCCAGCGCAGCGGCTCGGGCTCCCACCGGGGCGAGCGGTGGCCGACCCACGGCAGCCCCGTCCGCTCCGTCTCGGTGCCGGTGACGAGCTCGGCCAGTGTGCGCCCGGCGAGGTTCGAGGCGCCGACGCCGTCCCCGACGTACCCACCCGCCCAGCCGATGCCGGAGGAGGCGTCCAACCCCACGGAGGCGAACCAGTCGCGAGGCACCCCGAGCGGGCCGCCCCACGCGTGGGTGAAGCGATGCCCGGCGACCGCGGGGAAGAGGTCGACGAGGACGGATCTCAGCTCGGCGAAGACGCGCTCCTCCTGCTCGAAGGCGGGCGACACCCGCGATCCCCAGTGGTACGGGGCGCCCCGGCCGCCGAAGGCCAGCCGGTCGTCCGCGGTCCGCTGCCCGTAGATGATGAGGTGGCGGTAGTCGGTGAACGTCTCGCGCTCGCGCAGGCCGATGCGGTCCCAGACCGACGGCGGCAGCGGCTCGGTGGCCACCATGAGGCTGTACACCGGGGCGAGCCGCCGCTGCTCGCCGAGCAGGGACGGGGTGTACCCCTCGGTCGCCCGGACGACGACGTCAGCGCGCACGGTGCCCGAGCCGGTGACGGCCGCGGCCTTCCGGGCGCCTGCCCGCGGGAGGATCTCCTGAACGGCGGTGCGCTCATGGATGACGCCGCCGCGTCGTTCGACGGCAGCGGCGAGCCCGCGCACGAGGCGCGCCGGGTGGATCGCCGCGCAGTGCGGCGTCCAGGTGCCGCCGCGGACGCCGGAGGCCGACACCCGGTCGGTCGCCTCGGCAGCGGTGAGCAGCACGAGGTCCGCGTCGTCGAACCGCTGGGCCTCCTCGACCTCGGCCTGCGCCCGGCTGAGCTGGACGACGCTGCGAGCGAGCGCGACCGTG
Organism: Actinomycetes bacterium; assembly: GCA_038322045.1. Lineage (GTDB taxonomy): Bacteria > Actinomycetota > Actinomycetes > JBBQFP01 > JBBQFP01 > JBBQFP01. The sequence continues at coordinate 39,656 of JBBQFP010000009.1, read as the reverse complement.
CCGCCCTTGGCGTAGTGGGCGTCGATGCCCTCTGCTCGGGTGACCCGGCCGACCTCGTCGACGGCGTCGCGCAGCGCCCGAGCCTGCCGCAACGCCGCCGCGCGGCCGCTCGCCCGCGCCACGGCGGCCGTGGACGAGGGGAACAGCGCCGAGCACCAGCCCCCGTTGCGGCCCGAGGCCCCGAAGCCCGCCGTCTCCCTCTCGAGGACGACGACGCGCAGGGTCGGCTGGAGCCCGAGGAGGTAGTAGGCCGCCCACAGCCCGGTGAACCCGGCCCCCACGACGACGACGTCGGCCGTCGTGTCGCCCTCGAGCGGTGGGCGGGCCGGGACGTCGTCGTGCGGCAGGGTGTCGTGCCACAGCGAGAGGGAGCGGTACCCGTCCTCGATCACCGGGCCCACCCCGCGAGGTAGGAGGGGACGTCGATCCCGACGGCGAGGTCGGGCGCCGGCTTGGGCGGCCCGAGCATCTCGCGCAGTGGCAGCCACCCCGCCCAGACACGCCGTCCGACGTCCTCGGGCGTGTCCTCGGGCGCACCGTCGGAGACCTTGACCGACCACTCGGACAACGGCAGGGCGAGGACGATCGTCGCGGCGAGCTCCTTGGCCGAGGGGTGGCGTACCTGCGCCCAGCGCCCGGGCACCATGACCTCGGAGAGCGTCTCGAGCACGCCGAGCTGGTCATCGGTGGGGACGACGCTGCACCGGCCCAGCACCATGGCGCTGCGGTAGTGCATCGAGTGCTCAAACGCCGACCGGGCGAGGACGAGCCCATCGAGCAGCGTCACCGTCGCGCACGTCGGCTGCCCCTGCGCGAGCGCGCGGAACAGCCGGGAGCCGGTCGACCCGTGGAGGAGCAGGCGGTCGCCGTCGCGGGCGTAGGCGACGGGCAGCACGAAGGGCTGGCCCGACTCCTCGACGACGGACACGTGCGCCACCCGCCCCGCGTCGAGGACCTCGTGGAGGACCTCGACGTCGGTGCGGGCCTTCTCGGGCAGACGACGCACCCGCGTGCGACCGGCCTCGGCGGGGCCCAACGGGTCGGGGCCCCCGCTCGCTGCGTCGTCGCCTTCTACAGCCTCGACCATGCCTCGGTCAGGACGCTGCGCAGCACCTGCTCCATCTCGTCGAAGTGCGTCTGGTCGCAGATGAGCGGCGGGGAGAGCTGGACGACGGGGTCCCCGCGGTCGTCGGCACGGCAGTAGAGGCCGTTGTCGAACAGCGCCTTGGACAGGAACCCGCGCAGGAGGCGCTCGGACTCGTCGTCGTCGAAGGTCTCCTTCGTCGCCTTGTCCTTGACGAGCTCGATGCCGTAGAAGTACCCGTCGCCGCGGACGTCGCCGACGATCGGCAGGTCGAGCAGCTTCTCCAGCGTCGCGCGGAACGCGCCCTCGGTCTCGAGCACGTGTCCGTTGAGCTGCTCGCGCTCGAAGATGTCGAGGTTCGCCAGCGCCACCGCGGAGGACACCGGGTGCCCGCCGAACGTGTAGCCGTGGGCGAAGTACGTGTCGCCCTTGGCGAACGGCTCGAAGATCCGGTCAGAGGCGATCATCGCGCCGATGGGGGAGTAGCCCGAGGTCATGCCCTTGGCGCACGTGATGATGTCGGGCTGGTACTCAAGCTTCTCGCAGGCGAACATCGTCCCGAGCCGGCCGAAGGCGCAGATCGTCTCGTCGGAGACGAGGAGGACGTCGTAGCGGTCGCAGATCTCGCGGACCCGCGCGAAGTACCCGGGCGGCGGCGGGAAGCAGCCGCCAGAGTTCTGCACCGGCTCGAGGAAGACGGCCGCGACCGTGTCGGGCCCTTCCATCTCGATGGCGTAAGCGATCTGGTCGGCAGCCCAGCGGCCGAAGGCCTCGAGGTCGTCGCCGTGCTCGGGCGCGCGGTAGAAGTTCGTGTTGGGCACCTTGTGGGCACCGGGGACGAGCGGCTCGAAGTACTTCTTCGCGTCGGGGATCCCGGTGATCGACAAAGCCCCCTGGGGCGTGCCGTGGTAGGCCACGTGGCGGCTGATGACCTTGTGCTTCATCGGCTTGCCGGTGAGCTTGAAGTACTGCTTGGCGACCTTCCACGCCGATTCCACGGCTTCGCCACCGCCGGTGGTGAAGAACACCCGGTTGAGGTCGCCGGGGGTGTACCCGGCGAGCCGCTCGGCGAGCTCGATGGCCTTGGGGTGGGCGTAGCTCCACAGGGGGAAGAACGCGAGCTCGGCCGCCTGCTTGGCGGCTGCCTCCGCGAGCTCCGTGCGGCCGTGGCCGGCCTGCACGGTGAACAGCCCGGCAAGGCCGTCGAGGTAGCGGCGTCCCTGGTCGTCCCAGATGTAGGGGCCTTCACCGCGCACGATGATGGGCACGTGCCCGCCGTTGGCGTAGGTCGAGTGCCGGGTGAAGTGCATCCAGAGGTGGTCGCGCGCCTTGTCGGCCAAGGCGTCGTCCCAGCTCTCGGAGATGTCCTGCGGAGTGGCTGTCATCTGGTACCCCAGTTGTAGAGCTGCTTGCGCAGCTTCAGGTAGACGAACGTCTCCGTGCTCTTCACGGAGGGGATGGCACGGATCCGCTTGCTGAGAAGCTCGAGGAGGTGGTCGTCGTCCTCGCAGACCACCTCGCACAGCAGGTCGAAAGAGCCCGCGGTGATGAGGACGTAGTCGACGTCGGGCATCGCCGCGAGCTGGTCTGCGACGTCCTCGACGTCCCCCTCGACCCGGATGCCGATCATGGCCTGGCGGGGGAAGCCGACCTGCAGCGGGTCGGTGACCGCGACGATCTGCATGACGCCGGAGTCGACGAGGCGCTGGACGCGCTGCCGGACCGCGGCCTCGGACAACCCCACCGCCTTGCCGATCGCGGCGTACGGGCGACGCCCGTCGGCCTGGAGCTGCTCGATGATGGCCTTGGAGACGGCGTCGAGAGCGGGGACCACGGCGCCGTTGCCGTTGCCGTTGGTCGCGCCGCGCCCTGCCATGAGGAGATCCTGGCAAGAGGATGGGGTGCTTGGCAAGCGAATCCGTCGTCTTTGGCGCAGTTCGCTGCTGATTCCCTCGTGATGCCGCACCCCTACTGTCGAATCCGCACGCCTCTTACTAGGCTGCCGCTCATCTGTTCCCTCGATCGAGACGAGTGAGGACCCGTGAGCGACCTGCGCACGCTGAGCACCTTCATCGGTGGCGACCACGGTCAGGCGGCCGACGGTCGCACCACCGAGGTGATCGACCCCAGCACGGGGGAGGTCTACGCCGAGGCGCCGTTGTGCGGCCCGGCCGACGTCGACGCCGCCATGACCGCCGCGGCGGCGGCCTTCGAGCAGTGGCGCGAGACGACGCCGTCCGAGCGTCAGCGCGCCCTGCTCAAGATTGCTGACGCCTTCGAGGCGCGTGCCGACGAGCTCGTCGCCGTCGAGTCGCGGAACACCGGCAAGCCGCTGGGTCTGACGGCCTCCGAGGAGCTGCCGCCGATGGTCGACCAGATCCGGTTCTTCGCCGGTGCTGCTCGCGTGCTCGAGGGCGCCTCGGCGGGGGAGTACCTGGCAGGCCACACGTCGATGGTCCGCCGGGAGCCGATCGGCGTCTGCGCGCAGGTCACCCCGTGGAACTACCCCATGATGATGGCGGTGTGGAAGTGGGCTCCGGCCATCGCGGCCGGCAACGCCGTCGTCCTCAAGCCCTCGGACACGACCCCGGCCTCGACGCTGCTCATGGCCGAGATCATGGCCGAGTTCCTGCCACCGGGCGTGTTCAACGTCGTCACCGGTGACCGCGACACGGGCAGGGCGCTCGTCGAGCACCCCGTGCCCGCGATGGTGTCGATCACCGGTTCGGTCCGCGCCGGCATGGAGGTGGCAGGCACCGCGGCCAAGGACGTCAAGCGGGTGCACCTCGAGCTCGGCGGCAAGGCGCCGGTCGTCGTCTTCGACGACGCGGACGTCGCGGCCGCAGCCGAGGCCATCGCCGTCGCGGGCTACTTCAACGCCGGGCAGGACTGCACCGCGGCGACCCGGGTGATCGCCGGTCCCGGGGTCTACGACGACGTCGTCGCGGCGTTGGCAGAGCAGGCCCGAGGCACGGTCACCGGGCCGCCCGAGAACGAGGACGCGCTCTACGGCCCGGTCAACAACGCCGCCCAGCTCGAGCGCGTCACCGGGTTCATCGACCGGCTGCCCTCCCACGCCGAGGTGCGGGCCGGGGGCAACCGGGTGGGCGAGCGCGGCTACTTCTGGTCACCGACCGTCGTCGCCAACCTCCTGCAGGACGACGAGATCATCCAGAACGAGGTGTTCGGGCCGGTCATCACCGTCCAGCGCTTCTCCGACGAGGACGAGGCGCTGCGGTGGGCCAACGGCGTCCCCTACGGTCTCGCGTCCTCGGTGTGGACCAAGGACCACGGCCGCGCGATGCGGATGGCCAAGCGGCTCGACTTCGGGTGCGTGTGGATCATCACCCACATCCCGCTCGTCGCCGAGATGCCGCACGGCGGCTTCAAGCACTCCGGTTACGGCAAGGACCTCTCGCGCTACGGCTTCGAGGACTACACCCGGGTCAAGCACGTCATGACCAACCTCGACGCCTGATCGTCGCCGACGGTCCTCCGCGGGGCTATGCCCGCAGGGGGACCGCCAGGACGGGGGTCGTCGTCGGAGCGGGGGAGCCGCCAGCCGGCTCGACCGTGAGCCCCACGAGGGCGTGCCCGACGAGCGAGCCCTTCACCGGCGTCACGACGTAGCCGCGCTCGTCGGGCCGGAACACCCCGGCGCTGGTCGCGGTGCCCGACGGGCTGAGGAGCCACAGCTGGTAGGTCCGGCCTGACGGTGGCATCGGCAGGTCCTCACCGACGAAGACCGCGCTGTCCATGGTGGTGGAGTAGACGACGGCGCCGTGACCGTCGCCCGAGGTCCGTCCGGCGATCGTCCGCGCGTCTGGGGCCATGAGCACCCGGCTGACCGCGGCGAGGTCCCCGGCCGGGGCGCCGGCGGCCTTGAGCTGCGCGCGATCCGAGCGCAGCGCCGCGTTCTGAGCGCCGAGGGCCACCGTGACGACGGCGAGCACCGCCGCTGCCAGGCCGAGCACCACCGACGTGCGACGTGCCCGTCGCGCTCGGCGAGCGGCCAGGTCGGTCACCGTCGCGCTCGCCGGCCCCTGCTGCGTGGGGAGGAGCGGCGGCACCTGCCGGGTTCGCGCAGCAGCCGTGAGCACCGCCTCGCGCATGCCCGGCGGGGGGGCCATCGCCTCGGCGCCACCCAGCCGAGCGGCTGTCTCGCGCAGCGTGGCAGCCTCGTCGCTGCACAGGCCGCACTCGTCGAGGTGAGCCTCGAAGGCCGCCCGCTCCTCGTCGCTGACGGCGTCGAGGACGTACGCGCCCGTCAAGGCGTGGACCTCCGCCTCCTCGTGAGCCGTCATGCCGTCACCCCCATCGTGTCGCGCAACCTGATCAAGCCGTCCCGCAGGCGGGTCTTCACCGTTCCTAGCGGGACGCCGAGCAGCTCGGCGACCTCGCGGTGGGTGTAGCCGCCGTAGAACGCGAGCTGGACGGCCTCGCGCTGAAGGCCCGTGAGCGTGCCGAGGGCGTGCCGGACCTGCTCGACCTCGAGCCGGCTCGCCACGGCCTCCTCGACGACGTCGTAGTCGCGGTGCTGCTCCTTGATGCCGACGGCGAGGTCGCGGTCGCTGGACGCCTGAGCCGAGCGGACCCGGTCGACGGCTCGGCGATGGGTCATCGTGAGGATCCACGCCCGGGCGGAGCCCCGCGTCGGGTCGAATCGCGACGCGGTGCGCCAGACCTCGAGGAGCACCTCCTGCGCCACCTCCTCGGCCTGCGCCGGGTCGCGCAGCACTCGCCTGGCGAGCCCGAGGACCACCCCGGCGACGGTGTCGTAGAGCTCCGCGAAGGCAGCGTCGTCTCCCCGCGCGACACAGGCGAGCAGGTCGCCGAGCGGCTCCGCTGGTGCCCTCTCGAGCCCCGTGCCGGTGGCGGGGCCGGGGGCCTGGGGCGCGCTCGGCCGGCGTCGGATCGGGGTCACCTCGGCAGTGTGCTCCATCCGACCGGCCCTCCCCTCCGTCGCGCGCCCGCAGCGGCCCCACGGCCCCGCACCCCCTGTTCGTCGCGGGACGCCGGTGCGGATGGGTGGCGATGGCGGCGAGAGCCTGAGCCGAGCAAGGGGGCATCTGCGGACGTAGCGCCCTGAGGCGGCCCGTCATGTCACGGCTGGGTCGCGATTTCGTTGCCGAAACCTATCTCGGCCACGGAATCGCTTGTGCACGAGGTGGTCAGGTGCCAGGATCGGCGCTCATCCGTAGGAGGCGCCACGCCTGCACGGCTCGGACGGTCGCGGGCACCTCGCCCCGAGGCCGTCCGTTCACTGCACACCGACTCGAAGTGGGTGGGACGTCTCGGTGCACCAGTACATCGGTGGGACCCTGCGGCAGGGCCGCGGCGGTGTCGCAGCCGTCGTCGACCCCTCGACCGGCGAGCCGGTCGAGGAGCTCGCTCTGGCGGACGCGGCCGACGTCGACGACGCGGTGACCTGCGCGCGGCAGGCGCAACCGGAGTGGGGGCGGGCGACCCCGGCGCAGCGCAGCGCCGTCCTGGGGCGGCTCGCGGCGCTGCTCGGCGAGGAGTCCGCCGCCCTCGCGCACCTCGAGACCCGGCAGGCCGGCAAGCCCATCCGGCTGAGCAGCGAGTTCGACGTCCCCGGCACGGTCGACAACGCGGCCTTCTTCGCCGGTGCGGCACGTCACCTCGCGGGGCTGGCCACCGCCGAGTACTCCGGGGACCACACGTCGAGCATCCGCCGGGAGCCCGTCGGCGTCGTCGGCAGCATCGCGCCGTGGAACTATCCGCTGCAGATGGCGGGCTGGAAGGCCTTCCCCGCGATCGCGGCAGGCAACGCCGTCGTCCTCAAGCCCTCCGAGCTCACGCCGCTCACGACCATCCGGCTCGCGGAGCTCGCGACCGAGGCAGGGCTGCCCGACGGCGTGCTCAACGTCGTCGTCGGCACGGGCGTCGAGGTGGGCGAGCCGCTCGTCAGCCATCCCGGCGTCGACATGGTCTCGTTCACCGGGTCGAGCGCCGTCGGGCGTCGCGTCGCCCAGCAGGCATCGGCCGGGCCACGTCGGCTCCACCTCGAGCTGGGGGGCAAGGCGCCGTTCGTCGTGTTCGACGACGCCGACCTCGAGGCCGCCGTGCACGGAGCGGTGGCCGGGTCGCTCATCAACTCCGGCCAGGACTGCACGGCGGCCACCCGCGCCTACGTCGCCCGACCGCTGCTCGAGGCGTTCGTCTCCGGCGTGGCCGACCTCATGGCGCAGGTGCGCCTCGGCGCGACCCTCGACCCGGCGACCGACCTGGGGCCCCTCGTCTCGCGGGCGCAGCAGGAGCGGGTCGCGGGGTTCGTCGAGCGCGCCAGGCGTGACGGCGGCACGGTCGTCGTCGGGGGGGAGGCCCCCGGCGGTGAGCTCGCCACGGGGGCCTACTACCGTCCCACGCTCGTGACAGGTCTTCCGCAGCACGCCGAGCTCGTCGCGTCCGAGGTGTTCGGGCCGGTGCTCGTCGTCCTGCCCTTCGACACCGACGACGAGGCGCTGGCCCTGGCCAACGACACCCCGTACGGCCTCGCGGCGTCGGCATGGACGACGAGCGTCTTCCGCGCCCAGCGCGCCTCGCGCGAGCTCGTCGCTGGGTGCGTGTGGATCAACGACCACATCCCCATCGTCAGCGAGATGCCGCACGGCGGGGCCAAGGCCTCGGGCTTCGGCAAGGACATGAGCGCCTACTCCTTCGAGGAGTACACGCGGGTGACGCACGTCATGAGCGACATCACCGGCGTGGCTCGCAAGCCCTGGCACCGCACGGTGTTCTCGGCCGCCTCGCCGTCGACGCCGCCGTCCGCGAACCGCCCAAGCACCACCTGACCGGCCGCCCAGCACTGACGATCCGGAGAGCCCTATGAAGAAGCCACCGTCAGACCCCGTCGTCTCTGCTCTTGCCCGGGCGCAGCTGTCGAGGCGATCGCTGCTGCGCGGCGCGGGTGCTCTTGGTGCCGTCGCCGCGCTCGCCGCCTGTGGCACCAACGGCGCACTGCCCACCGCAGAGTCCGGTGGCGGCACCGGGGGCGGCGGCACCGGAGGCAGCGGGTCGATCAAGGCCGCGACGGACCGGTCCGCGACGGAGAAGCAGGTCAACTGGGCGAACTGGACCCTCTACCTCGACTACGACGACAAGACGAAGAAGTACCCCACGCTCGAGGAGTTCCAGAAGCAGACGGGGATCACGGCGTCCTACACCGAGGACGTCGATGGCAACGAGTCCTACTACGGCAAGATCCAGGGTCAGCTGCGCAACGGCCAGGACATCAAGCAGGACATCATCGTCTTCACCGACTGGATGGCCGCGCGCTGCATCAGCAACGGCTTCGTCCAGAAGTTCGACCTCCCCTCGATGCCCAACCGCAAGAACATCCTCTCCGAGCTGGCCCTCGTCGACTTCGACCCCGGTCGCCAGTTCAGTCTCACGTGGCAGTCCGGCTTCGCCGGCGTCGCCTGGAACAAGGAGAAGCTCCCCAAAGGGCTCAAGAGCGTCAAGGACCTGTGGCAGCCCGAGCTGAAGGGACGGATCGAGGTCCTCGACGAGATGCGCGACACGATCGGACTCATCCTGCTCTCGCAGGGCGTCGACATCTCGGCTCCGTTCACCGAGGCGCAGTTCACGACGGCTGCCGACGAGCTCGACAAGCGCATCAGCGACGGCTACATCCGTCAGGTCAAGGGCAACAGCTACAAGGAGGACCTCATCAGCGGTGACGCGGTCGCGGTCATCGGCTGGTCAGGTGACATCTTCCAGCTCAACGCCGAGAACGACAACAAGTTCGGCTTCGCGCTGCCCGACTCCGGCGGGACCCTGTGGTCGGACAACATGCTCATCCCCATCGGGTCACCCCACAAGGCCAACGCCGAGAAGCTCATGAACTACTACTACGACCCCAAGGTCGCAGCCGAGGTCGCCGCGTACGTCAACTACGTCTGCCCCGTCGACGGCGCCCAGGACGAGATGGAGAAGATCGACCCCGAGCTCGCCAAGAGCACGTTGATCTTCCCCGACAAGGCGACCTTGAAGGATGCCAAGGTGTTCCGCTCCCTGACCCCTGACGAGGAGACGTCGTTCTCCGAGGCCTTCCAGAAGGTGATCGGCAACTGATGAGCAGCGACCCCACGCCCAACGGCCCGCAGGGCGACCTCGTCCTCTCCGGCGTCACCAAGACCTTCGGTGCCTTCACCGCTGTGCAGGAGCTGGACCTCACGATCCCTGCAGGCTCGTTCTTCGCGCTGCTCGGCCCGTCAGGGTGCGGCAAGACGACGACGCTGCGGATGGTGGCCGGCCTCGAAGAACCGACGTCCGGCAGCATCTCCATCGGCGATCAGGACATCACCTGGACCAAGCCGTACAAGCGGCCTGTCAACACGGTCTTCCAGAGCTACGCGCTCTTCCCGCACCTCGACATCTTCGAGAACGTCGCCTTCGGCCTGCGTCGTCAGGGTGTCAAGAGCGAGGTCAAGAGGCGCGTCGACGATGCCCTCGAGCTCGTCGAGCTCGGGCACCTCGGCAAGCGCAAGCCTGGTCAGCTCTCCGGTGGTCAGCAGCAGCGCGTCGCCCTTGCCCGGGCGATCGTCAACCGCCCGCAGGTGCTCCTCCTCGACGAGCCGCTCGGTGCGCTCGACCTCAAGCTGCGTCGTCAGATGCAGGTCGAGCTCAAGCGGATCCAGACCGAGGTCGGCCTGACGTTCGTCCACGTCACCCACGACCAGGAGGAGGCCATGACGATGGCCGACACCATCGCGGTGATGAACGAGGGCCGCATCGAGCAGATGGGCTCACCCGGGGAGCTCTACGAGGCGCCGACGACGGCCTTCGTCGCGAACTTCCTCGGACAGTCGAACCTGCTCCAGGCGGCGGTGACGAGCCGCATCGGCGACAGCATCAGCGTCGAGGCGCACGGTCAGCACCTCACCCTGCCGGCCTCGCGCGTCGTCTCGAGCGCCGACCGGCTGCTCGTCGGCATCCGCCCCGAGAAGATCCTCCTGGCACCGGGGGACTTCGACGAGCCTGACGTCAACGTCCTGCGGGGCGGTATCGTCGTCGACACGAGCTTCGTCGGGGTGAGCACCCAGTACCTCGTGCGCATGCCGTGGGCACAGGAGATCATGGTCTTCGCCCAGAACCTCGGGGTCGCCGACATCGTGCCCGTCGGCACGGCAGTGACCCTGGCGTGGAACCCCAAGCACGGCTTCGGCCTTGACGGCAGCGAGGACGTCAACGCCGGCGTCGAGCTCGTCGCTGCGGCGGGCTGACATGGCGGCGCAGTTCACGGCGGCTGCCCCCTCGCCGGTCGGCCTGCCTCCGGCCCGGCGTCGGCACGGGCGGTGGACCCCGTACCTCCTCCTGCTGCCCGGCATGGGCTGGCTGGCCCTGTTCTTCGTGACCCCTGTGTTCACCCTGATGTCCCAGGCCATGCAGACCCGGCCTGACGGCGCGCCCGTCGGGTACTTCCGCCAGACGTGGAACGTCGGCCACTACTGGACGAGCCTGCAGGAGTACTGGCCCTGGTTCGTGCGTTCCTTCGGCTACGCGCTGATCGCGACGATCGTCGCGCTGGCCATCGCGTTCCCGTTGGCCTACGCGATCGCCTTCAAGTCGGGACGGGCCAAGAACCTCCTGCTCGTCCTCGTCGTGGCACCGTTCTTCGTCAGCTTCATCCTGCGGACCATCGCCTGGAAGCAGATCCTCGCCGACCAGGGGCCTGTCGTCAGCATGCTCCAGACCGTCGGGCTGCTCGGTGACAACGGCCGCATCCTCAGCACGCCGGTCGCGGTGCTGTCCGGGATCATCTACAACTTCCTGCCATTCATGACGCTGCCCATCTACGCCAGCCTCGAGCGGATGGACCGCAGGCTCACCGAGGCCGCGAGCGACCTCTACGCCAACGGCTGGACGTCGCTGCGCAAGGTGACGGTCCCTCTGGCGATGCCAGGTATCATCGCCGGAACGCTTCTCACGTTCATCCCCGCAGCGGGCGACTACGTCAACGCCGCCCTCCTCGGCAACCGTGACACGGCCATGATCGGCAACGTCATCGACGCCCGCTTCCTGCGGCTGTCGGACTACCCGACGGCGGCAGCGCTCTCGCTCGTCCTCATGCTCAGCATCCTCGTCATCGTCGGCGTCTACGTCCGCCGCACCGGGACGGAGGAGCTCGTATGAGCACCATCGCACCGCAGCGCCCCGCGACGACCTCGGTCACGCGTCGTCCGCCGGTGAAGCGCTCGGCATGGGCCCGACTGCGCAGGTGGTCCTCGGCCCACCTCATCCAGGTCTACATGGCCGTCGCGTTCGTCTACCTCTTCGTGCCCATCGCGTACACGATGGCGTTCTCGTTCAACAACGGCGGCCGCTCGAACCTCGTGTGGCGAGGCTTCACGCTGGACAACTGGAAGAACCCCTGCGGGGCACCCGACGTCTGCTCCGCCCTGGGCAACAGCGTGAAGATCGGCTTCATCGCCACCTTCGTGGCCACCGTCCTCGGCACGATGATCGCCTTCGCACTCGTGCGTCACCGGTTCCGTGGACGCACCGCCATCAACCTCATCATCTTCCTGCCCATGGCCACGCCAGAGGTCGTCCTCGGCGCCTCGTTGCTGGCGACCTTCCTCAACGCCAAGGTCAACCCGGGGTTCTGGACGATCGTCACCGCTCACGTGATGTTCTGCATCAGCTTCGTCGTCGTGACGGTCAAGGCACGCCTGGCGGGGCTCGACCCCCGGCTCGAGCAGGCGGCGATGGACCTCTACGCGAACGAGTACGAGACGTTCCGGCGGATCACCCTGCCGCTGGTCATGCCCGGCATCGCCGCGGCCGCGCTGCTGTCGTTCTCCCTGTCCTTCGACGACTTCATCATCACGAACTTCAACTCCGGAGCCGTCAACACCTTCCCGAAGTTCGTCTACGTCTCGGCCAACCGAGGCATCCCCGCACAGGCCAACGTCATCGGCTCCGCGATGTTCATCTTGGCGCTCGTCATCGTGCTCGTCGGACAGGCGGTCGGACGCCGACGTGCCCGCTGACGTGCACCACCCGCGCACCGTCCCCTACTGGCTCGACAGCCCGTCGGCCCCCTCGCCCTCCGAGGCGCTCGTCGGGCAGGTGAACACCGACCTCGCCGTCGTCGGGGGCGGATTCTCGGGTCTGTGGACGGCGCTGCTGGCCAAGGAGGCCGACCCCGGACGCGACGTCGTCGTCCTCGAGTCAGCCACCATCGGCTCGGCGGCGTCCGGGCGCAACGGGGGTTTCGTCGCGGCCAGCCTCACCCACGGCCTGCCCAACGGCGCTGCCCGCTGGCCGCACGAGATCGGTGCGCTGCACCGGATGGGCCTGGCCAACCTCGACGAGCTCGAGAAGTCGTTGGCCCAGCACGGCATCGAGGCGTCGTTCGAGCGCACCGGCGAGCTGACGGTCGCCACCGAGGAGTGGCAGCTCGACGCGCTGCTCGAGGTCGTCGAGCTCGCCGCCCACCACGGCATCGACGCCCCGCTCGTCCTCGACGCCGAGCAGGTGCGCTCGCGGATCAGCTCGCCGAGGTTCCTCGGCGGTCTGCTCGACCTGAGCACCGCTCTCGTCGACCCGGCAAGGCTGGCCTGGGGGCTGATGGCGGCCTGCCGACGGATGGGCGTGCGCGTCTACGAGCACTCCCACGTCACGGGGATGAGCGACGAGGGAGCCACCGTGCTCCTGCGGACACGTGCCACGGGTGCCGAGCCCGGCCGCGAGGGCGGAGCAGGAGACGCCCCGGCCGTCGGCGGAGTCAGCGACGTCGGCGGTCCCGACGGCGGTACGGCGGGCTCGGTGCGCGCCCGCAGCGTCGCCCTGTGCACGAATGCCTTCCCCAGCCTCGTGCGCCGAGTCCGACCTTTCGTCGTGCCGGTCTACGACTACGTCCTCATGACCGAGCCGCTGCGCGACGCCCAACGTCGCGAGATCGGCTGGGCCGGGCGAGAGGGCCTCGCCGATGCGGGCAACCTCTTCCACTACTCCAGGCTCACCGACGACGGCCGGATCCTCTGGGGCGGCTACGACGCGGTGTACCACTACGGCAACGCGATCCGGCCCGAGCTCGACCAGCGCCCTGCAACCTTCGCCTTGCTCCGCGAGCAGCTCGTCGACACCTTTCCGGCGCTGCGCGACGTGGCGATCAGTCACCAGTGGGGCGGCGTCATCGACACGTGCACCCGGTTCTCCCCGTTCTGGGGCACGGCGCTGGCGGGCAAGGTGGCCTATGTCCTGGGCTACACCGGTCTCGGGGTGGGGGCCTCCCGATTCGGCGCACAGGTCGTGCTCGACCTGCTGGCCGGAGCCGACACCGAGCGCACCCGCCTGTCGATGGTGCGGCGTCGTCCGATCCCCTTCCCCCCGGAGCCGGTGCGCAGCGCGGCGATCGCGCTCACCAGGAGGTCGATAGCCAGGGCTGACGCCCGAGGCGGTCGCCGCGATGCGTGGTTGCGCACCCTGGACCGTCTCGGGCTCGGCTTCGACTCCTGACCCTCGCCCCGGCACGACACGCTCCGAGACCACCGAAGAGGTTCCACCGATGAGCCAGACCCCTGAGCTTCTCCTGCACTGGATCGACGGAGCCCCGAGCGCCGGGACGGCGCAGCCAGCCCGCACGGGCGAGGTCTACGACCCGGCGACCGGTGCCCTACGGGCGAAGGTGGCCTTCGCCACCGCCGAGGACGTCGACAGCGCCGTCGCCGCGGCCCACCGGGCCTGGCAGTCCTGGCGATCCTCGAGCCTGACCCGTCGGACGCAGGTGCTCTTCGCCTTCCGCGAGCTGCTCAACAGCCGCAAGGAGGAGCTCGCGGCGATCATCACCGCCGAGCACGGCAAGGTGCTCTCCGACGCCCTCGGTGAGGTCACCCGCGGCCTCGAGGTCGTCGAGTTCGCCTGCGGGATCCCGCACCTGCTCAAGGGCGGGTTCAGCGAGAACGTGTCGACGTCGGTCGACGTGTACTCGATCCGTCAGCCGCTCGGGGTCGTCGCCGTCATCTCGCCCTTCAACTTCCCGGCCATGGTGCCGATGTGGTTCTTCCCGCTGGCGATCGCGGCTGGCAACGCCGTCGTGCTCAAGCCGAGCGAGAAGGACCCCTCGGCCGCCAACTGGCTCGCCGCGCTGTGGGCCGAGGCCGGGCTTCCGGCCGGCGTCTTCACGGTCGTCCATGGCGACAAGGTCGCCGTCGACTCGCTGCTCACCCACCCCGACGTCCGCGCCGTGAGCTTCGTCGGCTCGACGCCGGTCGCGCGCTACGTCTATGAGACGGGGACGGCGCACGGCAAGCGGGTCCAGGCCCTCGGCGGGGCGAAGAACCACATGGTCGTCCTGCCCGACGCCGACCTCGACCTCGCCGCCGACGCCGCGGTGAACGCCGGGTTCGGCTCGGCGGGGGAGCGGTGCATGGCGATCTCGGCGCTCGTGGCCGTCGAGCCGGTGGCCGACGCCCTCGTCGAGGCCATCACCACCCGGATGGCCGGCCTGCGGGTGGGGGACGGACGTCGTGGCGCCGACATGGGCCCCCTGGTCACCCGCGCCCACCGCGACAAGGTCGCCTCGTACCTCGACGCCGGTACCGACGAAGGGGCCACCCTCGTCGTCGACGGACGCGAGTCGAAGATCGACGGCGACGAGGCCGGCTTCTGGCTCGGGCCCTCGCTCTTCGACTGGGTCACCCCGACGATGTCGGTGTACCGCGACGAGATCTTCGGCCCGGTCCTGTCCGTGATCCGGGTGGGTTCCTACGACGAGGCACTGGCCCTGGTCAACGCCAACCCCTACGGCAACGGCACGGCGATCTTCACCAACGACGGCGGTGCCGCCCGCCGCTACCAGAACGAGGTCGAGGTCGGGATGGTCGGCGTCAACGTGCCGATCCCCGTGCCCATGGCCTACTACTCGTTCGGCGGCTGGAAGTCCTCGCTGTTCGGGGACTCCCACGCCCACGGCACCGAGGGCGTCCAGTTCTTCACCCGGGGCAAGGTCGTCACCTCACGGTGGCTCGACCCCAGCCACGGCGGGATCGAGCTCGGCTTCCCGCGGAACGTCTGATGCCTCGCCTCGGCGGCATGTACGGCCCCGACGTCACCTTCCTCGGGGTCGAGCGCGCCGACCTCGGGGACCCGGCGAGCCTCGAGGGCGCCGACGTCGTCGTCATCGGGGCGCCCTTCGACGGCGGTTCCTCCCACCGGTCCGGCGCGCGCTTCGGCCCGCACGCGATCCGCACGACGGACTACCTGCCGCACGACGGGTCGCGCCCGCACCTGGCGCTGCGGGTCGACCCCCTGCGTGAGCTGCGGGTCGTCGACGTCGGCGACGTCGAGATGCCCTCGGGTCACACCGAGGTGTCCCTTGCGCGGCTCGAGGACGCCGTCGCCGCGGTGTGCGCCGCGGGGGCGGTCCCGGTGGTCCTCGGCGGGGACCACACGATCGCCCTGCCCGACGTCACCGGGGTGGCCCGCCACGTCGGCTGGGGCCGGGTGAGCGTCGTCCACTTCGACGCGCACGCCGACACCGGCGACTCCCAGTTCGGCCAGCTCCACGGGCACGGCACGCCGATGCGCCGGCTCATCGAGTCGGGGGCCGCACGGGGCGACCGGTTCCTCCAGATCGGGCTGCGCGGGTACTGGCCCGAGCCCGAGACGCTGGACTGGATGGCCGCCCAGGGCATGCGGTCGTTCGAGATGACCGAGATCGTCCACCGAGGCCTCGACGCCGTCCTCGACGACGCCTTCGCCGTGGCCGTCGACGAGTGCGACGGGGTGTTCCTCTCCGTCGACGTCGACGTCGTGGACCCGGGCATGGCTCCGGGAACGGGGACCCCCGAACCTGGCGGGCTGACCTCACGCCAGCTCCTCGACGCCGTCCGGCGGACCTGCCTGGAGCTGCCGGTCGTGGGGATCGACGTCGTCGAGGTGTCGCCACCCTTCGACACCGCGCAGGTGACGGCGTACCTGGCCAACCGCGTCGTGCTCGAGGCGCTCTCGGGCATCGCCCGCCGGCGCCGTGACGCGGCCGAGGGCACGCGGTGGTCCCCCGCGCGCAACCTGCTCGCCGACCGACCGGTCGACCGAGCGACGACGACAGAGGAGAGCTGATGCGTGTCCTGCTCGTGGGTGCCGGCGGGGTCGGTACCGCCATCGCGTTGATCGCCGCCCGGCGTGAGTTCGTCGCGACCTTCGTCGTCGCCGACTACGACCGCGCCCGCGCCGACGCCGTCGTCGCCCGGCTCGACCACGCACGCTTCAGCGCGGCCCAGGTCGACGCCTCCGACGAGGCGGCGGTCGCCGCGCTGCTCGCCGAGCACCGCAGCGACGTCCTCGTCAACGCCACGGACCCGCGCTTCGTCATGCCGCTGTTCCGTGCTGCCCTCGCCGGCCGGGTGCACTACCTCGACATGGCGATGTCCCTCTCGCGCCCCCACCCCGAGCGGCCCTACGAGGAGTGCGGCGTCAAGCTCGGTGACGAGCAGTTCGCCATGGCCGCGCAGTGGGAGGCCGCTGGACGCTTGGCGCTGTGCGGCATCGGCGTCGAACCGGGGCTGTCCGACGTCCTTGCCCGGTACGCGGCCGACCACCTGTTCACCGACATCGAGGAGCTGGGGGTTCGCGACGGCGCCAACCTCGTCGTCGACGGGTACGAGTTCGCCCCGAGCTTCTCCATCTGGACGACGATCGAGGAGTGCCTCAACCCGCCGGTCGTCTGGGAGCGGGACCGCGGCTGGTACACGACGCCACCCTTCAGCGAGCCCGAGGTCTTCGACTTCCCCGAGGGCATCGGCCCGGTCGAGTGCGTCAACGTCGAGCACGAGGAGGTGCTCCTCATGCCCCGCTGGCTCACCGCCGAGCGAGTCACCTTCAAGTACGGCCTCGGTGAGGAGTTCATCTCCGTGCTGCAGACCCTGCACAAGATCGGCCTGGACCGGACCGATCCGGTGCAGGTCGGTGGCGTCCGCGTCTCGCCCCGCGACGTCGTCGCGGCGTGCCTGCCCGACCCGGCGACGCTCGGGGATCGGATGAGCGGCAAGACCTGCGCAGGCGTCGAGGTCTCCGGCACCGGCAAGGACGGCGCGCCCCGACGGGTGTACCTCTACCACGTCGTCGACAACGCCTGGTCGATGGCCGAGTACGGCGCTCAGGCGGTCGTCTGGCAGACGGCGGTCAACCCCGTCGTCGCCCTCGAGCTGCTCTCGCGCGGGACCTGGGCGGGCCAGGGAGTCCTCGGGCCGGAGGCGTTCGACGCCGTGCCGTTCCTCGACCTGCTCACCGAGTACGGCTCCCCGTGGGGGATGCGCGAGGAGCCGGTGCAGCGGGGCTAGAGGCCGCGGGCGCGGTTCTCGCTCGCGGCTACCACCCGCGTCAGCCCAAGGCGGCGAACGCCTTGTCGAGCACGTCGCAGGCCTCGAGGAGCAGCTCGTCGCCGATGACCAGCGGGGGCAGGAACCGCAGGACGTTGCCGTAGGTGCCCGCGGTGAGGACGACGACGCCCTCGCCGTGGCAGGAGGAGGCGACGGCAGCCGCCGCCGAGGCGTCAGGCTCGAGCGTGCCCGGCCGTAAGAGCTCGACGGCGAGCATGGCGCCGCGGCCGCGGACCTCGCCGACGATGGGGTGAGCGGCAGCGATCGCCTCGAGCCGGGGCCGCATGAGGGACTCGATGTGGCGCGCCCGGCCCACGAGGTCGTCGGACTCGATGGTCGCCAGCGCCCCCAGCGCGGCCGCGCACGCGACGGGGTTCCCGCCGTAGGTGCCGCCCAGTCCACCGACGTGGGCGGCGTCCATGATCTCGGCGCGCCCCGTGACCGCAGAGAGCGGCAGGCCACCGGCGATGCCCTTGGCCGTGGTGATGAGGTCCGGGACGACGCCCTCGTGCTCGCAGGCGAACATGTCCCCGGTGCGGGCGAAGCCGGTCTGGATCTCGTCGGCGATGAGGACGATGCCGTTGGCCGTGCAGTACTCCGCGAGCGCCGGCAGGAACCCGGGGGCCGGCACGATGAAGCCGCCTTCGCCCTGGATGGGCTCGATGATGACGGCGGCCGTGCTCGAGGCCCCGACCTCCTTGTCGATGCGCGAGATGGCTGCCGCCGCCGCCTCTGCGCCCGAGACCGGCGAGTGCAGCGGGTAGGACATCGGCACGCGGTAGATCTCCGAGGCGAACGGGCCGAACGAGTGCTTGTAGGGCATCGACTTGGCTGTCAGTGCCATCGTGAGGTTCGTCCGCCCGTGGTAGGCGTGCTCGAACGCCACGACGGCGGGCCGGCCGGTGGCGGCCCGGGCGATCTTGACGGCGTTCTCGACCGCCTCGGCGCCGGAGTTGAACAGCGCGGACCGCTTCTCGTGGTCGCCCGGCGTCAGCCGATTGAGGGCTTCGCACACAGCGACGTAGCCCTCGTAGGGCGTCACCATGAAGCACGTGTGGGTGAAGCGCGCCACCTGCTCGGAGACGTTGGCGACGACGGCGTCGGCGGAGTTCCCGACATTGACGACGGCGATGCCCGCACCGAGGTCGATGAGGGAGTTGCCGTCGACGTCGACGATGACCCCGCCCCCTGCCCGGTCGACGAAGACCGGCAGCGTCGTACCGACGCCACGCGCGACGGCCGTCGAGCGCCGGGCCATGAGCTGGCGCGAGCGCGGCCCCGGGATCTCGGTGACGAGCTCGCGGCGCTGCGGCACCGCGGGTCCACCCGGGCCCGAGGTCGTGGGGTGGCTCGCGTCAGCGCTCATCGCAGTCCTTCGGGTCGGGCCGGTCGGGAGGGATGCCGGTCGTGGGCGTGACGGCGTCGGGAGTCACGATAGCCTGCGCTAAACGTTGCCGAAAGGCGGGTCGGACGACGGAATTCATCGTCTTCGGCCCAAGTCACCACGGAAACCGACAGGGAGCGCGATGAGCGACGTCCGGCCGTACTGGGTCTCGGGCCGGGCCCGCACCGGCGAGGAGTCCCGCGAGGTGCGCTCGCCCTGGGACGGCGCCCTGGCAGGCGTCCACGCCGTGCCCACCGACGCCGACGTCGAGACGGCGGTCGCGACCGCCGACGCCGTCAGCGGCGAGGCCGCAGCGCTGCCCATCCACGTCCGGGCCGCCGCCCTTGACCACGTCTCGCACGCGCTCCTCGAGCGGCACGAGGAGGCCGCGCGCCTCGTGACCGCCGAGAGCGGCAAGCCGCTGCGATGGTCGCGCGTCGAGGTCACCCGGGCCTCGGCGGTCTTCCGCTGGGCGGCTGAGGAGTCGCGACGCTGGAGCGGCGTCGTGCAGCGCCTCGACACCGAGGCCTCGTCCTCGGGGCGGCTCGGCTACACCACGCGTGTGCCGCGCGGACCGGTGCTCGCCGTCGCCCCGTTCAACTTCCCGCTCAACCTCGTCGCCCACAAGGTGGCCCCCGCGATCGCCGTCGGCGCTCCCGTCGTCGTCAAGCCGGCGCCAGCGACCCCGCTCTCTGCGCTGCTCCTCGGCGAGATCCTCGCTGGCACGTCGCTGCCCGAGGGGATGCTCAGCGTGCTGCCGGTCGACAACGCGGGGTCGGCACGGCTCGTGCGTGACCCTCGCCTGCCTGTCGTGTCGTTCACCGGCTCGGGACCGGTGGGCTGGTCGATCCGCGAGGCGGTGCCCCGCAAGCACGTCACCCTCGAGCTCGGCGGTGATGCCGCGGCCGTCGTCTGCCCGGACTGGGCCTCCGACGCCGACCTCGATCACGCCGCCGAACGCATCGCGGTGTTCTCGAGCTATCAGGCCGGGCAGTCCTGCGTGTCGGTGCAGCGCGTCGTCGTCGCCGAAGCGCTCCACGAGCGCCTGCTCGACCGGCTGGTCCCGGCCATGACCGACCTGGCGACGGGCAGCCCGTGGGACGACGGCACGGTCGTCGGGCCGCTCATCGACGAGGCCGCGGCCCACCGGGTCGAGGACTGGGTCGACGAGGCGGTCGCGGCCGGGGCGACCCTGCACTGCGGAGGGGTCCGTGCGGGTGCCACCTACGCCCCCACGCTGCTCTCCGGCGTCCCGACAGGCGTGCGGCTCGCCACCGAGGAGGTCTTCGGGCCGGTGCTCGTCGTCGAACGCGTGGCAGGGGTGGACGAGGCGTTCGCGCGGGTCAACGCCTCCCGTTTCGGGTTGCAGGCCGGCGTGTTCACCCACGACCTGAGGACGGCGTTCCGGGCCCACCGCGAGCTCGAGGTCGGCGGCGTCGTCATCGGTGACGTGCCGTCGTTCCGGGCCGACCAGATGCCCTACGGCGGGGCCAAGGAGTCCGGCGTCGGCCGCGAGGGCGTCCTCTCGGCCATGCACGACCTCACCTACGAGCGGGTCATGGTGCTCAGCGGCCTCTCGCTGTGACGAGCGACCCCGCGGAGGCCGCGGCTGGGTGGAGCCGACTCGGCCGCCCGACTGCGGCCGCGGCTCAGATGGGGATGGTGAGGAACGGGCTCGAGTAGTCCGGCGCCTCGGCAAGGGCGTCCTCGGCACGCTGCGCGGTCCAGTCGGCCCGGGCCCGCTCGGCCTCGATGATGAGCGGCAGCAGGCGGACGTCGCTCGCCGTCGCCAGGCCGGTGACCTCGGGGTGCGAGAGCACCCACGCCACCGTCGCCGTGATGCGTTCTTGGTCGGCCCAGGGCTCGTACCACGTCGTCCAGGGGCCCTCGGAACCCCCTCCGGGCCAGTTGCGACGCGCCACCGTCTTGATCGTCATGAGCGCGGCGTCCTGGCGCTGGACCTCGGCGACGAGAGCCTCGTACGAGGCGAGGTACTCGGGGTCGCGGGCGAGCACGGGGTTGAGCGGGGTGAGCACCGTGTCGAACGAGAACCGTCGCAGCGCCTCGAGGTGCACAGCGGGGGCGGCTGCACCGTGACCGGTGATGCCCACGTGCCTGGCGAGCCCCTCGTCGCGGGCGCGCAGGACCGCCTCGAGCGCGCCGCCGGGGGCGGTGCAGGCGTCGAGCTCGGCCATCGAGGTCACGGCGTGGAGCTGGATGAGGTCGACGGAGTCGGTGCGCAGCCGCTCGAGCGAGCGGTTGACCGACGCCCACGCCGCCTCGGCGTCCCGGTCACCGGTCTTCGTCGCGAGGAAGATCGTGTCGCGCACGGACGGGACCCACGGACCCATCCGCAGCTCGGCGTCGCCGTAGGAGGCCGCGACGTCGAAGTGGTTGATGCCAGCGTCGAGCGCCTCCTGCAGCGAGGCCTCCGCGACCTCCTGGGTCACGTCGCCGAGGGCGGCCCCGCCGTAGATGAGCACCGAGCTGTGGTGGCCGATCCGGCCCAGGCGACGCGTCTCCATGCCGGTGAGCCTAGCCGGGTGCCGTGCGGGACACTGGGCGCGTGAGCGAGCCGCGCGAGGTCGTCCTCCTGGGGTCCACCGGTTCGATCGGCACCCAGGCGGTCGACGTCGTCCGGGCCGCCGGGGAGCGGTTCCGGGTCGTCGGCCTGGCCGCCGGTGGAGCCCACCCCGAGCTGCTCGCGGCGCAGGTCCGCGCACTGAGCCCCGCCACGGTCGCGGTCGCCGACGAGCGATGCGTCCCTGCGCTGCGCGAGGCGCTGAGCGGGAGCGGCCGCGTGCCGGAGCTTCTCGTCGGCCCCGACGCCGCGACCGCGCTCGCCCGCAGGCCCGCCGACGTCGTCCTCAACGGCATGACGGGCTCGATCGGGCTCGCGCCCACGCTCGCGGCTCTGGAGGCCGGCACCACGCTTGCGCTGGCCAACAAGGAGTCGCTCGTCGCGGGCGGGCCGCTCGTCACGGCGGCTGCGCGGCCGGGGCAGATCGTCCCCGTCGACTCCGAGCACTCGGCGCTAGCCCAGTGCCTGCGCGGGGGGTCCGCCGCCGAAGTCGCTCGGCTCGTCCTCACAGCGAGCGGCGGGCCCTTCCGGGGACGACGCAGGGAGGAGCTCGCCGACGTCGGCCCCGAGGAGGCCCTCGCCCACCCGACGTGGGCGATGGGCCCGGTCGTGACGGTGAACTCCGCGACCCTCATGAACAAGGGGCTCGAGCTCATCGAGGCCTTCGTGCTCTTCGGGGTGCCGCTCGACGCGATCGACGTCGTCGTCCACCCGCAGTCCGTCGTCCACTCCATGGTCGAGTTCAGCGACGGCTCGACGATCGCTCAGGCGAGCCCTCCGGACATGCGCCTGCCCATCGCGCTCGGGCTGGCCTGGCCGCAGCGCGTGCCCGGGGCGGCTCGGGCCTGCGACTGGCGGACGGCGCAGCAGTGGTCCTTCGAGCCGCTGGACCACGAGAGCTTCCCCGCGGTGGGCCTGGCCAGGGCTGCGGCAGCACGCGGCAGCACCGTCCCCGCGGTGCTCAACGCCGCCAACGAGCAGGCCGTCGCGGCGTTCCTCGCCGGCCGGCTGGCCTTCCTCGCCGTCGTCGACACCGTGGCGCAGGTGGTCGCCGAGCACGAGCCGCTCGGGAACGCCATGACCCTTGCCGATGTTCTGACTGCGGAGGCCTGGGCCCGCGCCCGAGCCGACGAGCTCATCGACAACGACGTCGCGACCCGCAGGAGTCCCACCGGATGACAGGCACGCAGCAGTGACCGGCGCCATCGGCATTTTCGCGTTCGTCGTGGCGCTGCTCGTCTCGGTGATGCTGCACGAGGCGGGGCACTTCCTTTTTGCCCGGCGCTTCGGCATGAAGGCGACCCAGTTCTTCGTGGGCTTCGGGCGCACGCTGTGGTCGACCCGGCGGGGGGAGACCGAGTACGGCGTCAAGGCCATCCCCGCCGGTGGCTTCGTCAAGATCGTCGGGATGACGCCGCTGGAAGAGGTCGAGCCCCAGGACGAGCGGCGCGCCTTCTGGCGTCAGCCGGCTCCTGCCCGGCTCGTCGTGCTCGCAGCGGGCTCGGTCGTCCACTTCGTCATCGCCTTCGTGCTCATCTGGGTCGTCCTCGTGCCGATCGGGGTCCCCGGCAAGGCCACGACGACCGTTGCCACGGTGGCCGCGTGCGTCCCGGCCGACGGGGCGACGACGTGCAGCAGCAGCGACCTCGCCTCGCCGGCGAAGGTGGCCGGCCTGCGTGAGGGCGACCGGGTGGTGAGCTTCCAGGGTCGACCGGTCGAGTCCTGGGACGAGCTCACCCGGCAGATCCGCTCGGTCACGAGCGGGCCGCAGACGCTCCTCGTCGAGCGCTCGGGCGAGCAGGTGGCCCTGACCGTGACGCCGGCGGTCCGCAAGCGCGAGTCCCTCGAGGACCCGAGCCGCACCGAGGCGGTCGGCGTCCTCGGCATCACCCCGAGCCAGGGCGTCGAGCGGCTCGGGCCGGTCGAGGGCGCGGGTCGCTCGGCGACGACGTTCTGGCGGGTCAGCGTCGAGACCGTCAAAGCCCTCGCCAAGGTCCCGGCCTCGATCCCCAAGCTCGTCGACCAGACGGTGAACGGCACGACCCGCTCGGCCGACGGGCTCGTGGGGCCGGTCGGCGTCGCCCGGGTCAGCGGTCAGGCGCTCGAGGGATCCAGCCCCCTCTACGACCGGATCGGCTTCTTCCTCCTCATCATCGCCGGCCTCAACGTCACCGTCGGGATCTTCAACCTCCTGCCCCTGCTGCCCATGGACGGCGGCCACATCGCGGTGCTGCTCTTCGAGCAGGCCCGCACCGCCGTCTACCGGCTCATCGGACGTCGAGACCCGGGCCGGGTCGACCTCACCAAGCTCATGCCAGTCGCATACTTGGTGCTGGTGCTCTTGGTCGGGCTCTCCCTGCTCCTCCTTGCCGCAGACATCCTCAACCCGGTCCAGATCTCCCTCTAGTCGTGGTGCGCGACACCGCCCGTGAAAGGCAGCGATGACCATCGCTCTCGGCATGCCCACCATTCCTCCTGCGCCGCTAGCCAAGCGCAGGCTCTCGCGTCAGATCCGGGTCGGCAGCGTGCTCGTCGGGGGTGACGCGCCCGTCTCGGTGCAGTCGATGACGACGACCCTCACCTCCGACGTCAACGCGACGCTCCAGCAGATCGCCGAGCTCACGGCGACGGGCTGCCAGATCGTCCGCGTCGCCGTCCCCAGCCAGGACGACGCCGACGCCCTCCCGGCCATCGCGCGCAAGTCCCAGATCCCCGTCATCGCCGACATCCACTTCCAGCCCAAGTACGTCTTCGCAGCCATCGACGCCGGCTGCGCCGCTGTCCGGGTCAACCCCGGCAACATCAAGGCCTTCGACGACAAGGTCGGCGAGATCGCCCGGGCGGCCAGCGACGCCGGCATCCCGATCCGGATCGGGGTCAATGCCGGTTCCCTGGACAAGCGGCTGCTCGAGAAGTACGGCCGGGCGACGCCCGAGGCGCTCGTCGAGTCGGCCCTGTGGGAGTGCTCGCTGTTCGAGGAGCACGGGTTCCGCGACATCAAGATCTCGGTCAAGCACCATGACCCCGTCGTCATGATCAACGCCTACCGTCAGCTCGCCGCCGCCTGCGACTACCCGCTGCATCTCGGTGTCACCGAGGCGGGTCCGACGTTCCAGGGCACGATCAAGTCCGCGGTCGCGTTCGGCGCTCTGCTGGCCGAAGGTATCGGCGACACCATCCGGGTCTCGCTGTCGGCTCCTCCGGTCGAGGAGGTCAAGGTCGGCAACCAGATCCTCGAGTCCCTCGGGCTGCGCCAGCGTGGGCTCGAGATCGTCTCGTGCCCGTCGTGCGGACGGGCCCAGGTCGACGTCTACACCCTCGCCGAGCAGGTCACCGCTGGGCTCGAGGGGCTCACCGTCCCGCTGCGCGTCGCCGTCATGGGGTGCGTCGTCAACGGGCCCGGCGAGGCACGGGAGGCTGACCTCGGGGTCGCCTCGGGCAACGGCAAGGGCCAGATCTTCGTCAGGGGCGAGGTCGTCAAGACCGTTCCCGAGTCCCTCATCGTCGAGACCCTCATCGAGGAGGCGTTGCGCCTCGCCGAAGCGATGGAGGACGACGGCGCTGCCTCGGGAGCACCGACGGTCAGCGTCTCCTGACCGGCGGGCTGCGCTCAGCGGTGGCCACGACCGTCCGGGTCCTCACCGACACCGACCTCCCCGACGTCCTCGAGCTGCTCGCGCGGGACCCGGTTGCCGACGTCATGGTGGCCAGCCGGGTCCAGCGGGCGGGCATGAGCCCCGGGCGCCTCGGCGGCGAGCTGTGGGGCCACTTCGCCGGTGACCGCCTCACCTCCGCGGTGTTCGCGGGGGCGAACCTCGTCCCCGTCCAGGCGACCCCGGAGAGCCTGCGGGCCTTCGCCGACGTCGTCGCCCAGCGGGGGCTGCGCCCCGCCTCCGTCGTCGGGCCGGCGTCCAGCGTCCTGCCGTTCTGGCGGCTCCTCGAGCCCGTGCTCGGCCAGCCGCGGGAGATCCGCCGCAGCCAGCCGCTGATGACGCTGGGCGCCGCCCCCCGCGTCGCCCCGGACCCGCTCGTGCGCCCCGCGCTGCCCGAGGAGCTCCCGGCCGTGCTGCCTGCCTCCATCGCCATGTTCACCGAGGAGGTCGGCGTCTCGCCGCTGGGCGCCGACGGTGGAGCCACCTACCGCGCGTCGGTCGAGGACCTCATCGCCTCCGGCCGGTGCTACGTGCGCATGGAGGACGGCCGCGTCGTGTTCAAGGCCGACGTCGGCGCGGTGTCCTCCCGAGCGTGCCTCGTCCAGGGCGTGTGGGTGCGGCCCGACCGCCGGCGTCAGCACCTGTCGGTCTCGGGCATGGCTGCCGTCGTCGCTCATGCGCGGAGCAGGCACGCCCCGCTCGTCACGCTCTACGTCAACGACTACAACACCGCAGCCCGGGCCGCCTACCGGCGGGTCGGCTTCACCGACGTGGGGACCTTCGCCACGGTGCTCCTGTGAGCGGCCCGGCCGGTGCTCCTGCGAACGGCCCCACGGTGCTCCCCGCCGTCGTGCCGCTCGACCTCGCCGGGCGGGTGGACGACGTCGTCGCGGTCGAGGTCTCCGGTGGCAACCTCCCCGAGCGGCTGTCGGTCTCCCGGCGAGCGGTCTTCCTCGGCCACGCCGAGAACCCCGAGCACCGTGGCCGCGGTCTGGTTCTGCCTGACGGCACGCTCGTGGGCTTCTGCTACGGGTACCCGACCCGGGCCGGGACGTGGTGGCGCGACGTCGTCGACCAGCACCTCGCCGAGGACCGGTGGCGGAGGGGCACCTTCGAGCTCGCCGAGCTCCACGTCGCCCGCGAGTGGCAGGGTCGTGGCTGGGGCGAGCGCCTCCTGCGCGCAGTGCTGGCCGGCTGCGGCGAGGCCCGGGCGCTGCTGACGTGCAAGACGGAGGCGCAGCGGGCGCACGCACTCTACGACCGGCTCGGCTTCGTCGTCCTCGCCGAGGGGATCCGCTTCACCGGCTACCCCGACGGCTACGACGTGCTCGGCGTCGAGCTGCCGCTGCGCTGATCGAGGCCCGGTATCCTCGGGCCGGTCGGCGCTCGCTCGCGAGGGACCTGCCACGCGGTCCCCACGCCCGGCGAGCCAGGCACCCACCCGGGCCACCCCAGACGAGAGAAGGCTGTCGTGCTCCTGCGCATGTCGAGGCTGTTCCTGCGCACGCTGCGCGAGGACCCCGCCGACGCCGAGGTGCCCAGCCACCGGCTCCTTGTCCGAGCGGGCTACGTCCGCCGGGTGGCACCGGGGATCTACTCGTGGCTCCCGCTCGGCAAGATCATGCTCGAGAACGTCACGCGGGTCGTCCGCGAGGAGATGGACCGCCTGGGGGCGCAGGAGGTCCTCTTCCCCGCCCTGCTGCCGCGCGACTTCTACGAGGCGACGGGCCGCTGGGCGGAGTACGGCCCTGAGCTGTTCCGGCTCAAGGACCGCAAGGGCGCCGACTACCTCCTCGGGCCGACCCACGAGGAGATGTTCACGACGATGGTCAAGGGGGAGTACTCGTCGTACAAGGACCTCCCGGTGACCCTCTACCAGATCCAGACGAAGTACCGGGACGAGATGCGTCCGCGCGCGGGCATCATCCGTGGGCGCGAGTTCGTCATGAAGGACTCGTACTCCTTCGACCTCGACGACGCCGGCCTCCAAGCCTCTTACGACGCGCACCGGGCGGCCTACGTCGCGACCTTCGAGCGGCTGGGGCTGGACTACCGGATCGTCTCCGCCATGGCCGGGGCCATGGGCGGCTCCCACTCCGAGGAGTTCCTCGCCCCCGCCCCCACCGGGGAGGACACCTTCGTCTCCTGCACAGGGTGCGACTACGCAGCCAACACCGAGGCCGTGCAGGTGGCCCCGCCGCAGCCAGCGGCGGCCGCGGACGTCCCCGCCTCGGAGGTGCTCGACACCCCCGGGACGCCGACGATCGACTCCCTCGTCGGGGTCCTCGCGCGACTCGGCCACCCCGTCACGGCGGCGCAGACGCTGAAGAACGTCGTCGTCACGGTCACCTCTGCCGCGGGCGACCGCGAGGTTCTCGTCGTCGGTGTCCCCGGTGACCGCGAGGTCGACCTCAAGCGGCTGAGCGCCTCGCTGGCGGCCGCCGAGGTGGAGCTCTTCACCCCCGAGGACTTCGTGGCCCATCCGGGTCTCGTCCGCGGCTACATCGGCCCGCAGGTGCTGCCCTCGCTGGGGATCCGCTACCTCGCCGACCCGCGCGTCGTCGTCGGCAGCGTCTGGGCGACCGGCGCGAACGTCGCCGACAAGCACGCCGTGGACGTCGTCGCCGGCCGGGACTTCACCGTCGACGCCTACGTCGAGGCGGCGGAGGTCCGCGACGGCGACCCCTGCCCCCGCTGCGGCTCGCCGCTCTCGATCGACCGCGGCATCGAGATCGGCCACATCTTCCAGCTCGGGCGCAAGTACACCGACGCCTTCGCCCTCGACGTCCTCGGGCCCGACGGCAAGCCGGTGCGCGTCACCATGGGCTCCTACGGCATCGGGGTCTCTCGTGCGATCGCCGCCGTCGCCGAGCAGACCTATGACGAGCTCGGGCTCTGCTGGCCGCGCAGCATCGCCCCTGCCGACGTCCACCTCGTCGCCACCGGCAAGGACGACGCGGTCTTCGCGGCAGCCGAGTCCGTGGCGGCCGGGCTGGTGGACGCCGGCGTGCGGGTGCTCGTCGACGACCGGCGATCGGTGTCGCCGGGGGTGAAGTTCAAGGACTCCGAGCTCATCGGCGTCCCGACGATCGTCGTCGTCGGCAAGGGGCTGGCCAGCGGCGTCGTCGAGGTCAAGGACCGTCGCTCAGGAGAGCGCACCGAGGTCGCCCTCGCCGACGCCGTCGGGCACGTCCGTGCGCTCGTCGGCGCCCCCGGCGACCCGGCCTGACGCGCCCCGGGTCCTGAACCGCGGGACCTGCGGGCTCAGCGGGCGCGCCGCTCCGGCATCCCGGGGAACGCCACGGTCGTGCCGCTCCACCCGGTGACGCGCACGGCGGTGTCGGCCAGCCAACGCGCCGCCGCCGTCCGCTGCGCTCCCCGGGTCGTCGCGGCCAGCACGCTGAGGACGTCGCCGAGCCGGGACTCGACGACGGCGAGCAGGGCGGCTGCCGTGGCGGGACTCGACGGCGCGACAGGGACGGCGTAGGCGGCCATCGGCCCGGCAGGCTCGTCGCCCAGTGCGCGCACCGTGGCCCGGAGCTGGTCGCGCCGGTCGCGGTGCAGCGCCTCGGCCGCCCGAGCAGCCCCCTGGCGCGCAACGGCGAGGTGCGGCCCGGCGAGACCGTAGACCCACACCGCCGCATGCTCCGCGTCCAGCGCCTGCTGCCACGACTGGAGGGCCGGACCGCCGCTCGCGGCCGCGGACCCGTTCGGCCGCGGCGTGCTGACGGCGCCGGTGGCTGGGGCCGGCATCGTCGCAGCCGGGGCCGGCCTGCCGCCGAGAGCTCGGGCGTGCACCGTCTCGGCGGCGCACACCGAGACGAGGAGCCGGGCCAGCCCAGGGCTCGCGGACCCGGCGTCGAGCAGGCGGTCCTGCACGGCGGACGCCTCCGCCGCGGCGAGGTCGGCGAGGACGACGGTGGCAGGCCGCGCCGGCGCGGGGGAGCTCGCCGACCCGCCCGCCGAGGGCGACGCCGCGCGGGCGGCCGCCGGGTCTGACGCCGGGCTTGCGGCCGCCTGGTCGGAGGGCGTGGCGCGGGGGAGCAGCGCGACGAGGGCTGCGAGGTGCTCCGCGTGCTCGGCGCGGGCAGAGGCAAGCCGGGGCGCGAGCTCAGGACGCTCGAGGGCCGCCTGGGCGTACCTAGCCACCAGGCGCTGCTCGTCGAGGACGGACGAGGCCACAGCGCGCTCGTCGGGGGACGGTTGCCGCGGCGCCGGCGCCCGCGAGGGACCCCCCGAGCAGCCCGTCAGCACGACCACAGCTGCCGTGGCGATCACCCCGAGCGAGCGGCGGCGCGACACCGGCGCCGTCGTCATCGCTGGTCCTCCGCTCCGCCGTCGTCCTGCCTCCGGGACAGGCGCAGGAAGCAGCCAGGATGCCAGAACCCCTGCGCGCAGCGGCTAAGGTGGAGCCTCCCCGCGGTCGCCTCTGGCGGTCGCCGGCACCGTCCCCGGTCTCGCGGGGGCTCGCACACCCCGGCAGAGCCGCACCGGCGCGACAACCGCACAGGCGAGGGAGGATCGAGCATGAGCACCTCGCCGACGAGCCAGCTGACGGCGCTGCTAGGACCGGTCGTCAGTGCGGCCGGCCTCGACCTCGAGACGCTCGACGTCACCCCAGCCGGGCGCCGTCGCGTCGTCCGCGTCGTCGTCGACGCCGACGGCGGCGTGAGCCTCGACGCGGTCGCCGAGGTCAGCAGGCTCATCTCCGACGTCCTCGACGACTCCGACGTCCTCGGCAACGCCCCGTTCGTCCTCGAGGTCAGCTCTCCCGGGGTCGACCGCCCCTTGAGCGAGCCGCGGCACTGGCGCCGCGCCGTCGGGCGTCTCGTCACGGTGACGATCAGGGAAGGCAGCAGCCCGATCGGCAGGCTCCTCGAGGCAGGCGACGACGGGCTGGTGCTCGAGGTCTCGGGCGCGCCGCTGACGATCGCGTGGCCGAGCGTTGTTCGCGGCCGCGTCGAGGTGGAGTTCACCCGCCCGGGTGCCGCCGACGACGGACCAGACGACGACGGAGCGGGCGACGGGAGGCAGGGGTAAGCATGGACATCGACATGGGGGCGCTGCGCGGCCTCGTCCGCGAGAAGGAGATCAGCTTCGAGCTGCTCGTCGCGGCCATCGAGTCCGCACTCGTCGTGGCCTATCACCGCACGGAGGGCGCCACACCGCGCGCCCGCGCCGAGCTCGACCGCAAGACCGGCCACGTCGCGATCCTCGCCGCCGAGCTCGATGAAGACGGCGAGCTCGTCCGCGAGTACGACGACACCCCTGAGGGCTTTGGGCGCATCGCGGCGAGCACCGCGCGGCAGATCATCATGCAGCGGCTGCGCGACGCCGAGGACGAGCGCACCTTCGGCCAGTTCGCCGGGACCGAGGGCGACATCATCACCGGCGTCGTCCAGCAGGGCACCGACCCGCGCATGGTGCTCGTCGACCTTGGCGTCGTCGAGGGAAAGCTGCCGCCGCAGGAGCAGGTCCCCGGAGAGCGCTACGAGCACAGATCGCGGCTGCGCTGCCTCGTCGTCTCTGTCCGCAAAGGCATGCGCGGCCCCGAGATCACCCTGTCGCGCACGCACCCCAACCTCGTCCGCAAGCTCTTCGCCCTCGAGGTGCCCGAGGTCGCGAGCGGTGACGTCGAGATCATGGCCATCGCCCGCGAGGCGGGGCACCGCACGAAGGTGGCCGTGGCGTCACGGCGCAGCGGCCTCAACGGAAAGGGCGCGTGCATCGGCCCCATGGGTGCCCGCGTCCGCGCCGTCACGACCGAGCTGCACGGTGAGAAGATCGACATCATCGACTGGTCCGACGACCCGGCCACGCTCGTCGGCAACGCCCTCTCCCCGGCGAGGGTGTCCAGCGTCGAGGTCGTCGACCTGGCGACCCGCTCCGCCCGGGTCGTCGTCCCCGACTACCAGCTCTCCCTCGCCATCGGCAAAGAGGGGCAGAACGCCCGGCTCGCTGCGCGGCTGACGGGGTGGCGCATCGACATCCGCTCCGACGCCCCGGCCGTCGAGGACGCCGGCCAGGAGCTCGCCACCGACGAGGCCGCGCCCGTCGAGGGCGCCGGCCAGGAGGCGTCGTCCCGCTGATCGGCCGGCCCGGGTTAGACTCCTCTGTGGTCGCCTCTCCGGGCGTGGTTCAGGCATGTGCCATTCGCACGTGCGTGGGTTGTCGCGCGAGGGCTGCCAAGGCCGAGCTGGTGCGAGTCGTGGTGCTGGGGGGCGAGTGTGTCCCCGATCTCCACGGTCGCCTTCCCGGACGGGGTGCGCACGTGCACCCCTCGCCGGGTTGCCTCGACCTCGCCGAGCGCCGCAGGGCGTTCCCGCGGGCCCTGCGCGTCACCGGCCCGCTGGACACCTCTCGCGTCCGAGCGCTGGTCGAGCAGGCCTCACCGTCCTGACGCGCCGCACGGCGCTGGGGGCAGCCCGCTCCGCCGGAGATCGACGACCGCACGACAGACACCGCCAGGCACGGACGCCGGCGGCGGCCTCGAGCACGCCGAGGTCACCCAAGCGCAAGGACGCAGACCGTCACGGGAAGCAGGTCGAGACAGCGATGAGCGCTCGATGAGCACAGGCAGATGAGCAGCATGCCCAGGAGCTGACGGTCCGCGCCGCCCCGGCCCGGACCGAGACAAGGAGAGAAGTGGCAAAGGTCCGGGTCTACGAGCTCGCCAAAGAGCTCGGTCTCGAGAGCAAGGTCGTCATGGCCAAACTCACAGAGCTCGGGGAGTTCGTCAGGTCGGCGTCGTCGACCGTCGAGGCTCCCGTCGTCCGCCGGCTCAGGGAGCAGTTCCCCGCCGGCCCATCCGCAGGCGTTGCGGCAGCACCCGCGGCACCCGCCTCGCCCGCGGCGCCGAGCGCCGCTGGCGCCCCCACTCCCTCGGCTGCGGTAAGCACGCCCGCGCCCGCCGAGCCTGCGGCTCGCCGTCCGGGCCCCCCGCCCGCTGCCGTGCCCGTGAGCGAGCCCGCGCCGGTGGCGTCGGCCCCGACCCCGGCGGCTCCCGCCGAGCAGCCGGCTGCCGCTCCGCTCGCCCCGGCCGCCTCGGCGGCGCCGACGGTTCCGGCGGTGGCCTCGGCGCCGACGGCTCCGGCGGTGGCTCCCGCCTCGACGGCCCCCGCCTCGACGGCCCCCGCCCCGGCGGCTCCTGCGGTGGCTCCGGCATCGACGGCTCCTGCGGTGGCTCCGGCATCGACGGCTCCTGCCTCGACGGCGCCCGCCGACCCCGCCGTCACGGCGCCGGGTGAGGCAGGTGCCCGCCCAGGTCCGCGTCCGGCTGGCCCTCGCCCGGGCAACAACCCGTTCGGTACGAGCCAGGGCATGGGCCGCACGCCGGCCCCCGCCGCGGCTCCTCGTCCGGGAAACAACCCCTTCAGCGCCGGCGGCACGACAGGCATGCCTCGTCCGGGTGGCCCGACCGCCCGGCCGGGGACCCCTGGCGCCGCAGGTCCTCGTCCCGGCGCTCCTGGCGCCGGTGGCCCGCGCCCCGGCATGCCCCGGCCCAACCCCGGCATGATGCCCACGCGCCCTGCGCCGGGCGTCGGCAGCCGTCCCGGCGGCCCCCCCGGTGCTCGTCCGGGTGGACCCGGTGCCCGTCCCGGCGGCCCCGGTGCCCGTCCCGGTGGCGGCGGCGGAGGTTTCGCCGGCCGTCCCGGTGCCGGCGGCGGAGGTTTCGCCGGGCGTCCCGGCGGCGGTACCGGTGGTGCTCCTGGTGCCGGTGGCGGGATGCCCGGTCGCCCGGGTGGCGGCGGTCCGCGCGGTCGTGGCGGCACAGCCGGCGCCTTCGGTCGCCCTGGGGGCCAGCGCCCCGTGCGTGGGCGCAAGTCCAAGAAGCAGCGTCGTCAAGAGTTCGACAACATGCAGGCGCCGTCCATCGGCGGCGTGCAGGTTCCCCGTGGCGACGGCACCACCGTCGTCCGGCTGCCTCGTGGCGCGTCGCTCACCGACTTCGCCGAGCGCATCAACGCCAACCCCGGCGCTCTGGTCACGGTGCTCTTCCACCTCGGTGAGATGGCGACGGCGACGCAGAGCCTCGACGACGACACCTTCGGCCTGCTCGGCGCCGAGCTCGGTTACGACGTCCAGGTCGTCTCGCCCGAGGACGAGGACCGCGAGCTCCTCGGCACCTTCGACATCGACTTCTACGACGACGACAGCACCGAGGACGAGCTCGTCGCCCGACCCCCGGTCGTCACCGTCATGGGACACGTCGACCACGGCAAGACCAAGCTGCTCGACGCCATCCGCTCGACCGACGTCGTCGCCGGCGAGGCCGGGGGCATCACCCAGCACATCGGTGCCTACCAGGTGAAGGTCAACGACCGACGCCTGACCTTCATCGACACGCCGGGCCACGAGGCGTTCACCGCCATGCGTGCCCGTGGTGCCCAGGCCACCGACATCGCCGTCCTCGTCGTCGCGGCGGACGACGGCGTCATGCCGCAGACCGTCGAGGCGCTCAACCACGCCCAGGCGGCCGGCGTCCCGATCGTCGTGGCGGTCAACAAGATCGACAAGGAGGGGGCCAACCCCTCGAAGATCCGTCAGCAGCTCACCGAGTACGGCCTCGTGGCTGAGGAGTACGGAGGCGAGACGATCTTCGTCGACATCTCGGCGAAGCAGAAGCTCAACATCGACCAGCTCCTCGAGTCGGTGCTCCTCACCGCCGACGCGTCGCTGGACCTGCGGGCCAACCCCGACCAGGAGGCCCGGGGCATCGCGATCGAGGCGCACCTCGACCGTGGCCGCGGCCCGGTGGCCACCGTGCTCGTCCAGCGCGGCACGCTGCACGTCGGTGACGCGATCGTCGCCGGAGGCGCCTACGGGCGGGTCCGCGCCATGCTCGACGAGAAGGGCGATCCGGTCGACACGGCCGGTCCCGCGCGTCCGGTCCAGGTGCTCGGCTTCAGCTCGGTGCCCAACGCGGGCGACAAGTTCCTCGTGGCCCCCGAGGAGCGCGTCGCCCGGCAGATCGCCGAGAAGCGCGAGGCGATGGAGCGCAACGCGCAGCTGGCGAAGACCCGCAAGAAGGTCAGCCTCGAAGACCTCACGAAGATCCTCGAGCAGGGTCGCATCGAGACGCTCAACCTCATCCTCAAGGGCGACATGGCCGGTTCGGTCGAGGCCCTCGAGGACGCCCTGCTCAAGATCGACGTGGGCGACGACGTCGACCTGCGGATCATCGACCGCGGCGTCGGGGCGATCACCGAGACCAACGTCATGCTGGCGTCGGCCTCGGACGCGATCATCATCGGCTACAACGTCCGACCGCAGGGCAAGGCCACCGAGCTCGCCGACCGTGAGGGCGTCGAGGTCAGGTACTACTCGGTGATCTACCAGGCGATCGACGAGGTCGAGGCCGCTCTCAAGGGCCTGCTCAAGCCGGAGTTCGAGGAGGTCCAGCTGGGCACCGCCGAGATCCGCGAGGTCTTCCGGTCCTCGAAGTTCGGCAACATCGCCGGTGCCCTCGTGCGGTCGGGCAAGATCGTCCGCAACGCGAAGGCCCGTCTGGTCCGCGACGGCGTCGTCGTGGCCGAGAACCTCACCATCGACTCGCTCAAGCGATTCAAGGACGACGCGACCGAGGTTCGCGACGGTTACGAGTGCGGCATCGGGCTGGGGTCGTTCAACGACATCCGGGTCGACGACGTCGTCGAGACCTACGAGATGCGCGAGAAGCCCCGCGCGTAGCCAGGTCCGTCCATCGGCGGTGAGGCGTCCCTCGGGGCGCCTCACCGCCGGTGCTCTCAGGGGGCAAGCGGAGGGAGCAGCATGGTCGTCGGGTGGATCTCGGCGGACATCCTGCTCGGCGACGTCCACTCGCTCAAGGCGAAGCGCAGCGTCGTTCGGCCTCTCGTGGCCGACCTGCGCCGCCTGTTCGACGTCTCGGTGGCCGAGGTAGGTCACCAGGGGCTGCACCGCCGGGCCGAGATCGGTGTGGCGGTGGCCGCGGCAGACGCCGCGCACTGCACCGCCGTGCTCGACGCCTGCGAGAGGTTCGTGGCCGAGCGCCCGGAGATCGAGCTGCTGTCGGTACGACGGCGGTTCGCGACTGAGGAGGACGAGTAGCCGTGGCTGACCACGCCCGCGCCCGCAAGCTTGCCGACCGGATCCGCGTGATCGTCGCGGAGACTCTCGAGATGCGGGTCAAGGACCCGCGGCTGGGGTTCGTCACCATCACCGAGGTCCGCCTCACCGGTGACTGCCAGCAGGCGACCGTGTTCTACACCGTCTACGGCGACGACGAGGAGCGCACGGCCACCGCGGCCGCCCTCGAGAGCGCCAAGGGCGTGCTGCGCAGCGAGGTCGGCCGCCAGACCGGCGTCCGGTTCACGCCGTCGCTGGAGTTCATCGCCGACGCGATCCCGGAGACCGCCAAGCAGATCGAGGACCTCCTCGCGGTCGTGCGCGCCTCGGACGCCGAGGTCCACCGCGCGGCCGTTGGGGCGACCTTTGCAGGCGACGCCGACCCCTACCGGGTCCCGCGGGACGCCGCCGACGACGACGTCGACACGGACGACGCGGACGGGCTGGACGACGACGCGGACGTCGACGACGAGACCGAGGCTACGAGCGCGTGAGCGTGGTCGACGGGCTCCTCGTCGTCGACAAGCCGGCCGGGTGCACGAGCCACGACGTCGTCGCCCGGGTCCGTCGGCTGGCAGGGACCCGCAAGGTCGGGCACGCCGGGACGCTGGACCCGATGGCCACCGGCGTGCTCGTGCTAGGAGTCGGCCGGGCGACCCGCCTCCTCGGGCACCTCGCGCTGGCCGACAAGACCTACGAGGCGACGATCCGGCTCGGTCGGTCGACGACGACCGACGACGCCGAGGGCGAGCCGGTCGGCACCTCCGACGCGTCGGGCGTGACCGACGCCGCCGTCCGGGCCGGGCTGCTCGCGCTGACCGGTGACATCGCCCAGGTCCCCTCGTCGGTGAGCGCGATCAAGGTGGCCGGGAAGCGTGCCTACGCACGGGTGCGGGCCGGGGAAGACGTCGTCCTCGAACCGCGGCAGGTGACGGTGAGCGAGCTCGCGCTGCTTGCGAGCAGGCGCGAGGGGGAGCTGCTCGACCTCGACGTCCGCGTCTCGTGCTCGACCGGCACGTACATCCGCGCGCTGGCCCGCGACCTCGGCGCCGGCCTCGGCGTTGGCGGACACCTCACGACGCTGCGGCGCACCCGCGTCGGGCCCTACCAGGTGGCGGACGCTCGCACGCTGGACGAGCTCGAGGCGTCCTTCGCGGTCATGCCCCTCGCCGAGGCGGCCGCCGCCGCGTTCCCCGTCCGCCACGTCGACGCCGACGAGGCTGAGCGGGTCCGCCACGGCGGCTTCCTCCCGACGACGGGCAGCACCGGGCCGGTTGCCGTCCTCGGCCCCGACGGCCAGCTGCTCGCGCTCTACGCGGAGCGCGACGGGTTCTCGCGCCCGGTCGCCGTCCTCGTCGGCTGAGCGGCCGCTCACCAGGGGACGGGGTTCGCCCACCTGCCGGGCCGGTCGTGGTGGGGGAGCCGACGTGGGAGGCTTGCCCACCGGGACGACGCTCGAGACGGAAGGACGCACGGCGTGCTGCGGTGGCAAGGGCTCGACGACGTCCCCCCGACCTGGGGGCACTGCCTCGTCACCGTCGGGGTCTTCGACGGTGTCCACCGGGGCCACCAGGCGATCATCACCACGGCCGTGGGCCGGGCACACGAGCTCGGGGTCCCCGCCGTCGTCGTCACCTTCCACCCGCACCCCATGGACGTCGTGCGCCCGGGCAACGAGCCTCCGATGCTCACGACGCTCGAGCGCCGCGCCGAGCTCGTCGCCTCCCTCGGCGTCGCCGCGTGCCTCATCCTGTCGTTCACCGAGGACATGGCTCGCCAGTCGGCCGAGGAGTTCGTCGCCGAGGTGCTCGTCGGCCGGCTGCACGCCGTCGAGGTCGTCGTCGGGGAGAACTTCCGCTTCGGCCACCGGGCGGCCGGCTCGATCGCGACCCTGCGCGAGCTCGGCGCGCAGGCGGGCTTCGAGGCCCACGGCGTCCCGTTGCTGCTCGAGGGCGACCCGGTCTCCTCGACGGCGATCCGCCAGGCCATCGCTGCGGGCGACGCCGAGGCTGCGACGACGATGCTCGGCCGTCCCCACCGGGTCGAGGGCATCGTCGTCACCGGAGACAAGCGCGGCCGCCTCCTCGGGTACCCGACGGCCAACCTCGACTGCCCGCCCCGCACGGCGGTCCCTGCCGACGGCGTGTACGCGGGATACCTCGTCCGCGCCTCGGGCGAGCGCCTCGTCGCGGCCGTCTCCATCGGGACGAACCCGACGTTCGACGGGGTCAGCCGGCGGGTCGAGGCCTATGTCCTCGGTCGGCACGACTACGACTTCTACGGCGAGCGCGTCGCCGTCGAGCTCGTCCGGCGGCTGCGCCCGACCTTGCGCTTCGACGGGGTCGAGCCGCTGGTGGCCCAGATGGCCCTCGACGTCGCCCAGGTCAGGGAGCTCCTCGCCTGAGGCACCGCGCCGGGCCGAGCATGGGGCAGCGGCCCGGCTGGTAGCCTGGCTGGTGAATCACGTGAGTCCTCCCGCGCAGCCGTGCCTCAGACCGGCCGCCGCTCACCACCGCACGCAAGGAGAACCGTTGTCGCTCGACAGCGCCACCAAGCAGTCCATCATGGCCGAGCACGCCACCGTCGAGGGTGACACCGGCTCCCCCGAGGTCCAGGTCGCGATGCTGACCAAGCGCATCGCCGACCTCACCGCGCACCTCAAGTACCACAAGCACGACCACCACTCGCGCCGCGGCCTGCTGCTGCTCGTCGGTCGTCGTCGTCGGCTGCTCAAGTATCTCGCCAAGACCGACATCACCCGCTACCGCCAGCTCATCGAACGTCTCGGGCTGCGCCGCTAGCACCGCAGGACCGCAGGAGCGAGCCCCCAGGGCGCGCTCCTGTGGCGCATCACCCCCTCCCTCCAGGAGCGGCTGCAGGCCTGCGGGTCGACGCCACCGGTCCTCGGTAGTGGCCCCCGGGAACCCGTCGCGCGCGCCGTGACGACCGCCGAGAGCCTCGATCGAAGACCGGACGCCGGCCGCAGGGAGCACCCGCCCGCACCGACGAAAGGCGTTCCTTCGTGGAAGGTCCCGACATCTCGTTCTCCGAGGCCGTCATCGACAACGGCAGCTTCGGCACCCGCACCGTTCGCTTCGAGACGGGCCGACTGGCCCGTCAGGCGGCCGGCTCAGCCGTGGCCTACCTCGGCGACACCATGCTGCTCTCCGCCACCACGGCGTCGAAGAAGCCGAAGGACCAGTTCGACTTCTTCCCGC
This sequence comes from Actinomycetes bacterium, assembly GCA_038322045.1. Lineage (GTDB taxonomy): Bacteria > Actinomycetota > Actinomycetes > JBBQFP01 > JBBQFP01 > JBBQFP01. The sequence goes on along the minus strand of JBBQFP010000009.1, from coordinate 1,298 downwards.
TCACGGTCGACGTCGAGGAGCGCATGTACGCCGCGGGCCGCATCCCCGGCTCGTTCTTCCGCCGTGAGGGCCGTCCCTCCGAGGACGCCATCCTCACGTGCCGCCTCATCGACCGGCCGCTTCGGCCCTCGTTCGTCAAGGGGCTGCGCAACGAGATCCAGGTCGTCATCACGGTGATGTCGCTGGACCCTGACTGCCTCTACGACGTCCTCGCCATCAACGCCGCGTCGATGTCGACCCAGATCGCGGGGCTCCCGTTCTCCGGGCCCATCGGCGCCACCCGGGTCGCCCTCATCGAGGGCCAGTGGGTCGCCTTCCCGACGAACTCCGAGCTCCAGCGCGCCGTGTTCGACATGGTCATCGCCGGTCGGCTCCTCGACGACGGTGACGTCGCGGTCATGATGGTCGAGGCCGAGGCCACCGTACGCACCATCGAGCTCGTCGCCGGCGGGGCCCAGGCCCCGACCGAGGAGGTCGTGGCAGCGGGCCTCGAGGCCGCCAAGCCGTTCATCAAGGCCCTGTGCGAGGCCCAGTCCCGGCTCGCGGCCTCGACGAGCAAGCCCGTGGCCGACTACCCGCTCTTCCTCGAGTACCAGGACGACGTCCTCACCGCCGTCGAGTCCGCCGTCTCCACCGAGCTCGCCGCCGCGCTGACGATCGCCGGCAAGCAGGAGCGCGAGACCGAGCTCGACCGGGTCAAGGCGCTCGCCGTCGAGAAGGTCGCAGGCTCCTTCGAGGGGCGCGAGAAGGAGGTCAGCGGGGCGTTCCGCGCGCTGACCAAGAAGCTCGTGCGCAAGCGCGTGCTCACCGACAAGGTGCGCATGGACGGCCGTGGGCTCACCGACATCCGTCAGCTCTCCGCCGAGGTCGACGTGCTGCCCCGCGTGCACGGCTCGGCCCTGTTCGAGCGCGGCGAGACGCAGATCCTCGGCGTCACCACGCTCAACATGCTCCGCATGGAGCAGCAGCTCGACACGCTGGCGCCCGAGACGCGCAAGCGCTACATGCACAACTACAACTTCCCGCCGTACTCCACCGGCGAGACGGGCCGCGTCGGCTCCCCGAAGCGTCGCGAGATCGGGCACGGCGCGCTCGCCGAGCGCGCCCTGCTGCCGGTGCTGCCGACGCGCGAGGAGTTCCCCTACGCGATCCGTCAGCTCTCCGAGGCGATGGGTTCCAACGGCTCCACCTCGATGGGTGCGGTCTGCGCCTCGACCATGTCGCTGCTGCAGGCCGGTGTGCCGTTGCGCGCCGCCGTCGCCGGTATCGCCATGGGTCTCATCTCCGGTGAGGTCGAC
>JBBQFP010000008.1:0-85483 GCA_038322045.1 Actinomycetes bacterium | reverse complement strand
TCGCCCCGTGGCGTCAACGACCTCTACGTCGCGCTCACCCGACCGACCCAGCGCCTGCGAGTCGTGCACGCGCAACGGCTGCCAGCGGCGCTCGAGGCCGGCCTGACGGTGGTTCCCCGCTACTGACGGCGAGATCGTCGGCGTGACCTAGCCGATCGAGGAACGAGAAGTCGCCTGTCCGCGTCCTCGATGCGGTCAGACCGGGGTCGCGACGACCTCGATCTCGAGGTCGACCCAGCGGCCGGCAATCCCCTTGACCTTGGTGACGCCGAACTCGTAACGGTCGACCCGCGCGGTGGCGACGAGCCGGATCGCGCCGTCGGCCGTCTCGGTCGCCGCGGTCGGGGCGGCCGAGGTGACGCGGAGCTCGACCGGGCGGGTGACACCGTGAACGGTGAGGTCACCGGCGACGACCCACTCCCCCTCGAGCCGCAGCATCCGCGAGACGAACGTCATCTCGGGGAAGCCCGCGACGTCGAGCAGGCTGCCCGAGAGCACGTGCTCGACCCGCCGGGTCTTGTCCGAGGCGAAGCTCGCCACGGACACCGTCGCGCTCGCCGAGGAGTGGGGGAGCGGGTCGGTCACGGTGAGGGTGCCCGAGGAGATGTCGAAGGTCGCGTGCGCCGTGCCGGTGCCGAACAGGTGCTTGGCCGTCAGCCGGACGATCGACCGCGACGGGTCGATGCGGTAGGAGCCGGTGGGGACAGGAAGCACGGGTGTGGTCATGAGCGGATGCTAAGGCAGGCCAGCGGTCGTCCCACGCTCGCGGTCGTCGTCTGCTGCGCCTCGGTGGTGGTGGCTGCACGCCCGTGGGAGCGGTATCGGCACGTCGGTGTCGACATTGAGGCGTGCCGCTACGAGCGCAGCGCCCGTTCGCTGCGCTGCCACGCAAGGACCGTGCGACGCAGGAGGGCGGCCACGTCGGCGGTGACGGTCGTGAGCACGAGCAGGGCGTGGCTCTCTCCGCGGTCCGGCCGACCGGTCAGCGCGGCCGCGACCTCGAGAGTCCGCTCCGGCAGGTGGAGGACGACGTGGACGACCTCGCCGTCGACGTGCCGGACGGGCACGCCGCCGTGCAGCCGGCACAGGACGGCGGCCTCGGAGATGTCGATGCTGCTCGCGGGCAGTGCAACGGAAGGCAGCAGCACGCTTGGGGGCGACGTGAAGGCGGGCGCGTCGAACGGATCGGGTCCGGAGGCGAACGTTACGTGGCCCCCGAGGAGCGGCGCCGTGAGGGCAGGCCACGTGACGAGCAGCGGGACCGTCCCTCTGGCGCGGGCGAAGCTGCGGCGTTGGTCCGCGGCAGGGTCGCCGGTGAGCAGGAGGCGCCACAGCGGCACCCGCCCCGGCAGGTGCTCGGCCATCACCAGCCCGACCTCGTGGCAGCCGCGCGGGCTGCACCAGGTGAGGGTCATGGGTGTGCCCGGGTGGGGCGGCTCGAGGTCGCCCGCGTAGCGAGGCGCCGTGAGGACGACATCGCCCGCGCTGACGGCGTCGAGCACCACGGTCGAGCTCGTCCCGTCAGGCAGCACGAGGGTGGCGCGTGCCGGCGCGCGCGGCAGCCCCTCGACGGCGCGCACCGCACCGGCGTCGCGACGCCCCGCCTGCCCACGCCCCAGCGTCGCGCGACGCATCAAAGCCGCCTCCACCCCTGGTCGCCGGGCGCGCCTGAGCGGGTCGTCGCCGGGCGCGTGCTCTCGCCGCGGTCATCGGCACGCCGCCAGGTCGACTTGACCGGTGACGACCGGGCCGTGCCGGTGGGCTGGGTCAGGGCGCGCTGACGCGGACCCTGGCCTTGAGCGCGCTGCGGTCATCCATCCGGGAGTAGGCATCGGGGACCCCGTCGAGGTCGACGTCGAGGTCGAGGACGGGGGCTGGGTCCAGCCGCCCGTCGGCGACCTCGGGAAGCAGCTCGTCGAGGTAGCGGCGCACCGGTGCGACGCCACCGCGCAAGCCGACGTTGCGACCGAACATCGCCCCCGCAGGCAGGCCCTTGTCGAGGTGCGGGACGCCGACCCAGCCCACCGTCCCGCCGTCGCGCACTGCCGCGAACGCCGTGGCGACGGAGTCGGTGGTGCCGACGCACTCGAGGACCGCGTCGGCGCCGAGGCCGTCGGTGAGCTCCTTGACGGCGTCGGCGGCCGCCACGCCGCGCTCGCGGACGACGTCGGTGGCACCGAAGCGACGCCCGATCTCCAGGCGTGACTCGTTGCGACCGAGGAGGATCACCCGCTCGGCACCCAGGCGCGAGGCCGCGAGGACGCCGCACAGCCCGACGGCGCCGTCGCCGACGACCACGGCGGTCGCACCGGGCACGACGCCCGCGGAGACCGCCGCGTGGTGGCCTGTGGGCAGGACGTCGGTGAGCGGCAGGAGCGAGCGGCGCAGGGCGTCGTCCGTCGCTGCGTCGGCGGGGAGCCGGACGAGCGTGCCGTCGGCCACCGGCACCCGGACGGCCTCGCCCTGGCCGCCGTCGACGTCGCCGGAGCCCCAGAAGCCGCCGTTGCGGCACGAGGTGTGGACCCCCTTGAGGCACAGGGGGCAGGTGTTGTCGGAGTACACGAACGGTGCCAGGACGAGGTCGCCCACGGCGACGGTGCTCACCTCGGCGCCGACGTCGGTGACGACGCCGACGAACTCGTGACCGATCCGCGACCCCACCCGGTCGGGCGGGCAGTCGCGGTACGGCCAGAGGTCGGAGCCGCAGACGAGGGCGTCGGTAACGCGGACGATCGCATCGGTCGGACGGCGCAGCACAGGGTCGGGGACGGTGTCGACCCGCACGTCGCGGGTCCCATGGATGACGGTGGCTCTCACACCGGCCGAGCAACGCCGCCCGACCCGTGTCGATTCCGACGCTGGGCGGACGTCGGGTCAGGCCGGTTCAGGCCCCGGTTCAGGCCCGGACGGTCAGCGTGCTCGACCCGTCGTCGCGGCGGCGGACCTCGATCCGCTCGGCGATCCGGCCCTTCATCTCCTCGACATGGCTGACGACGCCGACGACGCGACCGCCCTCGCGGAGCCGGGCCAGGACCTGGAGCACCTGGTCGAGGGTGCCCGGGTCGAGGGAGCCGAAGCCCTCGTCGACGAACAGCGTGCCGAGCTCGATGCCGCCAGCCTCCATGGTGACGACGTCGGCGAGGCCCAGCGCCAGGGAGAGCGCGACGTAGAACGTCTCGCCCCCCGAGAGGGTCGCCGGGGCCCGACGGGTCTCGGTGACGAGGTCGAGGACCGCGAGACCGAGCCCGCCGCGCCGGGCACGGCCGGACTCCCGATCGTCGGTGCGCTCGAGCAGGTAGCGGCCGCTGGAGACCTGGGTGAGTCGCTGGTTGGCGGCAGCGACGACCTCCTCGAAGCGGCGACGCAGGACGAACGTGGCCAGGTCGATCCGCCGCTCGTTGTCGACGCCAGTGGCCGAGGCGAGGTTGGCGACCCGGATGACCGGCTCGGTGCGCTCCATCACCGCCGCGCGGGCGGCCGCTGCAGCCTCGACGTCCCGCGCACCGACTCCTGCACCGTCGAGCCGGGCCCGCGCCGTGCCGCACGCCCGGACCGCGGTGTCCAGCGCCTCGCGGGCCCGCCGGGCGGCCGCCCTGAGGGGAGCGACCTCGACGACCTCCGCCGGGTCGACCCCGGAGAACCGGGGCTCGTCCAGCCCCACGGAGACCGCCTGGGCCTCCGCCTCGTGAGTCTCGACCTGCCCTCGCAGCCGCAGCTGCTCGGCCTCGGTGAGGCAGGCGGCCCGCACGGCCTCGGCGTCGGCGAACCCCGCCGCGGACACCGCCTCGACGGCGGCCCTCCCTCGCTCGACGGCGACGATGGCCCGCTCGTCCCTGCTCGTCGTCGCCCGCAGGACCGCCTCGACGAGCTCCTGCGTCCCGGCGAGCGCCTCGGCGCGGTCGGCCACGCTCGGGAAGCCCGCTGCGGCGTCGAGGACCGCCGTGACGGCATCCACGCGCACCGACCGGCGCAGACCGACCTTGAGAAGCAGGCCCTCCCGCTGGGTCGTCCGCTCCTCCACCAGCTCCAGCCGGGCGCGGGCGCCGGCGCGCAGCGTCTCGAGGCGCGACTCGGCATCGGCAACGCATCCCTCGGCGCGGCGGGAGTCCACGACGGCCTGCCCGGCCGTGGCGAGCAGGGCGTCCGCCTGCTCGACGTCATGACCGCGGGACGCCTCGGCGAGGACGGCGTCCTCGGTGCGCAGCGAGACCAGCTCGTCTTCGGCGGCATCGAGGGCGGCCTGCGCCTCGGCGAAGGCCTCCTCGGCCTCCTGCACCTGCGGTGCACCGACCTGCTCCTCGCTGGGCAGGGCGGGCCGGGGGTGCACCGGCGACCCGCACACGGCGCACGGTTCGCCCTCGACGAGGGCGCCGGCGAGCTCGGCCGCGATCCCGGCGATGCGACGGCGACGCAGCCGCGCGACGTGCTCGTTGGCGGCGTGTGCGACACCAGCGGCGACACGCAGCGACTCCCCGGCGCCGCGCAGCCGGTCGAGCACGGCGACCCTCCTCGTCGCAGCATCGAGGCGGGTCCGTGCCTCGTCACGCTCGGTGGTCCGCAGCCGGCGCTCGGCGGCGACGGGCCGCGCCGCGGCGAGCTCGGCCTCGAGGGCCGCCTCCTGCGCCGGGGCGGCCGCGGCCTCGCGCTGCACCTCGGCGAGCTCCTCCTGGCACCGGGCGAGCTCGCGCTCCGCCGCGTCGAGCGCGTCCTCGAGCGTGGGCAGGCTTCCCTCGAGGTCGAGCGCGGCGCGCAGCCCCCCGACGGCGGCGAGCACGCCGTCGCGGGCGGCCGCCAGCTCGACGGGCCCGAGCGGTCGGAGCTCCGGCGGCAGCTCGCGCCGATACTCCGCCACGAGCTCGTCAGACTCGCGCACCGCGCGTTCGGCATCCCCCGCGAGGCGAAGGGCGTCGAGCAGGGGCTCGGCGCGCTGAGCCTCGTTGAGCCTGCCGCGCGCCGTCTCCACCTCCGGCTTGGCGTTCACCAGCCGGACCTGACGCTGAAGGAGAGCGCGCAGGGCCTCGACGAGCGTGACCCGCTCGGTCGCCGATGTCAGAACCTCGTCGGCGCGGCGGCTCACCTCCCCCGACGCGGACGCAGCCGTCTCGGCGTCGGTATGGCTCGTCGCCAGCCCCGCGAGGACGTCGGCGAGCGCGACCGGGAGCGCCTCGACGTCGTCCGCGGCGAGCTTGGCGAGCAGCTCGCGCTCCTCGGCCTCGAGGCCCGCCGCTCCAGCGAAGGTGGCGGTGGCAGCCGTGAGGGTGGCGCAGGCAGCCTCCCGCTCCGATCGGGCCGACCGCCGCATCTCGTCCAGCTGCACCTGGACCCGCTCGTAGACCTCGGTGCCGAACAGGCGCTGGAGGACCTTGCGGCGCTCCTCGGCGTCGGAGCGCAGGAACGCGGCGAACTCTCCCTGCGGCAGGACCATCGTCTGGACGAACTGCTCGCGGCTGAGCCCGACCGCCCGGGCGATCTCCTCGTCAGCCTCGCGCACCCGCTGGGAGAGCGGCTCGCCTGGCCCGAGTGCCTCCGGCCCGGCGAGGCGCCACAGGCGGACCGAGGCCGGCTGGCGCGTCGTGCCCTCACCGCGGGCCTTGGCCCGGTCGTGGGCGGGCGTGCGGCTCACCCGGAAGACGCCGCTGGAGGTCTCGAAGACGAGCTCGACCGAGGGCACGCTGCCTGCCGCCGCCGGGTGGTCGCTGTGCAGCCGGTCGTTGCTCGAGGCCGTCGAGGCCACCTGGCCGTAGAGCGCGAAGACGACGGCGTCGATGATCGTCGACTTGCCTGCCCCGGTCGGGCCCTCGAGGAGGAAGAGTCCCGAGGCGCCCAGCCGAGCGAAGTCGATCTCATGAGTGCCGGGGAACGGGCCGATCGCCGTCATGGTCAGCCGGTGCAGGCGCATCAGGCGCTCCGCTGCCCGGCCAGGACGGCCTCGTAGGCGCCGCGGAGCACGTCGAGCTCGGCAGGCGAGGGCTCACCGCCGCCGACGAAGGCGAGGAACTCGCGGGCGACCTCGAGCGGGTCGCTGTGCGCACCGACGAGGCCGGCGCGCTGGGCCGGGACCGATGAAGCGGGCTCGTGGACGACGACGAGGGCGTGGGGGAACCGGGCGCGCACGCGCGCGACGAGCTCGGTGGGTCGTCGTTCGTCGGTGACGAGGACACGCAGCCAGTCGTCGTCGTGGCCTTCGCCGAGGGGACCGAGGACGGACTCCAGGGGACCCCGGAGCGTGCTCAGCCGACGGCTCACCGGAGCGACGACCGCCTCGACGCCGCGGACGCCGCTGGGCCCGAGGTCGACGAGCCAGCTGGACTTGCGGTGCTCGGCCTCGGAGAAGGAGTACGCGAGCGGAGAGCCGGAGTACCGCAGCACCGTCCCCCCGTCGCCGGAGCCGACCCGCTGGGCGCGGTGCAGGTGCCCGAGGGCGACGTAGTCCAGGCCGTCGAACACGCCCGATGGCACGGCGTCGACCCCGCCGACCCGGATGTCGCGCTCGCTCTCGCAGGCCTCGCCGCCGACGACGAACGCGTGCGCGACGACGACGGAGCGCGGCCGGGCTCCGTCCTGCTCGGCGCCCCACGCTCGGGTGGAGCGGCGCACGCGGTTCACCGCCTCGGACATCACCGCCTCGTGGGACCGGGCCAGCGGCTCGGGCCGCGCCGGCTCGCCACCGTCCGCGCCACCCGCGCCCTCGACGTCGGCCGCGTCCGCTGCCGCTGCCGCAGACCCGGCGAAGGTGTGCCGGACGACGTCGGGGTCGAGGTAGGGGATCGCGTGGACGAGCACCGGCCCGTGCTCGTCGACGAGCTCGAGCGGCACCCCGACCGTCGAGGGGTCGGTGCGGACGTGGAGCCGGGGAGTGAACAGGGCCGAGCCGAAGCCGAGCCTCGTGCCCGAGTCGTGGTTGCCCGAGAGCACGAGGACGTGCGCCCGCTCGCAGAGCCTCGCCAGCGCTGACTCGAGCAGCCCCACGGCCTCGACCGGGGGGATCGCCCGGTCGTAGACGTCACCGGCGACGACGACAAGGTCGACGGCCTCCGCGGCGACAGTGGCCACGAGGTGGTCGATGAAGGTGGCCTGCGCCTCGAGCAGGTCGACCCCGTGCAAGGTGCGCCCGAGGTGCCAGTCGCCGGTGTGCAGGATCCGCATGCCCGTCACGGTAGGCAAGCCCACCGACAGGATCGGGGACGCCGCGCCGAGGTCCACCCGGACGGGTCAACCGGGCTCCCAGACCGCTCCGGTCGACCGGCGGGCGCGCCCGTCGTCCGCGCCGAGTCGGTAGCGTCTCCCGCGCACCCACCGTCGCCACCAGGAGGCCCCCCATGACCGCCGAGCGTCCCGGAGCCGTGGACACCCCCGAGTGGGCGGCGCTCGCCAGCCACGCGGCCGAGGTCGAGGGGCTCACGCTCAGGCAGCTCTTCGCCGACGACGCGCAGCGCGGCGAGCGCCTCGCGCTCGAGGCGGCCGGCCTCTACGTCGACTACTCGAAGCACCTCGTCAGCGACCGCACGCTGGCCCTGCTCGTCTCGCTGGCCGAGGTCGCCGACGTCCGGGGCCGGGCAGCGGCGATGTTCCGCGGCGAGCACATCAACGTCACGGAGGACCGCGCCGTCCTCCACACCGCCCTGCGCCTGCCGCAGGACGCCGAGCTCGTCGTCGACGGGCAGGACGTCGTGGCCGACGTCCACGAGGTCCTCGACCGGATGGCCGTCTTCAGCGACTCGGTGCGCGACGGGTCGTGGCTCGGCGCCACCGGGCGTCCGATCCGCGCCGTCGTCAACATCGGCATCGGCGGCTCCGACCTCGGCCCGGCGATGGCCTACCAGGCGCTGCGCTCCTACTCCCAGCGCGACCTCGACGTCCGCTTCGTCAGCAACGTCGACGGCAGCGACGTCCTCGAGGCGACCCGCGACCTCGACCCGGCCGAGACGCTGGTCATCGTCTGCTCGAAGACCTTCACCACCCAGGAGACCCTCGCCAACGCCCGGACGGCGCGAGACTGGCTGCTGAGCGGGCTCTCCGACACGGGCGCGTCCTCCGACGACGCCGTCGCCCGGCACTTCGTCGCCGTCTCGACCAACGCCGCGAAGGTGACCGAGTTCGGGATCGACCCCGCCAACATGTTCGGCTTCTGGGACTGGGTTGGCGGCCGGTACTCGTTCCCCTCGGCGGTCGGCCTCTCGCTCATGGTCGCCATCGGCCCCGAGCACTTCCGCGACCTGCTCGCCGGCTTCCACGAGATGGACGAGCACTTCCGGACGGCGCCGCTCGAGCGCAACCTCCCGGTCATCCTCGGCCTGCTCGGGGTCTGGTACGGCGACTTCCACGGCGCCCAGACCCACGCCGTGCTGCCCTACACGCAGTACCTCTCCCGCTTCCCGGCCTACCTCCAGCAGCTCGACATGGAGAGCAACGGCAAGACCGTCGACCTCGCCGGCAACCCCGTGCGGGTGCAGACCGGGCCCGTCGTCTGGGGCGAGCCCGGCACCAACGGCCAGCACGCCTTCTACCAGCTCATCCACCAGGGCTCGCTGCTCGTCCCGGCGGACTTCATCGGGCTCATCCGCCCGCGGGAGCGGGTGGGCGAGCACCAGGACCTGCTCACGGCCAACCTCTTCGCCCAGACCGAGGCCCTCGCGTTCGGGCGGACGGCGGAGGAGGTGCGCGCCGAGGGCGTCGCCGAGGACCTCGTGGCCCACAAGACGTTCCGCGGCAACCACCCGACGACGACCATCCTCCTCGACGAGCTCACCCCCGCAGCGCTCGGCCGGCTCGTGGCGCTCTACGAGCACAAGGTGTTCACCCAGGGGGTCATCTGGGGCGTCAACAGCTTCGATCAGTGGGGCGTCGAGCTCGGCAAGGCGCTGGCCTCCGCCATCGTCCCCGAGCTGCTCTCCGACGACGAGCCGGCGCTCTCCCACGACAGCTCGACGGACACGCTCATCAGGCGCTTCCGCCGGCTGCGCTAGCTGTTCTGCGGCACGCCGATGTGCCAGGCTCGACCGCATGGACGCCACCGTCACCGAGGTCCCTGACCGCAGCCGGTACGAAATCCTCGTCGACGGCGAGGTCGCAGGGTTCGCCGACTATCGCCTCGAGGGCGGGCAGGTCGTGTTCCCGCACACAGTCGTGCGCCCGGAGTTCGAGGGCAAGGGCCTCGGCGGGAAGCTCGTCCGCGCTGCGCTCGACGAGGCCGACGCCAAGGGCCTCGCCGTCGTCGCGGAGTGCTCGTTCGTCGCCCGGTGGATCGAGCTGCACCCGGAGTACCAGCGGCTGCTCGCGTCCTAGCCGGAGCGCCACCGGGGGCACCGGCGGTCGGCGGACGTGCCCTGGGGAGCGCGGAGCAGCCTCCGCGGGGCCGTTCGGCCCTGGCAGGGCGGCTCTCAGCGGACGAGCGTCGAACCCGTACGCCGTCCCGAGGAGCACCATGCCCGATCGAGCCACCATCACCGACTTCCTCGCCCAGAAGCACCTCGCCGTCGTCGGGGTGTCGCGCAACGAGAAGGACTTCAGCCGTGCGGTCTACCGGCGGCTCAAGGAGGGCGGCCGCACGCTCTACCCCGTCACCGCCTCGGGCGAGGGCGAGGTCGAGGGCGACCGAAGCTACGCGAGCCTCGCCGAGATCTCCCACCCGCTCGACGGCGTCATCGTCATGGTGAGCGCCGACCGGAGCGCCGACGTCGTCCGCGACGCGATCACCGCCCGGATCCCCCGCGTCTGGCTGCACAAGGGCAGCGGCCCCGGCGCCGTCAGCGACGAGGCCGTCCGGCTGTGCCGTGAGGGCGGAGTGCCCGTCGTCGACGGGGCGTGCCCGCTCATGTTCGACGAGCCGGTGAAGGGGATCCACCGGATGCACCGCGTGCTTGTCGGACGCAGCATCGGCTGACCGCCGCGTGCTCCAGCGTACCGACCGACATACCCAGGGGGGTATGCTGACCACCTCATCTGTTCTACCTGCTAGGAGCGCAAGCATGAAGGTGGTCATCGTCGGAGGAGTTGCCGGAGGCATGTCCGCGGCGACTCGGCTCCGCCGGCTCGACGAGTCGGCCGAGATCGTCGTCCTCGAGCGCGGGGCTCATGTCTCGTTCGCCAACTGCGGCCTGCCGTACTACGCCGGCGGGGTCATCGAGGTCCGCGATGCCCTGCTGCTGCAGACTCCCGAGAGTCTGCGGGCCCGCTTCCGGCTCGACGTCCGCGTCGGCACCGAGGTCCTCTCGATCGACCGAGCGCGTCGAACCCTCTCGGTACGCCGGCCCGACGGTGTGGTGGACGAGGAGAGCTACGACGTCCTCGTCCTCAGCCCCGGTGCGCGGCCGTTCGTGCCGCCGACCCCTGGCATCGAACGCGCCCTCACCCTGCGCGACGTCGAGGACGTCGACCGCGTCGTCGCCGCGCTGGACGCCGGGGGACGCTCGGCCGTCGTCGTCGGCGGCGGCTTCATCGGCGTCGAGATGGCCGAGCAGCTGCACCGGCGCGGGCTGGCCGTGACCGTCGTCGAGCTGGCCGACCAGCTCCTCGCTCCCCTGGACCCCGAGATGGCCGCACCGGTCGCCGGGGAGCTGCGCCGCCACGGCGTCGACGTCCGGCTCTCCGCGCAGGTCGCGCGAGTGCTCGGCGACGAGGTCGAGCTGGCCGACGGCGAGCGGCTCCCCGCTGACCTCGTCGTCCTGGCCATCGGCGTGCGACCCGAGACCGGCCTGGCGCAGGGCGCCGGGCTCGAGCTCGGACCGCGCGGGGGCATCGCCGTCGACGATCGCCAGCGCACCAACGACCCGGCCATCTTCGCTGTGGGTGACGCCACCGAGAAGCGCGACTCCGTGACGGGCGAGGCGATGCTCGTCCCGCTGGCGCACGTGGCGAACCGGGCCGGACGCCGGGTCGCCGACGTCATCGCCGGACGCGCCTCCCAGGTCACTCCGTCGCAGGGCACCGCGATCGTTCGGGCGTTCGACCTCACCGTTGCTGCCACCGGCGCCAGCGAGAAGCGGCTGCGCGCGGCCGGCGTCGCGTGCACGAGCATCCACACGCACCCGGCCTCGCACGCCGGCTACTACCCCGGCGCCGAGCCGATGATGCTCAAGCTCGTGCTCGACCCGCAGGACGGACGGATCCTCGGCGCGCAGGCCGTCGGCGGAGAGGGCGTGGACAAGCGGATCGACGTCATCGCCACCGCGATGGCCGGCGGGCTCCGGGCACCCCAGCTGGCCGACCTCGAGCTGGCCTACGCACCGCCCTACGGCTCGGCGAAGGACCCGGTGAACATGCTCGGGTACGTGGCCGAGACGGTCCTCGCCTCGCCCGAGGAGTCCGTCGGGGTCGGTGAGCTGCACGGCGACGAGACGCTGCTCGACGTCCGCAGCGTCGCCGAGCACAAGGCGGGCGCGATCCCGGGATCGCTGATCATCCCCGTCGACGAGCTGCGCGACCGGCTCGCCGAGCTGCCCGAGGGACCGGTCGTCGTCTACTGCCAGGTCGGGGTGCGGGGGCACACCGCCGCGCGGCTGCTGCGCAACGTCGGGGTCGACGCGCGCAACCTCGACGGCGGCTACAGCACCTGGAGGATGTTCCGCGACGCCGGGCTGACCGAACAGGTCGCGTCGGCACAGCTGGCGAACGCCTGATGAGCCAGGCCCACTGGGACGACAGGTACGCGGCCGCTCCCCTCGTGTGGGGCGCCGAACCCAACCGGTTCGTCGTCGAGGCCGTCGAGGCCCTGGCTCCCGCAGAGCCCGGCTCCGCGCTCGACCTCGCCGCGGGCGAGGGCCGCAACGCCATGTGGCTGGCCGGCCGCGGCTGGCGGGTCACTGCGGTCGACTTCTCCCGGACGGGCCTCGACCGGGGCGCCGCGCGGGCCCGCGAGGCGGGCGTCGACGTCACGTGGGTGCAGGCCGACCTGACGAGCTACCGCCCCCAGGAGCGCTACGACCTCGTCGTCCTGGCGTACCTGCACCTCGACGCCGAGGCCCGTCGGATCGTGCACCGCACGGCCACGGGGGCGCTCGCCCCTGACGGGACGCTTGTCGTCGTCGCGCACCACACCGACAACCTCACCGACGGGTGGGGCGGGCCGCAGGACGTCAGCCGCCTGTTCACCGAAAATGACGTCGCCAGCGACCTGTCAGGCCTCGAGGGGCTGACGGTCGTTCGCGCCGAACGTCGCACCAGACCGACGCAGACGCCCGAGGGCGAACGCACCGCGTTGGACACCGTCGTCGTGGTGCGGCGAGACCACGCGGGCTGACGTCAGCCCGCAACGCCCCTGAACCTGCGCAGACGCAGGCTGTTGGTCACGACGAAGACGCTGCTGAACGCCATGGCTGCGCCCGCGATGAGCGGGTTGAGCAGCCCGAATGCCGCGAGCGGCAACGCCGCGACGTTGTAGGCGAACGCCCAGAACAGGTTGCCCTTGATGGTCCGCAGCGTCGAGCGCGCGAGGCGGATGGCATCGACAGCCGCGCGGAGGTCGCCCCTGACGAGCGTGATGTCCGAGGCCTCGATGGCGACGTCGGTGCCGGTGCCCATCGCGAGCCCGAGGTCCGCCGTCGCCAGCGCGGCGGCGTCGTTGACCCCGTCGCCCACCATGGCGACGACGGCACCGTTGGCCTGGAGCCGCTTGACGACGTCGACCTTGTCGGCCGGGAGCACCTCGGCGACGACGTCCTCCGGTGCGATGCCGACCTGGGCGGCGACAGCGTGCGCAGCGCGGGAGTTGTCGCCGGTGAGCAGGACCGGGCGCAGCCCCAGGCCCCGCAGCTCCTCGACAGCCGTCCTCGACGTCGGCTTGACGACGTCGGCGACGACGACGAGCCCGCGGACCGCGCCGTCCCACGAGACGAGGACCGGCGTCCGGCCCTGGTCCTGCGCCGCCTCGACGGCTGCGACCAGCGCCTCGGACATCTCGAGGGCCCACTGCTCGCGCAGCCACGACGCTCGTCCGACGGCCACGGCGCGGCCCTCGACGACGCCGAAGACCCCGAGGCCGCCCTGCGACTGGAACGACTCCACGCCCGGCAGAGTCCCCGCCGCGGCCGCGGCGGCGGCGACGGCGCGGGCGATGGGGTGCTCGGAGGCGTGCTCGACCGCACCGGCCAGGCGCAGGACGTCCCCCTCGATCTCACCCGGGCCGGCGACGACGTCGGTCAAGGTCATCCGGCCGGTCGTCACCGTGCCGGTCTTGTCCAGAACGATCGTGTCGACCCGCCGCGTCGACTCGAGCACCTGCGGGCCCCGGATGAGGACCCCGAGCTGGGCCCCGCGACCTGTCCCGACGAGCAGCGCCGTCGGCGTCGCCAGCCCCAAGGCGCACGGGCAGGCGATGATGAGGACGGCGACCGCCGCGGTGAACGCTGTCGCCGCCGAGGCACCGGTGAGCAGCCAGCCGGCGAGCGTGAGCAGCGCGAGGACGACGACCACCGGCACGAAGACGCCGCTGACCCGGTCGGCCAGCCGCTGGACCTCGGCCTTGCCGCTCTGCGCCTCGTCGACGAGCCGCGCCATCTGCGCGAGCTGCGTGTCGGCACCGACCCTCGTCGCGCGGACGACGAGCCTGCCGCCGGCGTTGACCGTGGCGCCGACGACGGCGTCGCCGGCCGCGACCTCGACGGGCACCGGCTCGCCGGTGAGCATCGACGCGTCGATCGCCGACGAGCCCTCGACGACGACTCCGTCGGTCGCCAGCTTCTCCCCCGGACGGACGACGAAGACGTCTCCGACGGCGAGCTGGCCCACGGGGACCCGGTGCTCCACTCCGTCCCGGAGGACGGCGACGTCCTTGGCACCCATCCCCAGGAGCGCGCGCAGGGCCGCACCCGACCGGGTCTTCGCCCGGGCCTCGGCGTACCGGCCGGCGATGATGAAGACCGTGACGGCGCTGGCGACCTCGAGGTAGATGTCGTTTCGGCCGGCGCCCTGGGCGGGCAGCAGCGTGAAGCTCATGCGCATCCCGGGCATGCCGGCGTCGCCGACGAACAGGGCCCACAGCGACCAGAGGTACGCCGCCCCCACACCGACGGAGATGAGGGTGTCCATCGTCGCGGCACCGTGACGGAGGTTCGTCCAGGCCGCCCGGTGGAAAGGCAGCGCCCCCCAGACGACGACCGGTGACGCGAGGGTGAGCGAGAGCCACTGCCAGCTGTCGAACTGCAGAAAGGGCACCATGGCGAGCAGCACCACGGGCACGGTGAGCGCCAAGGAGATCCGCAGCCGGGTCCGCCAGGCCTCGGCGTGGTCGTCGGGGGCCGCCTGATCGGCGACGTCGGGCTGCTCGGCCTCCGGCGGCGCCGGGAGCGCCGCGGTGTACCCGGTGGCGAGGACGGTGGCGACGAGGTCCGCGGGGGTCACCCCGTCGCCGAAGGTGACGCGCGCCTTCTCGGTCGCGTAGTTGACCGTGGCCTCGACACCGGGCATCCGGTTGAGCTTCTTCTCGATGCGGGCGGCGCACGACGCACAGGTCATCCCGCCGATGACGAGATCCACCGAGGCGGGGGCGGCCTGCGGAACGACGGTCATGACGGGCTCCTTGCTCTGCGGTGCGGGCGGCTGCTGCTAGCGCAGCCGGCTGGCGGTCGGCTCAGCCGACGAGGACGTACCCGGCCTCATCGACGGCGCCGTAGACCTGCTCGTGGCTCAACGGCTCCTCGGAGGTGACGGCGACTGGGGAGACGCCGCCCTCGACGAGCTGCACATCGACCGAGGACACGCCCGGCAGGGCGCTGATCTCGTCGGTCACAGCCTTGACGCAGTGACCGCACGTCATGCCTTCGACCTGGTACGTCGTCGTCGCGCTCATAAGAACTCCTCGGTTGATCTGACGGGAACTGACGGGAACTGGGATGACGGACACGCTGACGAGCTGATGGGTGGCGGCCGGGTGGAGCAGCGTCGGTCAGCTGCGGACGAGGCGCGCGATGGCGGCACTGGCCTCCTTGAGCTTGACCTCGGCCTCCTCGCCGCCGGCCTCGATCGCGTGGGTGACGCAGTGGGACAGGTGCTCGTCGAGGAGGGCCAGGGCGAAGGACTCCAGCGCCCGGGTGGCAGCGGAGACCTGCGTGAGGACGTCGATGCAGTAGGTGTCGTCCTCGAGCATGCGCTGCAGCCCACGGACCTGACCCTCGATCCGCCTCAGCCGCTTGAGCTGGGCGTCCTTCGTGCCGGCGTAACCAGGGGCGAGGTCCACGTCGTCGAGGGTACCCCCCTGGGGTATGACGCGCCAGCGCCCGCTCCCTGACACGACGACGGACCCCGCCGGGAGGGCGGGGTCCGTCGTGGTGAGACTGCCGGATGGTTCTACCGGGCGTGCGAGCGGCTGCCCATGCGGGTCCAGACGAGCAGGGCGACGACGGCGCCGATGATCGAGCCGATGATCCCGGCGGGCTGGAAGAAGCCGTCGGTACCGTCCTTGTGGAAGAGGAGGTAGCCGAGGAAGCCGCCGATGAACGATCCGACGATCCCCAGCAGGATGGTGGCGGGCACCGACATGTCCTGCCGACCGGGCACCAGCAGACGGGCGAGGGCCCCTGCGATGAGACCGACGACGATAAGGCTGATGATCAAGCCGAGCACGGGATCCTCCTGAAGGTTGATGACGGTTGCGCCGCGGAGGCGAGGTGCCAGCCGCGCGAGTCGTTGTTACCCCCCATCCCGCCCGGCAATCCTGTGACGTCTGCGGAGGATGACGAGCGTCACGTCGGCGGCGAGCCGGATCGCGCCGGGAGCGCGGGCACGACATGCTTGATCCATGTTCCTGGCCCTGCGCGAGATGCGCCGCGCGCCGCTGAAGTTCGGGCTGCTCGGGGGGGCGGTGAGCCTGCTCGTCTTCCTCATCCTCTTCCTCAGCACGCTCTCGGGCGCGCTCGTCTCGTCGTTCACCGGTGCCCTCGACGGCATGGACGCCGACGGCCTCGTCTACAACGCCACGGCACGCAAGAACCTCCAGGGCAGCCGCCTCGACCCCGGCGTCGTCGAGCAGGTCGGTCGCGTCGACGGCGTCCGCCAGGCGGCAGGCCTCGGCAACAGCACCGTCTCGGCGCGGATCACGGGCACCGACGTCGACCTCTCCCTCTTCGGCGCCCTGCCGGGGGGCCCAGGCATGCCGTCGTCGGTCTCCGACGGCCGACTCCCGCGGGCCGACGGCGAGGTCGCCATCGACGGCGACTCGGTGCGTCTCGGCGACGTCGTCGAGCTGCCGCGCACCGGGACGCAGCTCACGGTGGTCGGGCTCCTGCGCCAGTCGCGCTTCAGCGCTCAGCCGACCGGCTGGGTCACCCTCGAGACCTACCGCGGCGTCCTCTCGGCCACGAACCCCGGGGCTCCGTTCGTGCCGGTCAACCTCGTCGCCGTGCGCACCGACGGCGACGCCGCTGCGGTGCTCGCGCGGATCGACGCGGCCGTGCCCGGTGTACAGGCCCTCTCGCGCACCGCCGCCGTGGCGGCCCTGCCCGGCGTGAGCTCGGTGACCCAGAGCTTCGGCCTGCTCGTGGGCATCACGTTCGTCATCGGCGTCGTCGTCGTCGGGTTCTTCTTCCTCATCCTCACCGTGCAGAAGCTGCGGGTGTTCACCCTGCTCCGTGGTCTCGGTGCCACCCCGGGCACGCTGGCGGCTGCGGTGGCCACCCAGGTCGTCGCGCTCGTCCTCCTCGCGTGCGCCGTGGCCCTCGTGCTGCTCTACGGGGCCATCGCCGGGGTGAGCACGGGGATCCCCGTGTCGGTGGAACCGGTGACCGTCGTGGCCGTCGTCCTCGCCGTGCTCGTCGGGTCGTTGATCGCGGCCCTCGTCTCGGTACGACGCATCACGAAGATCGACCCTGCGCGCGCGGCAGGTGTCCGATGAGGCTCGGGCTGGCTGAGCTGCGCCGCAACCGGGGGCGCTTCGCCTCCGTCACCGCAGCGCTCGCCCTCATCGCGTTCCTCGTGCTCATCCTCTCGGCGATCTCCGACGGGCTGTACTTCGGCGCCACGGGAGCCCTGCGCTCGGCGCCGGCCGACGCCTACGCGTTCTCCACCGACGCGAAGGGGTCGCTGGTTCGCTCGAGCCTGCCGGCGCAGGCCGCTGCCCAGCTCGCGACGGCCCCGGGGGTCCGGCAGGCCACGCCCCTCGGGGTGCTCCTCACCACCGGGGCCGGCCCCCGTGGCGAGCTCGACGTCGCCGTCCTCGGCTCCCCTGACCCCCGCGGCGCGGGCGTGCCCGGGAAGCTCACCGAGGGACGCCGTCCCAGCAGCGCCACCGAGTCCGTCGCCGACTCCGTGCTGCGCTCCCGGGGTGTGCGCGTCGGCAGCACCGTCACAGTCTCCGGCGTCTCGACCCAGGTGGTCGGGCTCGTCTCGGACGCCTCGTACCAGGGGCAGCCCACGCTCTACACGTCACTCGCGACGTGGCGGGAGATGCGCCACGCCGCTAGGCCGGAGACTCGCGGCGACACGTCGTCGGTCACCGCCGTCGCCCTGCGGCTCGACCCCGGCGTCTCGGCGTCCTCCGTGCAGGTCCCGGCCGGTGTCAGCGTCCTCACGAAGGACGAGACGATCAATGCGATCCCGGGCACGGCTCAGCAGCGGTCGACGCTCAACGCCATCATCTACACGACGCTCCTCGTCGCCGCGCTCGTCGTCGGGCTGTTCTTCGCCCTGCTCACCCTCGAGCGCCGCGACCTGCTGGCCTCGCTCAAGGCGCTCGGTGCGTCGACCCGGCTCCTCGGCACGGGCCTGTTCCTCCAGGCCGTCGTGGCCACCGGGGTCGGGGTCGTCGTGGGTGCCGCCCTCGCGCGCCTGCTCGGCCTCGTCATCCCCGAGGGGGTGCCGATCCTCTTCCGGACGCAGACCCTCGGGGTCGTCGCCGTCCTGTCGATCCTCTCCGGGGTGCTGGGTGCCGCCTTCTCGCTGCGCCGCATCGCGCGGATCGACCCCGCCACCGCGCTCGGAGGAACCCTGCAATGACCGAGATCCTCACCGTCGACGGCGTCACCAAGGTGTACGGCTCCGGCCACACCGCCGTCACGGCCCTCGAGCACGCATCGCTGAGCCTCGAGCAGGGCGAGTTCGTCGCCCTGCTCGGCCCGTCGGGGTCGGGCAAGACGACGCTGCTGTCCATCATCGGCGGGCTGCTCGCGCCCTCGACCGGCACGGTGAGCCTCGGCGGCATCGACGTCGGTGCGCTCTCGGCCAAGCAGCAGACGGTTTTCCGGGCCGAGACCGTGGGCTTCGTCTTCCAGTCGGCGAACCTCGTCCCGTTCCTCACGGCCCGCGAGAACCTCGTCCTCATGAACACCCTGCGCCGGCACAAGGTGCCCGCCGCGCAGGCGCGCGCCCGCGCCGACCAGCTCCTCGACGAGCTCGGCCTCGCCGACCGCGCCGGCAACCTCCCCGAGCAGCTCTCCGGCGGCGAGCGCCAGCGGGTGGCCATCGGCCGCTCGCTCATGAACGACCCCGACCTCGTCCTCGTCGACGAGCCCACGGCGGCCCTCGACACCACCCTCGGCCGCCAGGTCGTCCAGCTTCTCGCCCGGGAGATCAAAGAGCGGGGCAAGACCGGGATCATGGTCACCCACGACCTGCGGATGGTCGAGTACACCGACCGCTACCTCGAGATCCTCGACGGGCACCTCCAGGCCGCCACGGCGTGACCTCAGCGGCCCGCGCGGGCGCACCCCGCGGGACACCCGTCCGGAATCTGCCCGGGCGAGGGACTTACCCCTGTTGTCCGCCGCTGCTACGTTCCGGTCGTTCCGTCCGTCCGTCACGCACCACCGACGACAGGAGACCGACATGACGAGGTCACGCCGCCGAGGGGTCCTCGGCCTGCTGCTCGGGACAGCACTCGTGCTGACGACGCCGTTCTCGGCGTCAGCAACCGCACCCGCCGCCACCGCCGCGGCCGCGGTCACGACGACGGTCCGGGCCACCTCCCCGTGGCTGCCCGACGTCACCGGACCGCTGCCCGCGACGGCGACGTCGTACCCCTTCGGCGCCGCCGACCACACCCTCGTCCCCGAGGACCTCTCGACGGTGGGCTACGTCGAGAAGGAGTACCTCGTCAGCGGGAAGGCCAACGTCTACGACTGGCCGGCGCCCGGCCCGGCAGTCGTCCGCACGCCTGACGCGCCGTACACGACGCGCATCCTCGTCCGGCGTCCGGCAGACGTGTCACGGTTCAGCGGAAACGTCGTCGTCGAGATGCTCAACCCCTCGAACCTGTTCGACCTCAACATCGGCTGGGCGATGGCCCACCGGCAGATGGTGCGCAACGGCGATGCGTGGGTCGGCATCACCGCCAAGCCGATCTCGGTCCAGGCGTTGAAGAACTTCGACCCCGTGCGGTACGCGGCCCTGTCGTTTGCCAACCCGCTCCCGCTGAGCGACCCACGCAACTGCGCCGTCGTGGCGGCTGACAGCTCGCGCACCACCGAGAACGGCCTGGTGTGGGACATCAACAGCCAGGTCGGGTCCTTGCTGCGCAGCTCCGGGTCGGCGAACCCGCTGTCCTACGGCCGGTCCGGACGTCCCCCGGTGACGCACGTCTACGGCTTCGGCTACTCGCAGACCGGCGGGTTCCTCTACAACTACATCAACGCCATCCACCCGCTCGACGTCGCCCGCAACGGCGGCAGGCCGACGTACGACGGCTACATCGTCGCGGTGGCGGGCGGCGCGTTCGTCGGCGCCGTGCCGATGAACCAGTGCGTCCCGGCACCGCCGTTGGGCGACCCCCGACGGCAGTTCCGTGACGTCGGGGTGCCGATCATCCACATCATGTCCCAGTCGGACTACCTCATCGGCATCGGTGCCCGGCGTCCTGACAGCGACGTACCTCAGGACCGGTACCGCAGCTACGAGATGGCAGGGGCAGGGCACGCGACGCCTGACGAGCTGTACTTCGCGGCTGCGCCGGCTGACATCATCCGCGCCGGGAGGGCGGTGCCCCCGATGAGCTGCAACGAGGGTCCGCGAAGCCGGTTCCCGAGCCGGATCTTCTTCGACGCCGCGCTGCGCAACCTCGACTGGTGGGTTCGCTACGGCATCGCGCCGCCCCACGCTGACCCGATCACTGTGGTCGGCGGCGCCCCGGTGCTCGACAGGTTCGGCAACGTCACCGGGGGCCTGCGCTCGCCCTATGTCGACGTCCCCACGAGCACCTGGACGGGGAGATCGACGGGAGCGTCGTTCTGCTTCATCGCCGGGCACGAGATCCCGTTGCCTGCCTCGCAGCTCGCTGAGCTGTACCGGAGCCACGCTGCCTACGTCGCTGCTGTGGTCCGCAACTCGGCGCGGGCGGTGGTCAACCGCACGATCACGTCCTACGACGCGCTCGACATCGTCGCCGAGGCGAACCGGGCGGACATCCCCTGACCGTTTCCCGGTGGGACGGGTCAGCCGCGGCTGACCAGTCCCACCGGGTTGAACCCGAACGGCAGCTCGAGCCGGTGGGAGCGCATGAGCTCGGCGTCTGCCAGGAGGGCGCTCGTCGAGCCGTCGGCAGCGATGACCCCGCCGTCGAGGATGACCGAGCGCGGGCACAGCTCGAGGGCATAGGGCAGGTCGTGCGTCACCATCATCGTCGTGACCTGGAGGTCGAGGAGGATCTCCGCGAGCTCGCGGCGGCTGGCCGGGTCGAGGTTGCTCGACGGCTCGTCGAGGACGAGGATCTCGGGCTCCATGGCCAGCACGGTGGCGACAGCGACACGTCGCCGCTGGCCGTAGGACAGGTGGTGTGGGGGCCGGTCGGCGAGGCTCAGCATGCCCACCCGCTCGAGCGCCTCGTCGACCCGGGCGCGCAGCTCGGCCCCACGCATGCCGAGGTTCGCCGGGCCGAAGGCGACGTCCTCGCGCACCGTCGGCATGAACAGCTGGTCGTCGGGGTCCTGGAAGACGATGCCGACCCGGCGACGGATCTCCTGCACGGTGTCCTTGCCCACGGGCAGGTCCGCCACGCGCACGCTGCCTCGACCTGCGGTGAGGATGCCGTTGAGGTGGAGGACGAACGTCGTCTTCCCCGCCCCGTTGGGACCAAGGACGGCGACGCGCTCGCCACGCGCAACGGTGAGGTTGACGCCGTAGAGGGCCTGGTGGCCGTCGGGGTACGCGAAGGCGAGGTCGTGGACCTCCAGCGACGGCGGTGCCGGCTGGGGCGACGGGCCGGCGGGCGCCCGTTGCGTCCCCGTGGTCAGCGGGGCGGTCACCGTTGCACGACCCAGGCGGACATGGCCACGGCCGCGGCCGCAGCGGGCAGGACCGCCGCGGTCAGCCAGGAGGACGCGGCGGCCCGTGCGTCGTCGACCACGGGCAGGCTGCCGGTGTAGCCGCGACTGAGCATGGCGAGGTGCACTCGCTCACCTCTCTCGTAGGACCTGATGAACAGTGCCCCCGCCGAGGCGGTGACGGTACGCAGCTGCCTGATGTCTCGCCCCTGGAACGCCCGTGACTCCCGGGCGACCCGCATGCGATGCATCTCCGCGGCGATGACCTCGGAGTACCGCAGCATGAACGTCATGATCTGCACCATGAGCGAGGGCATCCGCAGCTGCTGGAGCCCGCGCAGGAGGTCACGCGCGTCCGTCGTCGCGGCCAGCAGGATGCTGGCGACGACCCCGAGGGTGCCCTTCGCCAGCACGGTCCAGGCGCCCACCAGCCCCGACTGGCTCAGGCTCACGCCGAGCACGTCGACCCTGGGCCCCGAGGAGATGACCGGCAGCAGGACGGCGAAGAGGACGAACGGCACCTCGACGGCCATCCGCCTGACCACGACAGGCGCGGGGATACGAGCGAGCGCGGCGACCGTGGCGAGGAGCACGGCGTAGCAGCCGAAGGCCCAGTACTGACGGGCAGGCGTCGCGACGACGACAAGGACGAACGTGACAACCGCGGCGAGCTTGCACTGCGGAGCCAGCCGATGGACGACGCTGCTCCCCGGGCGATAGAGCTGGTGGGCGTGGCCGCCACTCACGTCCGCAGGCTGTCGGCAGGAGCTGCCGGCCCCGACGTCGCTGCCTCGGCAGCCGCCCTGCGGCGGACGACGAGGGTGATTCCTCCCGCGATGAGGAAGCAGATCGCCACGCCCGCGACCCCCGCGAGCCCACGTGAGAGCCGCGAGCTCTCCACGCCCTTGACGGAGTAGCCGGCCAGGGGTGACCCGTCGGAGGCGGAGGTCCGCTGCTGCGCGTCGAGGCCCTTGTCGATGGCGACCCGGTTGAGGCCGTCAGGCGCACTGCTGGCGTAGTAGCTGATGATCCCCGCGAGGAACAACGCGACCACGAGGCCAGCGACGAGGATGACGCGGTTGCGCTTCATGACAGACCTTTGCTCGGGACGGTGACGGGCGCAGGCCGCAGCTCGAGCGTCGGACCGATGCCTCGGGCGCCACGGACGAGGTCCGGCCGGACGGCTAGGACGCTGCCGACAGTCAGCGCCGTGATGAACGCCTCGCCGATGCCGATGAGCACGTGGACCCCCACCATGGCCGTGGCGACCTTGCCGATCGAGACGTCAGTCGTGCCGCCGAGGGCGTAGGCGAGGACGAAGGCCATCGAGGCCACGGGAACCGAGATGAGAGCGGCGACGAACGAGGAGACGACAACGCTGCTGTGCTTGGGCGGCAGGAGGCGCAGGACGAGCAGGAACACGCCGTAGCCCACGAGCACGGTGACGAGCGACATGTCGATGATGTTGATGCCGAGCGCCGTCAGCCCGCCGTCAGCGAAGAAAAGCCCCTGGACGAGGAGGACGACGGCGACGCAGAGTGCCCCTGTGAAGGGGCCGACGAGGATCGCCGCGAGCGCACCCCCCAGCAGGTGACCGCTCGTGCCGGCTGCGACGGGGAAGTTGAGCATCTGCACGGAGAAGACGAACGCTGCCACGAGCCCGGCCATGGGCGCCGTCCGCTCGTCGAGCTCACGCTTCGCGCCCCGCAGGCAGACGGCGATGCCGCCCGCGGCGATGACGCCGGCAGCAACGGACACGGGTGCGTTGATGAAGCCATCGGGCACGTGCACGGCGGACCTCCTCGGTGGTGCGTGGGGTCAGCCTTGCGCGAGAACCCCGCAGGTGCAACTCATTCGCAACAAGCACCCGGCCGGTCTCGGTGGGTGACGCCCCCAGCCACCGGGATGTCACGCTCGTGCTGTGCGCGGGCGGGGGCACCCTCGGCTCGGTCGACCTCGGCCCGGTGCCGCTGCCCTGGTGGCCGGAAGCCGCCGGTGTGGTGAGGGCAGCCCGCGAGCGCCTCGGGACCGACGTCATCCTCCTGCGCCTGCTCTGCGGCCGCACGCCGAACCGGCCGCCGAGGGGCGGCGCCGTGACCTACCTCGCGGAGCTCGGCGACCCGTCGCAGCGGCTGCGCCGACCCGTCGCGCCCTGGCGCGGCCGTGACCCGCTGACCCCGCACCCCTTGCGGCTGCCGTGGGCGGAGCCCGGGGGCCCGGCCGCGGACCTTGCCTGGGCGCGCGGCGTCCTGCGCGCCCGCGGCACGCCACCCTGCGGCCCGGCCCGCCAGGTGAAGACGTGGAACCTGTCCTCGCTGTGGACGCTGCCGACCGACGACGGCTCCGTGTGGCTCAAGGCCGTGCCGCCGTTCTTCTCCCACGAGGCCTCCGTCATCGCCCGGCTCGGCGGCCCCGTGCCCGAGCTCCTCGCGGCCGACGGCCCCCGCATGCTGCTGGCTCACCTGCCGGGGACGGACCAGTTCGACGCCCCGCGGGAGCGCCTGCTCGCCATGGTCGACATCCTCGTGGCGCTCCAGTCGGCGCAGGCGGGTCGGGTCCCGGAGCTGCTCGGTCTGGGGATGCCTGACTGGCGCGGCCGCGCCCTCGTCGAGGCCGCGGCCCCGGTCCTGCGCCATCAGGCAGCCGCGCTCGACCGGGAGGACGTCATGGCCCTCGGCACCGCCCTCGACGAGGGGATGACCGGGCGGCTCAGGGCGATCGAGGAGGCCGGCCTGCCCGAGACACTCGTCCACGGGGACTTCCACCCGGGCAACGTCCGCGGCGGCGAGGACCGGTTGACTCTGCTCGACTGGGGCGACTGCGGCGTCGGGCACCCGCTGCTCGACCAGGCGGCGTTCCTCTCGCGCATCCCCGCGGAGGACCGGGAACCGGTCTCCCGTCACTGGGCCGGCACGTGGCGCCGCGCGGTGCCCGGCTGCGACCCCGAGACGGCGGCCCGGCTGCTACGGCCGCTGGCCGCGCTGCGGCAGGCGGTGGTCTACCAGGGCTTCCTCGACCGGATCGAGCCCGACGAGCGCGTCTACCACGCTCAGGACCCCGCCGCATGGCTCCGTGTGGCTGCCGAGAGCCTCCGGGCGTAGCAGCGGGGGTCAGGCCCGATGGGCCCGACCCCCGCTGGGTCGTCATCTGCCCGCACGAGGCTGACGAGTCAGCCAGCCGGGTGCAGACGGCGGTGCGGTCAGCGCCCGCCCGGCTGGGTCACGCCGTTGACGGTGAGCGTGTAGCCGGCGCTCTGCTGCACCTGCTCCGTCGGGTCGTCGTAGCCCACGATGGCGACGACCTTCGGGAACGTGAGGAACCGGATGAGCTGGCCCCGGCTGAGGCTGAAGGCGTTCTTGCCGTCGACCTCGAGGTAGGCGGCGACCCTTAGCCTCTCGTCGTAGCCGACGAGACGCACGTTCCAGTTCGCGACCTTGGTGGGTCGCACCTCGGTGAAGGAGCGGAACGGCGCGAGGCTCGAGCCGTCGCTCAGCACGGTGGATCCGAGCGTGATGTCGTCGAGGAGCAGACCGCCCTCGTTGACGCCACCGTCGCTGACGTACCGGAACCCGATGAGCACCTTCTGGCCGGCGTACGCCGACAGGTTGTAGGTGCGCTTCTCGAAGCCCACGGTGGTGCCGTTGAGCGCCGGGCCGAGCGGGCCCGCGACGGTGTCCGAACCAGCGATCGGCGTGTAGGTCGCGCCGCCGTCGGTGGAGACGAGGACGTAGCCGTAGTCGTAGCCCTCCTCCGCGCCGTACTTGGCGAGGAAGCTCAGCGTGGGGTCGCTCGTCGGGACGGTCGCCTCGAGAACGGCCGAGGCGTCGGTGTTGTTGGTGTTGCCGGAGAACAGGACCGGGTTGCCGGCACGGTCGGGGTCGTTGCTGACGACGGACCACACGAGCGGCTGCGTCGGCAGCTCGGTGGCACCCGAGAACGAGAGCGAGCGCAGCTCGCTGCCTCGCAGGACCCGACCGGAGCCGTTGCGCAGCGCCACGTAGTCGGCACCGTTGGGAGCGGCACCGGGGGCGGCGTAGGACGCCGGGTTGTCGAGGTTCACCGACGAGGTGAGGCTCGGCGTCGTGACCTTGCGACGGTCCTTGCCCAGGAGCAGGCCGAAGCGGCCGCCGAGGGTCTGGTCGAGCAGGACCATCGTCTGGAAGTCGTGGATCACCGAGTACGCCTTCGTACCCGGTGCGAAGTTGTCGAGCTCGTGCTGCAGGCTGGCGATCCCCTGGTGCTCGCCGTCACGGTGCAGGGCGCTCATGAACGGCAGCCCGTAACGGTCGCTGAGGAAGAGCATCATCGACCAGGCGTTGCCGTAGTCGGCGAGGATCTCGTTGCCGTCGCCCTGGTCGCCCCAGAGGGTCAGGGAGTTCGCCGGACCACCGCAGGCGCGCGGGTTGGTGTTGTACGGCGTCTTGATCGTGCCGAAGCCCTGGAAGCAGAAGAGGTGGCTCTGGGCACCCTTCTGGAACACCGTCGCGTTGCTGTTGGCGTACCCGGTGAGCGTCTCGGCGTAGTCGGAGAGGCCCTCGTTGACCCAGTTGACCTCGGCCGGGTCCTGGTAGGACTGCAGCAGGTGCTGGTACTCGTGGGCGAAGACGCCCTCGTAGAGGCGCTCGCGGGCCGGACGGCTCGTGCAGAGGTCGTCGGTCGGTGCGTCCACGGGGTTGGCCCCGGTGCGGTGCAGCCAGTCGAACGCGTCGATCGTCATGACGTTGCGGTCGAGCAGGTCGTTGAACTGCGAGGAGAAGAACCCGGCGATGTACGTCGGCGCGGCCGGGAACGTGTAGTAGTTGTCGTCGCGGACGTTGTCGACGAGCGTGACGATCTTGTCACCGGAGCCGGTGTAGTTGCCACCGTTGCCGGTCTTGTCCGGGCCCAGGAGGGCGTTCGTCCCGTCACGGTCCGGCGCCACGCTGAAGGCCGCGGACTCCTTGGGGAACATGTTGGTGTCGAACTCGGTGATGAGGCCCTGGACCTGGGCGTCGGTGACCTCCGTCGACCCGGGGGTGCTCATCCGGCAGTCCCCGGCCGGGAACGCGATGTCGTCGGCGACCCAGACCTCGATCTTGTTGCCGACGCCGCGCAGCGTGTAGTTCTTGCGGTAGAGCGAGCCTTCAAGGTCATCGAGGGCGATCCACTGGCGCTTCGTGCCGACCGACGGGGTCGTCGGGGCGGCGAGGGCCCGCGGCGCTGCCCGAAGGGCGGTACCCCGGGTCGTGAAGTCCTTGACCTGGTACTTCTTGCTGGATGGGATCTCGCGCACGTCCCCCGCGGGGGGGGCCGGTGCGGTGGCCTGAGCCAGCGCCTGCGGCGCGGCGACCTTCGGTGTGCTCGCCTGCGCGCCGGTAGGCACGGCGACGAGCGCAGCCACGACGGCGGCTGTGACGCCGACCGTGGCACACCGGACATGACGTCGGTGCATGGACAACCTCCCTATGGCGCCAGCCGGTGGTGGACGGGCCGCCCCGTGGGGCCCTGGCCGACGCAAGGGGGAGGTCTATCCGTCGCAGGCCCTCTCAGGCAAGGGTTTCGAGTCAAGGAACCCCGATCGACGCAATATTGGTGCAAAGCCGAACACATATGGTCAACGAATGACTACGCAGCGTGAGAGTCCGCGACCTCGGGCATCATGCGCGACGACGTCGTCGCGCCGTGCGAGAGTGCCGTCGTGGACGGCGCCGCAGGTGACCTTGCTCCCTTGCTCGACGCCCTGCGCCGCAACGGCGTCACCGATGTCTCGACCGCGGCCATCGACCGGGCGATGTACTCGACCGACGCCTCGCTCTACCGGATCCCGCCCCGCGCCGTCGTCCGGCCGCGGTCGGCCGACGACGTCCTCGGCACCCTCGACGCCTGCCGCGCGATGGGCGTGCCCCTCACTGCCCGCGGTGCTGGCACCTCGATCGCAGGCAACGCCATCGGCCCGGGCGTCGTCCTCGACACGAGCCGCCACCTCGACCGGGTGCTCCACGTCGACGCCGAGGCCCGGACGGCGACCGTGCAGCCAGGGGTCGTCCAGGCACGGCTGCAGCGGGCGGTCGCCGCGCACGGCCTGCGCTTCGGGCCGGACCCGAGCACGGCCGACCGCGCGACGATCGGCGGGATGATCGGCAACAACGCCTGCGGCTCCCGGGCGCTCGCCTACGGGCGGACGAGCGACAACGTCGTCGGCCTCGACGTCGTCACGGGAAGCGGACGGCGGCTCCGGCTCGGCGAGGGCTCCACCGACACCGTCCGGGGCCTCGAGGAGCTCGTCACGGGCGGCCTCGGGGTGATCCGGACCGAGCTCGGGCGCTTCGGGCGTCAGGGCTCCGGCTACGCCCTCGAGCACCTGCTGCCCGAGAAGGGCGCCCGCACCGAGCGCTTCCTCGCCGGCAGCGAGGGAACCCTCGCGCTCGTCCTCGCAGCGACGGTGCGCCTCGTCAGGGAGCCGCCGCACCGGGTGCTCGTCGTCCTCGGCTACCCGGGGATGGCCACCGCCGCTGACGCCGTCCCGGCCGTGCTCGTCCACCGGCCGACCGCGTGCGAGGGCCTCGACTCGAGGATCGTCGACCCGCTGCGCGCTCGCCCGGGCCGCTCGGTGCCGCTGCTGCCCCGCGGCGCCGGGTGGCTGCTCGTCGAGCTGTCGGCAGACACTGCGGGCGAGGCGCTCTCCCGGGTACCGGCGCTGGTGGCCGACGCCGGAGCCCTCGACAGCGCTGTCCTCACCGACCCGCGCGAGGTCGCGGCCGTGTGGCGCATCCGCCAGGACGGCGCCGGACTCGCGGCCCGCACCCCGGACGGTCGGCCCGCGCACTCCGGCTGGGAGGACGCCGCCGTCCCGCCCGAGCGTCTCGGCGCCTACCTCCGTGAGTTCGACGCCCTCCTCGACGAGCACGGGCTCACCGGGCTGCCCTACGGCCACTTCGGCGACGGGTGCCTCCACGTCCGGCTCGACCTCCCCCTGACCGCCGACGACGGGCCGGAGCGGTTCGCCCGGTTCCTCGCCGACGCCGCCGCCCTCGTCACCGCCCACGGCGGGTCGCTCTCGGGCGAGCACGGCGACGGCCGCGCCCGTAGCGCGCTGCTCGGGGCGATGTACTCTCCCGCCGCCCTCGACCTGTTCGCCCGCGTCAAGGCGCTCTTCGACCCCGACGGGGCGCTCAACCCCGGGGTCCTCGTCGCAGCTGACGACCCGGTGGCCGCCCTTCGGCTGCAGGCGGCCCGACCGGCCCCCGGACGCCTGGCGCTGGCCTACCGGCACGACGACGGCGGCCTCACCGAGGCGGTGCACCGGTGCACCGGGGTCGGCCGGTGCCGGGCGGACCTCCCCCGCGGGCACGACGTCATGTGCCCGTCCTTCGTCGCCACCCGGGAGGAGAAGGACAGCACCCGCGGACGGGCACGCGTGCTCCAGGAGCTCCTCAGCAGCGACGGCGTCGTCGAGGGGTGGCGCGCGCCTGAGGTCCACGAGGCCCTCGACCTCTGCCTGGCGTGCAAGGGCTGCTCGAGGGACTGCCCGACGGGCGTCGACATGGCGGCGTACAAGACCGAGGTGCTGCACCAGGCCTACCTGCGCAGGCTACGGCCGCGGACGCACTACAGCCTCGGCTGGCTGCCGCGCTGGGCCGACGTCGCCGCCCGCGCCCCTGGACTGGTCAACCGCGCCCTCGCCGCACCGAGGCTCGGGCCGGTGCTGCTGGCCGCCGCCGGCGTCGACCCGCGGCGCAGCCTGCCGGCCTTCGCGCCGCGGACCTTCACCCGGTGGTGGCAGCAGCGCCCGCGTGCCCGCGCCGCGCCCCGACCCCCGGTGGTGCTCTGGGTCGACACCTTCACCGACCACTTCTCCCCCGGCGTGGGCGTCGCCGCCGTGGCCGTCCTGGAGGCCGCCGGCTACGACGTCGTCGTGCCGCCGGGGTCGCTGTGCTGCGGGCTCACGTGGATCACGACGGGCCAGCTCGGCGCCGCCCGTCGGATCCTTGGGAGCACCATCGCCGGTCTGGCAGCAGCGGCCGCCGGGGGGGCGCCGGTCGTCGGGCTCGAGCCGTCCTGCCTCGCCGTCCTGCGCTCGGAGGCCCTCGAGCTGCTGCCGTCCGACGGGCCAGCCGCCGGGCTCGTCGCGGCCACGCGCACGCTGGCCGAGCTGCTCACCGAGACCCCTGGCTGGCAGCCGCCGTCGCTGCGAGGCACCGAGGTCGTGGCGCAGCCGCACTGCCACCACCACGCCGTCCTGGGCTGGGACGTCGACGCCGCTCTGCTCGCCTCGGCGGGCGCGCAGGTCACCCGGCTCGGGGGCTGCTGCGGGCTCGCGGGCAGCTGGGGGATGGAGCGCGGGCACCGCGACGTCTCCCTGGCCGTCGCCGGCCAGCAGCTGCTGCCGGCGGTTCGGGCCGCGGGGCCGGACGCCGTCGTCCTGGCCGACGGGTTCTCGTGCCGCACCCAGCTCGCCGACCTCACCGAGCGTCGCGGGACTCACCTTGCGCAGCTGCTCGCGGCGCGCCTGCACCCGCCGGACGGCGCAGGAGGCTGACGGCGAACTCTGCGCCGTCGTGCCACGGGCGCAGGTCCCACGTCGCGAAGCGGTGCTCAAGGGTGAACCCTGCCGCCTCGAGGTCCTCGTCGAAGCGCGCGAGGTCGTAGCCGCGGCCGGTGCCGAAGCCGACGGCGCAGAAGCCGTCGGGTCGCAGGTGGTCGACGATGCTGCGCAGCACCGCGCGCTCGGTGTCGGGCGCGACGAACGCGAGGACGTTCCCCGCGACGACGGCGGCGTCGAAGGGCTCCTCGTGGCCCAGCGCCGGCAGGTCGAGCTCGGCGAGGTCGCAGACGAGCCACGTCGGCCCTGGGTGGTCGTGCGCCGCGGCCGCGACGAGCTCGGGGTCGGCGTCCACGCCGACGACGACGTGGCCCCGAGCGTGCAGCTCGGCGCCGACCCGGCCCGTCCCGCAGCCGGCGTCGAGAACGCGCGAGCCGCGCGGCAGCATGGCGTCGACGAGTCGGGCCTCGCCGGCGAGGTCGGCCCCCTCGGCGGCCATCGTGCGGAACCTCTCGATGTACCACTGGGAGTGTTCGGCCCCGGTCTCGGTGGCCCATCTCGTCGGTCGCGCCATCCCGCCACCGTACGTGGAGGGCTCGGGGACGGGACGGCTCAGCGTCGCAGGGCTGCGTCGAGGAACCCGACGACCCGCCGTGCCGCCGCCGCTGCCCTCGGCGGTGCCCCGTGCCATGGCGAACAGGTCGCTGACGAGCGCCGCCGCGGTGGCGTCGTCCAGCTCGGCCAGCCGCGGCAACGTGCCCGCCTCCCGGGCAGCGAGGACACCGAGGAGAGCGGCGACCATGACCTCAGCGCGCAGGTCCGCGTCGGCACGCCCCGCGTCGGCCAGCCGGTCGCGCAGCGGGGCCACGAGGCGCGCGTCGAGGTGCGCTGCGACCTCGGCGGCGACGGCGTCGTCGTCCGGCCGGCGCAGGACCGAGCCGAGGACCGGTCCGCTCCCCCGTCGTGCCACCCGCTCGACGAGCTCGGCGACGCGTTCGGGCTCGGTGAGGTCGGCGGGCCGGTCGTGACCGACCTCGGCCCGTAGCGCAGCGAGGTAGAGCTGCTCCTTACCGCCGAAGTAGCGGGCCACGAGCGCGGCGTCGACACCGGCCCGCCCGGCGACCTCGCGCAGCGTCGTGCGCTCGAAGCCCTGCTTGCCGAAGAGCTCCTGGGCGGCCTCGAGCAGCCGCTCCCGGGTGCGGGACGCGCTGCGGGAGCGCCGTTGCGGCGCGACGCCGGTCACCGGACCGAGGGGTGCGGGTACGGCAGCGCGTCGGCGACGCTCTCCTCGACGAGCATCTCCTCCTCGACCGCGTCCGGGCGGCCCAGGGCGGTGGCGGCGGCGCGCCGGCGGCGGCCGTGCAGCGGCAGCACCACGCTGACGACGGCGGTGAGCAGCCACACCCCCGCGCCGATGAGGCCCGCGACGTGGTAGCCCTCGTTGCTGGGCAGGGCCGCGCCAGGAGCCGTGTGCGCGAGGAGCACCGCCGCGCACAGGGCACTGCCCGTGGAGTAGCCGACGTAGCGAAGCACCTGGTTGAAGCTCATGGCGCTGCTGGTCTCCTCGGGCGGGACGGCCCGCACGATGAGGCTCGGCATCGCGGCAAAGGTGCAGCCGACCCCGAGCCCGGCGACCGTCAAGGCGAGCACGACCTGCCACAGGCTGTGCCGCCAGCCGACGAAGCCGAGCATGGCGAGGAGGAAGACCACCGAGCCGACCGGCAGCACGTGGTCGGGCGAGAGCCGACGCGCGAGCCATGCGGCAAGCCGGCTGGCCGTCACGCTGGCGACCGAGAACGGCAGGAGGACGAAGCCGGCGACGACGGACGCCCGCGCCACAGCATGCCCTCGACGGTCAGACGGGCAGCGTTCCCCGGACGAGGCTCTTCGAGGAGTGGCCAGGGTCGCTGTCGAGCGGCTCGAGGCTGACGTCGACGACGGGGAAACGGTCCAGAGCGGCCGAGGGAGGCAGGTCGAAGCTGCCTTGCGAACCGCCGAGCACGCCGACCGCGACGGGCACCGTGAGGCCGCGATCCATGATCCACACCTCGTAGTAGCTGCCCTGGGTCGCCGTCAGTCCGCGGACCGCCACGGTGAGGACGAGCCGGCCGTCGTGGCGTGAGACGACGGCGCTGCCCGAGACGGTCTGCGCCGTCAAGGGCGCGACTGCGGTCAACGGCGCACGGGCGAGGACCGGGTCCGGCCGGCTGTCGATGCGATGAGCGGCGAGCGCACCGGCGAGGACGCCGACAGTCAGCAGAACGAGGCACGCAGCCGCAGCGAGGAGGACCTGCGCCCTGCCGCCCCACCGGCGAGGCGCGAGCGCGATGACCCGGGCCGACGTCGGCTGCGCGGTCACCTCCGCGCGGACCCGGTCCCACACGGCCGGGGGCGCTGGGACGAGGCCGTCGTCCGGCGCGATCGCGCGGCAGGTCGCGACGACCGCGCGCAGCTCGTCGAGCTCGCTCTGGCACCGGGCGCAGCCGCTGAGGTGACCGTCGTCCCAGGCGTCGCCGACCGTCTCGCCCAGGGCGCGGACGGCGAGCGTCTCGTCATCACAGTGCCGCACCGTCCACCTCCAACCGGGTCCTCAGCCGCTCGAGCGAGCGGCGGATGTGGCTTTTGACCGTGCCCAGCGGGAGGCTGAGCACGCTTGCTATCTGTGCATGGGTGAGGTCGTTGTAGAACGCCAGCTCCATGATCCGCCGTGGCGTGTCGTCGAGGCGAGCCAGCTCGTCCGCGAGCAGCACCCGGTCGGTCACCGACTCCGCCGGCGAGGCAGCAGCCCCGACGCCGGAGCCTAGCACAGCGACGTCGGCGTCGGCGGCGAGGACGACGTCGAGGCGGCGGTCGCGCTGGGTCGACTGCCACCGGTCAGCGACCTTGTTGCGGGTGATCCCGAGCAGCCACCCGGCGAGGGTGCCGGCGCGGGGGTCGTAGCGCTCGCGGCTCGACCAGGCGCTGACGAAGACGAGCTGGGTGACGTCCTCGGCGTCCGGCCGCGAGCCCAGCGACCGTAGCGCGACGGTGTGGACGAGCGCCGACCACCGCCGGTAGGCCTGCTCGAGGCACGCCTCGTCGCCTCGCGCGAAGCCATGGGCCACCTCGGGGTCGGTGAGCGCCTCGGCCGACGCCACCCGGGTCACGTGGCGGCGCCGGGGGCCGAGACCGGGAGGGCCGTGACGACGAGGTTGTCCTGGTAGCCGCCGCGTGCCCGGTCGTAGGGCCCGCCGCACGTGACGACGACGAGCGCCGGGGGCCCGGTGCGCGAGAAGACGTCGGCCCAGGGGGCTGTCGCCTTCGGGTAGAAGCGCACAGCCACCGTGCGGTATTCGAGCACGCGGCCGTCAGCACGCACCACCGAGAGCCGGTCACCGGGACGGACCGCGGACATCCGGAACAGCGCCCCGGCCCCTAGCGCCTGGGAGTCCCGGTGCCCGATGAGGACGGCGTTGCCTGCGGGCTCGCCCGGCGCCGGTCCGAAGCGGTACCAGCCGACCCGCCTCGCATCCGCGGGAACCTCGGCCTGCCCGTCCGCCGCGACCCCGACCGACACGACCGCGGCGTCGACCCTGGCTGCGGGGACACGGAGCCCGGTGACCGCCACCGGGTCCGCGGCCGCGGGCGGTGCGGCCGGCGTCGGCGTCGGCGTCGAGGCCGGCGTCGGACGGGCCGCCGAGGCAGACGGAACCGGGGACGGTACGGGTGGGCTCGCAGGCTGCCCCGAGGCGGCGGGCGACCCGGCCGACGACGCAGCAGGCGCCGAGGGTGCCGGCAGGGTTCCCACCGAGCCCGACCGCCCCCCGGCGCCGGTGACGAACCACACGACCGGCACCCCGATGAGGACGGCGACGCCGAGCACCAGCCCGAGGATCGCGGGGTGGGTGCTCGGCGTCCTCATCGTCGTCCTCTCATCGTGGGGTGGTCCTCGGGTAGTCGTTCGGCCGGGCTACCGGGTGCTCAGCCCTGGTTGCGGTGACGCACGAGCCGGCCGGCGGAGCCAGCCACGGTGATGCCTGCGGCCAGCATGAGCGCGAGCGCCCAGCCCGGCATCCCGGTACCGCCGTCGCGAGCCAGACCGGCCTCGCCCGCGGGGACGCCGCTCGGCGCGGAGTGCATCCCGGCCGCGGTCACCGTCTGCACCTTGGCCGCGAAGCTGCCGCCGGCGAGGTCGCCGTAGGCGTAGACGACGGTCAGCGCGCCCTCCTTGACCGGGAGGTCGGTGGAGAAGACCGCTGCGCCGCCGGCAGCGGGTGCCACGCCGACCTTGTAGCTCTTCGCGGGCACCACGGCGGTGGCCTCGGAGCCGTTGGTCAGGCTGGGCACGAGGGTCGCGCTATCAGCCGTCACCTTCACCGCGGGGGCGTTGGCGAGGTGTCGGACGGTGACCCGTCCCTCCCCAGCCTTGAGGGCGGCGGTGTCGTTCATGAACGCCTTGGCCGTCGGCTTGCCGTCGGTGCCGAGGAAGGCCGCGATCGTGTAGTTCTTGCCCGCCGCGACCGGGATGCTCGCCGGGCCGATGATGACCTTGGCCTCGTCGGCCGGGTCGGTGATCTTTACGCTGTACGTGCCGGCCGGGAGCGCGAGCGGTCCGGCGAGGGTGCCGGGCGTGAAGTTGTCCAGCGTCAGCTTGTCGTTGACGTAGACGTCGACCGTGGCGCCGGGGACGCCGTGGAGCACCGAGACCATGGCGTCGTTGCCGGCCGCCTGGGCCGGAGAGCTCGCGAGCAGCAGGGCTGCCGGGGCGAGCAGGGCGGTCGTGAGGGCGAGGGTGCGGCGCATCGTGTCCTCCATCGGTGGTGCGGATGTGCTGTCACTGCTACTTCCATCCCGAAGGGCTCTCTGGATGCACAACCTACGAACAAGTTTTTCCGGCCGCATCTCCGGACGGCTCCGGCGCCCTCGTGCTGCGCCGAGGTGTCCTCCCTCAGGAACGCCCGTCGAGCTCGGCGGGCAGGTGCGCCCGCGCCCACAGGGCCGCGCTCGTGCGGTCGGCCACGCCGATCTGGCGGAACACCCGCCCCAGGTGCGCCTTGACCGTGCGCTCGCTGATGCCGAGCGAGCGCGCCACCTGCTTGTTGGCCAGGCCCTTGGCCACGAGGAGGAGGACCTCGAGCTCGCGGCCGCTGAGCCCGTCAGCCGGCGATGTGGGCCTCCCCTGCGGCAGCAGCGCGCGAGCCACCCGCGGGTCCAACGGGGACTCGCCCCGCGCCGCAGAGCGCACCGCCGCGACGAGGTCCCGTGGGTCGCAGTCCTTGAGCAGGTAGCCGACGGCACCGGCCTGCAGGGCCTCGGTCACCCGCTCCTGGTCAGAGAACGACGTGAGGACGACGACGGCGGTGCCCGGCCGGCGACGCATGACCTCGCGGGTCGCGGCGACGCCGTCCATGACCGGCATCGAGAGGTCCATGAGGACGACCTCGGGCTGGAGCGCGTCGGTGAGCTCGACGGCCTGGGCACCGTCGGCCGCCTCGCCCACGACGTGAAGCCCCGGTGCGCTGGCGAGCAGCGCGGCTAGACCG
This sequence comes from Actinomycetes bacterium, assembly GCA_038322045.1. Lineage (GTDB taxonomy): Bacteria > Actinomycetota > Actinomycetes > JBBQFP01 > JBBQFP01 > JBBQFP01. The sequence continues at coordinate 50,258 of JBBQFP010000008.1, read as the reverse complement.
GCCCGGACGAGGCTGTGGTCGTCGGCGAGCAGCACCGTCGTCGTCGCGGTCGGCATGTCGCCGGGGCCTGCGGTGGGTGTCCCGGACACGGTCACCGGCCCCGACGCAGGACCGGCAGGGTCAGCCGCCAGGCGGTGCCCGCGCCCGGCGCCGAGGACACCTCGAGACAGGCCTCGGAGGCCGCGGCGAGGTCAGTCATGACCCGGAGGCCGAGGTGCCCCTCCGGCGGGCTGGCCAGCGTCGCCGCGACGTCGAACCCCACGCCGTCGTCGCTCACCGTCAGCGTCACGCGATCCCCCTCGCCGGCCAGAGCCACGTCGACCCGGCGGGAGGCGGCGTGCCGGGCCGCGTTGCGCAGAGACTCCTGCGCCACCCGATAGACCAGTCTTTCCTGCTCCTCGTCGAGGCCGGTCCTCCCCTCCGGCGGCAGGACGAGCCGGACGTCGATATCCCGGGTGCGCACCGAGCCGACGAGGTCTTCGAGCGCGGCCGCGAGCCCGGCCCTGCTCAGACTGGGCGGGTAGATGTCCACGAGCAGCGAGCGCAGGCCCCCGATCGAGCCGCGCACGGTCCCGGCAGCCCCGTCGAGGTCCGCTCCCAGACCAGGGCAGCCCTCGGCGCGGGCCCGCTCGGCTGCCCCCGCGACGACGTACGAGGCGGCGGCGAGCTCCTGGACGACGCCGTCGTGCAGGCTCGACGCGATTCGCCGTCGCTCGTCGGCCGAGGCGTCCACGGCGTGCTGAAGAAGGCCGAGCCGGTGCTCCTGGGCAGCCCGCACCCGGTCGAGCAGCCGCCAGAGGATCGGCAGCATGAGGGTGATGAGCAGGAGGAGGCTGCTCACAGTGATGCCGGCAAAGCCCCGCCACAGCTCCGCCGTCCGCCTCGTCACCTCGGTGTAGGGCAGGTACGTCTCAAACAGCAGCGGCTGCCCGGACGGCGTCCACACCGGGCGGTAGACCTCGAGCAGCGTGCGGTTGCCCTGCTCGTAGCGGTTCTCCGGCCGGGAGAGGTCACTGACCTCGGCGTGGGTCGTCGGGCGAGAGAGGACGGAGCGCTCCTCCTCACCGAGGGCGAACGTCTGGCCCACGACCCGTGGCTCGTCGGAGTAGACGATCCGCCCGGTCGGGGTCCACACCTTGACCCGGACGACCCGCGGCCCGAGGACCGCGCTGCGCACGACCGCGTCGAGCCGGGCGAGGGAGGCCGCCGAGCCGGTGAGCACGCCATCCTCGAGCGCTGGTTGGACGACGGAGTCGGCGAGCAGGTCGGTCATCTGGGCCGCGTCGTTGACCGACTGCCGTTCGGCGACCCGCCGGCTCGCCACCGCACCGACGACGGCGACGGCGACGAGGACGGCGAGCGCGGCGGCGAGGACCTGGGCGAGCACCCGACGCAGGTGAAGCGGCCGGTCCCCCCGCTGTGCGGAGCCGCGGCCGTCCGCGACGACGACCCAACCGCCGGACCGGTCGGCTCCGCGCGGCGACGCCGCCGCGGCCTCCGGGGCCACGACGGCGCCGCTGCGTTCGGAGGGCTGCGTCACCGGTGCCCGGCGTCGTCGTCAGCGCCGTGCCCGCCGCCGCTGGTTGCACCGTCGACGCCGCGGCGGCCGCCCTTGTCGTCGCTGGCGGACGGCGACGCGCTGGCGGACGGCGACGCGCTGGCGGACGCCGACGCGCTGGCGGACGCCGACGCGCTGGCGGACCTCGACGCGCTGGCGGTCGGCCGGACGGTGCCGGAGGGGCGAGGTGTCGCCTCAGCCGCGCGCTGGCCGCCCTTGTCGTCACCTGGCTCGACGGTCGAGCGCGGACGCGGGGTCACGGTCGGGCTGACGCCGGTCGTCCGCAGACCGCCCTTGTCGTCACCTGGCTCGACGTGGGATCCGCGGCCGTGGTCGTCGGCGACGAGCTGCGCGTGAGCGGGGACCCGCACGGGGACGCTCTGGGCGAAGGACGCGTTGCCAGCCAGCCCGAGGACGGCCGGGACGGTGGCGATGGCGCCGAGGGCGGCGAGGGCGATGGCTCGGTTCATGACGGGGCTCCCAGGGGTTCGGTGGATCGGGCTGCTCCTCATTGGCGAGCACGGCGGGTCTTGTCCGCCATCGGACCATGGAACTAGTACCAGGTCGCTCCCGCCGGTGGGGGCACCACGGCGGTCTCCCGGTGACCGATGCCATGACGTGCTCGGTACTGTTGCGACGCTGGTCGGCCGGATGCTCGGCGATCATGGACGCGGTACCACCCATGCTCATCGGCCGACCGCGGGTGGCCGCAGGACTGACGTGAGGTGTGAGGCGTGCACGGCTCGACAAGGCACGTGCTCCTCGCGCGGGCAGTGCTGCTCGACGCCGACGGGACGCTCGTGGACTCCTGGGACGCCGTCCACAGGTCCTACGTCATCTGGTCGGCCGAGCACGGGGTCGACGCCGACCACGCGATCAGCCTGAGCCATGGCCGCCGCAGCGCCGACTCGATAGCCGAGCTTGTCGCCGCGGACCGCGCCCCCCGGGCGACCGAGCGGCTCGACGAGATCGAGCTCGTGGAGCTCTCAGGCATCGTGCCGGTGCCGGGGGCCCTCGCCTTGCTCGAGACCCTGTCACGGCTTGGCGTCCCGCACGCTGTCGTCACGTCAGGGTCGCTCGCGCTCGTGACCGCGCGGAGCGGGGCAGCAGGTCTCACGCTGCCCGCTGTCGTCGTCACGGCTGACGACGTCTCGACCGGCAAGCCGGACCCGACCTGCTACCTGCACGCCGCAGGGCTTCTCGGCATCGACCCGGCTGAGTGCGTCGTCGTCGAGGACGCCGCCTCTGGCGTGATCGCCGGGGTCGCTGCGGGGGCGACGGTGCTCGGCGTCGCCACGGCGCAGAGCCCGGACGAGCTCACGGCCGCCGGCGCCGTCGCTGTCGTCGGCGACCTGACACAGGTTCGCGTCGTCGAGGTCAACGGTCGGATCGAGCTGCGCCTGACCTAGGCGGTCCCTCCGCCGGGTCGACGTCGTCCGCACCCCGGTCGGGTTGGGACGGGATGCCGACGACGACGCTGACCCCGGCACCCTCCCGCGCGACGCCGCCACCGCCTCGCGCGAGCGCGCTCGGCCACCAGAACCGACGTCCGACCTCGATCGCCACGGCGGGGACGAGCAGCGTGCGGACGACGAACGTGTCGAGCAGGACGCCCAGGGCGACGATGATGCCCACCTGCAGCAGGAAGATGATCGGCATGACGCCGAGCACGGCGAAGGTCCCTGCCAGCACCAGGCCTGCGCTCGTGATGACGCCACCGGTGACGGCGACCGCCTTGCGCACGCCCTCGACATGGTCGCCGAGCGCGAGGACCTCCTCCCGCGCCCTCGTCATGAGGAAGATGGTGTAGTCGACCCCGAGGGCGACGAGGAAGATGAAGCAGCCTAGGAAGAACCCGCTGGAGATGTTGGCGTACCCCATGGCGCGCAGGATCAGCCCGGCAGCGCCCATCGAGGCGTAGAAGGACAGGGCGACGGTGGCCAACAGCAGCACCGGTCCGGCGACCGAGCGCAGCAGCACGAAGAGGACGAGCAGGACGAGCAGAAGCGCCAACGGGATGACGAGGTTCTGGTCACGCGTCGCCGCCTGGTTGACGTCACGGTTGACGGCACTGAGCCCGCCCACGAGCGGGTTCGCCCCGGGGACCGCGCGGACAGCCTCACGGATCCTGTCGACGGTCGCGTACGCCGCAGGGCTGTCAGAAGGTACGGAGAGCACTGCGGAGACCTTGACCCAGTCGCCCGTGACGACAGGTGGCAGGAGCTGCGCGACGTCAGGCACCGCGTCGACCGCGGCCTGCACTCGGTCCGCAGAGGCTCTGCTGGCGTAGACGTCCACCGGCTGGCTGGCACCGGCCGGGAAGTGCTTCGCCAGCAACGTCAGGCCGTCGACCGACTCGACGTGCTTGGTGAAGCCACCGTTGGGCAGGCGGCCGTGGTCGAACGCCGTCGTCCCGGCGGCGAAGGCCGCGAGGACGACGACTGTCACGACCCAGATCGGCCGGTGCCTGCGGACGACGAAGCCGGCGATCCTCGACCACAGGGCATGGCGCGACTCGGTGTCGATCTGCTCGTCGTGGCGCGGCACGTTCGGCCAGAACACCCACCTGCCGAGGCACACGAGCATCGCCGGCAGGAAAGTCATCATGGCGAGGAAGACGACGACGACCCCGATGGCCAGCACTGGGCCGAGCCCCTTGTTGCTGTTGAGCTCGCTGACGAGCAGCGCCAGCATGGCGAGGGCGACCGTCAAGGCGGATGCCACGACCGCGGGCGCCGTGCGCCGGACGGCCACGGCCATGGCGGCGTGGCGGTCCTCGACTTGGTGGAGCTCCTCCCGGTAACGGGCGATGAGCAGCAGGGCGTAGTCCGTGCCGACGCCTATCGTCAGGATCGGCAGGATCGCCGCGGACTGCCCGTTGACCGTGATGACGTCGCCCTTGGCGAGCAGGTAGACGACGCCGGCAGCGATCTGCGACGCGACGAACGCGCACAGCAGCGGGACGACCCAGATGACGGGGCTTCGGTAGGTGAGGATGAGCAGGAACGCGACGATGCCGAGCGCCGCCAGCAGAAGCGTGGAGTCGAAGCCGCCGAAGGCTTCAGCGAAGTCGCCGGTGGCTCCCGCGTCACCAGTGACCTTGACGGTCAGCCCCGCAGGCGTGCCGTGGTGCGCGACATCCTTGATCTTCGTCACCGTGCGGTTGAACGCGCTGAGCTCGCTCTCCTGCGAGAACAGCCGGGCCGTCATCATCGCGGCTCTGCCGTCCGGGGAGAAGAGGACCTGCGAGATCCCGCCGGCGAGGATCGGCCGGATCGACTGCTGGTCGAGCTGGATCTTCGACTGGTCGGCCTCTGTCAGAGGGCCCGACGCCCGGGCGTAGGCGATGACGAGACCAACGTCGTCGCCGGGCTGGAACACGCTCTCGGCGACGTCGAGCGCCCGGGTCGACTCGGCCGAGGCCGGCAGCCATGACTTCGTGTCGTTCTTCTCGACGTCGGTGAGCCGTGACCCCAGGCCGATGCCGAGCACGGCCATGAGGACGACCCACAGCGCGACGACGACCCACTTCCAGCCGCGCCGGGTCGAGAGGGTGAGCATCTCGGAGGTACCCGTGCGCGCAATGATGTGCTCCTGAGGAACTGGCCAGAGGCGGCCGTATGTGCACTGACGGCCCAGCACGGTAGTCGCCCCACGGGCGGCTGTTCAGAGCCGAAAGTCCCCGGTCGACCGGCGGTGAGACCGGCCCTCGTTCGTCACCGTCAGCGGACCACCTTGACGGTGACGAGCGGGGTGCCGAGCGCGCCCATGAGGCGCAGCCACAGCGGGAGCAGGTGCTCGGGACCGCGAGCGGTGGTGATGTCGCCGAGGTCGATGACGTCGGTGTGCCCGAGGTCGGTGAGCAGAGCGTTGACAAGGGCCTTCGCGTCGGCGTCGTCCCCGGAGACGAACACGGTGTGCTGGCCGTCTGCGAGCTGATGGGGCCGCACCATGAGGGACGCGGTGACGGTGTTGAGGGACTTGACGACCCGGGCCGACGGGAACGCCCGCTGGATCTGCTCGGCCAGCGAGTCGGCGCTGCTGATGAACAGGCTGGGCGGGAAGCCCGCCGAGAAGTCCAGCGGGTTGGCGACGTCGAGGAGCACCCGGCCAGCCAGGTGCTCCTCGCCCGCCGAGCGCAGCGCGTCGAGCGACGCGGCACCGTTGGTGGCGTTGACGACGACGTCGGCGTCGGCCGTCGCCTGCGCGAAGGTCGCGAGCCGTACCGCCGGCGCCGTGGCCGCCCAGGCGGCGAAGGAGTCCTCGCGCGCGGCTCCGGGATCGGCGCCGCTCATCGTGGCCTCGACGTCGCGAGTGCCGACGGTGACCTGGTGACCCAGCGAGGCGAAGGCCCCGGCGAGGACGCGACCCACCGTGCCGGTCCCGAGTACTGCGATCTTCATGGCTCCTCCTCGCGGCCGGGCCACCCCGCGGCACTCGTGACTCTAGGCCTCGTGCCCGCCCGGGGCCGCTGCTGCGCGCCTCGAGCGGCGACGCGTGACTGCCGTCGCCAGGGCGGTGCCGGTCGCCAGGCCGAGCAGCACCCCCAGCGCGATCCCGACCATCGTCACGCCGGTCGTCACGAGGGAGCTCGTGCCGTCGATGCGGTCGTCCCCCAGGATCTTCGTCACCCCGACGAGGCCCAGGGCACCGGGCACGAGCAGCCAGAACGACGGGAGGAAGCTGACGAACGGGTAGGGACCGCTCGGTCTCGTCGCGACGAGCATGGCCACCGGCGTCATGAGCACCGCACCCACGAACCCTGACAGCAGGGCGCCGAAGAGCAGGCCGCCGATGACCTGCCCAGCGTAGGCGACGTAGAGGACGAGCATGATCCACCCTGCCGAGGCGGGGCGGGCGCACTGGTTGACGACGACCCCGGCCCCGAAGACGGCCACGCCGAGCCACGGCGCGACCGGGCCGAGCGGCTGGGCTGCGGCGTCGACGAGCGTGGTCGCCGGGACGCCGACGAGCTGGGCGGCGGCGACGATGCCCAGAGCGAGCAGGACGAGCTGCATGGCGCCTGCCGCCAGCCGACCGGCCCCAGAGATCATCTGCCCGGTGGACAGCTCGATGACCGACGTCGTCAGGAGCGCGCCCGGCAAGAGCGTCACGAGGGGCGCCACCAACGGCGCGAACACTCCGACGTCGAGCCCCGTCCTGGCCACGAGCAGGACGACGAGGGAGACGAGGAACGACGACGCCACCGGCAGGAACGCCTGGAAGGTCGAGCTCACCCGCTCGGAGACGAGCTGGAGGCACGCGACGCCGGCGCCGAGGACGCCCGCGAGCAGCAGACCGGTCCAGCTGGCCTTGAGGACGAGGGCCAGGCCTACCGTCATGACGATGTAGCCGAGGACGCGGGCCCGAGTGCCGAACGTCGCTGGCATCGAGCGCGCCGCGTCGAGGCGGCGCAGCCCCTCGTCAGGTCCGACGTCGCCCCGCTCGGCGGCGGAGACGACGTCGAAGACCGCGTCGACCTGCTCGAGCCGCAGCCGTGACTGACCCGCGGCGGCGACCGCGGTCTGGACGGACCGGCCGTCGTGCACCGACACCATGAGCGCTGTGGACAGGACGATGAGCTCGGCGGACTCCTTGCCGTTGACCTCGGCGACGGCCCGCAGGCTCGAGGTCACCTGGGTGACCGGTGCCGACGAGTCGATCATCGCCTCGCCGAGGGCGACGAGGAAGAGGATGGTGGAGTCACCGGGCTCCGGCTCCGTCGTCACCGAGACGCCGTCAGGCCCCGGATCCGTCGTCGAGGTGACGCCGTCCCGTGGCGGCGAAAGGGCTGCGACGGGCGGCCCCTGCGCCACCGGCTCGCCACCGACCCGCCAGAAGACCGCCCGGAGCACGAGCCCCGCGGCGACGAGGACGAGCAGCGCCAGGACGACGGACGTGCTCGAGATGCCCGAGTCGCGACGGGCCGGCACGAGCCCCGGTGCGGGGAGCGCCGAGCGGCTCGGCGAGCTCGACGGGCCGATCGACGCGGACGGGCTGGGAGCAGGAGGGGTCTCCCTGCCCGCCGAGCCGGAGGTGCCCGTGGGGCTGGCGGAGGGTTCGCTGGTGGGCTCGGGAGAGCCGGTCGGGGTGCCGGTGGCCGAGCCGCTCGGTCCGGGCGGCGTGCCGCTGGGCGACGGGTCGAGCGGCCCGGCGCTCGCGGTGGCCTCGATCGGCGTCGGCGCGACGGTGGCAGTCCACGCAACAGGGATGCCGACGGCCGAGAGCAGCATCGCCAGGAGAGCTGCAGACACTCCCGCGCCGAGGGCCCGGCGGCACGAGACCGGCGCCGGCCCGTGTACCCGTCTCCTCACGCTCCCTCCCGGCCGAGACTGGGGTACGTCGGCCACGTCCGCGGAGATGTCACGCCTGTGCGGGGGAGGCGCCGAAGCGCGCCTCGACGGCAGCGCCGAGCACCTGGGTCGGCGGGTCGAGGTTCGGCACACCGCCACCCGACACCAGGCCGGGGGGCGCTCCGAGCATCGATGCACGGGCCATCGGCAGGTCGGTGCTCAGGCCGTCGTCGGCGAGCTGCTCCAGTGGCCCGAGGACCCAGCCCGCAGCCCGCGCGTAGTGCTCTGCGCGTCGCACGGCGTCCTCGACGGCGAGAGCGCGGACGTCTGCCCAGGTCGGGTTGTCGTCGTCGACGGTCCACTCGACCCCGCGCATCGCCACGGCCGAGCCGCCCTGGGCGACGACCTCGAGCACCTGCGGCAGCAGCGCCCACTCGCGCACCGTCACCTCGACGCTCGCCGTCCCGACGAAGGAGCCCGTCGGAACCTGCTCCTCTGCGCGCTGGTCCCAGCGGGTCTGCTCCTCGACCGTCACGCCGGAACGCATGTAGCCGAGGCGAGGGCGCTGGACCGGCGCGGCGAGGACGGCCCCGGCGGCCTCGAGCAGGCTGACGCAGCGGTCGGCGTCGGAACGGAGCGCGGCGAGGACCTCCGCGGTGCTCGCCCCGCGGGTGCCGACGTGGAGGACGAGGTGCGCCTCGTCAGGGGAGGTCTCGACGCGGCCCGCACCACGCACGGAGATGGTCGCCATCGGCTGCTCCTCGGGGGTCACGGTGCCCGCGACCCAGCATGTCAGGGGCTATCAGGCGCCGACAGGGTGACAAGCTCGCTTCCGGCGGGGTGCTCGGTGCGCCCGTCCGGGGTGAGCACCCACACCGACTGCCTGCCTCGCACCTGCCACCGCTCGGGCCCGCCGACCAGCGCGGTGTCCTCGTCGATGCCGACCACGGTCACTCCGGGCGGCGTGGCGACGATGCGCGTGAGGAGCAGGTCGGGGATGCGGCTGGCGAACCGGTCGAAGTGCGGCAGCACCCGAAGGTGCGGAACCGCGCCAAGCCCGGTCTGGGCGGGACGACGCGGGTGGAACAGCTCCGGGACGTGGTCTGTGAGCGCCATCGCCCCGGCGCTGCACCCGGCCAGCGATGCGCCGGCCTGCCAGGCTCGATGGATCGCCGCCCACACGGCGGTCCCGCCCAGCGTCGTCGCGAGGAACACCGGGCTCCCGCCTGAGAGGTACACGAGACCGGCGTCCGCCACGAGGTCGGCCAGCCGCGGGTCGTCGGCGCTCGCCTTGTCCACCACGGGGACGACGATCTGCTCGGCCCCCAGGCGCCGGGCGGCGGCCAGGCCAAGCGCGTGCCACCGGGCAAGGGACGCCGGACCCTCCGGTGCCGCAGCGGTGGCCAGCTGCACGTACCGCCGGGGTCGCCCCCGAGCGGCTGCGGCGTCGAGCAGCTCGCGCTCGACGTCCTCCAGCACGGGCAGGTACTCGCCGGAGCCGACGAGCGCGAGAGGACCGGGCACCGCCCCATCCTGCGCGGTCGAGGCACCGCCCGCGCGCGGGCATCCGCAACGCGCCGCGCGCCGCTGCCGCCGATACCGTTCCCCCATGACCTCTGGCGAGAGCGGCCTGCGATGAGCGGCGGCCTGGTCGCGCTGCTCGACGACGTCGCAGCACTGGTGAAGCTGTCGGCGGCCTCGCTCGACGACGTCGCCGCGGCGGCGGGCCGGGCCAGCGCGAAGGCCGCGGGGGTAGTCATCGACGACACCGCCGTCACCCCGCGTTACGTGCAGGGGCTGAGCCCGGCCCGCGAGCTGCCCATCATCAGGCGCATCGCCCTAGGGTCCTTGCGCAACAAGATGCTCATCATCCTGCCGGCGATCCTGCTGCTGAGCGAGCTCCTGCCGTGGGTCCTCACACCGTTGCTCATGCTCGGCGGCACCTACCTCTGCTACGAGGGCGCCGAGAAGGTCTGGGAACGGGTGGCGCACCACGGCGCGGAAGAGCATCCGGCACCTCCGACCGCTTCCGGCGACTCAGACGGCTCCGGTTCTGAGGACCTCGAGAGGTCGACCGTCTCGGGTGCGATCCGCACGGACTTCATCCTCTCCACCGAGATCATGGTCATCGCGCTCGACGAGGTCGCCGACGAGGCGCTGCTCTCCCGCGCACTGATCCTCGTCGTCGTCGCCCTGGCGATCACCCTGCTCGTCTACGGCGTCGTCGGGCTGATCGTCAAGATGGACGATGTCGGCCTCCACCTCGCCGGACGGACGTCGCCCGCAGCGCGACGGACCGGCCGAGGGCTGGTCGCCGCCATGCCGCGACTGCTTGCCGCCCTGTCGGCTGTCGGCGTCGTCGCGATGCTCTGGGTTGGTGGTCACATCCTGCTCAACGGGATGCACGAGCTGGGCTGGGACTGGCCCTCCGACGTCGTTCACCACCTCGAGGACGCCGTGTCGGGGGCACCCGCCGTGGGTGGTCTGCTCGGCTGGCTCGCAGGGACGGCGGTCTCGGCTGCCGTCGGTCTCGTCGTCGGAGCGGCCGTCGTCGCGGTGATGCACGTCGTCACGCGCGGCCGTGGCAAGGGCACCGCCACCGGCTCGCCGGCGGGCGAGCACCGGGGCTGACTCCTGTCGTCTTGCGCACCCGTCAGGTGCTGGGGCCCGCGGACGCTCCGAGCCGTCCGACCCGACCCTCGGCTCGCCGCTGGCACCGAAGCGCGCCGGCTCGTGGCATCGTGACCTCCGTCGCCGTTCCGGAGGGCCGGACCACCGAGGAGTTCCCGATGCAGCTCGACACCGAGTCCGCCAAGTCCGTCGCCGCACGCCTGCGCCGAGCCCGTGGCCAGATCGAGGGCGTCCTCGCGATGATCGAGAGCGGCCGCAGCTGCGAGGACATCGTCACCCAGCTCTCGGCCGCCTCGAAGGCCGTCGACCGTGCCGCCTTCACCATCGTCGCCTGCGGACTGCAGCAGTGCATCGAGGCCGAGTCGGCCGGCGATCCCCCGCCCATGGATCGTTCACGCCTCGAGAAGCTCTTCCTGTCGCTGGCCTGATCCTCAGGACCCTCTGGGCGCTCTGGGCGCTCTGGGCGCTCTGGACGCGAATCCCGCGAACCGGGCCGGACGGCGTCACCTCAATGCGCGGGCTCGGACATCCGCTCGGCTCACGTTAGCCTTGCCTTCCGTATACCCCCAGGGGTAATATGACGATCAAGGCCTAAGACTCGTGAACACCTGGGAGAGCACATGGCTCGCGTCGTCGTGATGGGAGCCGGCATCTCCGGCCACACCGCAGCCCTGCACTTGCGCCGCCTGCTCGACAAGACCCACGAGGTGATCGTGGTGTCGCCGAACTCGCAGTGGAACTGGATCCCGTCGAACATCTGGGTCGGGGTCGGGCGGATGAAGGCCAAGCAGGTGACGTTCCCGCTCAAGCCGGTCTACGACAAGCACGGCATCGACTTCCGCCAGGCCAAGGCTGTCGCGCTGCACCCCGAGGGCGACGACAACACGCGCAAGGGCTTCATCGACGTCGTCTTTACCGACCCGACGCGCGCGGGCGAGACCCAGTGCATCGAGTACGACTACCTCGTCAACGCCACCGGCCCGAAGCTGAACTTCGGCGCCACTCCCGGTCTCGGCCCGGACGGGCACACCGTGTCGGTCTGCACCTCCGGCCACGCGGAGCAGGCCGCGACTGCGCTCGCCGAGGTCATCCGCAAGCTCAAGTCGGGCACTCCCCAACGACTCGTGATCGGCGTCGGGCACGGCACCTGCACGTGCGAGGGCGCGGCGTTCGAGTACGCCTTCAACGTCGAGCATGAGCTGCGATCGCGCGGCCTGCGCGAGCTCGCCGACGTCGTCTACCTGTCCAACGAGTACGAGCTCGGCGACTTCGGTGTCGGCGGACTGACCTTCAAGCAGAACGGCTTCGTGACCAGCAGCAAGCTGTGGACCGAGTCGCTGTTCAAGGAGCGCGGCGTGAAGTCCATCCTGCGCGCCCACGTACAACGCGTGGAGGAGGGCAAGCTCTTCTACGAGACCCTCGACGGCTCCGAAGACAGCCTGGACTTCGACTTCGCCATGCTCCTCCCCCCGTTCCGTGGCGTAGACCTCCAGGCCTTCGACCGCGAGGGAACCGAGATCACCGCCGAGGTCTTCGCGCCCAACGGGTTCCTCAAGGTCGACGCCGACTACACGGCCAAGCCGATGGAGGACTGGAAGGCCTCGGACTGGCCGAGCACCTACGTCAGCCCGAAGTACCCCAACGTGTTCGGCGTCGGGATTGCCTTCGCACCGCCGCACCCGATCTCCGTCCCGCGCAAGGCCCCCAACGGCACCGTCATCTCCCCCGCCCCGCCGCGAACCGGGATGCCGTCGGGGCTCATGGGGCGTGCGGTCGCGATGAGCATCACCGACATGATCACCGGCAAGGCGGGAGCACCCGAGCACCGCGCCTCTATGGCGAACATGGGTGCCGCGTGCGTCGCCTCCGCCGGCGTCGGGTTCACCAAGGGCAGCGCCGCGTCGATGACGATGTTCCCCGTGGTTCCTGACTATGACAAGTTCCCCGGGTACGGCCGCAGCCTCACCGAGACCACGGGGGAGATCGGGCTCGCCGGTCACTGGATGAAGCACCTGCTGCACGTCCTGTTCATCTACAAGGCCAAGGGCAAGGTCGGCTGGTCGATGATCCCCGAATGAGCCACGCGACTTCGAGCAACGAGGACACCATGACCGCCACCCCGTCCCAGACCCCCGCCGACCAACCGCGCGGCCCAGCCGCCGGACTCACCGAGCCGGCTGCCTATGAGGCACCGATGCCCACGGAGCGCACGATCAAGATGCGTAACAACTTGCCCGTGCAGGCATACCGCTTCGCGGCGGTGAGTCTGAGGATGACCCGGATGATCCTGCGCTCCCACGGTTGAGAGCTGTCGGGTACCAGGGATGAACCGTGGCGTCGGGCGCGCGTAGTCGGCGTACTCAGGAACCGCTCGCCTAGGGCGTGTCTCCTCCCAGGGACAGGCGTGACCGCGTCCGCGAGCGTCCTGCGGTCGAAGGATGGGCACTTCTGTCAGACTATCGGCCGTGACCCATTGGAACGCGCTGGACAAGGCTTGGGAGACCCCCGCGAGAGGCCGGGCGGTGCTGAGCGACCCGCACATCAACAAGGGCACCGCCTTCACGACGGAGGAGCGCGAAGCGCTCGGGCTGGTAGGGCTGCTTCCGCCACGCGTGCTGACGCTCGAACAGCAGGCGAGCCGTGCCTACCGCCTGTATCTCGAGCAGCCGAGCGATCTGGCGAGGAACGTCTTCCTCACCGCGCTGCACGACCGCAACGAGGTGCTGTTCTTCCGACTCCTCGGGGACCACCTGCCGGAGATGCTGCCCATCGTCTACACGCCCACGGTCGGCGAGGCGATCCAGCGTTACAGCCACGAGTACCGACGCCCGCGCGGCGTCTACTTGTCCGTCGAGGATCCCGACGGCATCGAGCAGGCCCTCCGCTCGGCCGGCCGAGGTCCCGATGACGTCGACCTGATCATCGCCACCGACGCCGAAGGCATCCTGGGCATCGGCGACTGGGGCGTAGGCGGGATCGAGATCGCCGTCGGCAAGCTCAACGTCTACACCGCAGCGGCCGGCATCAACCCCTCGCGCACGCTCGCCGTCATGCTCGACGTGGGCACCAACCGGCAGCAGCTGCTCGACGACCCGCTCTACCTCGGCGTCTCTCACCCGCGCGTCAGCCGCGCCGTGTACGACGACTTCATCGACCGCTACGTCACCACCGTGGGCAGGCTCTTCCCGCACGCGTTGCTGCACTGGGAGGACTTCGGGACAAGCAACGCACGCCGGATCCTCGACCGCTACAGAGGCTCGACGCTTACCTTCAATGACGACATGCAGGGCACCGGTGCCGTGAGCCTGGCCGCCGTGCTGTCCGCGAGCCGCGTCAGCGGGCAGTCGCTGACCGAGCACCGTGTGGTGGTCTATGGCTCAGGGACCGCTGGCATCGGCATTGCCGACCGGCTCCGAGACGCGATGTGCGTCGCCGGCATGCCGTTCGACACCGCAACGCGGCAGTTCTGGTGCGTCGGAAGGCACGGACTCCTCACCAGCGACCGCGCCGATCTGCGCGACTTCCAAGCGCCGTATGCCCGACCAACCTCTGAAGTCACCGACTGGGAGCACGACAGCGAGCTCGGGGGCATCAGCCTCAGCGAGGTCGTGCGCCAGGTGCGACCAACGATCCTCATCGGTGCTTCTGCTCGACCTCAGGCGTTCACCGAGGAGATCGTGCGCGGCATGGCGGCCCACGTCGACCGTCCGATCATCATGCCGATGTCGAACCCGACAAGCCTGGCCGAGGCCTTCCCGGCCGACCTGCTCGCCTGGAGCGACGGACGAGCGCTGGTGGCGTCGGGCAGCCCTTTCGCGCCGGTGCTGTTCGAGGGCACAACCTACGAGATCGCCCAGGTCAACAACGCGCTCGTGTTCCCCGGACTCGGGCTCGGCGTCATCGTGGCCCGCGCAAGCCGCATCACCGACGGCATGTTCCTCGCCGCGGCGCAGGCTGTGGCGGCACAGGCCGATTCCTCCGGGCCGGGCGCCTCTCTGCTGCCGCCTGTGGCCGACCTGCCGGCCACGTCAGCCATCGTCGCGATTGCCGTGGCTCGTGCCGCTCAGACCGACGGCGTCGCGACTGCACCCGTCGACGACAGCCTCGAGTCTCGGGTCCACGACGCCATGTGGCGGTGTGAATACCACCCGGTGCGTGCGGTCTGACAGAAGGACCGTCAGACCTTCGCCTTGCGGCCTCCGAAAAGGCGCTCGACGAGCGAGGGCGTGGGCGGGCACACGCAGCGCTTGGACTTCGGCACTCCGCGCATCACCTGGTCGACATGCTGGCCACAGCCAGACCACGTCGCGTTCCCGCACTTACGGCACGTCACCTGTCGGCACATCGAGAGGGCCCTTCTGGTCGCGGTTCCTGATGGCGGCAAGAATACCCCCCGGGGTATGTCTCGAGCAAATCGATGGCCCCAGCAGTGGACCGGTTCGCTCGCCCGGATCGCTCACTGACCGGGGCCATCGCGGGCCGGAGCGGGCGCGGCCGTCGGGCGTCGCAGCCACCGCAGGTGCTCCACGTCGCCAAGGAGCTCAAGCCGTCGCCACAGGACGCTCCCGGGAACTGCCTGGCTGGGATGGCGGGTCACCGCCTCAAGCTGGTGAGTGCGCGTGACCGGCAGAACCACGTCGACGTCCGACGGGTCGTGGCCCGTGAAGCCGGTACCGAACTCGGCGGCCAGCTGTGACGGAAGGGGGTTCGGCAAGGTCCACGCGAGGACGCCCAGCCCGAGCTGGTGGCCGGCGTCGAGCGCGGCCGCTGTGGCTCGTACGTGGTCGGGGTGACCGGTGACCCCCGAGGCGTCGAACACGAGCAGACCGTCAGCACGTCGGGCGAGGGCTTCCGCCACGACGAGTTCCGCCAGTTCACCGATCGCGACATCGCGGAGCCGACCGTCGGGATAGGACAACAGGCGAACGTCAGTGATTCCGAGAACCGCAGCCGCGGCCGCCAGCTCCGCCGCGCGTATCTGCGAGAGATCTCCGTCGACTCCGTGCAGCGTCGACGCCTCGCCTTGGGTGAAGCACAGGACGGAGACTGCGGCGCCGGACTCGACGAACCTGTCGACCACGGCACCGAGGCCGAACGACTCGTCGTCGGGATGGGCCACCACCACCAGGACCGAGTGCCAGCCTGGCAGGTCGTGCGCCGTATGCGAGGTGTTCATGACCACCGCTCCTCTCCCCCACTGCGGGGGGCTGCCAGACCCGATGTATCGCTTCGGGCCGGTCGAACGTCCATGCAGCAGACCCCTAGGAAAGGACCCACCATGTTCACCAACGAGAGCAACCTCGATCGGATGCTGCGCGCCGTCGGCGGCGTCGTCGTAGCCATCGCTGCCATCGTCGTCGGCATCTCCAGCGTCCTCGGTATCGTCCTCGCCGTTGTTGCAGGGATCCTGCTGGTCACGGCCGCCATCGGGTTCTGCCCGCTGTACCGACTCCTCGGCATCCGCACGAACAAGGAAGCCGTGAGTGGGACCTCTGGTCGCTGATCGCTGGATGAATGTGACAACAGCATACCCCCTGGGGTATGCTGTTGTCACTCGTTCACGAGAGAAGAGGTCCATGATGTGCAGTCCCGCCGTCTGTCGTTCGTGTGGCAAGGTCACCTACTCCGGTTGTGGCATGCACGTGGACCAGGTCCTGCGTAACGTGCCGCAGGAGAACCGCTGTATGTGCCACTGACCGTGGCCGTGTCCGGCGCGGCCTCGGGCGAGGTGCCTGCCAGCAGCGATGAGATCGCGGACCGGCTGGTCGAGGAGGTGCCGGGCCTGCTCCGCTACGCGCGCACCCTGGTGCGCGACTCCAGGCAGGCCGAAGACCTCGTGCAGGACACCGTCGTTCGAGCGTTGGAGAAGGCAACAACCTTCCGCGGTGAATCGTCGCTGACCACGTGGCTTCACCGGATCCTGCACAACGTCGCCGTCGACCGCGGACGCAAGGTTCGAGAAGCCACCCTTGACCTCACCGAGGACGTGGCTGGCCACGTCGAGCTGCTCTGGCAGGACGACACCTACACCGTCGACGCCGCAGTGGTGCTCGAGGCGGCCGAGGTGCGCGAGCGCCTCCAGGACGGGCTCATGCGCCTACCGGTCGGCTATCGATCGGCTGTCGTGCTGCACGACGCTGAAGGCCTCACCATGCCCCAGGTCGCCGAGATCCAGCAGGTCAGCCTCCCGGCGGCCAAGCAGCGGCTTCGACGCGGCCGCATGATGCTCGTCACCGAGCTGGCCCGACCGTCGGACCACGTCTTCCCTTCGGGAGTGCCGATGCGGTGCTGGGACGCACGCAGCAAGGTGTCCGACTACATCGACGCCGAGCTCTCCGAGCGCGAGCGAGGGCTGCTCGAGCAGCACCTCGCTGCCTGCCCGACGTGCCCGCCGCTCTACGCGGGCCTCGTAGGAGTCCACACGACCCTCAGCAACCGGCGCGACCCGGACGACGTCATCCCAGCGCGCATCCTGGATCGGGTCCGTGCCGCGGGCTCCCCGTAAGCCTGTTGCTCGTCGCGCCGACCGCTCGAGCACGGGCAGCCGGGACGCCAACATGGGCGAAGCCGATGCGACAACGCTCCTAGTTTCGTTGCGCGGAAGCGGGTGCCAACGGGAGCCGGACCGTGAACTCCGAGCCGCTCCGACCGTCCGACGAGGCGGAGACCGTGCCTCCGTGTGCGTTGACCAGCTCGCGGACCACCGCGAGTCCTATGCCCGAGCCGGCGGCATCGACATCCGCGCGCCCCCGCCAGAGCCGGTCGAAAACCGACGGCAGGTCGGCCGCGTCGATGCCCGGACCGGTGTCCGCGACAACGAGAACGGCGAACGGATCCTGACGCGTCACCGACACGGTCACCGTGTCGCCGCGACGACAGTGCCGCGCCGTGTTGCTCAAGAGATTCCCGACCACCTGATGCAGGCGGTCCAGGTCGCCGTCCACGACCACCCCAGGTGAGAGTTGCGCCTCGACCGCGAGCCCCGCCGCGGACATTGCCGGGCGGGCAGCCGATATCGCGTCCTCGACCAGCGAGCCGAGGTCGACCTCGCTACGACGCAGCGAGAGGGAGGCCGTCTCCGCAGCCGAGAGCTCGGCCAGGTCGTCAACGACTCGAGCCACGCGGCGCGACTGGTCGTGCAGAGCCGCAAGGCGCTGTTGGTCCGACGCGACGAACCCATCGCGCAACTCCTCGAGGCCTGCTTGCAGGGCGGCCAGCGGTGTTCGCAGCTCGTGGGCGAGATCAGCAGCCATATGGCGCCGGGCGATCTCAGATCTCTCGACATCATTCGCGGTGGCATCGAATGCTCGGGCGAGCTCACCGAGCTCTCCGGGAGCGGACACGTCTTCTGCTGCGGCCCGAGCCGACCGGTCCCCGGCCGCGAATGCACGCGTCGTCACGGACAGTCGGACCAAGGGTCGTGAGATCCGGCGGGTGACGTACCAGGACACCAGGAGCGCCGTGACGAGCGCCGCCACCGCCGAGAGGAGGATCCACGTCCAGGCGATCTGCTGCGCAGAGCCCGCAGACGCAGAACCGAAGGCGAGCCGGACCGTTCCGACCGTCGCACCGTCCACGACCACCGGTGCGACGACGGCACCGGAACCCGCGGCCGTGCCCATGCCACCCATGCCGTTGCCCATCGTGGAACCGTTCGGGGATCTGACCACCGTTCCGTTCGTGTCACGCACCGCCAAGCGGGCGCCAGCTGTGGCAGCGATGGTGTCGGCACTCGAGAGATCGGCGCTGTCCCATCCCCCGGCACGGGAGTACGCGTCGGCGGCGGCCGATGACGCTCCTGCCGCGGCAGCCCTGCGGTCGGCCGCCTCCCCCGCCGCGAACCCTCGGGCCGTGCCAACGAGCGCGGCAATCGTGAGCACGGCGACGGAGGACAGCGCGACCAGGACGAACGCGGCAAGCAGGCGGTGTCCCAGCGGGCCGAGCCCGCGTCGCGGCTCAGTGGTCACGGTTGAGTCCCAGTCGGTAGCCGACGCCGAGTACCGTCTCAAGGATCTGCGCCCCGTCCGAACCGAGCTTGTGGCGCAGGTTCTTGACGTGCGAATCGATGGTTCGTTCATATCCGGCGAACGCGTAGCCGCGAACGCGGTTGACCAGCTCACTGCGTGAGAAGACCCGCCCCGGGGTGCCGGCCAGGGTCGTGAGCAACCCCCACTCGGTCGGAGTGAGATCGAGATCCGCGGAGTCCAGGCTCGCAACGTGCCGTGCGGTGTCGATCGTGAGCCGACCCCCGCCGAACGAGGCCACCGCAACGTCTGTCGGGACGTCGTTCCGGCTGAGCACCGCATTGACCCGAAGCACGACCTCACGCGGGCTGAACGGCTTCGTCACGTAGTCATCGGCTCCTCGTTCGAGGCCGGCGATACGCTCCTCGACCGAGCTGCGCGCGGTGAGCGCGATCACCGGCACAGAAGTCGCCGTCGCCGTGCGGAGGACATCGAATCCGTCGATGTCCGGGAGTCCGAGATCGAGCAGGACCAGGTCCGGCTGGCTCTCCTCGAGGATCCGTAGCGCCTCGACTCCCGTGGACGCGCTCAGCACGCAATGACCGGCGCGCTCGAGGTAGCGACGCAGAAGGTCGCGAATGTCGCGTTCATCCTCGACGACCAGAATCGTGGGCACGCCTGTCATCCTGCCCAATCTCTCCGCGCCAAGAGCGGTGTCAGCGTCCGCGCGGGTGAATCTCCACAGGAACTCCACATCGCCCACATCCCGGATGCAGATCTCCGACCCATCGTGAGCAGTGGACGAACAACCGCATCGACCCGACTCATCAGCCGGGCTCAGTCGAAGGAGCACACCATGCGTCGCAATCTCACGATCACCGGCGGCCTCGCTGCCGGCGTCACCGCCATCGCTCTCATGGCCACGCCAGCCCTCGCACAGGCCGGTCCCTGGGCCGCGGGCACTGCGTCAGTCAGTGGCAGCTGCACCGGAGTCGGGACGGGCCCCGCCGGCACAGGCCCAGGCATGGGTCGATGGGGCAACGTCAGCGGAGTGCCGGACACCTCCACGATGAGTGGTCAACGTGGCGGCATGCGTGGCGGCAGCAGGATGATGGGCCCGGCCGACGTGGCTTCCGGAACCCTTACCGCAACCCAGAAGGCGTCGCTGGCATCCATGGCCGACGAGGAGAAGCTCGCCCACGACCTCTACGTCGCTCTCGGTGCCAAGTACCCGGCCGACACCCAGTTCTCACGTATCGCTCGCGCCGAGTCGATGCACCTCGCGGCGGTCCGCACGCTGATGACGCGCTACGGCATCACCGATCCCACCGCTGGGTTGGCCGAGGGGACGTTCGCCAGCACCCGGGCGCAGTCCCTGTACGACCGTCTGCTCGCCGGAGCGACCACCAGCGCGAAGGCCTTGACTGCCGGCGTCACCGTGGAGAAGACCGACATCGCGGATCTCATCGCGGCGAAGTCCGGGGTCACGGCTCCTGACGTCGTGCGCGTCTACACAAACATGATCACGGCGTCGCAGCGTCACCTGGCCGCGTTCGGCGGCTGACCGTAGGGGAGGCTCCCTGATGCCGACCCTGGCGAGCGCCTCTCTCGAGCTGCACACTCGGCACGATACCCCCTAGGGTATCGTGCCGACATGCTTGGTTCTCGAGGTGCTGCCCTGATGCGAACGTGGCCTGCGCGTCGTTGGGCTGTGTCGCTGGGCGCAACACTCCTCATGGTGCTCGTCGTCGGCGTGCCCACAGTCCTGGTCCCCAATCCGTGGTTCGGGCGGGCGGTCGCTCCGACGTGGTGGGCCTGGCCGGTTCTGCTCGTGACGGCTGCGCTGTCCGGCCTGGTGACGGCGACGTACGTGCACTCACCGGCAGAGTTGCCGCCGGACAGCTCGTCACGATCGAGCCTCGCCGGTGGGTTCCTCACCTACCTCGCGGTCGGCTGCCCGGTCTGCAACAAGGTCGCGCTGCTAGCACTCGGGGCCGCCGGATCCGTCCAGTGGTTCGCTCCGGTGCAGCCCGTCCTCGCGGTCGCGGGCATGCTCCTTCTCGGTTACGCGTTGCGCCGGCGACTGGCAGGAGAGCGCTCCTGTCCGGTGACTCCGCGGTCATCGACCCGCGCGGACGTATCGACGTGACCGCGCGACGGTCCGAGGGCGTGCTGACCGAGCTTCTAGCCCAGGCCGGACGGGACCTGGATGCGGCGACCGGTGGTGTCGCTGTCTGCTCTCTGAGCCGTGCGGGAACCTCGGCTCCCGGAGTCAAGTACCACGAAGGCCGCTGGGCCGCCTTGAACGAGGTTTCGCGTCAGGCCCGACGTTCGGCGCAGGACGCCGGCCTCGTGGCCGCGCCTGTGCGCCGTGTCTGGAGCGAGGACCTGGACCGGCTGACCGACCGCGGTGCCGGCGTGGACTGGGTCGCCTACCGGACGGGCGGCCTCGACGCGCTTGCCGAGTTGGTGGCCGCCATCACCGACATCGACTGACTCGCCGGCGGGGAGATCCAGGACGTCGCATCCTTCACGTGTCCGTCGGCGAGGCGCCGTCAGCTCCCGCGTATGGGCACCCCACGTCCACTCCACAACGAGACCGGGAACATACCCCTGGGGGTATGCTGTTATGGTCTGCACAGGACCCGTCGGAAGGAGCAAGGCATGGCCACCGTTCAGTTGACCGAACAGAACTTCGAGGAGGAGGCGACCGGCGACGGCGTCACGCTCGTCGACTTTTGGGCCTCCTGGTGCGGCCCGTGCCGCGCCTTCGCACCCATCTTCGAGAAGGCATCCGAGACCCACCCCGACATCACGTTCGGCAAGGTCGACACGGAAGCCGAGCAGTCACTCGCCGCGACCGCGCAGATCACCGCCATCCCCACGCTCATGGTCTTTCGCGACGGGATCCTGCTCTACCGCGAGGCCGGGGCGCTGCCGGCGAAGGCCCTCGAGGACCTGATCCAGCAGGTGCGCGACCTCGACATGACCGAGGTCAAGGCGAAGGTGGCCTCGGCGTGATCCAGACCGTCACCGTCCAGGAAGCCGCTCAAGCCCGGGCGCTTCGCCGCGGCGCGTTCATCGATGTGCGCAACGCCGACGAGTTCGAGCGCGGCCACATCGGGGGAGCGACGTTCGTGCCCCTGCCCATCGTGCCGCTGCGTACGTCCGAGCTCAGCCGCTCCGAGACCTACTACGTCGTCTGTGAATCTGGTGGCCGATCGGCCCAGGCGTGCGCCTATCTCGCGCAGCACGGCTTCGACGTCCGCAGCGTCAGCGGCGGCATGGCCGCGTGGCGTGCAGCAGGGATGCCGGTGGCGAGCGGCCTGCACTCGACGGCCGCGCGATGACCGACGCACTGGCGCCGCTGCAGCCCGAGGTCCCGACGGTGGACGTCCAGGAGGCCCTATCGCTCCTGGAGGGCGACGCCCTGCTCCTCGACGTCCGCGAGCCCAGGGAGTGGGACGCCGGGCACGCCCCTCACGCCGTGCACATCCCCATGGGCGTGCTGTCCGAGTCGACAAGCACCATGGACCGGCAGCGACGGGTCATCGCCGTGTGCCGCTCGGGCCGCCGATCGGCGTTCGCGACCTCGATGCTGCGCATCGCGGGCGTCGACGCCGTCAACCTCGCCGGTGGCATGCAGGCCTGGCGCGACGCAGGGGCCCCAGTCACTGCCGATCCCGGCAGCACCCCGACCATCATCTAGGGGAGAGACGTGAAGAAGATCTTCGTCCTGCTGGCCGCTCTGTTCGGCCTCGCACTGCTCACCGGCTGCGGCTCTAGCGGAGGCAGCGTCCAGTCCGTCGACCCCCGGACCTTCCTGACGACCGCAGCCCAGTCAGGCGCGGTCACGGTCGACGTGCGGACCCCGTCCGAGTACGCCGCTGGCCACATCCAGGGTGCCATCAACGTCGACGTCGAGGCACCCACGTTCGACGCGAGGCTCGCCAAGCTCGACAAGAGCGCGACCTACGCCGTGTACTGCCATAGCGGACGCCGATCGACGATCGCGTCCGACGCCATGGGCAAGGCCGGCTTCACCCACGTCTCCAACCTGTCCGGTGGATATGCCGACCTCGTGTCGGCTGGAGCAAAGGTGGCAACCTCATGAGCACGCTCGACGTCGTCTCGATCGAAACCGCGAACCTCGGTGACCGCAGCTACGTCGTGGGACGCGGTGGGAGCGCCATCGTCATCGACCCGCAGCGCGACATCGACCGCGTCGAGGCCGTCCTCGCCGACAGAGGCTGGACCGTCTCGCACGTGCTGGAGACCCACTTCCACAACGACTACGTCAGCGGCGGCCTCGAGCTCGCCCGCGTCCTCGGAGCCGAGTACGCCGTCCCCCACGGCATGGACATCGGCTTCCACGCCCACCGCCTCAGCGACAAGGCTGAGATCGACGCTGACCTCGGGCTCGTGCGGGTGATCCACACCCCGGGGCACACGCCCAACCACATCTCCTTCGCCGTCAACGTCGAGGGCCAGGACCTCGCGCTGTTCACCGGAGGCTCTCTGCTCTTCGGCAGCGTCGGGCGCCCCGACCTGCTCGGGCCTGAGCTCACCGAGCCGCTGGCCCGGGCACAGTGGAACTCGATGCGCCGTCTCGCCGTCGACGTGAGCCCGTCCGCGCAGGTCTACCCCACCCACGGGTTCGGGTCCTTCTGCAGCGCCACGGCCACCGTCGGCACCGCCTCGACCCTCGCCGAGCAGATCGCGAGCAACCCGGCGTTCACCGTCGACGAGGAGACGTTCGTCTCGGAGCTCATCGCCGGCCTCGACGCGTTCCCGGCGTACTACGCCCACATGGGCCCAGCCAACCAGGCCGGCGGCGGCCCCATCGACCTGTCCCTCCCCCAGGTTGCCACCGCCCAGGACATCGCCCGACGCGTGGCCGCGGGCGAGTGGGTCGTCGACCTGCGCCACCGCCGCCTGTTCGCCGCCGGGCACATCAAGGGCTCGCTGTCCTTCGACGTCCACGGCAACGCCATCACCTACCTCGGATGGCTCATCGACTGGGGCACCCCGCTCACCCTGATCGGCGCCACCCTGGACGAGGTCAGCGACATGCAGCGCGAGCTGGTCCGGATCGGCATCGACCGCCCCGCGGCCTACGCCGTCGGCTCACCGGCCGACTGGGCGAGCAGCACCGCCCCGCTGTCGTCGTATCGCCGGGCTACCCACGTCGAGATGGCCGAGGCACTCGCCAACGATGCCCACCTCCCCATGCTCGACCTTCGCCGCAACAGCGAGTACGACAACGGCTACGTCGCCGGGGCGAAGCATGTCCCCCTGCACGAGCTCCGCGGGCGCCTCGACGAGGTCACGGCCTGGGTGACGGAGAACTCCGCGCATGGACCGGTTTGGATCTACTGCGGCAGCGGCTTCCGAGCCTCGGTAGGCGCCTCACTGCTCGAGCCCGCCGGAGTCGACCTGGTGCATGTCGACGACGACTTCCCCAACGCGGCCACAGCAGGCCTACCGATCACCACACCCGAGCACGGGCACCGACTCGGAGCAACCTACGCCGACTGAAGCGCACGCCGACCAGTCGTTGCGGTCGCGTCGTCCCACCAACGCGACGGAGGAGGTAGATGCTTGTGCTATCGGACGGCTACGGGCTGTCCGCCCGGGTCTACGACCTTGTGCTTGAGCCGTTCACCGCGCCACTTCGAGAGATAGCCCGACGCCTGCATCCAGTGCCACCGAGTTCGGTGGTGCTCGACATCGGCTGCGGGACGGGCGCGGCACTCGCGGACTACCGCGACGCCGGCTGCCGAGTGCTCGGGGCCGACGCATCACCAGCAATGCTCAGGCAGGCGCGCTCCCGACTGGGTCCGTCCGCGGACCTGCGCCAGACCGACGGTGAGCGCGTGCCGTTCGACGACGGCGTCGCCGATCTGGTGCTGATCTCGCTCGTGCTGCATTCCGTGGATCGGCCGACCGCGATCGGCCTGCTCCGCGAGTCCGCGCGGGTCCTGGCCCCGACGGGCCGGATCCTCGTGACCGACTTCGGGACCGGTCCGATCCACGGACCCCGTGGCTGGCTCACTCGCGGGCTCACTGCGGTCGCCGAGATGGCCGCCGGCCCGAATCATGCCCGCAACTCGATGGACTACCTGCGGGCCAGCGGGCTCGACCCGCTCGTCAGCACGGCCGGCCTGGCCACCGACATGTCCCGCCCCATCGCAGGTGGCAACATCATCATCGCCGTACTCCGCCCAGCCTGAGCTCGATCCGCGGGCCTCCTCGGGACGTCGGAGGAGATCAACATGAACATCGGAACAACAGGTCTGAGTCACCGCCGCCATCCCGGTCACGGAATACCCTGTCCTCCAAAGGGATTGCGCCATCGCAGCCATGCTTTCAGGCACTCGAACGCGATGCGCAGCCGCCGGAAGGTGACATGCTCATGACATGGCCTCACTGACCGACATCGACCCGGCCCGACAGCTGGCAGACACCGAGCGAGACCTCGTCGCTGAGTTCCCCCGGGTATCCGCCAGCGAGATCCACACGCTCGTGGACAACGCCAACAGCCGCTACGACCGAGCCAAAGTACGCGGCTACGTCTCGATCCTTGTCGCTGCCGCGGTGCGTCGTACCCTGCGGCTGCGAAACACCTCGGCTGGACGTCAGCCGCTTTCGGGTTGATCGGGCCCACGGTTGCACGGGGCGTCATCCCGACCGACTCCGGCCGTGTGGTCGCGGAGCGGGGGCCGGTTCCGCGCCTGATCATCCCGTTCGTCGACGTGCTGCACTGACGCGGGCGACGGCCCGACAGGCCGAAGCCAAGCGGGAGAAGCGCGCGAAGATCGTCAACGCTGAGGGCGATCCCCCAGCCGGGGGAGCTGGGTATCGCTCTACTGCGCGATGTGGAACGCGCTCGCGTGCTCCACGGTTGGGGGGTGTCCAGACCAACGCCCGAGCCTTCCCACTCCGCCGAGTCAGCCGAGGTCAGGCTTCCTCGCCGGCCCGTTCTGAAGTACTGGCTCATTGCCGTCGCGCTCGAGATCGTCCTCGGGGTCGCCTTCCTGCTGACTGGCGCCGACGCGACGATCTCCGAGGGGCTGGACCGAGCCGGTATCGACTTCGGCACCAGTGGTCGCGGACAGTGACTCGCTCGTCGTCCCCGAGTCCACCCGTGAGCTTGTCGCTTCAGCGGCACGAATCGATGCGGCCTCGGCGCTTCGCGTTGCCGCCCTGACCACGCGCGAACGGGAGGCTCTCGTGCTCCTGGCACAGGGCTGCTCCAACGACGAGATTGCGGCGTCCATGGTCGTGAGTCGCGAGACCGTCAAGTCACACGTCACCGCTGTGCTCACCAAACTCGGGGTGCGCGACCGAACTCGGGGTGCGCGACCGAACTCAAGCAGTCATCGCGGCGTACGAGGCTGGTCTTGTCGTCCCCGGTGCCTGAGCTGAACAGGCACCCACCCCCGTCGACTCGGGAACCTCGCGGACGACCGTCGCGCATTGGTCGGGGCAGTCCGGGCGATGGATCGTCAGTTGACGTGCTGCTCCTGCAGATTGGTTCGCCACGCCGGCCAGGCGCGCCAGACTCGACCGACGAGCAGCGCACCGCCGAGATAGACGACGTACACCAGCGGTTCCCACGCCCCGCCGACCTGGCCGATGACCTCACCTTCGGAGAACGTCACCCTGACCGGCGCGAGCACATGCGTGATGCCGTCCCACACGGAGATGCCGTTCAGCTGCGGATTGACCGCGAGGACACCGTCGGCGAACGCGTTGGTCGTGACGTCGAGGAGCAGCGTCAGTGCGAGGTAGCCCAGCAGGAGCCAGGCAACCATCGCGGTCCAATGGGGCCGCCTCGTCCAGTGGCCGTACTCGCCCGAGAGGTACTCACCCGCAGCCGCGAGATGCTGCCCACGCGGCGCAGCGCTTCGGGCGCACCGACATCGGCGGTGGCGTCGATCAGGTTGGCGCGCAGCTCGCGCCTCTTCTCCACGCGGGACTTCCGGGGAAGGTCCTGCAGTCGGCCATCGAGGCTCCAGACTGCCCGCTCGATACGGAGTCGGTCCCAGGTCGAGACGGTTCGGGACATGTCAGTGCTCCTCTGAGACAGCAGCGGGGTGGGCGGGGACGGAACCGGTCACGACCGGCGTGACCATGTCGGCCAGCGCGAGCCAGCTCCCGGTCAGCTCGTGCAAGGCGGCGTAGCCGTCGGGTGTCGGGCGGTAGTACTTGCGGGCCGGCCCCGACGTCGACGCGACGAGGCGGGAGCCGATGAGTCCTTCGCGCTCAAGCCGGGCCAGCGCAGGGTAGACGCTGCCGTCGCTGATGCCGGCGAGGCCCACGTCGTGAAGCCGCTGGACGAGCTCGTAGCCGTAGGACTCGCGATCGGCCAGCAGGCGCAGGATCAGCATCGACAAGACACCCTTGAGCTGTTGAGGGTCATGCGTCGGGGTCACGTGCACACACTATGCCCAGTACCTGTCATTGTCTAGTAGTGGCCCAGTCGGCGTTGGTGATCTGGGGTCGCATGCCGAGAAGTGCGAGCAGGCGCATCCGCTTGGACAACGACCCAGAGATCACCCGCACCCGCCGAGCCGGTGGGTGACCATCAGGCGGTTGGCCCAGCCTCGTTCATCCAGCCGTCGAGCAGTGACCCAACCACTTGCTCCTCGTGCACGGCCAGCCCCCGCTGCGCCATCGCCTCCGCAAGCATGGGTTCCCAAGGCGTTGACACACTCCTGCCCTCCAGTGGGGCGCCGCCCGGGGCGTCCCGGTAATCCTCCACAGTCATCCGCCAGGGCACGACGCCGACCTGTTGCTGCAACCAGCCGCAGATCTCCACGCCCCGCCAGTCGAAGTCACCGTGGTAGCTCAGCGGCCCTGCGAGCCTGCGGAGCAGATCGACCGCGACGAGGGACGGCCATCCTGACGTGCACACCACCGGGAACCGCCCACCATGTCGTCCGGCAAAGGCCTCCAGGACTGAGGGGTTCTCGACGACCAGCACCGCGCCGACTCCCAGGTCAGAACCCATCCTGCGAAGCGTCCAAGGCGTCACGGGCACTGGGTCGCCGACCTCGGCCGCTGCGCACAGTGCCCGCTCGCGCGCACCGCCTGCTCGAGGTCGCAGTCCCAAGGTGAGCACGGACGTCGACACCGTGTCGGACAGGACGCCGAACGATTCCCATACGGCTCGCCGTTCCCCGCTCGTGGCCGGCAGCGTCTCCAGCAGACCCCGGAGGACCAGCCCCGCCAATGGTCGTCCTTCGTCCAGTGCGTGTGCGTCACCAGTCACCGAGGCCGCGAGCTCGGTCCGAAGCCGGAGGTCCCCGGGAAGCTGCTCCCGGATCGCGATCGCCTGCAACACAAGGCCTATGGGGTCGACAACCCGTGTGAGGATCCCGCTGCTGCGCACCCGCCGCGCCCACTCCGGATCGACCGCGGACAGAGCTGAGAGCGGCGCCAGTCTCGCGGCCCGTTCGGCGGCGCGGTCCCGCAACGGACCGGTCGCGGCCTCGACCACCTCCGCGAGGCCGATCCCCGCCCGTGCTTCCAGCAGAGCCTCCAAGTCGTTCAGCACCACGGTGAAATCACCGGTGACCGGGCGACCCAGCAGAGCTGACAGAGCATGCCGCGTCGGTCGGTCCAGCCCCGCGAGTCGGGTCGTCCTCGCCCCGCGTTCCACAGGTGCCCGAAGTCGGCGCCACACCGGCTCCAGCAATGGATCCGCAAGCCATGAGGGCAGGGTCATCCAACAGCGACCAAGGTGCGGCCGTCCCAGGTGTACCGGTACTGCGCGATCCCCCGCTCACCCGGTGCGCGCAGCGCCTCGTACACCGCCAGCGACGGGACCGTCGCGTGGTCGCCCCACAGGCGCTCGCTGGTCAGCACGAAATCCAGGTCAAGGTCGACGAGCAACCCGAACAGCAGCGGGTGCGTGCGCACGTCGATCTTCGGGAAGGCGTCGTCGAGCAGGATGAGCCTGGGGGCATGGGGAGCTGCCCCCGCGACGGAGGTGAAGTGCGCCGCGGCCGCCGCAAAGAGCGGCAGGTAACAGACGACCTTCTGCTCGCCTTGGGAGAGCGGGGTACGACGGGTCAAGGTGGTCCAGGTCTCCGCACCTGGCCGGTGAAGGCGGACCGCGAACGCGGACCAGCGCCGGTAGTCCAGCGCGCGGGCCAAGTGCTCGGCGTAGCCCCGTTCGGGCTCTGCTGCGCGCTGCACCTCGATCAATCCCCCGAGGGCGTCGCGAAGGCGGTCTGACTCGTCGGGGGTGAGCGAGCCGCGGGCCCTGCCGAGCAGCGCCACCGCTTCGCGGACATCGGCGCCGACGTCATCGCGCAAGGCCCAGTCCAGACGCACCCGGATCCCCTGTGAGGTGCGGACGTCGGCGAGCAGCTCGTTCATGCCCTTGACCAGGTCGGTTGCCTCGTGACGGCGGGCACGCAGCGCATCCCCCAGCTCGCCGAGCAGGTGCTCTTCGAACAGCGTCCGTTCCCTCTCGGTGAGCAGCTCCTGCTCGCGGGTCACCTCACCCGCCATCCTCACAGACACATCGGCCAGCGGCCTTTCGGCACCGGCGGTGTCCCGCCCGAGCACCGACAGCGCCTCGCCGACCGGCACGACCCGCGGCTCGGCGTCCGCGGCAGGCCCGATGGCGAGGGAGCGCACCTCGGCGTGAACGGCATTCGCGTCGACCGGCCTGTCGATCGACAGGTCCGCCCAGCCGCTGAGGACCTGCAGGGCCGCCCGCGGGGCGGGAATGACGTCGAGCCCGTCGAGCCCCAGGGCCTCGCCCTCCTCCAGCGGCCGTCCCAGGCCTGCCTCGACCAGACCAGGCACAGCACGCAGAGCCGCGGCTGCCCCGAAGCGGGCGGCGACGTCAGGAAGCGCGTCGGCGAGCCGTTGGCGTGCGGCTTCGAGCCGCGCGTGGTGCTCCCCCGCGGTGCCCGTGAGCTCGAGTACCCGCTTGGCCGCCTGCTCCTGCGCCTGCCGGGCCCGACTTGCCTCACGTGCGGCGACGTCGAGCTCGGCCTGCATCCGCTGCACCTCGACGCCCAGGGTGTCGAGCAACGCCTTCGACTCTCCCGCGGCAGCTTCCCCGACCCGAGTGGCGGTCTTCGCCTCTACGTCGGCGAGCTGTGCGTCATCCTGATCCCGCTCAGCCGCTTCGTTGTCCTCCTCCCACCGCCGTGCCGCGACCAGGAGACGCTCGCCCTGCTCGCCGAGCGACTGCAGCCGGTGATCCAGCCGCGCTAGCTCGGTGCCCCGCGCCTCGAGTGCCGCTCGGTTTGAGGGCAGGTCGTGCTGGGCGCAGAGCCGCCGCTGCTCCTCGGTGCGCCGCGCGAACTCCTCGGTCGCGGCGGCGAGCACCCGGGCCTGACGTCCCGCCTCGGCCTGTGCCCGGTCGCGCTCAGCGCTGCGCTCGTCGATGCGGACCCAGGCGACCCGCAACTCCTCCCACGCGGGCAACCGATCATTCCAGTCCTGCGTACGGACGATCTCCTGAGCAGCCTTCTGCGCCGCGGTCACTGCATCCGTGAGGTCTACCTGCGCCGTCTCGAGCAGCAGGTCTACCTCGGCGAGCCGCCTGGCGCGCTCGGCCGCGCGCGCTGCGCTTCCGAGGTACTGGGCGGTGGGCTTGGCCGCCCGGCCGGTCAGCGCACCGAGGCGCCATGAACCGTCCCGCCCGATGACCGCCGGACCGTCAGCCGGGCCAACCGCCTCGACGAGTGCCACCGACGAGAGCAGCCGGACGACGGTCGCCCCGGACACCGGGCTGCCAGCTGGCGGGTCTGCGAGGAACACGTCTGCCAGCGTTGACCCGGGGATCTGCCGGCCGAGGGCTGGGATGAGCACCGTGTCCAGGTCACCCGCTGCGAGGACCGATCCGTCAGCAAGCACCTGGGCGTCGAGCAGACCGGAGGCCTGCAGCGCCGCCTCCAGAGGCGCGCCATCCAGGCCGGGCTTGATGTCAAGGAGCCGCCACAGCGGGGTCCCTTTCGTCGTGTCACGACCGGGCCTCGGCAGCTGGGCATCGGGAGGCGCCGGGTCCCGCTCGGCGAGCACCTGTTCCCTGCGTTCGCGAAGGGTCCGGGTCAAGGTGGTCGCCACTTTGACGCGCGCGGCCGCTGTCGCCTGCTCGTCGCGGAGCTGCTCCACGAGCGGGGACACCGCCGCGCGGACAGTGAGAACCCACCTCTGCAAGGCCTCTGGGGTCAGATGTGGCAGGACGAGAGCAAGGTCGCGTCGTTCGGACAGCCACTGAGCGGCCGCCCCCGTCCAGGCTGCCGCGAATCCTGCGGCGTCCCGCTCACTGTCGGCGAGCCGGCCCGCCGCCTGCTCTTCGCGGGCCTCGGCTTCGGCGGCACGCTGGGCGGCGGCGTCACGTCGGGCGGTCGCCTGCTCGAGCTGATGGGTGGCCTCGCGCACGACGGTCACGGCCGCGCGAGCAGCGCTGACTGACTGCCTGACGGCAGGCACGTCCGCGCTGAGAGCGACGGCCTGCGGTACCCCGTGGAGCCCGGTCGGCAGGGCAGCGTCCACGGCGCAGGCGCGGAGCTCACCGCCGGCCTCCGTGGTGGCGGCACTGAGTTGGTCGGTGAGGTCGGTGAGCTGCCCTGCGCCGCGGGTGACCCGTGCCTGGGCGTCCTCGGCGCGGTCCGTCGCACGCCCCGCCGCGGCCCGCGCCACGACGGAGGCGTGGGTGAGCTCCTCGGCACGACGCTGCTTCTCTCGGAGCACCTGCTGGTTGCGTGCCAGCGGCCCGCCCTCGAGCGCCTGCACCCGGCTCCCGGCCTTCGCTGCCTCGTCACGGGCCAGGCTCTGCGCGGCCTCGGCTGCGGCAAGCTCCTCGGCGACCCGGGTGACCGCCGCCGCCTCCTGGCCCACCGCCCTGGCCCGCACCGCGCGTTCCTTCTCCGCGTTGAGCGCCTCGCCGGCCCGCTCACGGAGCAGCGTTGCCGCGTAGCGCGCGTACAGGTCGGCCGCACGTGCGACAGCCTGCGCTGCCGCCCGAAGCCGGTCGAGGCGCTCGCCGTGCTCGGCGAGGTCGTCGAGCGCTTCGCCGACCTGGCGGACCGCGTCCTCGTCGAGCGCAGGCAGCGACTCGTCCAGCATCGCGACCAGGCGGGCCGGGTCGATGTCCTCGCCGACCTGCGGCTGCCGCAGCCAGTAGAGCAGTCGCAGCAGGTCGTCGTACGCCTGCGCCTCCAGACCGAACAGCAGCTGCCCCACGTGTTGCTTGTACTCACGAGGCGACTCGAAGCTGCTGCCGTCAAGGGAGTCCACGAGCTCGCGGCAGCGCGGCGCTGACAGCGGAGTGCCGTCCGGTTCGGACAGCATCGGTGCCGTGGTGGGCACGGTGAACTGCCAGGTGGTGGCCTGCCTGGCACTCGCCGAGTGCCGGATCCCGATGCCGCAGGTGACGACGTGCTGGGCGCCGTCGGCATCGATGCGGGCGAACTCGACCCACAGGTACCCAGTGCGGGTGCCCGCTGCGGCGGCGCCGTCGCTCATCAACCACAGCAGCTGGCTGCCCTGCCGTCCGGTCGCGGTCATCCGCGCCTTGTCCCCGTCGAGCACGAACGGCAGGAGCATCTCCATGGTCTTGCTCTTGCCCGCACCGTTGGTGCCGCGGAGCAGCAGCCGTCCGTCGGCGAACTCGAACACCTGCTCGTCGTACTGCCAGACGTTGAGGATGCCGGCGCGGTGCAGCCGGTAGCGGTACGCGTTGCGCGCCATCAGAAGAGTCCCTCTGCGTAGGAAGTCTGGGGCGCGTACCTCGCCGCCGCGGCGTGAACAGCTAGACCGTCAGCAGTACGTCGTAGCAGCCCTGACTCGGTCAGCACGTCGAGAACGTCCTCACTGAGCACTTCCGCGTCTGCGTAGGCCTTCCGCAGGCCGCGGCCGTGCTCTGCGACGACCGAACGGACAGCCTGCTCGAACGCGCCTTCGGGGACGACCCGCCATACCCGGTCGGTGAGCTCGGCCGACCGGGCATCCTCGCGAACCAGACCCACGAGCTGCTCGAGGACGAGGAGGGCGGCGTGCCGCTGCGAGCCGGTACCCGGGAACACCACGTCCGTGAGGGTCTCGTCGGGGTCGATGGCCAGGGCTCCCTCGGCTCGCAGCTCCAGCTCGAGACCGAGGTGTTCGCGGAACCACTCGGTCTCGCGGTTGCGGTTGCGGCTCCACCACTCAGCCTGATCCTCGGTCAGGTCGGTCAGCGACAGCAGCGGTGACTCCATCAAGGCCCGCCGGACCGCGACCCGGGCACCACCTGCGGCGCTCGGCAACGCCGCCGCGTCGAGCAGGTCCGCGGGGCTTGTCGCACCCGAAAGGCCTGATGCGGCAAGGAGAGTCAGCCGGTCACGACGTACGTCGAGCAGGCTCTGCGCCCCGCCGTCCTCGACCCAACGGGTCAAGTCGCCGTCGCGCTCGACGAGCACCCCGAGCGCAATCAGGACCGCCAACGCGGCCGCCATCGCTCGGCGATCGACCGCCTTGTCGAGGTCGACGTCGAGACCGGCGTCGGCGACCGCACTGCGGACCTGGGCAACGAGCTCGTCGAGCAGCAGCTGCCCCGGGCAGCGGGTCAGCGCTGCCAGAGTCAGGCACAGCAGGGCGTACGCGCGCGGTTCGAACCGCCGGCCCCGACCGCGGGTGATCGGCTTGCGCAACGAACGGGTAGCGTCGCGCCCGAGGCCAGCCTTGTAGAGCCGGGCGGCCTTGGGTTCCACGACCAGCCGGTAACCAAGGCCTTCGGTGCACAACCGGATCAGGTGCTCACGGTGTCGCCGTACCAGCAGCAGGTCGTCAGCGGACCGCTCGTCCGTCAGGAGTGGCTGCATCAGTAGCGCCCGCAAGGCGGTTCGCCGTTCGGCCGCCACCTGAGTGTCCTCGACCGTCATGCGAGCTCAAGGGTCAGATCGTGCAGACGCAGAGTGCCGGACGGGCTCTTGATGATTGCGTCCGTGCCCGGCGTAGGACGGACGTGCAGCTCCAGGACGGTGCCGTCCGGCAGCGCCGCGGTCGCCACCGCCTTGCCGGCCAGCGGTCCACCAGCACCGGCCAGGGCACGAGCGTGCAGCTCCAGCAGCTGCACCCTCGCCCCATCGCTGATCTGCAGGTCCAGGAGCTGCCGGCCCGCGTGAGACTTCAGCTCAGCAAGGGCCGCGGCACGTCCCGCCTCGGAGACGGCTCGTTCGCGGAGGCGTCTCGCCTTGACGGCAGTGAAGTCCTCACGTCGGGCAGTCGCCCCGGTGGACCTGCGTTCTCCGCTGGTGCGCAACATGACCGGGACGTCGGCCACCGGTGCCCGCCACCAGCTGCTGGTAGCCGGGAGCGGTTCTCCGTCGGCCTGGGCCGCGAAGCCCAGATGTCGCGAGGGATAGAGGCCGAACGCTGCCGCCCACAGCGCAGCCGCCTGGTCGGAGTCGCTGGCGTCGAACCACTGCGCCAGCCGAAGGAGGTCGGCGTACCGGCTGACCTCCCGGTCGGTGCTGCTCGACAGCCTGCGCAGGTTCACCAACAGGGCACGCATCGCCTTCGTCGCAAGTCTCCGGACCTCCTCGGCATCGCTGCGTCGCCCCGGAGCCCCAAGGAACCAGGCGGTCAGCCCAGCCCAGTCCTGCTCCGCCAGTCCGGTGGAGCGCACCGCTCGCGAGCCGTCGAGGTTCACCAGGCGCGCTCCGGTGTTGGCCCTCTCCAGCAGCGGAACAGGATCGGTGGCCTCAATGAGGTCACCGATCTGCGGCATCGTGCGGGCGATCTGGTCAACGAACCGCTGCAGGTAGTCGAGCAACGCTGCTTTGAAGGCCTGGAAGTCCTCCCGGCCCAGGTCGTAGCGCGCGAGTACCTGGCTGAGACTGGCGTAGAAGGCGCGGGTGCTTGTCACGAGCCGCTCGAACTGCGCGAACAACGTGGCGACCTGGGCAGCCACGACGTCGGGCTCGACCCCGGCTAGGGACGTCTCGTCGTATGCGGCCAGGGTGCGTAACCCAGTCAGGATACCACCGAGCATCTCGGTGGAAACCTCACGGACCTCATCAGTGGCATTCAGCAGCTCCTCCACCTGCCGGTGGACGAGCTCACCGCGTTGGGTCAGCTGGTAGCGGGCCCGGGTCGTGAGGTACTCCCGGATGCTGCGAGCCTCGGTCTCGCGCGGGCTGCGTGCCAGGTTGCCCGACTGGACCAGGTACGACAGCCGGGAGTCGACCAGGTCAACATCGAGCTCAAGGCCGTGCTCGTTGCCGAGGCGTTCGGCGACCTCGCGGGCGGACAAGTCTGAGAGCAGGCCAGCGGTGCCTGCTGTGAAGACCCGCATCACGGCGACATACTGCTCGGCCTCGTCATTGACGGCGTAGCGCAGCGCCGACAACCTCAGCCGGTCGAAGGAAGCGCTACTCATCCCGCGCATGCTAGCGGGCCGACCGGAACCTGATGGTGAGGCGGTGAGGAGATGTAGCTGAACGCGAATCTCCAGGCACACCTCTGGCTGACACAGCTGGAGGGCTGATCCCGCGACCCGCACAGCTCAAGCGGGTATGTCACTCGTAACGCGCATGTGACGCTCCCGATGGGTCGTTGACCGACTGCGGACCTCGACGTCGTCGGCCGGACGACCGGCGATCGGTATGTCAAGGCTGAGACTCTTCCCGAGCCCCTGTCCGAGGCAAGAACTGATCCAGGCTGCGTTGTGGACTCGAACCCACGACCCCTCTGAGGGATTCAAGAACGAACTGATCAAGGTCCTGGCAAGGCTCGACGTGGAGATGGGCCATGGTGACCTCTCGCCGTCAGCCTGCCGTCCCCCACCAGGGTCATACCAAGGCGAACGACGCTGACGTCGCCCACACCAGCCCGACACCCCGCGGGTGAGCCGGACGTGCGCCACCAGAGACTGCTCGTCCTCGACGAACTCGACGTCCCCCGCTGGTGACGATGCACCGTCGTAGGCGCAACTCCTTGCCTAGACCTCCACCCTTCCTCTCGGTTGGCAGGCGATCACGGCGGGGGTGGCGTACCGGTCGCGGCTGGGCCGGCTCACCAACTCCGAAGCAAGTTCTACCCCGAGCTCGAGACAGCCGCGGAGATCCGCGCCCTGGAGCAGCGCCACCGCGAACCCCGCGTCGAAGGAGTCGCCGGCGCCGGTGGTGTCTTGAACGCTGACCTCGGGAGCCGGCACATGCACCGTCGAGGCTCCTGATCGGCTGGCGAGTGCGCCGTCCTTGCCGATCTTGACGACAACGGTTCCGCGGCTGAGGCGAGCGAGGATGCGTGCGGCCGTTTCCGGGGGGGCCCCGTTGGTCAGCGCGGCGGCTTCGGCGTCGTTGGGAAGGAAGACATCGACGAGGGGTAGCAGATCACGTACCTCGGTGATGGAACTGGCGGGCCAGTCGTCGGGGCACCAGCCGGTGTCGAACATCGTGCGTCCGCCGGCGGCTCGAACGTCGCGCAGCAATGATGTGGCGTCGCCGTTGCGTAGCCCGGGGAGCGTGAAATAGCCGGTCAGGAGAACGATGGCCTTGTCGACGACGGTGACCGGGATGGAGCTTCGCGAAAAGTTGGCGAGTACTCCGTGTGAGGTGAAGAAGGCGCGCTCCCGCTGCGGGGCCTCGAGGCAGATGCTGACCCCGCTGTGTCCACCGGGGATGACAGCGACGTGATCGGCGAGGCCTTTGGCTTCGAGTTCTTCGAACATGAGACGGCCGAAAGGGTCGTCTCCGACGACCCCTACCAGCTGGTGTTCGACCCCGAGGGTGTGCAGGGCCAGTGAGGCGTTGCCGGCTGCGCCGGCGGTGCGAAAGCCGATGTCGTCGACGAGCAGGTCGCCCCCCGGGACGGGAAGTCGGGTCACCGGGGAGACCAGGACGTCGGCGTTGACGTTGCCGATGATCGCGATACCGGGCATCTCAAGCTGTCCTGGCGCGCAGTGTGGTGAGCTTGGTGTCGTCCTGGTGGTAGCGGAACCCATCGATCGCCAGGCCGCGCCGACGAGCGAGCTCTCCGACGAGCAGCTGGATGGCGGGCATCTCCAAGACCGCCTGCTGCAGCGGGTTGGCGACGGGGAGTCGCACGACTGTGACGTCGTCTGGTAGCGCGGCGGTCGAGGTGGTCACGAGCAGTACCCGGGCCCTGATGCTTGCGGCGTACGCCGCAAGCTCGACCTCACGCCTCGCGCCGAAGATGATGCACGCGAAGCCGTCGGTGACGGGTTCCATCGGCCCGTGCAGATACTCGTAGGTCTCGATCGCGGTGGCGGGCTGCCGGGCACCCTCGCGCAGCAGCAGCGCGCTCTCGCAGGCGGCCGCGTATGAGGCCCCCGCGCCGATCACGTCGAAGGATGTCGTGTCGTCCAGCGAAGCGGCAAAGGCAGTAGCGGTGGGCAGCGCATCGGCCAGTGCTGTGTCGAACCACCCCGGCAGGGCGTCCCACTCCGGCGGGCCGGAGGGCGCGCCGAGGCGCTCGGCGATGAGGCCGAACGCCTGCAGGGTGGAGGTGTAGCCGACGGTGTAGACGGGGCTGTCGGGCATGCACCCCAGCGTCACGTGGGCTGGTGCCTGTCGAGCAACCGGCGAGTTCGCATCATTGGTGAGCGCGAGGACTGGCTGGCCCTGCAGATGCTCGAGCGCGACGAGAGTCTCCCTGCTCTGTCCGGACTCGGACACCACCAGGTAGCGCTCGGCCAGGTCCGACGGCGTCGTCGTCATGAGCTCGCTGGCTCCGATGGCGTAAGCGCTGCGTCCGTGCGTGCGCAGATGAGCCACCAAGGCGTGCGCGGCGTGATGGCTCGCGCCCATCCCGACCACCGCCACCCGTCCTTGCGTCCACGAGGCGAGGTCAAGCTGGTCGAGTGACTGCCGCACGGTCTGCGCTGAGTTGCGCAGGTTCTCGGCCTGAGCGCGGACGACGCTGGTGTAGCTGGTGGTCATGGTCATCCCTTCACGGCGCCGGATGTGAGTCCACCGACGATGTAGCGCTGGAAAGCCAGCGCAAGCAGAACCGGGGGCACTGACGCGAGCACCCCCCCGGCAGCGACCAGACCGAAGTCGACGCTGAACCGGCCGGTGAACTCCGCGATGGCCACCGGCACGGTCTTCGCATTGCTCGAGGACGTGAGCACGAGTGCGTAGAGGAACTCGTCCCAGGCCAGAAGGAAGGCGAACATCATCGTCGCGAACAGGCCGGGCCGGGCGATAGGCAGGACGATCCGGAACAGCGCGCCCAGTCGGGAGCAGCCGTCGACCCGGGCGGCGTCCTCGAGCTCTTGGGGCAGGCTGAGGAAGAAGTTGCTCATGATCCAAAGGACGAAGGGGGTGACGAAAGAGCAGTAGACGATGATCAGTCCCAGTTTGCTGTCGAGCAGGCCGACCGTGGAGAGAATCAGGTAGATCGGGATGATGATCGCGATCGGCGGCAACATGTAGGTGCTCAAGAACAGGGCCAAGGTCATGCGACGCAGCCGGAAGCGTAGCCGCGCGAAGGCGTAGGCCCCCAAGACGCCGACGCACATCGAGATGACCACCGTCGAGCCCGCGACGATGGTGCTCGTCAACAAGGACGTGCGGAACGCGCCCGCGACGTCAGCACCACTGGTGGTGGCGATGGCCCGGTATCGCTCCAGGGTGGGGTCGCGAGGGATCCAGCTCAGTGGCCTGGCCAGCAGGTCGTTCTGGCTGGACAGGCTGGCGAACAGCAGCCAGCCGAAGGGAGCCAGGATGAGCCCTGCGACCGCGACCGCAGCGATGTGGATGAACACCAGGTAGGAGCGTCGGGGTTTCACAGCGCGCTCATCTCGTTGCTGCGAAGCAGGCGCAGATACAGGGCCGAGAGCATCAGGATGATCACCACGATCAGGT
Organism: Actinomycetes bacterium; assembly: GCA_038322045.1. Classification (GTDB taxonomy): domain Bacteria; phylum Actinomycetota; class Actinomycetes; order JBBQFP01; family JBBQFP01; genus JBBQFP01. The sequence continues at coordinate 11,968 of JBBQFP010000008.1, read as the reverse complement.
AGGCCAGGGCTGAGCCGTAGCCGAAGCGCTGGTCGGAGAAGGCCTGCAGGTAGGTGTAGAACGCGATGGTCTGCGTTCCGCTGGCGGGACCGCCGCGGGTCATGATGTAGATGATGTCGAAGACCTTGAACGCCTCGATGGTGCGCAGCACCAGCACGATCGAGATGCTCGGCACCAGCAACGGCAGAGTGATGGAGAAGAAGCTGCGCACCGCACCAGCGCCGTCCACCCGTGCCTGCTCGTAGATGTCGCGAGGGATGGTCTGCAAGCCGGCGAGGAGGAAGAACGCCACCAGTGAGGTGTTCTTCCACACGTCCGCCAGGATCACCAGGTTCAGCGCCATGAAGGGCGTGCCGAGCCAGGCGTGGTAGGTCTCGGTCACGTGCAGTTGGGTCAGGACCGCGTTCAGAGCCCCGTACTGCGCGTCGAAGATCGATCGCCACAAGCTGCCGTTGACGATCGTCGGCAAGGCCCAGGGCAGAACCACCAGCGCCCGCAGGAGCCAGCGTCCCCGCAACGGGGCGATCAGCAGCAGGGCTAGGCCGATCCCCAGGACCAGCTCGAGGCCGGTGGAGACGAGCGTGAAGTACAGAGTGCGGCGGGTCGTCGCCCAGAAGTCCGGGCTGGTCAAGATCGAGGTGTAGTTGTCCAGGCCCACGAAGGGAAATCGCCCGCCGAACGGAGTATCCACGTTGAAGAACGAGATGAGCAGGGTGCGCAACATCGGGTAGACAACGATGCCGAAGACCACGACCACGCTGGGCAGCAGAAGGACTAGCGCGAGCCTGGCCTCCATGCGAGCCCCGGTGGGCCGCTTGCGGGCGGCCCGCCGGAGCCCGGTCATGATGGTCAGCTGGCCAGGATGTCGTCGGCAGCCTTGGCCGCGTCGTCCAGAGCCTGCTGCGCGGTCTTGCTACCAAGCAGGCATTTCTGGATCTCTGCTTGCATCTTTTGGGAGACAGCGTTGTAGTTGGGCACGGTTGGACGAAGGATCATGGAGTCGAGCTGCTTGCTTGCGGCGGCCACCGTCTGCGGGTTGGTCTCGATGACCGCAGGGTCGGTGTAGGAGGACTTCCACACCGGAAGTGAATCCTTGGCGTACTTGTTCTGCTGGTCCTGGCTGGTAAGGAACTCGATGTAGGTCCAGGCCGCCTTCTGGTTCTTGCTTCCTGCGCTGACCGCCAAGGCCATGCTGCCGTTGACCCCCGGGCGCCCAGCCGGCCCGGAAGGGGTCTGACCGATCGCCAGCTTTCCGACGACCTGGCTCTCTTTCGGGTCGTTGGCCATGCCGAACATGTAGGTCCAGTTCAGCGCGAAAGCCGCCTGACCCTGGCTGATGACCTTGCGCACGTCCTCCTCAAGGGCCTGGGTCGAGGAGGGGTTGCTCAACTTGTCCTTCAGGGTCATCTGCATGAACTCCAGGGCCGCGACGCCGCCGCCGGAGTTGAACGCGGCCTTCGAGCCGTCGTCAGAGAGGAACTTCCCGCCGAACGCTCCCAGCAGCTGGGTGTAGTCGCACATGAGCGCCTCCGCCTGCGACCAGCTCCACACCAGCGGGTAGTCCACCACTCCCTTCGACTTCATCTGTCGAGCCGCGGCGATGACCCCGTCCCACGAGGCCAGGCTGGCAGGCTCGACGCCGGCCTTGGCCATCAGGTCCTTGTTCGAGTAGAAGTACTTGGTGTCCAAGATCCACGGGACGCCGTAGTACTTGTCCTGGTAGAGAGCCGTCTGCAGCGCGCCGCCGAACATCTCCCCCTTCCAGGCGTCTGGGTATTTCGAGGTGACGTCCGAGACGATCTTCTTCGAGCCGAACTCGGCAGGCCAGATCACATCGATGAGCACCACGTCGTAGGTTCCGGCCGGGGCAGCGGCCACCGTCTTGTCGTGCAGTGCCTCGTAAGCCACGAACGTGGGGTTGACCTTGATCTTGGGGTTGACGCCCTGGAAGGCTTTCGTCATCGCGAGGATGTCGGCCTCGCTGAAGCCAGCCTGTTTCATGAACAGCGCATTGATCGTTCCGGTGTTGTCACCACCAGAGCTGCTGGTACCACCGCCTCCGATGCCGCAGGCCGAGAGCGTCAAGCCGATCCCGGTCGCGCCGGCTAGGCCGAGAAGGCGTCGCCGGGACAGCGCCACGATCGAGGGGTTGGGCGCAGACAGGTCGTGGTGACTCATGGAATGCCTCCGGACGGCGGACGGGCGAAGATCAGATGCCCATTAAGTCAAACACCTGACCGATGGACGGATCCTCCCTGCCATCAGCCCCCCAGTCAAGGGGTGCGACCACCTCGACAGCAGCGTAGGGTGCCGATGAAGCCAAACCGTTACCGAAATGAGGCCAGGTGTGCAGAGCGACGCGGCGGTGCTGGCCAGCCTGCTCAACGGACCACCAGCGACCAAGGCGCAGATCGGCCTGAACGTGGGACTGTCCAAGCCAACAACAGCCGAGGCGGTCGGGCGATTGATCACCAGCGGGCTGCTGCGTGAAGACGGCGCCAGGCATGGGCACCGCGGTCGCTCGCCGGTGGTGTTTCATCCCGAGGAGTCGGTGGGTCTCTTGGTGGGCCTCGACATCGGCGGCAGCAACCTGCGGGTGGCGATCTGCGATGCCGTGGGCACCATCAAGGCCCAGACGATTCGGCGCACCATTCCCCGTGGTGGTGCCGCGGTCGCCCAGCAGTCCGGCGACCTGATCTCGCGGTCACTGCATGATCTCGGCGCCGACTCCGCTCAGGTCCTGGCGTTCGGTGTCTCCAGTCCCGGAGTGCTCGACCCGGGCACGGGTCTGATCCGACTCGCCTACAACCTGGGTCAGATCGAAGAGCTCGACCTCCTCAAGGCGCTGTCCGAGCACCTCGACTTCGACGCGCTGATCGAGAACAACGTCAACTGTTCCGCCCTGGGAGAGCAGTGGCGAGGGTGCGCGGTGGGCCTTGAGGACTTCGTGTTCCTCTCGGTCGGTGCCGGTGTCGGCATGGGCGTGGTCAGCGGAGGACGCCTGGTCCGCGGTCGGCACGGCGCGGCGGGGGAAGCCGCCTACCTCCCGATCAGCGCCGACCCGTTCGAGACCGGCCACCGCCGACGGGGTGCCCTGGAAGACGAAGCCAGCGCCAGCGGAATCCTCAACGCCGCCCTCCGAAAGGGGAACTGGCCCGCCGGAGCGCCCACCACCGTCGAGGAGCTCTTCCACCTAGCCGACGAAGGTGTCCCCGATGCCTGCAGCGTCGTCGCGGAAGAGGGCCGCCTGTTAGGGCTGGCCGCGGCATCGGTAGCCGCGATCGTCGATCCTGCCGTCATCGTCCTCGGTGGCGGGATCGGATCTAACCCCTTGCTTCGACCATTGGTTCAGGCCACCGTCGACAGACTGCTCCCCTTCGCCCCGACCATCGCCACCACGTCTCTCGCCGGCTCAGCAGGCCTGCACGGGGCCCTAGCCATCGCCAGAAAGGCCGCGTACGCGCGGCTGATCAGACGCGCCGAGGAGCTGGAGCGCGGCTAACCGAATGCGCAGCCAGCGGAGGTCCGGAACGACATGAAGTGCACCGGTGCCCTCCACGCCAGCGCCATCGCCATCGCCCGACTCACCAGCGAGAGTGCACTGCGGCGGGCAACTGAGAACCGCGAGTTCGTCGCCTACTACCAGCCGATCGTGCTCCTGGCCGACTCCCGCGTTGTCGGCCAGGAGGCCCTCGTGCGGGGGCGTCACCCCGAGCGAGGAATCCCCGGCCCGGGGAGTTCTTGGCAGAGGCCGAAGCCAGCGGCCTGATCGTCAACATCGGGGACCGGTACTCAGGCAGGTGTGCGCCCTCCTGTCGGCGCGACCGGATCTGCCCGGCCCGATCAACGTGAACAAGTCGCCTCTGCAGATCGCCCGCCCCGGTTGGAAGCGCGCCCTGCTCGACACGCTGACCCGGTACGGCAAGGATCCCCGCCGCGTCGTTCTTGACGTCACCGACACCGGCATCCTGTCCATCGTCGATGCCACCGTGGATGACCTGCTCGAACTCCGAGCCGCCGGCATCCGCGCAGATTCTCGCCGCCCGTCTCGCTGGGCTTCGCAGACGAGTTTCGCCGAAGGCATCGAGACCGCGGAACAGGCCTCATTCCTGATCGGCCAGGGGTGGACCCACGGCCAGGGCTACCTGTTCGGACGACCGGCACAGGCACCAGTGACCGACTCCGCCCGCGGTCGGCTCGGTCAGGTCGGAGTCGCTCGCCCGGGGGCGTCGGCCAGAACCGCTTCGAACGCGTCGACGACATCGGGGTGGAACTTCGTGCCGCGGCCGGTCGTGATGACCTCGCGTGCAACCGCTTGGCCCGGGGCCGCCCGGTACGGGCGGTCATGGGCCATCGCGTCGTACACGTCGGCGACCGCGATGATGGACGCCTCGAGCAGAATGTCGGCGCCGTCGAGGCCCCGCGGGTAGCCGGAGCCGTCGAGCCGCTCGTGATGCTGGTGGATCATCTCCGCGATCGGCCACGGCCACGCGAACTTTCGGGTGATCTCCGCCCCGGTGGCCGCGTGCCGACGCAGTAGCTGCCATTCCCGGTCGGTGAGCGGCCCGACCTTGGTCAGGATGCTGCTCGGAACCGCGATCTTCCCGACGTCGTGGACCGACGCACCCAGCGTGAGTCCCTCGAGCTGCTTGACCGGCAGGGACATCGTCCGCCCGATCGCGCCGGAGAGCGCGGCCACCTGTGCCTGGTGTCCGGCGGTGTACGGGTCGCGGGACTCGACCGCAGCCTCGAGCAGCCCGATGCTGTTACGCCGGGCACTGGCCGCAGCCTCCGCGTCGCGCAACCGTCCGAGTCCATAGCCGACGTCGGCGGCGAGGTCCTCGAGCAGGGCCCGGGCCCGGCCGTCAAACGCGTGCAGCCGGTCGGAGTACACGGCCAGCACCCCGTCGATGTCGTCGCCGACCTGGACCGGTAGTGCGATCATGCACCGGAACTGGTGTGCCTGGGCAGCGTCCAGCCACGGCCCGCAGTCCGGGTCGGAGTCGATGTCCTCGACGACCCGGGACTGCCCGGTCCGGATGGCGCGCCCGGCCGCACCCCGGCCCAGCGGGCCTTCACCCCACGAGACAGACACCGACTCCAGGTACTCCAGGTGGGTTCGCGCCCAGGCGACCGGGACGACGGACCGGGCGACGTCGAAACGCGGCCGGCCGTACCACGCGAACGTGTAGTCGCCGGCCACGACGACCGCGTCGCACATCCGCTGGAGCAGCCCGCCCTCGTCGCGGGCACGCACCAGGATCCGGTTCGCCTCGGTCAGCGTGTCCAGGGCGCGCAGCGTCGCGACGTGCTCGTGCACGTCAGTGAGCACCGTGACCGCCCCGAGCGCCGGTGAGCTCGACGCGGGACGCATCGTCGCGGCGATCGACCGGTAGTCCCCGTCGGTGCTGCGCAGCCGCAATGCGACCGCGAACTCCGACGTCCGTGACGTGCGGACCGCGGCGCGGGTAGCGTCGAGACGAACGACGTCGTCGGGGTGCGTGAGGTCACGCAGGTCGGTCCCGGCGATCTGTTCGGGGGTCCAGCCGAGCAGGTCCTTGACGGTCGGGGACACCCAGGCGATGAGGTGGTCGTCGGCGACCTCGTAGACCACCTCGGTCGAGTTCGCGGCGATGACCTGGGCGCGGCGGACCGCCTCCGTCGTGGTCGCAGTGGAGACCTCTTCAACAGTGCCACACACGGAACTCACGTCCTCGCGGGACTCGATCGCGTAGGCGTCCCAACCCCACCGTACACCGGTTCCCAGGCAGGCCGCCTCGGAGCGGCATGAGCTGAGGCGGCCGTGCTCGGCGGCGCTCGTTCTCCGTCGATCCCCCCAGGCCCTACGGACCTCAGCGGTCGCTCCTGGCTTCTCGACGCCGCCAAAGGCAGCCGACGCCGAGTACCTTCTGGGGGTGGAGACTATCGGCGCTCGGGACGGGGCACCGACCTATGCTGATCACGCCGTTCACGACAGCGCTCTGCGGGCCGATCTGCATGCCACCCGAGCCTTGCTCTGGGTCGAGACTCCGGCCGATGTCGCCGCCGTCGTGCTCGAGCTGGTCCACGCCCTGGGGGGCGACGTCGTCGCTGCGAGTACAGCCGGCGGGGACGCACTCCCGGTCGACATCTCGTTCGGCGTGGGCGAGCCCATCCTGCCGACCGCCCCCGCGGGGGGTGTCTCGCACCTGCTGCTGGAGCGGTACCTCCCCGGCACGGTCCGCGACGCGCACCGCGCCCTCGAGCTTGCCGAGCGCTCGTCCCGGCTGGCGGAGGACGCGGCGATCGACCCGCTGACGGGCCTGTCCAACCGCCGGATGATGGGCCGCGTGCTGGGCCGGCTTGGCCCGGGCAACACGGTGATCATGATCGACCTGGACCACCTCAAGGCGGTCAACGACACCCTCGGCCACGCGGAGGGTGACCGGGTGCTCCGCACCCTGGGGAAGACTCTCGGTGCCTGCGTGCGCGCGGCCGACCGGGTGGGTCGCTACGGCGGCGATGAGTTCGTCGTCGTCCTCAGCAGCACCGAGGCCGACGACTTCTTGGACCGGTTGCGTGCGGCGTGGGCCGACGCGCGACCGCACCCCATCACCTTCTCGGCCGGGGTGGCTCAGGGCGGGCCCGACCCCGTGCGGGCCCTCGCGGCTGCTGACGGCGCGATGTATCGCGCCAAGCGAGGCGGCCGTGACCAGTGGCAGCGGGCGGCATCTGATGACTACGTCTGATGTCCTCGCCGTGGCCCAGGTCGGCACCGCTGGTCCGCCGGCGCTCGGCGAGTTCGTTGCGGTCAGCGAGTTCACGGTGCCCGGTCCGGGGCGGGTGGCTCTGCTCGACGCGTTCGCGGACCGGATGGGTGCGGTGGACGGCTGGCCGGGCTTCCGTGGCTTGCAGGTTTGGGCCGACGAGCATGACCCGTCGGCCTTCATGATGGTGTCGTGGTGGGACAGCGCGGAGCAGTTCACCTCCTACATGGGTTCGCCGGACCACCGGCAGTCGCACGGTCGGATCCCGAGCGGCGAGCACCGGCCCCGACCGGGCCGGTTCCGTCGGTACACGAGAGTCGCCTCGTGACCACCGAGGCCGAGCGCACCGAGCTCATCGAGAAGTACCTGAGCGAAGCCGTCAAAGGTCGCGGCCGGGCCGCCGCGCGGCTGGCCCTGGACCAGATCGACCGCGGCGTCCACCACGAGGACGTGATCGTCGACCTGCTGGCCGCGTCCCAGCACGAGGTGGGCGAGCGCTGGTGGGCCAACGAGTGGACGGTCGCCGACGAGCACCTGGCCAGCGGCTCGACCCAGCACGCCCTGGACGCGCTGGCCAGCACGATCGAGGTGCCCGAGCCGGCCGGGTCCGTCCTCGTCGTCTGTGCCGAGGGCGACTGGCACTCGCTGCCCGCCCAGATGCTGGCCGAGATGCTGCGCGCCCGGGGCTACGACGTCGCCTTCCTCGGCGCCTCCACACCCGCCGACCATGTGCTGGACCTGGTGCGACGCCGCCGTCCCGACGCCATGGCGGTCAGCTGCAACCTGCCGCTGTTCTTCCCCGGCGTCGCCCGGCTGGCTGACGCCGCGCACACGCACGGCATCCCGGTGCTCGCCGGCGGCCGAGCGATGGGCACCGACGAGAACCGGGCTCGGCTGCTCGGCGCGGACGCCTGGGCTCCCGACCTCGACAGCGCTGTGCAGATGCTGCACCGCTGGCAGCAGGAGCCACCCGCAGTCCTGGTCGGGCACACGAGGCTGGACGAGAGCGCTCACCTGCTCGACCTCAGCGCCGGCGACGTCGCCGCAGACGCGTTCGACCAGCTGAGTCGGGCGTTCCCGCAGATGTCGTCATACAACGACGCCCAGCTGGCCCGGACCCGCGAGGACCTCGCCTTCATCACCCGCTTCGTCGCCGCAGCCCTCCTGGTCGGCGACCCAACCGTGCTCACCGAGTTCCTCGGGTGGCTCGGAGGCCTGCTGGCCAACCGTGGGGTCCCGCCGCGAGCGCTGGAAGCCGGGCTGGACGTGCTGGCCCCGATGCTCGCCGCACGCGACAGCCGGGCCGGCCAGCTCCTGGCCGAGGTTCGCAGCGCCTCCGCGTGACCCCTCGGGGACCGAACGTCGGCCAGCCGGGGCGGTGGGTCTTTTCGATCACCGGGCGCCCGGCGCAGCCCGGTCGGGCGGGACCAGCCCGGGTCGGTGTCGACCAGGGCGTGAGGACCGTACCGTCCCCGGCGCCGTCCCCGGCGACGAGCGCGGCATCTGCTGCATCAGGAGGAGAAGATCTAAACACTCCCGCACGCCCAGTCACGCTGAAGCTGGCCGACCGAGCATCCGCGAGAACCAAGCGAGACTGAGTCGGTGGGCGCAAGGCGACACGTCCACTCGGTTGGCGCCACGCGTCTCGGGGAGAACCCGCAGCGTGGCGTCGGGGGCCACGGTCGGCGCCGCCGCGTTCAGCGAACGAGGGACGTCGTCGAGGCCGCCGCGTCGGTCGCGGCCGCCCGCAGTGCGTCGATGGTGCAGGTCGCCCTGGGGTGGCTGGCGGACCGCCCCGCCATCAGGTCGGTCGCCCTTGGCGCGCGCACGGTCGAGCAGCCGACCGACAACCTCGGGGCAGCCGACCTGCACCTGGCGGCAGAGGAGACGGCCTTGCTCGACGCCGCCAGCGACCCCGGCGTCGGCGACCACCCGGACGGCGGCCCGTGCCCGGAGCAGCGTTCGCGCATGATCGAGGGAGGCCGCTGAGCTCACCGCACGCCCGCATGGGACGGAGCGGGCACCTGCGTTCACGCGCCAGCCGGCCAAGAGGGGAGGCACTGTAGGCGGCGACGTCAGCCGCCAGTCACGAACCTGAGTTCCGCAGCTGGCGCAACCGTCGCTGAGCGCCGTCGCCTGTGGCGGTACGAGTTCCCGCCGCAGGACTGCAAGCACTCCGTCGCTTCGGGGGTGCGACGCTCAAACAACGCCAGGCCCAGGGGGTGGCCATCGCCGAGCACCTGGCGCCCGACCTCGGAGATGGCATCGGCAAGAACGCCGTCTGCGTGCAGAGCGCCGCCTTGCCGACCTCAAGCCTCGGCCAGAACACGGTCGGACAGGGCGCTGCAAGCCCGACCGCGACATCTTCGGGGCGGGACTGCTCGGTCGGCGCACAGGATCCCGTCAGGGGGCGAGACGCGCAAGCTCGTAGGCCGCGATGAACCGGTCCACCGGCACCGCGGCGATCGCCTCCGCGATGAGCGGGAGGTCCAGGTCGGCCGGGGTGCGGAATCGGACGCAGGACTTGCCCATGTCGAGCGCCCGGGGGGCGGACCACCGGCGCCGGAAGTCCTGCGCCTGTTCCGGATCGCCGCAGAGGCCCATGAGGTACAGGGAGCAATACCGCCGCTGCGACGCCAGCGCGGCATAGGCCAGCGGCTGCTTGTTGTACGTCACCGGGTACAACTCCAACGGAACGCCCCAGCCAATCATCCCGAACGCCACCGCCTCGGAGTACCCGGGCGGCATGGCCGCGCGCACGATGTCGAGCACGATCTGCGGACCGTCTAGTCACACGAACAGGTGCGACGCGATGGCGATGATCGCCAGGCTAGCCCACAGCTAGCCCCGGGTCATGGCGGGAGCAGGCACCGATGGCGGCACTGTGGTCGGGTGGTCGGTCGGGTCCTGGTCGTCCCGGGCACGGCGGAGCAGCACCGGGACCAGTGTGAGGAGCCCGACGAACGCGTAGACCAGCGCGAGCAGCGTGCCCAGGCGGTCCCTGTCGGCACCGGTGACCATGGTGAAGAAGAAGGCGCCGCCGAAAGCGTTCAGCATTGCGTGCCAGACCGCGGCGTGGGTCCACGCACCCCGGCGGTGGCGCATCATCTGGAGCACGATCAGCTGGAAGCCAGCGTTGCCGAGCAGACCGACTACCAGCGGCATCTCGCCGCTGATCATCAGCGGCAGGTGCCAGACGATGCGCAACGGCGCGAGCACCGCAAAGGCACCCCACAGACCGTGCCGACGCAACAGGATCGGGGCCGCGAACGCGGTCCAGCCGGCCTCCTCGCCGAGCCCGACCATGAACAGCATCACCAGGAAGGTGACCGGGACCTCGGGCCAGGCGCTCAGTTGCTCGGTCGTCGGCAGCGGTGCTCCGAACACATGGTTCACCAGCACGATGAGCACGTGCATGGCGATGGGTGCGCCGACGGCGACGACGTACAGCCACGGAGACGCGACCCATCGCCGCAGTGTCCGCCCCCAGGCGATGAGCGCCGCGCGCCCCTGACAGGAGGTGACGACCAGCGCGGCCATCACGGGACCGAGCGGCATGTTCTCCGGGTTGGACCCCACGCCGAGTGCGGCGAGACCGTAGACCATCCAGCCGAACAGGCAGGCGAGGACGGCGAAGGCAGACAACGGGTGTCTCCGGACGAGCTGGACGAGCGAGGACATGCTGTCTCCCTGGGTAGCGACGCCGTCGGTCGGGCGTCTAGGACAACGGTGTCGGTGGACGGGGGTCAGAGGCATCGCCCACGGGACTCGACCTGCACCGGTACCAGGGACCCGGTCCGCCCGTGCGATCTCCTCCTCCAGACGGAGGAGCAGGCGACGCAGGCGCGCCTAGGGTGAGGGACTCCGCAAAGTCAGGAACCCATGATCACCGCTGCCGCGCCACCCACGGACCCCGCTGGTGCCGTACCCGCGCTGTCTCGACGCCAGGCAGCATTCGACGTGCTGCTGGCGGTTGGCTGTCTGGCGATCACGCTGGCCGTCAACCTCAGCGGCTCCGAGTCTGTCACCGCCAACCGCGACCCGGACGCGGTCACCGTTGCCCTGACCGTGCTGTCGGTCGGCAGCATCGCCCTGCGGCGGAGGTTGCCGCTGACGATCCTGGCGGTGACCCTGACCGGCGTCTTGGGGCTGGTCCTGGTGAAGGGGACCGTCGGGATGGCGACGATCGGGCCGTTCATCGCCTCGTTCACTGCGGTCACCTACAGCAGCGCTCGCAACTCCCGGTACGCGATCGCGCTCGTGATCCTCGCGCTGGCGTTGACGGCGATTCTCGACCCGGTCGACCTGAGTCGCGACGGCGCCGTGATCAGCGGTGCGGCGTTCGCTGGCGTCATCCTGCTCGCCTCCTCCACCCGGTCCCGCCGGGAGAGCGCCGAGGCCGGCGTGCGGGCGGCGGAGCAGCGGGTCGCCCTCGAGCGGGAAAGAGCCGATGCCGAGCGCGAGCGAGCCTCCCTCACCGCCACCCAGGAGCGACTGAGGATCACCCGGGAGCTGCACGACGTCATCGGCCACGCGATGAGCGTCATGGTCGTGCAGGCAGGTGCCGCGGGGCGGCTCCTGGACACCGCCGACCCCGGTCGGGCGCGGACCGCCGTGGCCGAGATCGAGAACACCGGGCGCCGGGCGATGGCCGAGATGCGCAACCTCCTCGGCGTCCTGCGCGACGGCGGGACCGAAGGCGACGCGTCCCCGCGCGCGCCAGCACCCACCCTGGACGACGTGCGCCCCCTCGTGGCCCGAGTCGAGCGGTCAGGGCTACCCACCACCATGTCGGTGCACGGGGCGCCGCTCGTCGTGACCCCCGGGGTTGGCCTGGCCGCCTACCGGATCGTTCAGGAGGCCCTCACCAACTGCCTCAAGCACTCCGGCGCTACGTGTGCGTCCGTTGACGTGACGTACCGGCCGACCGAGGTCGAGATCCTGGTCACCGACGACGGCAGGGGACTTGCTCACGGAACCGTTGAGCCCGCCGCGGGACACGGCCTGGCCGGGATGCGCGAACGGGTGGCGGCGTACGGCGGCGACCTCACGATCGGTGACCGGCCCGAGGGCGGCTTCCGGGTCCGGGCCACCTTCCCGCTGGCAGCGACGCCGTGATCCGCGTCGTGGTTGCCGATGACCAGGCGCTGGTGCGGTCCGGCTTCTCCCTCATCCTCGGCGCGGAGCCCGGTATCGAGGTGGTCGCGGAGGCGGCGGACGGC
>JBBQFP010000007.1:0-87896 GCA_038322045.1 Actinomycetes bacterium | reverse complement strand
GTCGCCGGCCAGGGCCCGGCGGACGATCTCCTCGGTGGTCACCGTGGCGCCGCCACGGCTGAGCAGCTCGATCCTCACCGCGGTCGACGCCACGGTCTCCAAGCAGCCACGGTTGCCGCACCGGCACATGACGCCGTGCTCGGCGATCGTTGCGTGGCCGATCTCGCCGGTGACGCCGACGTGGCCGTAGAAGGGCGAGCCGTCAAGGATGAGCCCCGCGCCGATCCCGCTACCGATCTTGACGAAGACGAGGTTCTCGACGGCGCTGTGCGGTCCCCAGGTGACCTGGGCCAGCGCTCCGAGGTTCGCGTCGTTGTCGAGGTAGACCGGGAAGCCGAGGCTCTTCTCGAGCTCGACGAGGAGGTTGCGGCCGACCCATTCCGGCAGGATCGCGCCAGCAACGACCGTGCCGGTTCGTCGATCGATGGGCCCGGGGATGCCGACGCCCACCCCGACGACGGCCTTGCGACTGATGGCGTTCTGCTCGAGCAGGGCGCCGAGCAGCTCCCCGCCGACCGCGAGGCTCTCCTCGGCCCGGTGGCCCACCTGCAGCGCCACCGCCCGCTCGGCGATGAGGTGGTAGCCGAGGCTGGCGAGCACCACGCGGACGTGGCGGCGCCCGAAGTCCATGCCGACGGAGACCGCACCGTTGCTGTTGAGACGCACCGAGAGCGCCCGTCGACCCGAGCTCGTCGTCGGCGAGGTGCTCACCAGGCCGCTGTCGGTCATGGTGCGAACGATGTTGGACACCGTGGCCGTCGACAGCCCGGTGAACCGGGAGAGCTCGGCCTGGGTGCAGGAGCCGGCAGACATGAGGGCGGCGATGATGCGCTGCTCGTTGAGCTGACGAAGCGCGCTCTGCGACCCCGGTTTACGAGACCGCTCCCCCACGGGCACCGACGGCGCTGTCATGAGGCGAACATTGCCGCACGGGCCGAGGTGGCGTCAAGAAGTTAACGCAATCGTGACCTTTGCGGCAGATTCCTGATCACAAGGTCCCGTCGCTCACAGCAGGCCTCGGGCCGCAGCGGCCGCAAGAGAGGGCGCGAGCGGCGCACGCGGGACGAGCGTCGCCTGATAGGCGTGGTAGATGTCGGGCTTGCCCGGCCACACGGTCGACGACGGGCGGTTGCCCGAGTCCAGCTCGTGGTGCCAGGAGCCGTGGTCGACGTCGATGAGGTGCTCGGCGGCGTGGTCCCACCACCGGCGGTAGTCGGCGTCGTACCGCTCCTCCCCCGTGGCGAGGAGCAGCGCCGCGGCGGCGCCCACGGCTTCGGCGACCACCCAGTGCATCCGCTCCCGGACCACGGGCACGCCGGCCCAGTCGGTCGTGTAGACGAACCCGGGTGCGCCGTCGACGGCCCACCCGTCCTCGACCGCCCGGGCGTAGAGCTCTCTGGCCGCGTCGAGCATCCACCCGGGAGCGGCGTCGCCAAGGCCGGCCGCGAGGTGCAGGACGAGCCGCGACCACTCGAGTCCGTGGCCGATGGTCGCTCCGTAGGGCTTGAACTGGTCGCCTGGTCGCTCCGCGTTGAACTCGAGCAGCGGAGCCCAGTCGGCGGTGAAGTGCTCGGGGATCCGCCAGGCGTTCCCCCGCGCCCACTCGTCGACGACCCGCGTCGTCACCCGCAGGGCCCGGTCGCGCCAGCGGTCCTCACCTGTGGCGTCCGCGGCCGCCATGAGGGCCTCGACGGTGTGCATGTTGGCGTTGACTCCGCGGTAGGGGTCCGTGGTCGTCCACGCGCGGTCGGTGCCGTCGACATGCATCCCGACGGCGTCGTCCCAGAATCGGGTGTCGAGCACGTCGAGTGCCTCGTCGAGGAGCTCGCGCGCCCCGGGCAGCTCGGCGAGGGCGCAGGTCGACGCGGCGAGGACGACGAAGGCATGGGTGTACGCACTCTTCGCCCCCTCCTCCACGGGGTCGCCGGTGCTCGCGTCGACGGCCGAGAACCATCCGCCGTGCTCGGGGTCTCGCAGCGACGTGCGGAGCGCCGCGATGCCACCGGCCGCCAGCGGACCCGCACCCGGGACCCCGCGCAGGTGCGCGACCCCGTAGACGTGCGCCATCCGGGCGGTGATCCACGTGTGCACCGGTTGAGCCGGGTCAGGGACGCCGTCCTCGTCGAGCCAGCCCGCCCCTCTCTCGAGCAGGACCCCCCGACCGAAGTCGAGCAGCCGCTGGGACTCCCCCTCGAGCCAGGTGCGGTGGCTGGGGCGGTCGATCCATCGGGTCACAGCGGGTCCTTCGGAGGTGGGTGAGCGGGCGACGAGGCGGTCGAGCGGGCTAGCGGTCGAGCGGGGAACCGGCGGGCGCGGTGTCACAGGCGAGGCACGTAGCGCTCCCCGCGCAACGCCGCAGCGACGAGCCCGACCTCACGGGAGAGCCGCACCAGCCGGGCGCCCTCCCGCTCGTACGCCGCGACGACTGCCTCGACCGCCTCGACCGGGAGGAGGTCGTGCAGCTCCGCGCGCGCAGTGGCCAGGCCGTGCCGCCCGGCGACGACCGAGGCCTCGACGTGCTCACCCGCGAGGCGCGCCAGCGCCACCGGGTGGCGACGGAGCACCTCGTGGGCGCGGTAGCCCGGCGGGCACTGGTCGAGCAGGAACGCGACCGCCGAGCGTTCCCAGTCCGGTGCGTCGGGCGGACGCACCTCGCTGGGCCAGCCGGGCGGCAGCGGCGGCGCCGCCACCGGCGCTCAGCCGGCGAGCAGCGAGCGCAGGACGTACTGCATGATCCCGCCGTGCCGGTAGTAGTCGGCCTCCCCGGGCGTGTCGATCCGCAGCCGCGCCCGGAACGTCATCGCGTCGGCCAGGACGGTGACCTCTCGCGGGGTGTGCCCCTCGTTGAGCTCGGTGACGCCGGTGACCGAGAAGGTCTCCTCGCCCGTGAGGCCGAGGGACTCCGCGGTGTCGCCGTCGAGGTACTGGAGCGGCAGGACACCCATGCCGATGAGGTTGGACCGGTGAATCCGCTCGTAGCTCTCGGCGATGACGGCCCGGACGCCGAGGAGCATGGTCCCCTTGGCCGCCCAGTCCCGGGAGGATCCTGAGCCGTACTCCTTGCCCGCGAGGATGACGAGCGGCACGCCGGCGGCCTGGTAGACCTGCGACGCCTCGTAGATCGACGTCGGTCCGCTGCCCGACTCCAGGAGGTTGCGGGTGAAGCCGCCCTCGACGTCCGGCACGAGCTGGTTGCGCAGCCGGATGTTGGCGAAGGTGCCCCGGATCATGACCTCGTGGTTGCCCCGGCGCGAGCCGTAGGAGTTGAAGTCGGTACGGGCGACGCCGTGCTCGGTGAGGTAATGCCCCGCAGGGCTGTCGACCTTGATCGAGCCAGCCGGTGAGATGTGGTCGGTGGTCACGGAGTCGCCGAGCTTGGCGAGGACCCGCGCGCCGGCGATGTCGGTCACCGGCTCGGGCTGAGCAGGCATGCCGTCGAAGTACGGCGGACGACGGACGTAGGTGGACTCGGGGTCCCAGGTGAACGACTCCCCGGTCGGGACCGGCAGGGACCGCCACTGCTCGTCACCTTCGAAGACCGAGGCATAGTCACGGGTGAACATCTCCGACTCGATGGCCGAGTCGACGACCTGCTGGATCTCGGCACCGGTCGGCCAGATGTCGCGCAGGTAGACCGGTTGCCCAGCCTTGTCGGTGCCCAGAGGCTCGGTGACGAGGTCGAGGTCCATGGTGCCGGCGAGGGCGTACGCGACGACGAGCGGCGGCGAGGCGAGGTAGTTCATCTTGACGTCGGGGTTGATGCGCCCTTCGAAGTTCCGGTTGCCCGACAGCACCGAGACGACGGCGAGGTCGGAGGCGTCCACCGCTGCCGAGACGGCCGGCGGCAACGGGCCGGAGTTGCCGATGCACGTCGTGCAGCCGTAGCCGACGAGGTGGAACCCGAGCTTCTCGAGGTAGGGGGTGAGGCCGGCGCGCTCGTAGTAGTCCATGACGACCTTGGACCCCGGAGCCAGGGTGGTCTTCACCCAGGGCTTGCTGGTCAGCCCGCGCTCGACGGCCTTCTTCGCGAGCAGCGCCGCCCCGAGCATGACGGTGGGGTTCGTGGTGTTCGTGCACGAGGTGATGGCGGCGATGACGACGGAGCCGTGGTCGACCTCGGTCTCCGTGCCGTCCTCGAGGACGACACGGGTCGGCCGCGAGGGACGGCCGCCGGCGGCGGGCGCCGGCTGGGCCTCGCGAGGCTGGTCGCTGATCTGCCCCGCGCCCGTCCCGACGGCGATGGGGTCGCTGGCCGGGAACGTCTCGGCCACGCCCTCGTCGAGGGTCGAGGCGGTGCTCGACGGCTCGTCGCGCGCGACGTAGGCGCCGAGGGCGCCGCGGAAGGACTGCTTGGCCTCGGAGAGCGCCACCCGGTCCTGCGGTCGCTTGGGGCCGGCGAGGGACGGGACGACGGTGGCGAGGTCGAGGGAGATCGTCTCGGAGAACAGCGGCTCGGCGCCGGGGTCGTGCCAGAGGCCCTGCTCCTTGGCGTAGGCCTCGACGAGGGCGACCTGCCCCGCAGGGCGACCGGTCATCCGCAGGTAGCGCAGCGTCTCCTCGTCGACCGGGAAGATCGCACAGGTGCTGCCGTACTCGGGGCTCATGTTGCCGATGGTGGCCCGGTTGGCCAGCGGCACGGCGGCGACACCGGGGCCGTAGAACTCGACGAATGCGCCGACGACACCGTGCCGGCGCAGCATCTCGGTGATCGTCAGCGCGAGGTCCGTGGCCGTGGCGCCCTCGGGCAGCTCGCCGTCGAGGCGGAAGCCGACAACCTTGGGGATGAGCATGGACACCGGCTGGCCGAGCATGGCCGCCTCCGCCTCGATGCCACCGACCCCCCAGCCGAGGACGCCGAGGCCGTTGACCATCGTCGTGTGGGAGTCGGTGCCGACGACGGTGTCGGGGTAGGCCTGGCCCTCGCGGACCATGACGACGCGGGCGAGGTACTCGAGGTTGACCTGGTGGACGATCCCGGAGCTCGGGGGAACGACCTTGAACTCGTCGAAGGCGGTCTGGCCCCAGCGAAGGAACTGATAGCGCTCCTGGTTGCGGCCGTACTCGAGGTCGACGTTGCGGCGGTAGGAGTCGGGGGCGCCGAAGAGGTCGGCGATGACCGAGTGGTCGATGACGAGCTCGGCCGGGGCGAGGGGGTTGATGAGGGCGGGGTCGCCGCCGAGCTGGCGCATCGCCTCACGCATGGTGGCAAGGTCGACGACGCACGGGACGCCGGTGAAGTCCTGCATGATCACCCGGGCGGGGGTGAACTGGATCTCTTGGCTCGGCTCCGCCTGGGGCTGCCACGACGCCAGCGCCTGGATGTGCTGCGCCGTGACGTTCGCGCCGTCCTCGGTGCGCAGGAGGTTCTCGGCGAGCACCTTGAGGCTGTAGGGCAGCCGATCGAGCCCGGCGACCGCGTCGAGCCGGAAGATCTCGTGCTCGCCGTCGGCGACCCGCAGCCGGCTCCGGCTGCCGAGGCTGTCGAGGCTGTCCTTGCGGGTGCCGCTGCTCCCTGTGCTCATGCCCACCGTCTCTCGTCTCGAGATCCTCGCGCGCCGCCGCTGACGCTCGGCCGCTGGCGCCTATCCTGCCGCACTCCCCCGGCACCGGGGGCAGGCCTCACGCCGGCCGAAGTGTCGCGAGGCACTCGACGTGATGGGTCATGGGGAACAGGTCGAAGGCGCGCAGGCCCTCGAGGACGTAGCCGAGGTCGGCGAAGGTCCGCAGGTCTCGCGCCAGGGCGGCCGGGTCGCACGCGACGTAGGCGATCCGCCGGGGTCGAAGCCGAACGACGCTGCGGACGACCGCCGACCCAGCCCCGGCCCGCGGCGGGTCGAGGACGACGAGGTCGGCCCGGCGCAGCCGCGAGCCCCCGTCACGTCCGGCGAGCACCTCGCCGACCTCGCCGCGGACGACGCGCACAGTCGGCTCACCCGCGAGGTTCGTCACGGCGTCGAGCACCGCCGCACGGTCGGACTCGACGAGGATCACCCGGCCGCCCGGGCCGAGCAGCGGCGCCAAGACGCCCGCGAAGAGCCCCGCCCCGCCGTAGAGGTCGCACGCCGACTCCCCCGCGCGGGGCTCGAGTGCGGCCACGACGGCGTCGGCGAGCACCTGTGCGGCCCCGAGGTGCACCTGCCAGAACCCGGGGACGTGGACGGCGAAGCGACGTCCGGACACCTCGTGGTCGAGGACTCCGCGCCCGTGCTGCAGGGTCGTGCGCCCACCGCCGTCGGCCGTGACGACGTCGACGTCGTCAGGCAGGTCGGGCAGCTCCTCGGGGAGCGGGCCGGACGGCGTCAGCACGACGGCGCGCTCCCCAAGTCCCGACGTGAGGACCTCGACCCGGGCCAGGGACTCCCAGCGACGGGTCTCGACCCCGACGGAGCGCACCCGCTCGGCGGCGATGAGACAGGTCTCGACCGGCTCGATCTCGTGGGAGCGGTGCCGACGCAGCCCGGCATGGCCGTCGGGCCGGACGGCGTACTGGACCCGGGTGCGCCACCCGAGGCCCTCGACATCCCCAGGGACGGCCTCGACGACGAGCGGCCCGAGCAAGGCCTCGGCGTCCGAGCCGGCCAGCCGGCCGATGCCGCGCAACGCCTCACGCACGACCGACGCCTTGAGCTCGCGCTGGGCCGGAAGCGTGGCGTGCTGCCAGTCGCACCCGCCGCAGCGCCCAGGGGCGGCGTAGGGGCACGGCGGCACGACCCGGTCGCCCGAGGCCTCACGGACCTCGATCGCGTCGGCGCGCACGAACCGGCCCCCGGACCCGAGCTCGGTGACGCGCACCACGACCCGCTCCCCCGGCAGAGCATGCCGGACGAAGACAACCTGGCCCTCGTGGCGCGCGACGCAGTGGCCACCGTGAGCCACCGGGCCGACGACGACCTCGAAGGAGTCCCCGACCGACGCGGAGGTCCCTCGGGCGAGGCTGTCAGCAGAGGCGTCGGCGCTCGGGGGGGAGGTCACTGGAGCCACCCTAACGAGACGCCGCTCCCGCCCGGCCCCGTGTACCGTCGTGCTGGCCACGCCGGGGCAGCCGGCGCTGGGGCCTCGGAAGGACGTCCGTGCACTTCGTCATCATGGGTTGTGGCCGGGTGGGCTCGGCGCTGACCGCCAGCCTCGAGAAGCGCGGGCACACCGTCGCCGTCGTCGACCAGGACCAGGAAGCGTTCCGACGCCTCGGGCCGCACCTGCAGGCCAAGCGCGTCCGGGGGATCGGTTTCGACCGCGACACCCTTCGCGAGGCCGGCATCGAGCGGGCCGCCGCCTTCGCCGCGGTGAGCAGCGGCGACAACTCCAACATCCTCGCGGCGCGCGTCGCACGCGAGACCTTCGGCATCGAGAACGTCGCCGCTCGCATCTATGACCCGGCTCGCGCGGAGGTCTACCAGCGCCTGGGCATCCCTACGGTCGCCACCGTCAAGTGGACCGCGGACCAGATGCTGCGCCGTCTCGTCCCCGACGGCGTCGCCAGCGAGTGGCGCGACCCCAGCGGCATGGTCGCGCTCGCCGAGATCCCGCTCGGGGTGCGCTGGATCGGTTCGCCGGTCGCCGCGCTGGAGAACGCAGCCCACGTGCGGGTGGCGCTGATCACCCGGCTCGGCGAGGGGATGGTCCCCGACCCCTCGACCGTGCTCCAGCAGGGCGACATCGTCCACGCCTCGCTGACCTGGACCGAGGCCGACTCGGTGGCCAAGGTCTTCGCCACCGGACCTGAGGAGCACTGATGCGCGTCGCCATCGCCGGGGCCGGCAACGTCGGCCGGTCGATCGCCAGCGAGCTCCTCGGGAACGGCCATCAGGTCCTGCTCGTCGACAAGGACCCGCGGGCGATGAAGATCGAGAGCGTCCCCGACGCGGAGTGGCTCCTGGCCGACGCCTGCGAGATCTCCTCGCTCGATGAGGCCGGGCTCGACCGGTGCAACGTCGTCGTCGCAGCCACGGGCGACGACAAGGCCAACCTCGTCGTCTCGCTCATCGCCAAGACCGAGTACGGGGTCCCTCGGGTTGTCGCACGGGTCAACCACCCGAAGAACGAGTGGCTGTTCAACGAGTCGTGGGGCGTCGACGTCGCCGTCTCGACCCCGCGCATGCTCTCCGCGCTCGTCGAGGAGGCCGTGAGCGTCGGCGACCTCGTCCGGCTGTTCACCTTCCGCCAGGGCGAGGCCAACCTCGTCGAGCTCACGCTGCCCGAGAGCTCCCCGATCGTCGGGCACCGCGTCGGCACGATCGCCTGGCCGCAGGACGCCGCCCTCGTGACCATCATCCGAGAGAGCCGGGTCATCGTCCCCAGCGCGGACGACCCCCTCGAGGCGGGCGACGAGCTGCTCTTCGTCGCCATCCCGGAGTCAGAGCGCGCCCTCCAGGAGATGCTCTCGCCGCACGCGCACACCGGCTGACCCCTCCGCGGGCTTCGGAGCGCCCGTCCTCGGACGGTCAGTCCGAAGCGGTCGCCTGGGGCGCGGGCGCCGGCGCTGCGCGGATGAGCCGCCACGACACGAGGCCGGCGAGAGCGAAGAGCGGGTAGCCCATGACCAGGCGCGCCGTGCCGAGGGCCACGACGTCCTTGGACAGGTAGAAGGGCACCTGCACGACGAGGCGCAGGACGAAGACGCCCACCCACACCCAGCTGGCCAGCGTGAAGGCCCGCAGCCGAGCCGGGTCGTCGCGGAAGCGCATCCCCTCGCCCGTCGCCAGCCCGACGAGCACCCCGAGCAAGGGACGCCGGATGACGATGGAGACGAGGTAGGCCGCTGCGTAGGCGATGTTGATGAGCAGCCCGGGCAGGTAGAAGTTCTCGGCGCGGCCCGTGCGTGCAGCGAAGAACGCGCAGACGACGACCCCGAGCAGGCCGGACGCCGTGTGCTGCACGGTCTCCCGGCGCGCCAGACGGACGACGGCGAGGACGCCCCCGCTGGCCAGCGCCGCCCACATCGACGGCTGCAGCTCGCGCGTCGCCGTGAAGACGACGAGGAAGATCAGGCTGGGGATGCTCGTCTCGAGCACGCCGCGACGGCCACCGAGCGCCTGCGCCACGGTGAGGGAGGCGCGGGCGCTCGCAGCGTCAGGGGCGGGGGGGCTCACGGCCTCAGGCTACGGGGCGCCGACCGCCGGGCCGTCCCCGCGCTCAGCGGATCTCGGTGATCTCCGGGCCTCGCTCGAAGGGGTTGAGGTCCTCGAAGCGGCGCGGCGTGCCCTCGTCCGCGGTGTCGGTGTAGGTGTCGGTGTCGGCAGGCTCGCCGGCTGGCTCACCCGCACCGGCTGGCGCGTCAGTCTGGGCCTCGGCCTGCGAGGACTCGACCGTGGCCGCGAGCTGCTCCGGAAGGGTGAGGGGCAGCGCCTCGCGCGGCGGCATCGCCCCGTCACCGCGACGGACGACGACGCCCCGGAAGATCTCCTCGAGGACCGCGGCGGCCTCGGGCTGCTGGGTCGCCGCCCCCGAGACGACGCCGCGGAGGAACCACCGAGGCCCGTCGACGCCGAGGAAGCGCAGCAAGGACAGCGCAGGCGTGCCGTCAGGCAGCGCGACCGGCAGCGTCGCGGTGATCTCGGCGCCCAAGGGACCGGTGTCCTCGGTGACGACGCCTCCCTGGGCACGCAGGCTCTCGGCGAGCTCGGCGCGGACCTCGGCCCACAGCCCGCCGCTGCGCGGTGCGGCGAAGGCCAGCAGCTGGAGGCTGCTCTCGCCGGTCCCCAGCGAGAGACCGACGAGCGACGTGCCTTCGGGGTCGAACTCGAGGCTCAGCTCGAGCGCGGTGTCGGCAGGCGGCGGAGGCAGGATCAGCGAGCCGAAGTCGAGACCCTCGGCCTCGGGCCGCTCGGCGACGTCCCACGGGCCGTCGGTGCGGCTGAAGCGCTCAGCCGCCATCCCACCGGTGGTCGTCGTCGCCCCGTCGGCGGCCTCGTCACTCGGTGCCTCGGTGGCGCCGTCGGCACCTTCGGCCTCCTGCGCGCCGAGAGCGGCGTCGGCCCCGGCTGCGTCGTCGTCGTCACGCCGGCGTCGGAAGATGCTCACTTGGTCGCCTCCACGGCAGTTGCCCTGCTGTCAGTACCTGCGGCGTGCCCGCCGGTCGATCCGAACCCTCCGGCGCCCCGAGCCGAGCCGGGGAGCGACTCGACCTCGTGGAAGGTCACCCGCTCCACCTGCTGGACGACGAGCTGCGCCACCCGGTCGCCACGGCGCAGCGTCACGGGCTCCCGGGGGTCGTGGTTGACGAGGACCACGGAGATCTCTCCGCGGTATCCGGCGTCGACCGTCCCAGGGGCGTTGACGAGCGCGACTCCGAGCCTCGAGGCGAGTCCGGAGCGGGGGTGCACGAAGGCGGCATACCCACTCGGGAGGGCGATGGCGATCCCCGTGGGGACCGTCGCGCGCTCACCCGGTGCGAGCTCGACGTCGACGGTTGTCACGAGGTCGGCGCCGGCGTCGCCGGGGTGGGCGTACGAGGGCAGCGGCACGTCGGGGTCGAGCCTGGTGACGAGGACGTCGAGGCTCACGGGTTGACCTCGAAGACCCGGGCGTAGCTGCGCTCGGCAGGGTCGCTGCGCGCGCGTGCGACGTCCTCCGGACGGCCGTGGGAGGCGAAGTGCTCGAGGCCCACGGCGAGGAAGAGCGCGCTCGCCTCGACGGCGACGGGCCCGTCGGGCGCGTCGATGTGGCCCTCGGCGCGCAGCCAGATCTTGCGGCCGGACACCCCGACGCAGCGGGCGACGATGTAGAGCGTCGAGCCGACGGGCACCGGCCGGCGGAAGTCGGTCTCGAGCCTGGCCGTGACGGCCGGACGGCGCAGCATCCAGTTCACCGCGCCCATCGCCTCGTCGAAGGCCGCCGCGAGGAGACCGCCGTGCGCCAGCCCGGGAGCGCCCTGGTGGGTCTCGCCCACGACGAGCTCGCCGAGGACGTCGACCCCGGATCCGGCCCGGATGTCCATGTGGAGACCACCCGGCTGCTCGTCGCCGCAGCCGAAGCAGTGCTGGTAGTGCGAGCCGAGGTGGGTCCCCGGAGCGGGCGACTGCGGGTGCCGCTCGGGGAGCTCGGCGCGCGCGGGGGGCTCGACGCTGCTCACGTGACTCACCGGAGAACCTTACCGAGCGCCGTGCTCGGGCCCGGTGCGAGGATCACGACGTGGCCGGTGCACGCGGGCAGGACCCGCAGTCGTGGAGCTTCGTCGAGCGGCTGTGGCCACCGGTGTGGCTCGTGGCACTCGGCGTCGTCATCGCCGCGACGCTGGCCTGGGCTGTGGGAGCGGCTCTGGGCGCCCCGGCCGGGTGGGCGGTGCTCGCGGGGTGCGTCGTCCTCGTCGGATGGCTCACCGTCGTCTCCGCCCCGAGCGTCGTGGTCTCGGCCGAGGGGCTGCGCGCCGGGCGGGCCTTCCTCACCGTGAGCGCCGCGGGACGGGTCCGTGCCCTCGACGCCGAGCGCACCGCGCGGCTGCGCACGAGGGACGCCGACCCGCGGGCCTTCCTCGCCCTGCGCGGCTGGGTACCGACGTCCGTCGTCGTCGAGGTCGCCGACCCCGACGACCCGACGCCGTACTGGCAGGTGTCGAGCCGCCGTCCTGTCGAGCTCGCCGACGCGATGCGGCGCGCCGCGGTCGGTGCCGCCTCCCGACCGGGCCCCGGAACCACCGGGGGCTCGCCACCTCCCGCCGCGGGGCCGGGCGCGCCGGAGGCAGCAGGCGGCTAGAACCGGCGGGTGCTGTCCTTCGCGGTTTGCGGGCTGCCCGAGGGAGCGCCTTGCTGAGCCTGGCTGGAGCGGGCGCTCTGCACCCGCAGGTCGGCGCGCACCCGCATGGCAAACCCGCGGGTCGCCCGTCGGTTGAGGAATGCGCCCACGGCCGCGCCGGTGAGCAACGGGCCGGCGGAGGTGACGTTGGTTCCGGCGCGGCGCAGCAGCCGCTTGCGCAGGTGGCGACGGGCCGGCCCGCCGAGCGCCGTCGTGATCGTGCCGGGCTTGAGGGGGTCGACGCCGCGGCGCTCAGCCCAGGCCCGGACGAGGGCGCTGCCCCGCTGGGTCGCGTTGCCGGGCAGGGGGACGCCGTAGACCGCGTGGAGCTCGGCGAGGAGCTTGACCTCGACCATGGCGACGGCGACGGTCTCGGCGAGGATCTCGGCGGGGACGGCGAGCATGGTGGGTGCGGCGAACCACTGGGCCGACACGACAGCCCCCGTGGCCGCGCCGATGGCCGCCGAGCGCTTGGCAGCGGACTCCACGAGCGCCTCGGCGAGGGCCTCGCCGTCCAAGCCGTCGTGCTGGGCACGCAGGAGGGCGAGGTTGCGGACGGGGATCCTCGGCGCGGCGTCGATGAGGGTCTGGACCATAGGCTGGGAGTGCGCGACGGCACCCCGGCCCGCATGGCCCAGCGAGCGGCCCAGGGAGCCGAGGGCTGCCCTGCGCTCGGCGGCGTCGTCACCACCCCCGACGAGCGAGGCGAGCGCCTCGGCGATCCGTGCCGCCACGCCGTCCCCGGCAGCGGCCCGGGTGCCGGGTACGCCCGTGGTGGCCGAAGGGTCGGGGTGCTCGTCGCTGCTCGGGGGGAGGGGCATGTCGGGCTGACTACCCCGCACTAGGCGGCGCACTCCTTGCAGACGAGGCGGTCGCCCTCGCCGCTGGCCAGCTGGCTGCGGTGGTGGACGAGGAAGCAGCGCGAGCACGTGAACTCGTCGGCCTGGCGCGGGAGCACCCGGACGCTGAGCTCCTCGTTGGACAGGTCGGCGCCGGGCAGCTCGAGGTTCTCGGCGAGCTCGGCCTCGTCGATGTCGACGGTTCCTGAGCTCTTGTCGACCCGGCGGGCCTTGAGCTCCTCGATGGAGTCCTCGTTGAGCTCGTCGTCGGTCTTGCGCGGGGTGTCGTAGTCGGTAGCCATGAGACACGTCCTTCGTACGTGGGGCGGGCGGGGTGGTGCGAGCGAAGCCTGTTCCGGCGAGCGGACGTCGTCGAGCCGAACCGACGAGCCGCGCGCACCTGCCCGCGTGGCCCGTCCAACGCAGCACGGTCCCCGTTTGTGCCCACCGGCTGCCCGGCCGGGGGCGGCCGCCGGTGACCGCCCTCGGAGGCGGCATTGTGCCCTAAGTCGCCACCGAGCACAGCGTGACGCCGCTCACGCGGACTCTCCTCGGCGCCCACCGGCTCGCGGCGGCCGCACGAGCCTCGCCCGGTCTCGTGGCGGCGGCCGCGGCGACGCCGGCTGACGAGGCCGGTCAGCCCTCGGCGGCAGGCCCGAGATCGGGGCGCCAGGGCGCGAGGGCGTCGTGGAGCAGCGGGAACAGGGCGGGACCGGCTGCGACGACGAGGTTCTTGCCGGCCGGCACGCCGACCAGCCCACCGACGACCGCACCCGCCTCGCTGGCGAGAAGTCCGCCCGCGGCGAGGTCCCACGGGTTGAGCCCTCGCTCGAAGTAGCCGTCGACCCGCCCCGCCGCGAGCGAGCACAGGTCCAGCGAGGCTGCGCCCAGCCGGCGGATGTCGCGCACCCGGCCGATGAGGTCGGCGACGATCGTGCCCTGCCGCACCCGCTCGGCCACCTCGTAGCCGAAGCCGGTCGCGACCAGGGCCTGGGAGAGCTCGCGACAGCCGCTCACCTGGAGCCGGTCGCCGTCGAGCCAGGCACCTTCGCCCCGGACGGCCGTCCACGTCTCGCGCTTGGACGGGTCGTGGACGACCCCGGCGACGACCACGCCGTCGACCTCGACGCCGATGCTCACCGCCCACTGCGGCAACCCGTAGAGGTAGTTCACCGTGCCGTCGAGGGGGTCCACCACCCATCGCACGCCGCTGGTGCCGGCGTCGTCGGAGCCCTCCTCGCCGAGGATGGCGTCGTCGGGTCGAGCGGCGAGCACCCGTCCGCGGATGAGCCGCTCGGCCGCGGTGTCCATGACGGTGACGACGTCGGTAGGACTGGACTTCGTGCCGACGCCAAGATCCGCGGGTCGCCGCAGGAGCAGCTCCCCCGCCTCGTGCGCGGCGTCGACCGCGAGCGCGAGGAGCAGCCGCGGGTCGGGCGTGGCGCCCATCAGTCCATCCCTGCGACCGCGGGGCGGGGGCTGCGCGTGTTAGGGCAGCACCCCACCGGACAGACGTCGTGCATGACGCCGAAGCACCCGAGCGCCCGGCGCTCCGGGCTCTCGCCGGCCTCGAGGGCGTCGCGCTCGAGGACGAGCTCGCGGACCATGGCGACGAACCGCGGGTCGGTCCCGACGGTGGCCGCCCGTGACATCGGCAGGTCGAGCTCCTCGGCCTTCGCCCGCGCTTCGGTGTCGAGGTCGAAGATCACCTCCATGTGGTCGGAGATGAAGCCGATGGGCACCACGGCGACAGCCGGCCGTCCCTCGGACGTCCACCGGCGCAGGGCGTCGCTGACGTCGGGCTCGAGCCAGGGCTGGCTCGGCGGTCCGCTGCGGCTGCAGTAGACGAGCTCCCAGTCGTGGACGATGCCGGTGCGCGCCGCGACCTCCTCGGAGATGAGCCGAGCGACCTCGCGGTGCTGGGCCTCGTAGGCACCCCCCTGCGGCCCGCTCGTGCTCGCCGAGGCCAACGGGAGGCTGTGGGTCGTGAAGGCCAGGACGGCGCCGGCCGACGTCCCTTCGGGCAGCTCGGCCAGCGCAGCGAGGGTGGTGTCGACCATCGGCTCGACGAAGGAGGGGTGGTCGAAGTAGTGGCGCAGCTTGTCGATCCGCGGCTTGTCGCCGGTCACCTGCCCGAGCGCCGCGGCGAGGTCCTCGCGGTACTGCCGGCAGCCTGAGTACGACGAGTAGGCGCTC
Source organism: Actinomycetes bacterium (assembly GCA_038322045.1). Lineage (GTDB taxonomy): Bacteria > Actinomycetota > Actinomycetes > JBBQFP01 > JBBQFP01 > JBBQFP01. Next base: position 73,131 of record JBBQFP010000007.1, on the reverse strand, counting down.
GTGACGAAGGCGATGGCCCGGCGGACGCCGTCGTCGGACATCTGCTGCAGCGTCGCGGCCAGGTAGGGATCCCAGTTGCGGTTTCCCCAGTACACCGGCACGTCGACGCCGTGGGCGGCGAGGTCGGCGCGGATCGCCGCGAGCAGGTCACGACACTGCTCGTTGATCGGACTGACGCCGCCGAAGAGCGTGTAGTGCTCGCCGACCTCGGCGAGCCGCTCGTCGGGGATCCCGCGGCCGCGCGTGACGTTCTGAAGGAACGGGAGGACGTCGTCGGGACCCTCGGGACCGCCGAAGCAGACGAGGAGGACGGCGTCATAGGTGCGCAGCGGGTGCGCTAGCGAGGTCACAACGCACGATCCTCCCAGCCTCGTCGAGCCGCCGCTCGCTGGCCGGTGGACGACCAGGCCGATCGTGGGACTGCATCGTGCAGGCGTACCGTTGGATGGTTGTCCCCCTGTCACGGCCTCGGAGGTCCTTGCTCGTGCTGCGCCCGTACCGAGACCTGCTCCGACTGCCCGGGGCACTGGCCTTCTCCTGCGCAGGACTGCTCGGACGGCTCCCCATCTCCATGCTCGGCCTCGGCATCGTCTTCCTCGTCCGCGAGGCCACCGGTCGCTATGCACTTGCCGGCTCCGTCGTCGCTGCGTTCGTCCTCGCGCAAGCCGTGAGCGCCCCCCTGCTCGGTCGGCTCGTCGACCGGGTCGGGCAGCGGCGGGTCCTGCTGCCCGCCGTCGTCGTCCACGCGTCGGCCATGGCGACGCTCCTGCTCTGCGCGGGACTCGGGGCCCCCGTCGTCACGTACTTCCTCGCCGCTGCTGCCGCCGGCGCCTCGATGCTCTCGGTGGGCTCCCTCGTCCGCACCCGGTGGAGCGCGCTCGTGGGCGGCACCCCGTCGCTGCACACGGCCTTCTCCTACGAGTCGGTCGTCGACGAGCTCGTCTTCATCGTCGGACCGGTGGCCGTGACCCTCCTGGCGACCGGGCTGACGCCGACGATCGCGCTGGCGGTCGCCACAGCGCTCGGCGTCGTCGGCGTCGTCATCTTCGCCGGGCTGCGCTCCACCGAGCCACGCCCGGCCGGCACGCGCCACTCCGAGGGCACCGCCCTGCGGATCAGCGGGCTGCGCACGCTCGTCGTCGTCTTCGCGGCACTGGGTCTTGCGCTCGGCGCGCTCGACGTCGTCGTCGTCGCGGTGCTCGACGAGTGGGGTCACCGCGGTGCCGCAGGGGCGGTGCTCGCCGTCTTCGCTCTCGGCAGCGGCCTGTCCGGGCTGGTCTACGGGTTGCGCCACTTCACCGCCGGGCCAGACCGCAGGCTGCTCGTCGGGGCGGTCGCCATGGCGGTCACGGCGGTGCCGCTCGGGCTCATGCCCTCGATCCCGGCGCTCGCGGTCGCCGCCTTCGCCTGCGGCCTGGCGATCTCCCCGACCCTCATCCCCGGCAACCAGCTCGTCGAGAACCTCATGCCCGAGGCGCGGATGACCGAGGGCCTCACGTGGACGGTCACCGCCATCGGCCTCGGCGTCGCGGCGGGCGCCTCGGCTGCCGGCGTGGTGGTCGACGCGGTCTCGCCGCGGGCCGGCTTCGCCGTGGTCGTCGTCGGATCGCTGCTCACCGTGCTCGTCACCGGCTCGTTGCGCCGGACCCTCGTCCCGGCGCCCACGCCCGGGACGCCGGCGGCCGTCCCGGCGGGGTGAGACCGGAGGACGGCGCCGGCGCCTGTCTGCCGGACGCCGACGCCGTCTGGCAGGCGCGGGCCGGACGTGCCCGGCCCTGACGGTAGGACGCGGACGGGTTGACTGGCAGGCTAGGCACCGCATCCCCCGGAGGGGGACGCCGGCAAGGACGCCATGGCGTGCGGCGTCCGCCCCGGAACCGACGCCGCCCGTCGTAGCCAGAGGAGCCCCCGTGCGAGACCTCCGCCTCGTCGCCGTCACCGAGGACGGCGGCACCCTGCTGCTCGCCGATGCCGAGGGGGCTCAGTACTCCCTCGTCGCGGACGGCCGGGTGCGGGCGGCGCTGCGCAACGACCGGGAGCGCCTCGGCCAGCTCGCGGTCCCCCTCGAGGCCATGATGCGGCCCAGGGAGATCCAGGCCCGGATCCGTGCGGGCGAGTCAGCCGAGGAGATCGCCGCCGCCTCGGCCATGCCCGTCGACCAGGTCGCGCGCTTCGAGGGTCCGGTGCTCGGGGAGCGCGCCCACATGGCCGCGCAGGCCCGCACGGCGCAGATCCGCCGCGACGACACCCCCGCAGGGACCCTCGACGAGCTCGTCACCGCACGCCTCAAGGCAAGCGGGATCAACCCCGACACGTTCGTCTGGGACTCCTGGCGTCGCGAGGACGCGACCTGGGACGTCGAGCTCACCTATCTCGGCGCCGGCGGCCCGGGGCGGGCACACTGGCTGTTCGACCCCCGTCGGCGGGTCGTCACCCCGCTCGACGACGACGCGCGCTGGCTGACCGGCTCCAGCGGGACCCGGCCGTCCGCGCCGGTGCGCTCGGTGGCCCCGCCGCGCCGGGAGACGATGACGCTGCTGCCCTCCCCCGAGCTCGAGCCGGAGCACGAACCCGAGCAGGAGGACGTCGGCGCAGCGTCAGTCCACGACGGCGAGCCGACGGGCGAGACCACCGATGACACGCCCGCGGCTGCCCAGAACCGGCGCACCGCCGAGCGGCCGCGCCGTCCGGCGCCGGTGCAGGGCCGTGGTCCCCGGCGCGCCGCCGTGCCGAGCTGGGACGACATCGTCTTCGGGACTCGTACCGAGGACTGAGGCCCCCGCCGCGAGGCCGCCTCTTCACGCGCGGCCGCGTCGCGGTGCCAGATCAGGAGGAGCCGAGACCGGCCGGCAGCCACGGCGCGTCCGGCCCGCCCTCGTCGAGCGGCCCGCCCGGCGCGCAGTCCGCGGTGCGGTAGTCCTCGGGCATCCGCGGATACGTCGTCGTCCAGTACTCGACGGCGAGGGCCTGGGCCTCGACCGGGCTCGCGCCGAGGCGACGGGCGGTATCGGCGTCGCGCTGGACCGCTGCACACTCCGCCTGCGCCTCGCCGGTGAGCCCGGCCATGTGCATCGCCTCGTGGGTGAGGACGTGAACGGCGATGACCTGCCCGGGGGTCGGCGTCCCGTGCGGGGAGGCGAGGTACGAGGCGAGGTCGGCGCACTGCTCGCGCTTGATGAGCGTGCTGTGCTCGGGCACGCCGTCGGGCCCCCACCGGACGTAGCCGAGCTCGCTGCCGACGTCGACCATCTCCTTGCCGAGGCTCTGGCAGCGCACCGTGACGCCGACGCCGTCGAGGCGGCCTGCGACCCTCGACAGCCGGCGCTCGAGCCCCTCGTGGCGCAGCTGCAGCGTCGCTGTCCCCAGGGCGAGGACGACGAGCAGCACGACGCTCGCCCAGGGGAACCGGCGCGCCCGCCCGAGGGAGTCATGCCGGCTGAGCACCCAGCGAAGCACGACGACGAGCGCGAGCGCGGTCGCGGTGATCGACGTCCATCTCGTCACCCTGAGATCATCGGCAGCGCGCAGGCCCAGCCGTAGGGGTCGCGTCGGGCTGCTCGCCTACGGCTCCCAGCGCGGGGTGCTACCCCGCGCGACCGCCGAGGGCGTCATCAGCTCGCCGGGCCGAAAGGAAGGACGTCGACGGAGAGCGCCGGTGCCTTGGCGCGGGCTGCGGTCATCCGGTGCCGGTGGTGGCGGCGGCAGAGCACCTCGTAGCCGACGTCGGCGCCGCTGCCCTCGCCGGCCGGAGGGGCGACGTCACCGGGGACCACCTGCTCGCCCTCGACGACCATCGTCCCGGCGACGGTACGGGCGTTGTGCGTGCCACGGGCCCCGCACCAGCACAGCGCCCGGACCTGGAGGACCTCGATCCGGTCGGCGAGCTCGACGAGCCGGGCCGAGCCGGGGAACAGCCGGCTGCGGAAGTCCGTCGTCAGTCCGAACGCCATGACGTCGACGCCGAGCTCGTCGACGACGGCCGCCAGCTGGTCGACCTGCTCGGTGGCGTAGAACATCGCCTCGTCGCAGAGGAGGTAGTCGACGACGGCTCCGTGGAGGAGCTCCTCGGTGACCTCTCGCCAGAAGTCCGTCTCGGCGGTGACCTCGCGGGCCGGGACCCGCAGCCCGAGGCGGCTGGAGAGGACCGACTCCCCCGCGCGGTCGCGGGAGGTGAAGATCAGGCCCCGGCGCCCTCTCGCCCGGTTGTTGTGGTCGAGCTGGAGGGCGAGGGTCGACTTGCCGCAGTCCATCGTCCCGGTGAAGAACACCAGCTCGGCCACGCTCAGCGCTCCTCGGGCAGGAGGTGCAGCAGCGGGACCTCCAGCTCGCTGGGGGTCAGCGACCCGTGCATGCCGATGAGGGCGGACTCGCGGGGTTCCCGCTCCGAGGCGACGACCGCGAGGTCGGCGCCGGCCGCGACGACGACGTCGCCGATGCGCTCGCGCACCCGCGCGTCGATCTCGTCGCCGAACCAGCCGGCGGCCTCGGCCTCGTCACGGCTGAGCACCCAGCCACGGGCGCCGACAGTCTCGCGCCACGCCGCGACGACGTCGTCGCGGGCGCCGGCAGCGGTGTGGAGGTAGCGGGCCCGCGGCTCGCCGGTGAAGAGCTCGACGCCGTCGAGCAGGTCGGCGAAGTCGGGGTGGTCGACGTCGAGGCGGGAGGCCGGGTCGATGTCGAGCATCCCGTGGTCGGCGGTGACGTAGAGCGCGGTGCCCGCGGGGACGAGCGCCGCCAGGGTCTCCGCCGCCTGGTCGAGCTGGCCGAGCTCGGCGAGCCACGCGAGGGACCGGCAGCCGCTGCGGTGCCCCGTGGCGTCGAGATCACCGAGGTAGACGTAGGCAAGCGCGGGCAGCGGGCTGCTCCCCAGCCAGGCCGCAGCCGCGGCGATCCGCTCGCCGGTGGACTCGGCTGGCAGGTGCTCGGCGCCTCGCATGCCCGCCACGGTGAGCCCCGTGCCGCCGAAGGCCTGGGGCGTGGCCAGCGCCACGGCGACGCCGGCCTCGACTGCGCGCTCGAAGGCCGTCATGTGCGGCTGCCACTCCATGGGGTCGACCTTGGAGGCGTCCCAGCGCAGGGAGCTCAGGGTGCCGCCCGGGTCGGCGGGGTTGGCCGTGCGGTAGCCGACGACCCCGTGCTGCCCTGGCGCGAGCCCTGTGCCGAGGCTCGTCAGGCTCACGGCTGTCGTGCTGGGGAACCCCGAGGTGATCCGTCGTCCGCCCAGCGAGGCGAGGAACGGTGCCGTGTCGGCGTGGCTGCGCAGCGCGCCGGCGCCGAGGCCGTCGATGAGCAGGAGGCAGACGCGCCGGGCCTCGGGCAGGTCGAGGGCGTTCGCCTCGCCCTCGACGCCGAGGCCCGCCAGCAGCGACGGCACGAGCTCACCGAGGGAGGCGTCACCGTAGCGAGGCGGCTCAGGCAGCCTCACCGCCCGGTCGCCGCAGACAGTGCGGAGGCGAAGCCCAGGAGGCCCGCTACGGCGTCGGCGCCCTCGGCTGCCGAGCTGACGCGCAGCGAGACGTCGTCGACCGTGATGGCGCCGGAGTAGCCGTGGTCGGCCTCGCACGCCGGGTCCGAGCACGACGCCGGCTCGAGGTCGACCCGCGAGACCGCGCCCCAGCCGACGGTGAGCACGGCCTCGGCGGGCGGGGTGCCCGGACGGTGGCGGGCCGGATCCTCGACGACCCGGGTGACGACGACGGACCGGACCGTGGAGAGCGCGACGGCCTCGGTCGAGGTCGAGGCGGCCCCGGGGGACCCGGCCTCGGGCGCGTGCTCGTCGGTGTGGGAGACGACGAGCCGGCTGGGCGTGAGGACGAGCACCGTGACGTGGCGGCGGATCTCCTCGGCGTCGAACGTCGTCTCGAGGTGGACGACGTGGCCGAGCACCGGTTCGGCTCCGAGGGCGAGCTCCACGGCCTCGCCGACGAGCGCGGGGTAGTAGCCGCTGCGTTCGATCTCGGCGCGCAGCGTGGCCGGGCTCGTGGTCGTCGACATGGCTGCCATCCTCCCACTACGGCGCGCTGCCCGGTCGCCGTGGCGGCCCCGGCCGGGCGGCGTCGGTGGCGGGGTCGGGCCGAGCGGTGGCCTCACAGCCGCCGGGGCCCGAGGTCGGAGCGGACCGCCGGCGGGGCCAGGCGCAGGTCGACGTCGAGGACGGCGAGCCCGGAGGCGGAGACGAGCACCGAGTTGAGCTCGAGGCAGGCGACCTCGGGCAGCTCGTCACACAGCGTCGCGACGCGCAGGAGGAGCTCCTCGACCGCGGCATGCGCGACCGGAGCGGCGCCCCGGTGGCCGAAGAGCAGCGGCGAGGCGCGCACCTCGCGGACCATCGCCGCGGCGTCGGAGTCGGTCAGCGGCGGGATGCGGAACGAGCGGTCCTCGAGCAGCTCCGTGGCGACGCCCGCGACGCCGAAGGACACGATCGGGCCGAACCGCGGGTCCTCCTCCGAGGCGACGATGACCGACACCCCGGGGGGCGCCATCCGCTGGACGACGAGCGAACGGCTCACGGCCCGCCCGAACAGCTCGGCCATCTCGGCGAAAGCGGTGCGGACCGCGCGGGCGTCAACGAGCCCGAGCTGGACGCTGCCGAGGTCGACGCGGTGGCGCAGGTGCGGCGCCGTCGCCTTGAGCGCCACGGGGAAGCCCACCCGTTGCGCGGCCTCCACCGCCTCCAGAGCGCTGCCGACGACGTGGCGGGCCCAGACGATGATGCCGTAGTGGGCCAGCAGGTCGGCGGCCTCGGCGGCGGTGAGGTCGCGGCCCTCCGGGTTCTCGGCGAGCAAGTGCTCGACTCTGGCTCGCGCGCCGCTGCGGTCGATGTCGAGCAGGTCGGGCACCGTGCCGGCCGGCCGACGACGCCACTGCGCGTACTCGGTGACCGCCGCGAGAGCCCGCACGGCGTCCTCGGGCGTGGGGAAGGCCGGGACGAGCCCGCGATCGGGCGCCGGGGCGTCCTCGGAGAGCCGGCGGACACCACCCATGCTGATGAACGAGGCGACGCACGTCTTCTGGCTGCCGCGGGCGGTGTCGGTGACGAGCTCGCGGACGGCTTCGTCGGGGGTGACGAGCGGCGGGACGAACACAGCGACGACGGAGTCGACGTCCGGCTCGGCGAACACGGCGGTGAGGGCGCGTTCGAAGTCGTCGACGCTGGCCTCGTTGTCGATCACCACCGGGTAACCGACGACGGTGACGTGCTCGTCGGCGCAGGCGTTCTCGGCCAGGGCGCACAGGGCGGCGGAGTTGCCGACGATGGCCACCCGTCGGCCACCGGGCAGCGGCTGGAAGGCGAGGACCGAGGCAACGTCGAGCATCTCGTGGAGCGTGTCGACCCGCACGATGCCCGCCTGGTCGAACACGGCGTTGACGGCAGCGGCTGGCACCCGGCTCTCGCGGACGGCGATCCCGGGAGGCAGGGCCCTCAGGCTGCGACCCGAGCCCACGGCGACGACCGGCTTCGTGCGCCCGATGCGCCGGCAGAGCCGGGAGAACTTGCGCGGGTTGCCGATGGTCTCGAGGTAGAGCAGCACGACCTCGGTGGCGTCGTCCTCCTCCCAGTACTGGAGGAGGTCGTTGCCGCTCACGTCGGCGCGGTTGCCGGCCGAGACGAACGTCGAGAGGCCCAGCCCGCGGCGCTGCAGCGCCTCGAGGACGGCGATGCCGAGCGCGCCCGACTGGGAGAAGAACCCCACCCGCCCGCGCCGGGGCAGGCCCGGGGCGAGGGAGGCGCCGAGGCGGATCTCGGGGTCGGTGTTGATGATCCCCAACGAGCTCGGCCCGACGACGCGCATCCCGCCGCGTCGTGCCGTGCGGACCAGGGTGCGCTGGCGCTCGAGCCCCTCCTCGTCGCCGGTCTCGGCGAAGCCGGCCGACGCGACGACGAGGCCGTGCACCCCCTGGCTCGCGGCGTCCGCGACGACCTCGGCCATCGCCGAGGCGGGCACCGCGACGACGGCGAGGTCCACCGGGCCCGGGACCTCGGCGAGGCTCGGGTAGCACGGGACGCCCTCGACCTCGCTCGCCCGGGGGTTGACGGCGTAGACGGTGCCGGTGAAGCCCGCGGTGAGGATGTCGCGCAGCAGGAGGTTGCCGAGGGAGTCGCGGGCGCGCCCCGCCCCGACGACGGCCACCGAGGTTGGGCGCAACAGCCGGAGCATCGACTCGGCCTCCGCGCGGTGCTCGCGCGCCTGCATGACGGCGAGGGACTCGGCGGTCTGCTCGATGGCGAACTCCATGTGGAGCACGCCGTCCTCGTAGTCGTGGCTCGGCTTGTACCCGGCGTCCTTGAAGACGGCGATCATCTTGCGGTTCGTCGGCAGCACCTCGGCGACGAAGCCCTCGATGCCGCGCTCGTGCGCCGCGGCGGCCACGTGCTCGAGGAGGACGGCTCCGAGCCCGCGCCCCTGGTGGGCGTCCTCGATGTTGAAGGCGACCTCGGCCTCCGTCCCGGGCTTTCCGTCGGGTCCGGGGATCCGGTCGTACCGGACGACACCGATCATCTCGGCACCGACGAGGGCGATGATCGCGACGCGGTCGACGTGGTCGACGACCGTGAACCGGGTGACGTCGCGCGGCGTGAGCCGGGGGTACGGGGCGAAGAACCGGAAGTAGATCGTCTGCTCGGACAGCCGTGAGTGGAACCGCTCGAGGCGCTCGGCATCGTCGGGCCGGATCGGGCGCAGGTGCGCCGTCCCCCCGTCGCGCAGGACGACGTCGGCCTCCCAGTGGGCGGGGTACGGCCGAGCGTCGGTCTCCACAGCCCGAGGCTAGCGAACAGCCGTCCCCGCGGCGGACCAACCCCGGCAGGCCCCGACCGGCTCAGGCGACGACGCGGCCCCGGACGATGATCCGCACCGGCTCGGCAAGGGTGGCGAGGTCGGTGCGGGGGTCGGCGTCGTAGACGACGAGGTCAGCGGGCGCGCCCTCCTCGATGCCGGGCAGGCCCAGCCACGCGCGTGCCCGCCAGCTCGCCTGCGCGACGACGTCGGCCTGCGGGATCCCGGCACCCACGAGCGCGGCCACCTCGCGGAGCAGCTGGCCGTGCGGCAGCGAGCCACCCGCGTCGGTGCCGGTGTAGATGGGGATCCCGGCCTCCCATGCGGCGAGAACCCGGGCCCGCGACGTGGCGTGCAGGGCGCGCATGTGGGCGGCATAAGTGGCGAACTTGCCCTCCGCCTGAGCGGCTATCCCCGGGAAGTTGTCGATGTTGATCAGCGTCGGCACGATGACGGCCCCGGATGCGCCCGCAGCGGCGATGAGCTCGTCGGTGAGGCCTGTGCCGTGCTCGATGGAGTCGATGCCCGCGGCGATGAGCCCCGGAAGGGCGTCCTCACCGAAGACGTGCGAGGCGACGCGGGCCCCGAGCTCGTGGGCCCGGGCGATCGCGGCGACGAGGACGTCGTCGGGCCACAGCGGCGCGAGGTCGCCCGTCGAGCGGTCGATCCAGTCGCCGACGACCTTGACCCAGCCGTCGCCGCGGAGCGCCTGGGCCTCGACGGTGGCGACGAGGTCCTCGGGCTCGACCTCGATGCCGAGGTCGCGGATGTAGCGGTGGGTCCGAGCGATGTGCCGACCCGCGCGGATGAGCCGGGGCAGGTCATCCTCCTGCTGGACGGCGCTGTTGTCGACCGGCGACCCGGCGTCGCGCAGCAGGAGCGCTCCGGCGTCGCGGTCGGCCAGCGCGTGCGCCCGCTGGCCGGCGAGGTCGGGCACGTGACCGTGCGGGTCGAGGCCGACGTGGCAGTGCGCGTCGACGAGACCGGGCAGCGCGAAGCCGCGGCCGGCCACGGTGACGGCGTCCGCGACAGGGGTGAACGTGAGGCGGCCGCCGACGACCCAGACGTCGCGCTCGGCCTCCTCGGGCAGGAGGACTGCGCGCAGGTGAAGGTGATCCACAGCCGCCACGCTAGGGGATGCGCACGGCAGCGGGCGTCCCGGTTGAGACAATCGCCGCCAGCCGACCCGTCCGTCCAGCAAGGAGTCCTCCGTGGCCCGCCGCACCGCTCCCCCTGCCGAGGGCCCGTTCGTCGCGGAACGCATCGTCGACATCGACGTCGCGCAGGAGATGCAGGCCAGCTTCCTCGAGTACGCCTACTCGGTCATCTACTCCCGAGCGCTGCCCGACGCCCGCGACGGCCTCAAGCCGGTGCACCGGCGGATCCTCTACCAGATGGCCGAGATGGGCCTGCGTCCCGACCGGGGCCACGTCAAGAGCGCCCGGGTCGTCGGCGAGGTCATGGGCAAGCTCCACCCGCACGGCGATGGCGCGATCTACGACGCGCTCGTGCGCATGGCCCAGCCGTTCTCGCTGCGGGTGCCCATGGTCGACGGGCACGGGAACTTCGGGTCGCAGGACGACGGTCCGGCGGCGATGCGCTACACCGAGTGCCGCCTCGCCGCACCCGCCATGCTCATGACGTCATCGATCGACGAGGACGTCGTCGACTTCGGCGCGTCCTACGACGGGCAGTACCGCGAGCCTCGGGTGCTCCCCTCGGCCTTCCCCAACCTCCTCGTCAACGGTGCCTCCGGCATCGCCGTCGGCATGGCGACGAACATGGCGCCGCACAACCTCGGGGAGGTCGTCGCGGCGGCCCGCCACCTCCTGGCCCACCCGCAGGCGACGCTCGACGAGCTCATGCGCTTCGTCCCGGGGCCGGACCTCCCGACCGGCGCCAAGATCGTCGGCCTCGATGGGGTGCGCGAGGCCTACGAGACCGGCCGTGGCTCCTTCCGCACCCGGGCCACCGCGCGCATCGAGTCGTTGACGCCGCGCAAGCGCGGGATCGTCGTCACCGAGCTGCCGTGGGGCGTGGGGGCCGAGAAGGTCATCGAGAAGATCGCGGCCCTGGTCAAGGCCAAGCGGCTCGCGGGCATCTCCGCCGTCGACGACTTCACCGACCGCGAGAAGGGCCTGCGGGTCGTCATCGAGGTCAAGAACGGCTTCCACCCCGAGGCGGTCCTCGAGGAGCTCTACCGGCTGACCCCGATGGAGGAGTCGTTCTCCATCAACAACGTCGCGCTCGTCGACGGTCAGCCCCAGGTGCTCGGGCTCACGACCCTCCTCGAGGTCTACGTCGCCCACCGGCTCGAGGTCGTCCGCCGGCGCACGGCGTTCCGGCTCAGGCGAGCCGCCGACCGGCTGCACCTCGTCGAGGGCCGGCTCGTGGCGATCCTCGACATCGACGAGGTCATCGCCGTCATCCGGTCCTCGGAGGACGCGGGCGAGGCACGCACCCGGCTCATGAGCGTCTTCGACCTCTCCGAGACCCAGGCCAACGACATCCTCGACCTCCCGTTGCGCAGGCTCACGAGGCTCTCCCGCATCGAGCTCGAGACCGAGCGCGACGAGCTCGCACGCACGATCGCCGAGCTCCAGGCGGTCCTCGACTCCGACGACGAGCTCCGTGCACTCGTCTCCTCCGAGCTGGCGGCGGTCGCCAAGGAGCACGGAACCCCGCGGCGCACCGTCCTGCTCGAGTCCGGCGGAGCAGCCGCTGCGGGGGTCCCGCTCGAGGTCGGCGACGACCCCTGCTACGTCTTGCTCTCGGCCACGGGGCTGCTTGCGCGGACGACGTCCGGCGAGCTCACCGAGGCGATCGGCTCGCGGTCCCGGCACGACGTCGTCCTCTCCGCCGTGCTCACGACGGCGCGCGGCGACGTCGGGGTCGTCACGAGCGCCGGGCGCGTCGTGCGGCTCGGGGCGCTCGACCTCCCTGCACTCCCGCCGACCGCGGCCACACCGTCGCTCGCCGGCGGCGCGCCGCTGAGCGAGTTCCTCGCCCTCGACAAGGGCGAGGTGGCGCTGTGCCTCACGCCGGTCACCGGGGACGGCGAGGGCCTTGCGCTCGGAACCGCCTACGGCGTCGTCAAGCGGGTGACCCCCGACGTGCCGGCCAACAAGGACTCGTGGGAGGTCATCGGCCTGCGCGACGGCGACCGGGTCGTCGGCGCGACGGCACTGCAGAGCGGCGACGAGGAGCTCGTCCTCGTGAGCAGCGACGCGCAGCTGCTGCACTTCCCTGCCCCGGCGGTCCGGCCCCAGGGTCGAGCCGCCGGCGGCATGGCGGGCATCAAGCTCGCCGAGGGCGCGGGCGTCGTCTTCTTCGGCGCCGTGGCTCACGGGCAGGACGCCGTCGTCGTGACGATCGCGGGAGCCTCGGGCGCTCTGCCCGGCACGGATGCCGGGACGGTCAAGGTCACGCCGTTCTCCGAGTACCCGGCCAAGGGCCGCGCAACAGCCGGGGTGCGGTGCCACCGGTTCCTCCGCGGCGAGGACGCGCTGAGCCTCGCCTGGGCCGGACCCGCGCCGGCGATGGCGTGCGCTGCGACCGGGGTGCCCGTGGCGCTGCCGGCGCCACAGGGACGCCGCGACGGCTCCGGGGTCCCTCTCGAGCAGCCGCTGGCAGCGGTGGCCGCGCCCGTCCACACCGCCTTCGCACGGGGATGAGGTGATCCCGGGCGGCGCGCGGTCGACGGGCCGGACACCACCCGCTGGCGTTACGGGACTGAGCCTCGGTGTATCTTTGTACTGACCGGTCAGTACAAACAAAGGATTGCCATGGGGCTCGCCGTCTCCGCCACCGACCTGGGCCTGCTCACGACGCGGGGGTGGGTCTACCGCGACGTCGCCCTCGACGTGCCCCCCGCGTGCCTCGCCGCGGTGACAGGACCCGCCGGCTCCGGCCGCTCCTCGCTGCTGCTGACCATGGCCGGGCGCATGCGGCCCACGAGCGGTACGGCGAGGGTGGGTCCGCACCGGCTCCCCGCCGACATGCGCCGCGTCGGTCGGCTCGTCGGCCTCGGGCTGTTCGCCGGCGTCAACGACCTCGACGACACGCTCTCGGTCGGCGACCTCGTCCACGAGCAGCTCGCGCTGCGGGGCCATGTGCGCCGCTCCGAGCGCGTCGCACCTGCGCTGGCCCGCGCCGGCCTCGAGCTCGACCCGGCTCAGCCCTGCCGTGACCTCGGGCCCGGCGAGCGGGTCCTCCTCGGCGTCGCCCTGGGGCTCGTCACCCGACCGGAGGTCCTCGTCGTCGACGACGTCGACGCCGGCCTGGACCCCGAGGCCGGGCGGCTCGTCTGGGAGGCGCTGCGGCAGGTCGCGCGATCGGGCGTCACGGTCCTCGTCAGCTGCCTGGCCGAACCACCAGGGGCGCAGGCCGACGTCGCCGTCCGGCTCGCCGACCCCCGTCCCCTGACCGACTCGCTGCAGAAGGAGACCCTCGGTGCGCGTCGCTAACCTCGCCGGGCTCGAGCTCAAGCGCTACCTCGGTAGCCGCGTCATGCGCGGCGCCCTCGTCGTCATCACCCTCATCCCCCTGCTCTACGGCGCGCTGTACCTCTGGGCCTTCTGGGACCCCTACGGGCGCCTGCACACCCTGCCGGTGGCGCTCGTCGACGCCGACCGCCCAGTAGCCACCGCGGGACGGTCGGTCTCGGCGGGGGCGGACCTCGAGAAGCGGCTGCTCGAGAGCCGCACGTTCGACTGGAAGGTCGTCGACGCGGCGACCGCGGAGAAGGGCGTGGCGGACGGCGACTACTACCTGTCCCTGACGATCCCCGCCGACTTCAGCGCGACGCTGGCCTCGGCCGACCGTCCGGGCGCCGCTGCCGCCGCGCTCCAGGTCCACACCAACGACGCGACGAACTACCTCGCCGGGCAGATCTCTCGACTCGCCTTCAGCGAGATCCGCTCCGCTGCCTCCGCCAAGGCCACCGAGGGCTACCTCGACCGCATGCTCGTCGGCTTCTCCGACGTCCGCACCAGCACGGGGCAGGCGGCCGACGGCGCCACGCGGCTCGCCGGCGGCGCCTCGACGGCACGACGGGCGGCGACGACGCTTGCCGACGGCGGCTCGTCCGCGGCAACAGGCGCCCAGCAGCTCCACGACGGCGCGCAGTCCGCCGCCGCCGGAGCATCGACGCTGTCACATGGCCTGACGACGCTCGGCACCGGCACGCGCGAGCTCGCCTCAGGAGCCGCGCAGACCGAGGCTGGCAGCGAGCGGCTGGCTGCGGGGCTGGGCCGGCTCGCGACGTCGACGCAGCACCTGCCCGCGCAGGCCGCAGCGCTCGAGCACGGGTCCGCCTCGGTGGCCGCCGGCGACGAGAAGCTCGCAGCCGGCATCTCCGCCTACGTCGCCGCTCACGGGGGTGACCCGGCCGGTCGTTCCCTGGTCGCAGCGGCCCAGCAGGTGAGCGCCGGTGCGCACGACGTCGCGGCGGGAGCAGCCGCTCTGGGCACAGGTGCGCCCGCGTTGCAGCAGGGCCTCCACGACGCCTCGAGCGCCGCAGATCGCCTCGCCACCGGCACGGCGAGGGTCAGCACCGGAGCCACGGCGGTCGCGACGGGCGCCGGGACGGCGGCGGCCGGAGCGCAGCGGCTGGCTGCGGGCACGGCGGGGCTCGCCACAGGAGCAGGCGAGCTCGCAGGCGGCGTCGTCCGGCTCTCCGACGGAGCCAGAGCCCTGAGCACCGGCCTCACGAGCGTCCAGACGGGGGCGGGCACCCTCGCCGACCGGCTCGCCGCAGGGACCTCGGCGCTGCCATCGGTCGACGCGAGCGCCCGGGCGCACCAGGCGCAGGTCATGGCCCAGCCCGTCGTCCTCGACACGCGCCGGTCGCATCCCATCGACGACTACGGCACGGGGTTCGCCCCCTACTTCATCCCGCTGGCCCTGTGGATCGGGGCGCTGCTCACGTACTTCTTCATCCGTCCGGTGTCGAGCCGTGCTGTCGCGTCGAACGCCCCGGCCTGGGTCGTGTCCCTCGCGGGGTACCTGCCGGGAGCGGTCATCGGCGTCGGGCAGGTCGCGGCGCTGCTCGTCGTGCTCCACCACGGCCTCGGGCTGCACGCGACGTCGCCGGTCGCACTCTGGGCCTTCATGATCTTCTCGGCGCTCGTCTTCGTCGCGATCCTCCAGCTGCTCATCCAGGCCCTGGGGACCGCAGGCAGGCTCGTCGGCCTCGTCCTGCTCATGCTCCAGCTCACCTCGTGCGCCGGGACGTTCCCCATCGAGACCGCGCCGCGGTTCTTCCAGGTGCTCAGCCCCTACCTGCCCATGACCTACGTCGTCAGCGGGCTGCGCCAGGGCATCGGGGGTGATGACCTCGGGGTGATGGCCCGCGACGCCGCCGTCCTGGCAGTCTTCGGCGTGGCGGCGCTGGGGCTGACGACGCTCTCGGCGGCCCGGGCCAGGGTCTGGACGATCGGCCGCCTCCACCCCGAGCTCGCGATCTAAGGTCTGCACACCATGGACGGACGACGACGCCCCCGCACGAGCCCGACCCGCGACAAGCTCTACACGGCCGCCGTGTCCCTCATCGCGGAGAAGGGGTACTCCTCGACGAGCGTCGAGGAGATCGCCGAGCGGGCCGGGGTGGCGAAGGGGACGGTCTACTACAACTTCCCGTCGAAGACCGCCCTGTTCGAGGGGCTGCTCGAGCACGGCGTCGGCATCCTCACGACGGCCTTCACCGGGGCGGCGGCGTCCTGCGAGGACCCCCTCGACGCCCTCGACGCCGTCGTCCGTGCCGAGCTGGCCTACATCGAGGCCTATCCCGCGTTCGCCCAGCTGCTGCTCTCGGAGATGTGGCGGACGAACCGGTCGTGGAAGGACACCCTCGCGCTGCTCCGGGAGCAGGTCGTCGCGGTGCTCGCCGACGTCCTGCGGGCAGCAGTCGCGCGAGGCCAGCTCCGCGAGGGCCTCGACGTCGGCGTCACCGCGTCGGCCATCTTCGGCATGACGCTCGTCGTCGCGCTCGACTGGCTGGCCTTCCAGCCCGACCGCAGCCTCGACGACGTCCACGGCACCGTCGTCGAGCTCCTCCGCGGACGGGTGGGACCTGTGGCTCCCGCCTAGGCTCTGCGGCATGACCGTGCCGGCCCTCGTCACCCTGCACCTGTGGGGCGTGCGGGGGCCGTCCGTCGTCCGGGCCCTCGGGCGGATGGCGACCGACCGGGCGAGGCTGCGAGCGGTGCCCGGCCTGAGCTTCGCCAAGCTGCTCGGCACGGGCAGCGGACGGACCTTCGACGTCCGGGACGCCGACCCCGGCCACTGGGGGCTGCTCGCGTGCTGGGAGTCCGCGGCGACCGCTGCTGCCTTCGAGCTCTCTCGGGTGTGCCGCGGGTGGGACGCCGTCGCGGCCGAACGGCTCCGGGTGGCCATGACACCGCTCGCCAGCACGGGACGGTGGTCAGGCCGCGAGCCCTTCGGGACGCCGGCGCCCACACGGCACGACGGACGCACCGCCGCGCTCACCCGCGCACGGCTGGCCCCGCGCAAAGCCTCGACCTTCTGGCGAGCCGTCCCGCCGGTGGCGGCCGCCTTGCACGCCTCCCCCGGTCTCGAGCTGGCCATCGGGGTCGGCGAGGCGCCGGTCGGGCTGCAGGGCACGTTCTCGGTGTGGTCCTCGGCAGCGGCCCTGTCGAGCTTCGCCTACTCCGACGCCGCTCATCTCGAGGCGATCCGGCGCACGGCCGAGGAGCGCTGGTACGCCGAGGAGCTCTTCGCGCGGTTCGCCGTCCGCGACGTCGAGGGGGCATGGAGCGGCAGGTGGGCGGCGTGAGCGTCAAGGCACCGACGACCCGGCTGCCGAGCACGTCGGCCCGGCTGGTCCCGGAGGTGCTCGCCGTCGTCACGGTCGCGCTGCAGATCGCCTACCCGCTGCTCGACGGCGACGCTCTCCGCCGGGTGACGGTCGTCACGGTGCTCGCCTTCGCCGCGGCCTCGGTGTCGCACGCGTGGGTCTACCGCGGGGCCGCGTGGGCGCTTGGCCTCGCCGGAGCCGCGGCAGGTGCCGGGTACGCGGCCGAGGCCGTCGGCGTGGCCACCGGGTTCCCGTTCGGCTCGTACTCCTACGCCGTGACGCTCGGCCCGCGGGTCCTGGGGGTCCCGCTGCTCGTGCCCCTGGCCTGGGTGATGTTCGCCTACCCGTCCCTCCTCGTCGCGCGACGGGTCGCGGGCGGTCGGTGGGTGCCCCTCGTCTTCGCCGTGTCGATGACCGCCTGGGACGTCTCGCTCGACCCCCAGATGGTCGCGGCCGGGCACTGGGGCTGGGACCACCCGACTCCGGCGCTCCCGGGGGTGCCGGGCATCCCCCTGACGAACTTCGCCGGCTGGCTGCTCGTCTCCGGCGTGCTCGGCCTCCTGCTGCACCGGCTGCCGGAGCGTCACGTCGGGCTGCGCGCCGACGCCGTCCCGATCGGGCTCTTCCTCTGGACGTGGCTCGGCGGCATCGTCGGCAACGCCGTCTTCATGGGGCGCCCCGGCGTGGCCCTCGTCGGGGGGACGGCCCTCGCGGTCGTCGGCTTCCCGCTGCTCCGGTCGCTCGCCGCCGAGCTCGCGGCGGCGCCGCGGCTGACGCCGGGCCGCCGGTGACCCGCAGCGGTACCCGTCACCGGCTCGGCCGGCTGCTCGTGCGCTCCGGCTCGTGCGCGGCCGTGGCGCTCACCGCGCACACCTGGGTGAACCTTCGCCTCCTGCGCGTGCCCCCGGCCTCTCCCCCCGATGTCGAGGAGCCGGTGTCCGTCCTGCTCCCCCTGCGGGACGAGGCCGACCGGGTGAGGCCGTGCCTCGAGTCCCTCCTTGCCCAGGAACGCCTCACCGACGTCGAGCTGCTCGTGCTCGACGACGGCTCGACCGACGCCACGGCAGCGCTCGTCGCGGAGGTCTTCGGCGCGGACCCTCGCTGGTGCCCCGTCGGCCCGGGCCAGCCGGCGGAGGGCACCCGGACCTGGCGGCTGCTCACCGGTGAGCAGCTGCCGCCGGGCTGGCTGGGCAAGCCGCACGCCTGCGCCCAGCTCTCCGCTGCAGCCCGGGGCCGGGTGCTCGTGCTCCTCGACGCCGACGTCGTCCTGCAGCCGCTCGCCGTGGCCTCGACGGTGAGCCTGCTGCGTGAGCGGGGCCTCGACCTCGTCTCCCCCTACCCGCGCCAGGTCGCGGGCACGGTGGCCGAGCGGCTCGTCCAGCCGCTGCTCCAGTGGTCCTGGGTGACGACGCTCCCGCTGCGCCTCGCCGAGCGCTCTGCGCGCCCGTCGATGGCGGCGGCCAACGGCCAGCTCATCGCCGTCGACACCGAGGCCTACCGGCGGGCCGGGGGGCACGGCGCCGTCCGCAGCGCCGTCCTCGACGACGTCGAGCTGCTCCGCGCCGTCATCCGCTCGGGTGGGCACGGCGTCGTCGTCGACGGGACCGACGTCGCCTCGTGCCGGATGTACACGAGCTGGCGCGAGCTGCGTGAGGGCTACGCGAAGTCGTTGTGGTCCGCGTCGGGCTCCCCCCTCGCCGCGCTGGCCGCGGGAGGCGCACTGGCGTGGGTGTACGTCGTCCCCCCGGTGGCGGCGCTGCGCGGCTCGCGTGCGGGGACGGCCGGGTTTGCCGCGGCCGTGCTCGGGCGGGTGCTCGTGGCGCGCCGGGTCGGTGGCCGGGTCTGGCCCGACAGCCTCGGGCACCCGGTCTCTGTCGTCCTGCTCGGCTGGCTGACGGCACGCTCGTGGGTGGGCCGCCGGCGGGGCACCCTGCGCTGGAAGGGCCGGTCGGTCCGGTGACGCGGCGCTGGCGGCCGCTGGTCCGCCGCGCGGCGTGCCGAGGCGGCGCCGGTAAGGTCCGCCGTCGTGGCTGAGGTCGTCGTCGTCGGTGCCGGCATGGGCGGCCTCGCCGTGGCGGCACGTCTCGCGGCCCAGGGGCACCGGGTGACGGTGTGCGAGCAGTCCGACCGGGCCGGCGGCAAGCTCGCCGGGTACCGCCGTGACGGGTTCGTCTTCGACACCGGACCGTCGCTGCTCACCCTCCCCGCGGTGTACCGCGACCTCTTCCGCAAGACCGGTGAGCCGCTCGAGGCGGTCCTCGACGTCGTGCCGGTCGACCCCGCCTTCCGATACCGGTTCGCCGACGGGACGTGGCTGACGCTGCCGAACGCCTCGCGCTCCGGCGTGGCCGACGCGATGGACCAGGCCCTCGGGGCGGGATCCGGCGCGGAGTGGACGGCGCTCGTCGACCGTGGTGCCCGGATCTGGCAGGTGACGCGCCGGCCGTTCCTCGAGCAGCCGCTCTCCGGGCCGTGGGACCTCGTGCGGGCGTCGAGGCGCCCGGCGGACTGGCGCGCCGTGGCCCCATGGCGGACGTTGCGGTCCCTCGGCGAGCAGTACCTGCGCGACCCCCGCGCCCGGATGGTCCTCGACCGCTACGCCACGTACACCGGCTCGGACCCTCGGCGCGCGCCGGCGGCCCTGGCGACGGTGCCCTACATGGAGCAGACCTTCGGCGCCTGGCACGTGCCCGGCGGGCTGCACCTGCTCGCGAGCGCCCTGCACGAACGGGTCCTCGCCACGGGCGCCGACGTCCGCCTCGGCAGCGACGTCGTCGAGGTGCTCACCGCCGGGGGCAAGGCGTCGGGGGTGCGCCTGGCCGGCGGCGAGACCCTCGCCGCCGACCTCGTCGTGGCGGACGCCGACGCCTCGCACCTCTACGGTGACCTCCTGCGTCACCCCGCGGCTGCCCCCGCCCTGCGCCGGCTGCGACGGGCCACGCCGTCCCTGTCGGGGTTCGTCCTGCTCCTGGCGCTGCGCGGGCGGACCCCGGGGCTGCGCCACCACACGGTGCTCTTCCCCGAGGACTACGACGCCGAGTTCGACGCGATCTTCGGCCCCCGGCCGCACCCGGTCGAGGACCCCACGGTCTACGTCTGCGCGCCCGACGACCCGCTCATGCGACCGGGGCCTGACACGGAGGCATGGTTCGTCCTCGTCAACGCTCCTCGGCACCCTGCGGTGGACTGGGAGGACCCGGCGCTGACCGAGGCCTACGCCGAGCGGGTGCTCGACGTCCTCGCGGGTCGGGGGCTCGACGTCCGGCACCGGCTCATCTGGCGCGAGACGCGCACCCCGGCGGACCTCGAGCGCGACACCCGCGCGCCGGGCGGCTCGATCTACGGCTCGTCGTCCAACGGCGCGCGTGCTGCGTTCCTCAGGCCGGCGAACCGGTCCCCGGTGCCGGGGCTCTTCCTCGTCGGCGGCTCCGCCCATCCCGGCGGCGGGCTGCCGCTCGTGGGGATGTCGGCGGCCATCGTCGCGGAGATGGTCGGCCGGGCCTGAGCCGGCGCGATGCCGGCGACCTGCGCCTGGCCTGCGCCTGGCTGCGGGGTGAGGGGTGAGGGACACTCGAGCCGTGATCTCCCTCGACGTCGCGGGCAAGCTCAAGGACACGGGTCTGCGCTGGTCTGCACCCGCCAACGGCGACCGGTTCGTCATCCCCCGGCCCGGCCTCGAGGCCGAGGCCTTCGTCGTCAGCGACATGACCGTCGAGGTCCAGGACGTGCCCGTCGGGATGCTCATCACGTTCAACGGCACGACGAAGTGGGCGCTGGACAGCGTGGAGGAGTCTGCCGTCGTCTGGCTGCCGTCGGAGGAGCAGCTGCGAGGGCTCCTCGGGGGCACCTTCGTGGCACTGCGCCGGGGCGGGCCCGGCGGCTTCGCTGTGGAGACGGTCGTCAACGGCACGGCTGCGACCTACCGCGCGGCGTCGGCGGACGAGGCCTACGCCGAGGCGCTGCTCGCGCTGCTTCAGGCGACCTCCTAGCCCAGCTGGGCGCAGGGGACGCATCGCCGGGCCGTCGGCCGCGCCGCCAGCCGCGCCTCGGGGATCGGCTGGCCGCAGCGCTCGCAGCGCCCGTAGCTCGCGTCGGCCAGCCTCACCAGGGCGTCGTCGAGCTCAGCGAGCCGTCGCTGCGCCTGCTCGATGAGCGCCCCGAGCTGCTCGCGCTCGAAGGCGAGGGTGGCCCCCTCCGGGTCGTGCTCGTCGTCGGTCGCGACGTCCCGCGCGGCCGCGACGATCCCCTCGCGGTGGCGACGCAGCGAGGCCAGGCGGGTGGTCACCTCGGCATGCTGCGCGCTGAGCGCTGCCGCCACGTCCGGGAGGTCGGTCACCCCCCGGCGAACGGGGACCCGCGCGTGCCGATTCCCGTCATCCCGCGGGCAGAAGTCGCGGGCCGAGGACGTTGAGCCCCCGGGACTCGGCCAGAACGGTTCGCAGGTGGCCTGGCGGCAGCTGCCGGTTGAGGCTCTCCCGGACAAGCAGTGCCATGGAGTACGTGGGCTCGGAGGCCAGCGCCCGCTCGAGGGCGACGTTGGCCAGAGCGCCCTGCCCCTCGCTCAGCGCGGCCCAGGCCAGGACGCTGCACAGCGGCGCGTCGTCCGGGGGGACCGCGAGCCGGGCGAGCTCGACGAGGAAGGGCAGGAGCGTCGGCGCGTCGTCGAGGACCCACGCGGTGACAGCGTCCCGAACGGGGACGTCACGCAGCCACACGACGAGATCGGCGACGACCGCTGCCCACCCCGGTGCGGCACCCCGGCGCCCTCTGCCGCTCACGGCAGAGCGTGGTGGGCCGTCGAGCGTCTCAGCCATCTGGCGCAGCCCGAGACCGGGCCTGCGCCGGAACCCCGTGACCGCCGCTTCGAGCGCCACCATCGCCTCGGCCCGTGCATTGTGCGGATCGCCCCGCAGCGCCGCGCGGACCCGTCGGGAGGCTGCGCGTTGCGCGCGGGCCAGCACCTCACGCTCCGGCCCCGGCGGAGGTGCCACCGTGGCCGCCAGGGCCGCCCGGTCGGGCAGCGGTGCTCTCCCGGCCAGCACGGTGGCGGCCGAGAGCGCCGTGACGCCCGCGGAGGATGTCGACGTCACAAGCGGGGTCCCCTCGGGCGGGCAGCACGCCTCGAGCCGGCAGCCGGCGGACCACCACCGGTCACCGACGACGACGAGAAGGTCGACGAGCTCGACCCCGTGCGCCGCGAGCCGCTCGCCCAAGGGGTCGAGGAAGCGACCCGCCTCGCCCCGGGGCTCCCCCGGCGGCGGGTAGACCACCGCGACGACGCTGTGCGCCCCCGACAACGCCATCCGCTCGGCGCCCTCGCGGCACATGCTCTCGACCTCAGAGGCCACCGGTGCGCACGTCGCGCCCGGCTCGGACGGATCGGCGAGGTCCATCCGCAGCGTCATGCCCAGGCGTGCACGCGGACCGCTGAGCCCGACGAGGACGAGGCTGCTCTCCGGGGTGAAGCCGAGGAGGAGCGGCACGGCAGCCGCGACCTCACCCGGCCCGGAGAGGCGGACGGCGGGCTCGGCGTCGGGCCAGGGAAGGCTCGGGCGGGACGGGCGTGACGGCTGCGGGAAGGTCGGCATGGGCAGACCCTCGCGGTGCCGGCCTCGCCGTCCACACCGGTCGGCGGCCATCTGTGGACGGCGCCCTGTGGACGACGTCACTCCGCGCGCTGGGCGCCCAGGTGCTCGTCGAAGAAACCGAGGATGCGCCGCCAGGCGTCCTCGCTCGCCGCATGGTCGTACCCGAGCCCGACGACCTTCTCGAGCACCCGGAAGGGGCCGGTGTTGTGACGGTTCATGAAGCTGTGCCCGACGCCCGGGTACTCCTTGACGTCGTGCTCGACGCCGAGCCTGGTCATCGCCTCCTCGAGCCGCGGGACGGCCCCCCTGCCCGCCGGGTCGCGCGAGCCGTAGCTCGCCACCACCGGGCAGGCGCCGTCGAGCACGGCGTCGAGGTCGCGGGGCACGTAGCCGTAGCTCACCGACGAGGCGTCGAACCCGCGACTGGCCGCGAGGAGGGCGAACCCGCCACCGAGGCAGAAGCCGACGACGCCGACGCGCCCCGTGCAGTCATCGCGGGCCACGAGCGAGCGCCTCGCCGCCTCGACGTCGTCGAAGGCCTGCCCGTGGCCCGTCAGCACCGCCCGGAACGACGGCCGCAGGCAGCGCAGGGCCCCACCGCGCGCGAACAGGTCTGGCGCCAGGGCCAGGTAGCCGGCTGCGGCAAGCCGGTCAGCGTGCAGCCGGATGTCGTCGGTGAGCCCGAACGCCTCGTGAAGAACGATGACCCCCGGCCACGGGCCTGAGCCCACCGGCGGGGTCGCGAGGTAACCCGGCACCGGGGCAGCGGTCTCGGGCACGTCGGGCTCCCTCGGGTCGCGGGTCCTGGGCCGCACCACGCTCCGTGGGGACCGTCCCCAGTATCGTGCGCCGCGTCCGGCGCGAGCTCAGTGCAGCCGTCTGCGCACGACGACGAGGAGCTGCGCGCACCCGACGGCGCCCAGCGTCGTCCACGCCGCCGCGCCGGCGGTGGACCAGGCGTCCGCGGCGGGGGGGTGCAGGCCGGCCCCGAGGAGGAACGCGGCGGTGACGATGACCCGGGTGGGCCGCTCGGCGACGGTGACGACGCCGACGTCGGCCAGCCCGGCCTGGCCGGCCCGCGCCCGGGCGTACTCCTGGGCGACCATGAGCGCGCCCGCCGCCACGGCGAGGGGTCCGGGCGCCCCGAGGACGACGAGGGCGAGCAGGTACGCCCCGTCGGCGACCCGGTCCGCGAGGGCGTCGAGCACGGCGCCCCATGCGGACACGCGGTCGGTGAGCACGGCGACCGCGCCGTCGAGGTTGTCCAGCAGCCCGGAGAGCACCGTTACGACGACGGCGAGGAGGACCCAGCGCCCGCCGAGGACGCAGAGCGCGACGACGGACCCTGCGACGACGACGCCGAGCCCGGTGACGAGGTCGGGCGAGGCGCCGGAGCGAGCGAGCGGCCGGGCGACCCGGTAGGTCAGGCGCAGCCACAGCCCGACGAGGCGGTTGCCCGCGGGGTCGACGCCGCCGTGCAGGCGGCTCCACCTCTCGAGGTACTCCCGCTCGGTCGGCAGCGCGCCAGGGCGGCTCACGTCGCCGCGGCAGCCGTCACGCCGCCGAGCCGGGCGAAGACCTCGCGGGTCGCCGTCGACCGGTTGAGCGTGTAGAAGTGCAGGCCAGGGGCGCCGCCGTCGAGCAGCCGGCGTCCGATCTCGGTGGCCACCTCGACGCCGATCTCCCGGACGGCCTCGGCGTCGTCGGCCACGGCGTGCAGGCGCGCAGCGAGCGCAGCCGGGAACGCGGCACCGGACAGCGCCACGAAGCGCTCGATCTGGGCAACGTTGGTCACCGGCATGATGCCCGGGAGCACCGGGACCTGGCAGCCGAGCCGGTCGAGCCGGTCGACGAGGCGGAAGTAGCAGTCGACGTCGAAGAAGAACTGGGTGATGGCGAAGGAGGCGCCGGCCTCGACCTTGGCGGCCAGCCGGCGGGCGTCGTCCTCCAGGCTCACCGCCTCGGGGTGGCCCTCAGGGAACGCTGCGACGCCGAGGCAGAAGTCGCCGAGCCCGCTGACGAGCCGCACGAGCTCGTCGGCGTGGGAGAGGCCCTCCGGGTGCGGCTGCCACCGGGTGCCCGGCCCCTCGGGGGCGTCGCCGCGCAGGGCGAGGACGTTACGGACGCCGGCGTCGGCGTAGGCCCCGACGACCTGGCGCAGCTCGGCCTCGCTCGCCCCGACGCAGGTGAGGTGACCGACGGGCACCATCGTCGTCTCTGCAGCGATCCGCCTCGTCATGCGCACCGTGCGGTCTCGGGTGCTGCCCCCGGCGCCGTAGGTCACCGAGACAAAGCTCGGTGCCAGCGGCTCGAGCTCGCGGATGGCGTGCCAGAGGGTGCGCTCGCCCTCGTCGGTGCGCGGCGGGAAGAACTCGAAGGAGAACGACGGCGCCCCTCCCGCGAGCTGCTCGACCACCGTCGGGGCACGCTCGGGCAGCTGCGACGCGACACCGGTGGCCATGCTTGGGCAGGGTACCGGCGCCTGACGCGAGCACGTCTGGCCGTCTCGGCCCGCACCCCCCGCGGCCGCTCCACAGGCGGCACTCCTTCGGCGAGCGGTTCGCAACAGGCGCCGCTAGCGTGGTCGCACCCCCGCTAACCGACCGAGGAGCCCCCGTGCCCGCGCCCCGAACGCCGCTCGACGTCGAGGACCTCCGCCAGCGGGTGCAGAAGGACCTCGGCGCGTTCTTCGACCGCCAGGCACCGGCGCTCGACGCCATCGGCGAGGAGCTCGTCTGCGTCCTCGACACGTGCCGGGACTTTCTCGACGGAGGCAAGCGGCTGCGACCGGCCTTCGCCTACTGGGGCTGGCGTGGCGCCGGTGGGCCCGACACCGAGGAGGTCGTCCGGGCCGTCTCCGCCCTCGAGCTGCTCCACGCGTGCGCCCTCATCCACGACGACGTCATGGACGGTTCCGACACCCGCCGGGGGATGCCCTCGGTGCACCGGCGCTTCGCCGCGATGCACCGAGGCGAACGCTGGCACGGCAGCCCTGACGGGTTCGGCCTCTCCTCCGCGGTGCTCATCGGCGACCTCGCCCTCATCTGGGCCGATCAGATGCTGCGCACGTGCGGCCTGCCCGCCGAGTCCGTGCTGCGGGCGCTGCCCGTCTGGGACGAGATGCGCGTCGAGCTCATCAGCGGCCAGTACCTCGACGTCCTCGAGCAGGCCATGGGGTCGCAGTCCGTCGAACGCTCGCTGAGGGTGGCCAGGTACAAGTCCGCCAAGTACACCGTCGAGCGCCCGCTGCACCTCGGCGCAGCCCTCGCCGGCGGCCCGGACGCCGTCTCCGCCGTCTACACCGCCTACGGACTGCCCCTGGGCGAGGCCTTCCAGCTGCGCGACGACGTCCTCGGCGTCTTCGGTGACCCCGCCACCACGGGCAAGCCTGCCGGCGACGACCTGCGCGAGGGCAAGCGCACGGTGCTCGTCGCGACCGCCCTGGCGCGGGCCACGCCCGCCCAGGTGGCGACGGTGAACCGGCTCCTCGGGGACAGCCGGCTCGACCTCGACGGCGTCGAGCGGCTGCGCACGGTGATCTGCGAGACCGGTGCCCTCGAGCGCACCGAGGAGCTCATCTCCTCGCTGACCGCTCAGGCGCTCGACGCGCTGGACTCGCCTCTGATCGCCGAGTCGGCTCGCGGGGTGCTCGCCGAGCTCGCCGTCGCCGCGACCTCACGGGCGGTCTGACGTGCGAACCGTCACCGGCCCCACCGACCACGTCGTCGTCGTCGGAGCGGGCCTGTCGGGGCTCTCCGCGGCGCTGCGGCTGGCAGGCGCGGGCCGATCGGTCACCGTGCTCGAGCGCGAGGACGTGCCGGGCGGGCGCAACGGCCTGCTCAGCGACTCCGGATACGCCTTCGACACCGGCCCGAGCGTGCTGACGATGCCTGACCTCATCGCCGACGCCTTCGACTGCGTGGGCGAGCGCATGGAGGACTGGCTCGACCTCATCCCCGTCGCGCCGCTCTACCGCGCGCGCTACGCCGACGGGTCGACCCTCGACGTGCACGCGGACCCGGCCCAGATGTCCGAGGAGATCTCACGGGTCTGCTCGCCGGACGAGGCGGCGGGCTACCTGCGCTACGTCGACTTCGTCTCGAAGGTCTACCGGGCCGAGATGAAGGACTTCATCGACCGCAACATCGACTCCCCGCTCTCGCTCGTCACGCCGTCCCTGGCGCGGCTCGTCGCGCTCGGGGGCTTCAGGCGGCTGGCACCCAAGGTCCGGCAGTTCCTCAAGGACCCGCGCACCGAGCGGGTGTTCTCCTTCCAGGCGATGTACGCGGGACTCTCCCCCTACGACGCCCTGGCGATCTACGCCGTCATCGCCTACATGGACTCCGTCGCGGGCGTGTTCTTCCCCCGTGGCGGGATGCACGCCCTGCCACGAGCGCTCGCCGGAGCTGCCGAGAAGCACGGGGTGGACATCCGCTACGGCACGACGGTCACCAGCGTCGAGACCCGCGGCAGCCGCGCCGTCGCCGTCGTGTGCGCCGACGGCACCCGCGTGCCGTGCGACGTCGTCGTCCTCTCCCCCGACCTGCCCGTCGCCTGGCGCGACCTCCTCGGGCGCACCCCGCGCACGGTGGCCCGGCTGTCGTACTCGCCGTCGTGCTTCCTCATGCTCGCCGGCTCGAGCGCGCGCTACGACGACCTCGCCCATCACACGATCTCTTTCGGCCACGACTGGAAGGGCGTCTTCCGCGAGCTCATCGACGAGAAGCGCCTCATGAGCGACCCGTCGTTGCTCGTCACCAACCCGACCCGCACCGATCCCTCCCTGTCGCCCGCGGGCAAGGAGATCTACTACGTCCTGTTCCCCACGCCGAACATGTCCGCAGGTATCGACTGGGAGACCGTGGGACCTCGCTACCGCGACGAGGTCGTCCGGACCCTCGAGCAGCGCGGCCTCACCGGCTTCGGCGACGCCGTCGAGGTCGAGCACGTGACGACGCCGCTGGACTGGCAGCGCCGAGGCATGGAGCAGGGGGCGCCGTTCGCGGCCGCGCACTCGTTCCTCCAGACCGGGCCGTTCCGCCCGACGAACCTCCCGCGCTCCTACGACAACGTCGTCTTCACCGGCTCCGGCACCCAGCCCGGTGTCGGGGTGCCCATGGTGCTCATCTCGGGCCGGCTGGCCGCGGAACGGATCACTGGCCCCGACCCCGCCTACCGCTCCCGGGCCTACCGCTGAGCCCCCTGCGAGGCGCGGCGCCGGTCGCGGGAGACTGGCCGGCGTGAGCACCAGGGAGCTCGACGCAGCCGGGATCCACGACCCCCGGCTGCGCGTCGCCTACGAGACGTGCCGGCAGCTCAACGCCTCGCACGGCAAGAGCTACTACCTCGCGACGCTGCTGCTCGAGCCGGCGAAGCGCCCGCACGTCCACGCGCTCTACGGCTTCGCCCGCTACGCCGACGAGATCGTCGACAACGGGGACCCCGCGACGATGACCGAGACGCTCGCCGCCTTCAGCGACCGCTTCGGCAAGGACCTCGCCGAGGGCTCGAGCGAGGACCCGGTCATCGCCGCCGTCCTGCACACCAAGGCACAGTTCGACATCCCGACGCCGTACTTCGCCGCTTTCCTCGACTCGATGGCGATGGACCTCCGCATCACCCGCTACCGGACCTTCGCCGATCTCCAGCGCTACATGTACGGCTCGGCAGCCGTCATCGGCCTCGAGATGCTGCCCGTCCTCGGCTACCTCCACGACGAGGCGATCCCGTGCGCGCGGGCGCTCGGCGAGGCGTTCCAGCTGTCGAACTTCATCCGCGACGTCGCCGAGGACCACGCGCGCGGCCGGGTGTACCTGCCAGAGGAGGACCTCGCCGCGCACGGCGTCACCCGGGAGGACCTCGGCCGCCCCCGGGCCAGCCGCGGAGTCAAGGAGCTCGTGCGCTTCGAGGTTGCTCGGACCAGACGCATCTACGCCGCCGCGGACCCCGGTATCGGGTTGCTCGCCCCGACGAGCCGCGACTGCATCCGGGCAGCTGTGGTGCTCTACTCGGGGATCCTCGACCAGGCCGAGAAGGTCGACTTCGACGTCCTTCATGCCCGAGTCGTCGTGCCGAGACGCCGCAGGGTTGCCGTCGCGGTGCCCGGGGTCGCCCGCGCCGTCAGGGCCCGCCGGGCCGAGCGGCGTTGGCACGACCTGGCCTGAGCGTCACGGGTCGCGAGGGCGGCGGCGTCGCCAAGCCGGGCCAGTGCTCAGCCGCGAGCGGCCGGGGGCAGGCGCCTGCCCCACCAGACCCACCAGGCCAGCACCTGGAGCACCATGGCGAAGCCGAAGAGCAGGTCCTCGACGGGCGCGTAGGCGATCCGCCACCCCAGGATCGCCGACGGCGCATACGTGACGATGCCTCGTCCGGTCAGCCAGCCGTTGGTCAGCAGCTGGAAGCCGATGATGATCGCATAGGCGGTCCAGAACGTGCGGCGCCGCAGCAGCCCGGTCCGAAGCACGGCGAGGTCGAGGACGACGGACAGCGCCACCCCGACGACGGCGAGGGCCGTGTAGCTCACCGCGGCTCGTCACCGACCGGCCAGCCCCGCACCGTGCGGACGGCCTCGAGGGTGAGGACCGCCGCCACGGGGACGACGACGAAGAACAGCAGCTCCTCGAGCGGGACCCCTCCGGGGAGCACGATCCCGGTCGTCTGCGCGCGGTCGAAGGACCAGTGGCCGCGGGCGATGGCGTAGAGGTCCCACGCGAGGAAGACCACGACGACGGGCAGGAGGCTGAGCAGCAGCCGGCGCACCTGGCGGTACACGCCCACGTGGAGCACGACCTCGAGCGGCAGCGTCCCGACGAGGCAGAACACGAGCATGCCGAGGTAGGACAGGTGCCTCACGCCGGCTCGGCGGCCTCGACCGCCGCCGCCCGGAGCGCGTCCGCGAGACCACGGGCCGCCGCTTCGGGGTCGGAAGCCTCGGTGAGCGCCCGGACGACGACGACCCGCCGAGCCCCGGCGGCGAGC
The DNA here is from genome assembly GCA_038322045.1 of Actinomycetes bacterium. Taxonomy (GTDB): domain Bacteria; phylum Actinomycetota; class Actinomycetes; order JBBQFP01; family JBBQFP01; genus JBBQFP01. The sequence goes on along the minus strand of JBBQFP010000007.1, from coordinate 43,972 downwards.
ACCTCGTCGAGGTTCGTGGCGTCGATGCCGCCGATGGCGAACCACGGCCGGGAGGTCCCCAGGGACGCGGCGTGGCCCACGAGGTCGAGGCCCGCGGCACGGCGGCCGGGCTTCGTCGGGGTGGCCCAGGTCGGCCCCACGCAGAAGTAGTCGACGCCGTCCTCGACGGCTGCCGCCGAGGCCTGGGCGCGGTCGTGCGTCGAGCGCCCCACCAGGGGCGCCGCGCCGATGATGCGGCGGGCCAGGGGCACGGGGAGGTCGTCCTGCCCGAGGTGGAGGACGTCGGCACCGGCGGCGAGCGCGACGTCGGCACGGTCGTTGACCGCCATGAGCGCCCCGTGACGACAGCAGGCGTCGGCCACGACGGAGAGGGCCTCGATCTCGGCGCGCGCCTCCATGCCCTTCTGCCTGAGCTGGACGACGTCGACCCCGCCGGAGATCACGGCCTCGAGGAAGGCGGCGAGGTCGCCCTGGGACTCGCGGGCGTCGGTGCACAGGTAGAGCCGCGCGACGGCCAGCCGTCGCCTCAGGTCACGCTCCGGGACGTCCGACTCAGAAGGCAAGGGCCTGCGCCCGACGCGTGACCTCGGTGCCGCGGTTCTCGCGCAGCGCCTGGACGGGGCTGCCCGGGAGCGTCTCCTCGGGGGTGAACAGCCAGCGCAGCGACTCCTCGTCGGCGTAGCCGTCGTCGAGGAGCACGGTGAGCAGACCGGGCAGACCCTTGAGGACCTGGCCGTCGGTGATGAACGCCGAGGGGACCATGAGGACCCGGTTCGGCCCGCGGCGCACCGCAAGGACCTGGCGCTCGCGAACGAGCTGGCGCACGCGGGTGATCTCCAGTCCCAGCCGCTCGCCCACCTCGGGCAGGGTGAGCCAGTCCTCGACCAGCTGCTCGACCTCGTCTGTCACGGTTCCCTCGGGCTCGGTCACGCCGGAGAGCCTGCCAGATCCGCACCCCACCCGCATCCGGGGTCACAGACGCCGGCTGCGGGTGGGGTGCGGCTCAGAGCACTGCGTCGCGCAGCGCGCCGTGGGCGAGCCGCTCCTCGTCGACGGCAGTCCCCGCGGCGAGAAGCCGCCGGGCCTGCGAGGCGTCGCGAGGGGTGTCGCAGGCGACGACGGCGACGAGCTGCTGCCCGGCGAGCCAGCATGCCGACCACCCGGCGACGGTGGTGCGCCACACGAGGTGGTCACCGGCGGCCGGGACGCCGAGCACCTGCAGCGTGTGCCCGAGCTGCTCCGACCACGAGTACGGCACCGGGTCATGGGTGACGGCGCGGCCCAGCAGCGACGCGGCCGCGGCCTCTGGGCTGCGCAGGGCGGCGTCCCAGTGCGGCACCCGCAGCCGTCGCCCGTAGCGTCGCGAGATCCACGCCGCGCAGTCACCGACGGCGACGACCCCGGGCAGCGACGTCCGCAACGCCGCGTCGGTGAGCACCGCCCCGTCGCCGGGGTCGAGCGCCACCCGTGATCCTCGCAGCCACGCCGTGGCCGGCCGCACGCCGATCCCCGCGACGACGACGTCCGCCGCGAGGCCGTCGGCGCCGGTGACACGTCGTCCCAGCCGCAGCTCGATCCCGAGGGCCGCGTACCACCCCGCGGTGCGGGCGCCCACCTGAGCCGGCAGCGCGGCCAGCGGGGCCGACGTCGCCTCGTGGACGACGACGGCGCACCCGGCCCTGGCCGCCGCGGTGGCGACCTCCGCACCGATCCAGCCCGCCCCGACGACGGCCACCCTGGCGCCCGGCCGCAGTTGCTCGTGCAGGGCGAGCGCGTCGGCCCGCGTATGGAGGACCGCCGCTCCCGGGACGCGCACCGGCTCCGAGCCGCACGCGAGGACGACGCCGTCAGCGGGGACGGCTCCGGCAGCGGTGAGGACCGCCCCGGGCTCGAGCCCGACCGCGGGGCAGCCCAGGCGCAGGTCGACGTCGAGCGCCGTCCAGTCGGCCTCGAGGGTCGTCGACGACCTCGTCCCGGCGAGGACCTCCTTGGACAGCGGCGGCCGGTCGTAGGGCGGCTCGTCCTCGGCGCAGAGCATCGTCAGCCGGCCGTCGAAGCCCTGCGAGCGCAGGGCGACCAGCGACTGCAGCCCGGCCAGGCCCCCACCGACGACGACGACGTCTCGCACGGTCGCAGCCAACCAGAGGGCGTACCCTCGTCGCTGCACGGCGCCGGCGGGTGAGACCACTCGACGGGGCCTGGCACGGGAGCCCGGCACACCGGGCTGAGAGGGAGGCACACCGGCCTCCGACCGTCGAACCTGCTCCGGGTCATGCCGGCGAAGGGAGCCTCCGATGCACCTCGACCGATCAGCTTCCGTGCGACCTCTTGCACCCGACGTCGTCGTCGTCGGCGGCGGGCTCATCGGGCTGGCGACCGCATGGCGTGCCACCCAGCGCGGGCTGACGGTCACCGTCGTCGACCCGGCACCGGGCACGGGCGCCTCGTGGGCCGCGGCGGGGATGGTCGCTCCGGTCTCGGAGGCGTTCTACGGCGAGGAGTCGCTCCTCGCGCTCAACATCGAGTCGGCGCGCCGATACCCGGGGTTCGTCGCCGAGGTCGAGGAGGCCAGCGGCGAGGACGCCGGGTGGCGGCCGAACGGCACGCTCGCGGTGGCCTTCGACGCCGGCGACAAGGCCGTCCTCGACGAGCTCCACCGGTACCAGACCGCGCTGGGCCTGGACTCCCAACCGCTCACGAGCCGGGAGGTCCGGCGCCTGGAGCCCATGCTCGCGCCATCGGTGCGCGGGGGGCTCACCGTCCCCGGGGACCACCAGGTCGACAACCGGGCCCTCACCTCCGCGGTGCTCGTCGCGGCCGAGCGGGCCGGGGTGCGCGTGGTGCGCGACCGGGTCAGCGAGGTCCTCGTACGGGCCGACCGTGCCGCGGGGGTGCGCTGCGCCGGGGGCGAGGTCGTCGAGGCGGGGCAGGTGCTCCTGGCCGCCGGCGCGTGGTCGGCCTCGATCGGCGGGCTCCCGCCGGAGGTCCTGCCACCGGTGCGCCCGGTCAAGGGGCAGATCCTCCGGCTGCGCTGCGACCCCCATCACCCGCTGCTCGGGCGCACCGTCCGCGGGGTGGTCGCCGGCTCGACGGTGTACCTCGTGACCCGGGCCAACGGCGAGATCGTCGTCGGAGCCACCGTCGAGGAGCAGGGGGAGGACACGACGGTCACCGCCGGCGGGGTCTACCAGCTGCTGCGCGACGCCCACACCCTCGTCCCCGGCCTCACCGAGACGACCCTCGTCGAGTCGTGGGCAGGGCTGCGTCCAGGCTCGCCGGACAACCGCTGCATGCTCGGCCCGACCGAGCTTCCAGGTCTCGTGCTCGCGACCGGGCACCACCGCAACGGCATCCTCCTGACCCCGGTGACCGCCGACCTCGTCAGCGAGATCCTCTCCACCGGAGAGGTCCCCGACGCCGCCAGGCCGTTCCTCGTCAGCCGCTTCGCCCGGGTTGCGGCATGACCGTCGTCGTCAACGGTGCGACGGTCGAGGTCGTCGAGGGCACGACCCTCGACGTGATCGTCACGGGGCTGCAGGCCGCGCCCGCCGGGGTCGCCGCGGCCATGAACGACGCCGTCGTCCCGCGGTCGGCCTGGCCCACGACCATGCTCCGGCGCGGAGACCGGGTCGAGGTCCTCGTCGCTGTCCAAGGAGGCTGACCCATGACGATCACCAGCAGCCCGAGCGGCACGAGCGCTCCGGGGACCGGCACGCCTGCGGCAGCAGCGGCACCGTCGGCGGGTGCCGGCGAGGACGCGCTGGTCATCGCCGGTCGCAGGCTGCGGTCGCGGCTCATCCTCGGCACCGGGGGCGCGCCCTCGCTCGAGGTGCTCGACGCGGCGCTCGAGGCCTCGGGCACCGAGCTGACGACGGTCGCCATGCGCCGGGTCTCCGCAGGCAGCAGGGGCTCCGTCCTCGACTGCGCTCGCTCGCGGGGCGTCGAGGTCGTCCCGAACACCGCCGGGTGCTACACCTCTGGGGAGGCGGTCCTCACGGCGCAGCTCGCCCGGGAGGCGCTCGGCACGAGCTGGGTCAAGCTCGAGGTCATCGCCGACGAGCGGACCCTGCTCCCCGACACGGCCGAGCTCGTCGACGCCGCCGAGCGGCTCGTCGACGACGGCTTCACCGTGCTCGCCTACACCAACGACGACCCGGTCGCCGCGATGCGCCTCGAGCAGGTCGGCTGCTCTGCCGTCATGCCGCTGGGCTCACCCATCGGCTCCGGCCTGGGCATCCGCAACCCGCACAACATCGCCATGATCGTCGAGGCCGCCAGCGTGCCCGTGATCCTCGACGCCGGTATCGGCACCGCCTCGGACGCCGCCCTGGCGATGGAGCTCGGCTGCGACGGCGTCCTGCTCGCCTCCGCAGTCACGCGCGCGCAGGACCCGGTCCTCATGGCCCGCGCGATGCGTGGCGCGGTCGAGGCAGGACGGCTGGCGTTCCGGGCCGGCCGGATCCCTCGGCGCAGCTGGGCGCGGGCGTCCTCGCCGGCGGAGGGCCGGCTGGAGACCTCCCCGGAGCACCCCGGGTTCTGAGGCCGTGGCGAGCCCGTAGGTGACGGTCGCGGCACGCCGGGCACGCGTCCGGGGCGCTCGGCTGGAGCCGACCGTAGACTCATGACGTGACGTCGACGGCTGCGGACCCCCTCGTCGGGCGGCTCCTCGACGCCCGCTACGAGCTCGAGCGGGTCATCGCCTCCGGTGGCATGGCCACCGTCTACCTCGGGATGGACCTGCGCCTCGAGCGCCGGGTCGCCGTCAAGGTCATGCGCTCCGAGCTCGCCGCCGACCCGGGCTTCGTCCGTCGGTTCGCCGCCGAGGCCCGTGCCGCCGCCGCGCTGAGCCACCCCGACGTCGTCTCCGTCATGGACCAGGGCCGTGACGGCCCCGTCGTCTTCCTCGTCATGGAGTTCGTCGCCGGACGAACCCTGCGCGAGGTCCTCGAGACCCGTGGCCGGCTCTCGGCCCCCGAGGCGGCTCAGGTCATGGAGCACGTGCTCAGCGCCCTGGGAGCAGCGCACCGGGCCGGCATCGTCCACCGGGACGTCAAGCCGGAGAACGTCCTCATGGCCGACGACGGCCGGGTCAAGGTGGCCGACTTCGGTCTGGCGCGGGCGATCAGCGCGGCGGCGAGCACCCGGACCATGAGCTCCATCGCGGGCACCGTCTCCTACCTCTCCCCGGAGCAGGTCGAGACCGGCACCGGCGACGCACGCTCGGACGTCTACGCCGCCGGCATCCTGCTCTTCGAGCTGCTCACGGGTGAGAAACCCTACGTCGGCGACTCCCCCATGAGCGTCGTCTACCAGCACGTCCACTCCACGGTGCCGGCACCGTCGAGCCGGGTCTCCGGAGTACCGGAGGCCGCCGACCGGCTCGTCGAGGTGGCCACCCGCCGCGACCCGGCCGAACGCCCAGCCGATGCCACCGCCCTGCTCGCGCTGCTCACCCGTTCCGGCCTGGCCGAGGCGCGCGGCCGCACCGGTGACCCGGTGGACGCGACCCTCGTCGCGCCCGCTGCCACGGCGGCCGGGCTCGCCGCGGCCCCTACCGCGCGTCCAGTCCACAAGCCTGCGACGGCGGGCCCCGCAGCGGCCCCGGCACGCACGGCGCCCCGCCTGCCGGGTCGCCGACGCCGCCGGGGGCTCGGCTGGGTCCTCGCCGCCGTGGTCCTCGCCGCGGCAGCGGGGCTGGGCTTCTGGGCCTGGTACGCCGGGAGCGGCCCAGGGGCCGCGACGACCGTGCCGTCGCTGCTCACGCTGAGCCAGCCGCAGGCCGAGGCGAAGGCCAAGGCTGCCGGGCTGACCGTGGCCGTTGCCGGGTCACGGTTCGACGAGTCCGCCGCGGCGGGCACGGTCATCTCGACCCAGCCCGGCCCAGGCGCCCAGGCGCGCAAGTCCGCCACGGTGCAGGTCGTCCTGTCCAAGGGCAGGGAACGGCTCAAGGTCCCGGCCCTGGACGGCACCGACGGGTCGAAGGCGGCCACCGTGCTGGCCCAGTCCGGGCTGAGCCCCGGGACAGTGACCCAGCGCTACTCCGAGGACGTGCCCGGGGGCAAGGTCGTCTCGACCGATCCCGCCGCGGGCTCGCCGCTCAAGCGGGGCACGGCTGTTGCGGTCGTCGTCAGCAAGGGCCCGGCACCGGTGCCGGTCCCGTCGCTGGTAGGGACCACCGCCCGCGACGCCGCCGCCGCCCTCACCTCGGCCGGACTCAAGGGCTCGTCGTCCGAGGCGTTCTCGAGCACCGTCGCCAAGGGTGTCGTCATCTCGCAGAAGCCCGACCGCGGGACGGCGCTGCGCAGGGGCTCGACGGTGAGCTACGTCGTCTCCAAGGGGCCTGACCTCGTCCGGGTGCCCGCCGTCACGGGCATCTCGGAGCAGAGCGCCTCGTCCGCTCTGCGAGCGGCGGGGTTCCAGGTGACCGTCGAGCGGCAGCCGCACTTCGGCGTGCTCCTGGGGCGCGTCGTGCGGGCCACGCCCTCGGGCATGCAACCCCGGGGTTCGACCATCACCATCACCGTCTTCTGAGACGATGGGCGGGTGCCCGCCCGTCGTCTCTCTCCGCTCGGGGCGCACATCCAGGTCGGTGGTGGGCTGGCGCGCACCGGCCTTGCACAGGTCGAGGCCCTCGGGGCGCGGGCGGTGCAGATCTTCGTCTCGAACCCGCGGGCGTGGGCCGTCCCGGTCGGGGACCCGGCGCAGGACGCGACCTTCCGCGACACGTGCGCCCGGATGGGGATCCCGACCTTCGTCCACGCCCCGTACCTCGTCAACGTCGGCTCGCCGGCCGCGACGACGCTGCGCAACTCCGTGGCGGCGCTCGCGGCGACGCTCGCGCGTGCCTCTGCGGTGGGCGCCCAGGGCGTCGTCGTCCACACGGGGTCGGCCGTGACCGGCGGCCAACGTGACGCTGCGCTCAAGCAGGTGCGCGAGGCGCTGCTGCCACTGCTCGACGCGCTGCCCGAGGGCGCACCGGACCTCCTCCTCGAGCCGACCGCCGGGCAGGGGCAGGCGCTGTGCTCGCGTGTCGACGAGCTCGCCCCCTACCTCGACGTCCTCGACTCGCACCCGCGGGTCGGCGTCTGCCTCGACACCTGCCACCTGTTCGCCGCAGGCCACGACCTCGCGGCACCCGGCGGCGTCCGCAGCACCCTCAACGCCGTCGTCAAGGTCGCCGGCCGGGGAGCGCTCAGGCTCGTCCACGTCAACGACAGCAAGGACCCCTGCGGTTCGGGCAAGGACCGACACGCCAACATCGGTGCAGGTCGCATCGGTGCCGACGCCTTCGCCGAGCTGTTCCGCCACCCCGCGACCCGAGGCGTCCCCATGGTCATCGAGACCCCCGGCTCCGACGCCGAGCGCCGGGCCGACGTCGACCTCCTCGTGAGCCTGCGGGACCGATGAGCACCGTCCTGGCGCCGCGACGGTCCGACTCGATCGCCGTACTGGCCCTCGTCTCGATGACGGCGATCTGGGGCTCGACGTTCGTCGTCGTCAAGGAGGCCATCGCGCGGATGCCACCGGCGGACTTCCTCGCGGTCCGGTTCCTCCTGGCGACGATGCTCATGCTCCTCGTGCGCCCGGGCAGCGTGCAGGCGCTCGGCAGGCGCGGCCTCAAGCACGGGGTCCTCCTGGGCCTGGCGCTCGGCTCGGGCTACGTCGCCCAGACCTACGGGCTCCAGACGACCGCAGTCACCGTCTCGGGGTTCGTCACCGGCATGTTCGTCGTCTTCACCCCGCTCATCAGCGCGGTGCTGCTCCGTCGCCAGGTGCCGCGCGTGGCGTGGGCCGGGGTAGCGCTCGCGACGACGGGCCTGGCCCTGCTCGCGCTGCACGGGTTCTCGGTGGGCACCGGCGAGGCGCTGACCCTGCTCGGGGCCTTTGCGTTCGGCTTCCACATCGTCGGGCTCGGGGAGTGGTCGGCCCAGCACGACGCCTACGGCCTCGCCGTCGTCCAGCTCGGGACGGTGTCCGTCCTCTGCCTCGCCATCGCCTCACCGGGCGGCGTGGCCATGCCGCCGGACCTCGGCGTCTGGGCGGCGGTCATCGGCACGGCGGTCTTCGCGACGGCGCTCGCCTTCGTCGTCCAGACGTGGGCGCAGGCGCACCTCTCACCGACCCGGGCGGCCGTGATCCTCACGATGGAGCCGGTGTTCGCCATGGGCTTCGCGCTCGTCCTCGGGGAGCGGCCCACGCCGCGCACGCTCGTCGGGGCAGCGCTCGTGGCCGCCGCCATGTACCTCGTCGAGCTGGGTCCGCGCCACGGCGCCGAGGGCCGGCTGCCGCACCTCGAGGTCTGAGCGTCCTACCGCCAGCTCCAGGTCGTCAGGTCCCGTCCCGGGTGGGTCGCCGTCCGGTTCCGGTCGGGGACCGATCGGCACGACTGGTGGGGACCTTGAGCATCAGCCGGCGCTGTCGCCGTCCGCCGCGTCAGGGCCGTGCGGCTCCTGGTACCGGTACCGCTGCTCCAGCCACGGGTCCGCGTGGTTGTGGTAGCCCCGCTCCTCCCAGAAGCCGCGCCGGTCCTCGCGCAGGTACTCCAGCCCTCGCACCCACTTCGGCCCCTTCCAGCCGTACCGGTGCGGGACGACGAGGCGCACCGGACCACCGCGCTCCGGCGGGAGCGGCTCACCCTCGACGGCCGTCGCAAGGACGGTGTGCGCACGGCGGAGGTCAGCGATCGGCAGGTTCGCCCCGTAGCCGTACTCCGCCCACACCATGACGTGCGTGGCGTCCTCGGCCGGCGGGAACGCGGCGAGCACAGCTGCCGTGGGGACGCCGGACCAGCGCAGGCCGGGCACCGAGAAGTGGGTCACGCAGTGGAGGTCGGCCACGACATCGACCCGCCCGAGCGCGTCGAGGGCGGCGACGTCGAGGGTCACCGCACCCCCGGAGCGCAGCGCGCCCGAGAGCTCCACCTGCCAGCCCTCGGCCTCGCAGTGGCGCGGCACCCTGCCGTAGTGGCGCACGGGCCAGCCCGTCGCCTCGCGCTGCCCTGGCGGCAACCAGCCCGCGTCCACCTCGTCGTGCGGCTCCCCCACGCCGGTCATCGTCGCACGCGACCCCCGCGGCGCCGGGGCACCCTGCGCGCGGGGGTGCGACCCCGCTGGAGTCGTCTCAGCATGCGAGCCCGATGACCGCCATCTGGACGCTGGGTCGCTCGGGCACGCACGTCGACGGAGAGCGATGCGCGGGCTCAGCCGCGCAGGACCCTCGCCAGGGCACGACCGGCCCGGTCGACGTCGTCGTCGTCGACATCGAGGTGGGTGACGGCGCGGACGAGCCGGGCGGACTTCACCCCGACCATGACCCCCTCGTCGCGGGCGGCCCGGACGAAGGCTGCCGACCCCAGCCCGGAGGCGGCGACGTCGACGATGACGATGTTGGTCTGCACCGACGACGGGTCGACACATCCGGGTGCGGCCTCCGCGAGGGTCTCGGCGAGGCGGCGAGCCCGCGCGTGGTCCTCGGCGAGGCGCCCGACGTTGTGCTCGAGGGCGTAGAGGCCTGCCGCGGCGAGGATGCCCGCCTGGCGCCAGCCACCACCGAGCCGCTTGCGCAGCACCCGTGCCTGCGCGACGCGCTCCCCGGTCGAGACGAGAACCGACCCGACCGGCGCACCGAGGCCCTTGGACAGGCACACCGAGATCGAGTCGAAGAGCTGCCCGTACTCCTCGAACGAGGTGCCGCAGGCCACCGAGGCGTTCCAGATCCGCGCACCGTCGCAGTGCATCGCGACGCCGCGCTCGTCCAGCCCGGATCTGAGCTCCTTGAGCGCCGCGGTCGGCCAGACCGTGCCGCCGCCGTTGTTGTGGGTGTTCTCGACGGCGACGACCCTGGTCGGCACCATGCCGAACTCGGCGAGGTGGACGGAGTCGAGGACGGCGTCGACGTCCATGACGCCGCGGTCGCCGGCCACCGTCCGGGTCTGGATACCACCGAGCTGGGCCGGCGCACCGCCCTCGTAGGTGACGATGTGCGCGCTGGACTCGCAGAGCACTTCGTTCGCCGGTGGGCACAGCGTGCGCAGCCCCAGCTGGTTGCCGAGGGTGCCCGTGGCGACGAAGAGCGCGGCCTCGGCGCCGAACCACGCGGCGACGGTCTGCTCGAGGCGGTTGACGGTGGGGTCCTCGCCGTAGACGTCGTCGCCGACCGCGGCCTGCGCCATCGCCTCGCGCATGCCGGGTGAGGGCTTCGTCAGGGTGTCGCTGCGGAGGTCGACCGGGCCGCTCATCGGACCCGCCGTCCGTCGCGCAGCATCTCGGCGACGACGAACGCCAGCTCGAGGGACTGCTGGTGGTTGAGCCTTGGGTCGCAGGCCGTCTCGTAGCGGTTGGCCAGCGCGAGGTCGTCGAGGTCGTCGATGTCGACCAACTGGCCCGAGCCGCCGACGCACTCGGTGACGTCGTCGCCGGTGAGCTCGACGTGCAGACCGCCGGGGTAGCTGCCGATCTCGCGGTGGACCTCGAAGAATCCCCGGACCTCCTCGACGACGTCGTCGAAGCGCCTCGTCTTGACCCCGCCCGGCGAGGTGATGGTGTTGCCGTGCATGGGGTCGCACACCCACACGACGCCGTGCCGCTCGGCCTCGACCTTCGCGACGAGCGCGGGCAGGACGTCGCGGACCTTGCCGGCGCCCATCCGCACGATGAGCGTGATGCGCCCGGGCTGCTCGTCGGGGTCGACCCGCCGGAGCAGCTCGAGCACCTCGTCGGGGTCCGCCGTCGGCCCGAGCTTGATGCCGACGGGGTTGTGGATCGTCGAGAGGAACTCGACGTGGGCGCCGTCGAGGGAGCGGGTCCGCTCGCCCATCCACACGAGGTGCGCCGAGACGTCGTAGGGCAGCCCGGTGCGCGAGTCGATCCGCGTCAGGGCGCGTTCGTAGTCCAGCAGGAGGGCCTCGTGGCTGGCGTAGAAGTCGACGCTGCGGAACTCCTCGGCGTCGACGCCGACGGCCTCCATGAACGCCAGGGCGTTCTCGATGTCGGAGGCCATCCGCTCGTAGCGCTCGCCGGCGGCGGTGTCGCGCACGAAGCCCTGGTTCCACGCGTGGACCTGGCGCAGGTCGGCGAAGCCGCCCTGGGTGAACGCCCGGATGAGGTTGAGCGTCGCCGCCGACGTGTTGTACGTGCGCAGCAGCCGCCGCGGGTCGGGGGTACGGGCCTCGAGGGTGAAGTCGATGCCGTTGACGGCGTCGCCGCGGTAGGCGGGCAACGAGACCCCGTCGCGCGTCTCGAGGTCGGAGGAGCGCGGCTTGGCGAACTGCCCTGCCATCCGGCCGACCTTGACCACCGGCAGGCTGGCCCCGTAGGTGAGGACGACAGCCATCTGGAGAACCGTCTTGATCCTCCCGCGGATCGCGTCCGCGGTGGCCCCGGCGAAGGTCTCGGCGCAGTCGCCGCCCTGGAGGAGGACGGCGCGCCCGGCCGCGACCTCGGCCAGCCGCGCCCGGAGGTTGTCGCACTCGCCGGCGAAGACGAGCGGCGGCTGGGTGGCCAGCTCCTCGAGCACCGGGGCCAGCGCCTCGGCGTCGGGCCAGGTGGGCTGCTGGGCCGCGGGGAACCGTCGCCAGGAGTCGCGCACGTCAGGGGTCGCCGTCACCCCGCCAGGGTACGGCGAGCCCGCGTCCCGCTCGCTCCCGAGACCACGGTGCGGACGACGACGCCTGGACGGGAGGCCGCTGGCGGGGAGCCTGCTCTAGGGTCGCCGCCGTGACCTTCTCCATCGTGGCCCGATCCCGGTCCGGCTCCTCCTGGGGCGTCGCCGTCGCCTCTCGCTTCCTCGCCGTCGGCTCCGCTGTCCCCGCGGCGAGCGCCGCCGTCGGGGCGCTGGCCACGCAGGCTTTCGCGAACCTCTCCTACCGCGAGGAGGGCCTGCGTCTGCTCGCGCAGGGGCTGCCGGCCGAGGAGACGCTGCGTCGCCTCGTCGACGCAGACGAGGGGCGGGCGTCACGGCAGGCAGGCGTCGTCGACCGCGACGGCGGCGCGGCGACGTTCACCGGTGACGCGTGCCACCCCTGGGCGGGAGGCCGCAGCGGGCCGGGGTACGCCGTCCAGACGAACATTGCCGTCGGGCCGGAGGTCGTCGACCGGATGGTCGAGGCGTTCCTGGCCGACAACGCGCCCAACCGCTTCGCCGAGCGCCTGCTCGCCGCGCTGCGGGCGGGGGACGACGCCGGGGGCGACCGGAGGGGACGTCAGAGCGCCGCCCTGCTCGTCGTCCGGGACGGCGCCGGCTACGGCGGGATGAGCGATGTCGAGGTCGACCTGCGCGTCGACGACCACAGCCGCCCGATCGACGAGCTCGACCGGCTGCTGAGGATGCACCGGCTCTACTTCTCTGCGCCTGACCCCGCGACGCTCATCCCGCTCGAGGGCCCCGTGGCCGGAGAGGTCAGCGGACTGCTCGCCACGCTCGGGTTCGGCGGCCCGGTCGCGGAGGCGCTCACCGCGTGGGCCGAGGGCGAGAACTACGAGATGCGCCTCGTCGGGGGCAGCATCGACCCCCTCGTCCTCGACAGGCTGCGCGCAGCCTCCGCCTGAGGCGCGGGCCCGGCGCGGGCGCGGGTCGTCAGGGCCGGGTCAGGCCGCGGGCGGCTCGTCGGCCGCCTTGTCGACCGACCCCACGGTCCTCTCGGCCGACTTCTCGGCCGACTTCTCGGCGGCCTTCTCGGCCTTGCGCGCCTCGGCGATGAGAAGCTTGGCCTTGTTGGCGTACATGTCGGAGTACTCCTGGCCCGAGAGCGCCATGAGCTCGTACATGATCTCGTCGGTGATGGATCGCAGGACGAAGCGGTCGCTCTCCATGCCCTCGTACCGACTGAAGTCCAGCGGCTTGCCGATCCGGATGCCGGGCCGCATGACCTTGGGGATGACCTGCCCCGGAGGCTGGAGCTTCTCGGTGTCAATCATGGCCACGGGGATGACGGGAACCTTCGCCTCGAGGGCCATCCGCGCCACGCCTGTCTTGCCGCGGTAGAGCCGGCCGTCGGGCGAGCGGGTGCCCTCCGGGTAGATGCCGAGGAGCTTGCCGGCCCGCAGGACGCGCAGGCCGGTCCGCAGCGCCGCCTCCGACGCGCGACCGCCCGAGCGGTCCACCGGCAGCTGACCGACGCCCTTGAAGAACCCTGCCGTCAGCCGTCCCTTGACCCCTCGCCCGGTGAAGTAGTCGGACTTGGCGAGGAAGGTGATCCGACGCTCGAGGATGAGCGGAAGGAAGATCGAGTCGGAGAAGGACTGGTGGTTGCTCGCGAGGATCGCGGCCCCCTCATCAGGGACGTTCTCCAGTCCCTCGACCCATGGCCGGAAGATGATGTTGAGGAGCGGACCGAGCAGAACCCACTTGAACAACCAGTACAGCACCGGGACCTCCGCCGTTGGCACGCATCTCGCGCGATCAGCACCCTAGGCACGCGGCCACGGCGAAGCAACGTGGTGATCGTCGCGCGGCGGCCCCGGGTCGTCTGTACCGGGGGCGACGGCCCGTGCGACCATGCGGGCAGCACCCCGACCGACGACCCCGTGCCCGCACGACCGAGGAGCTCCCGTGCCGTTGATGCCAGGCGCCGAGCCGTTCACGGCCGACGGCGGCGAGGTCGGCGCCCTGCTCTGCCACGGCTTCACCAGCACCCCCGCGTCGATGCTGCCCTGGGCGCAGCACCTGGCCGAGGCCGGTCTCACCGTCCGGGTGCCGAGGCTGCCGGGTCACGGCACGACGTGGCAGGAGTGCAATCGCACCCGCTGGAGCGACTGGTACGCCGAGGTGTCGCGATCCCTCGACGAGCTCACCGCGCGGTGCTCGACCGTCGTCGTCATGGGCCTGTCGATGGGCGGCACGCTGGCCCTGCGCCTGGCCGAGGAGCGCCACGACGACGTCGACGGCCTCGCGCTCGTCAACCCCGCGCTGCACAGCGAGGACTGGCGGATGCGGCTGCTGCCGGTCCTGCACCGAGTGCTCCCGTCGCTGCCCGGGATCGCCAGCGACATCGCCATGCCCGACGTCGTGGAGTCGGCATACGACCGCACGCCGCTGCGGGCGCTGCACTCCCTCACCGAGCTGTGGCAGCTGACGAAGGCCGACCTGCCCAAGGTCGACCAGCCGCTCCTGCTCTTCCGCTCCCCCTCCGACCACGTCGTCGAGCCCTCGAACAGCGGGTACCTCCTCGCGCACGTCGGCTCGAGCGACGTCGAGGAGCGGCTCTGCCACGACAGCTACCACGTCGCGCCCCTCGACCGCGACGCGCCGGCGATCTTCGCCGGGAGCCTCGAGCTCGTCACGCGCCTGGCTCCGGCGGCGAGGGGCTGAGCATGGCGGCGCGTGACAACGGGCTGCCGCAGGGCTCGAGCTGGACCCGGCTTGCCGACCTCGACCCGGTGCTCGCCGACCGGCTCGTCGAGGTCCTCGGTGACGCCGGGGTCGCGGCCTACGCCGACGCGAGCACCGAGGGCCCCCTGCCCGTGCCGCTGAGCACGCCCGTCACCTCCCGGCCCAGCGACCGGGTCTTCGTCGGGCAGGACGACCTCGACAAGGCCCGGTTGCTCATGCTCCACCACCTGCCCGCCCTGCACGCCGAGCAGGACGAGGCGCGGGTGCAGGCGTCCGGTTCGCTACCGGCAGACATGGACGTCGAGGCGGAGTTCGCGACGATCGTCGCGGGTTTCGACGGCCCGCAGGACCCGGTCGGCGCCTGGTCCGCCCTCGAGGACCTTCCTCCCGGGGGCGACCCGACCGGAGGCGAGACGGCGGCGCCCCACGACACCTGGGGAGCGACGACGGCTCCCGAGCCCCGGCCGCTGAGCACCGCGCCCGAGGACCCCCAGGACCACTTCGTGCCACCACCCCCACCGCCGCTGCCCCGCGGCGACAGGGTGAGCAACATCGCCTGGGGGTGCCTCGTCGGCGGGCCCGTCCTCCTCGTCGTCGCGGCGCTGGCCGGTCACCCGCTCGGGGGATGGGCCGGCCTGCTCGTCGTCGCCGCCACCCTCGGTGGGTTCGCCACGCTCGTCGCGCGGATGAAGGAACGGCCGAACCGCGACGACGACCCGGACGACGGCGCCGTCGTCTGACCTCGCACCACCCCGAACCTGCCGGCCCCGGCCCCTCGTGGCGCCGGTCCATCCCCCTGGCTCCACCGAGAGAAGGAACCTGCGTGCTGAGCGACACCGTCGAGCTGCGTGGCCACCTCATGGACTCCGGCATCCTCGCCAAGGTCCTCGGCGACATCCTCGAGGCCTCCGGCGACTACCGGATCGACCGGTTCGACGTCGGGCGGACGAGCCACGACGAGTCCAGCGCACTCATCTCGGTCAGTCACGCTGACGCCGAGAGCCTGGCGCGGCTGCTCAACCGGCTGCAGGTCCACGGCGCGAACCTCGCCCACCCCGGCGAGCTCGTCACCCGGCCCGCTGAGCGGGACGGCGTGTTCCCCGAGGAGTTCTACTCGACGACGAACCTCGAGACGCTCGTGCGGGTCGACGAGCGCTGGGTCCGCGTCGAGCACCCCGAGATGGACTGCGGGATCGTCGTCGAGGGCACCCAGGTCCGCACCATCCCGGTCAGCGACGTCCTCGCCGGGATGGAGATCGTCTGCGGCGCCACCGGGGTCAAGGTCGTCCCGATGGCGACCGCCGAGGCCGACGGCCACCGGTTCGAGTTCATGAACTCCGTCGTCAGCTCGGAGAAGCCGCAGGCCCTGCTCGTCCGCCAGATCGCCGACCAGATGCGTGAGGTCAAAGCCGCCGGCAAGCGGATCCTCTGGGTGGCTGGTCCGGCGGTGATCCACACCGGTGCCTCCCCGGCTGTCGAGGCCCTCGTCGCGGCCGGCTACGTCGACGTCCTCTTCGCCGGCAACGCGCTGGCGACCCACGACATCGAGGCGAACATCTTCGGCACCTCCCTCGGCGTCGACCTGTCCAAGGGCTCAGGCGTCGAGCACGGCCACGAGCACCACATCCGTGCGATCAACCGGGTCCGCCGCGCGGGGTCGATCGCGGGCGCGGTGGAGCAGGGCCTCGTCACGGGCGGGGTCATGCACGCCCTCGTCACCCACGGTCGGGAGTTCGTCCTCGTGGGGTCGGTCCGCGACGACGGGCCGCTGCCCGACGTCTACACCGACGTCATCGAGGGGCAGCGGGCGATGCGGGCGCAGCTCCACGACGTCGGCTTCGCCCTCATGGTGGCGACGATGCTGCACTCGATCGCCACCGGCAACATCCTGCCCGCGTCCATCCCTCTCGTGTGCGTGGACATCAACCCCGCGACCGTGACGAAGCTCGCCGACCGCGGCAGCGCCCAGGCCGAGGGCGTGGTCACCGACATCGGGCTGTTCCTCGAGCAGCTCGCCCACGAGCTCGTCGAGGGCTACTCGCGCGCCTGACCCGCCCGGCCACTTGCCGCCGATCTGACGTGTCGCCGATCTAGGTCCAGATGTTGCTCAACACGCCCGTGGATCAACGTCCAGACGTAGATCGGCGGGCAGGAGGGGCGCGGCGTGCGGGCGTCGCCAGGGGCGGGCAGGAGAGGCGCGGCGTGCGGGGCGCGCGGGCGTCGCCAGGGAGGGCAGGCGCGCCCCCGGGGTCAGTGCAGCGTGAGGTCGGCCACCACGGGGAGGTGGTCCGACGCGCCCCGGACGTCGGTGTCGAGCCCTTCCCCCGCGGGAGTGCCGCAGCCCGCGACGGCGATGCCGTTGGAGATGAAGACCCCGTCGATGCGCCGCCGAGGGTTGCGCGCGGAGAACGTGAGCTCACCGCCTCTGGGGGCGAGCGACCAGGCGTCACGCAGGCCGACCCCGGCGAGCCCGCGCCACGAGGGTCCGTCGGGCGGCTCGTTGAGGTCGCCCGCGACGACGGCCCTCGCCCCGGCTCCCTGCTGCGCGAGGAACGACGTGAGCGCGGTGACGTTGCCGGGGCGCTCCGCCGCGTCCAGGGACAGGTGCGTCGAGGCGACGACGAGGTCCCGGCCGCTCACCCGCAGCCCCGCGACGGCGGCTCCGCGCGGCTGGAGCCGGTGGCGCACCGGGTAGCGCAGGTCGTGGGCCCAGCGGACCTGGACCCGCATGGCGACGAGGACGAGGTTGGACCCCGCCCAGGGTCCGCCGGTGCAGACGAGGAGGTCGGTGTCTCGGGCAAGTGCGGCGACGTGCGCACGCCAGCGCGGCCCGCGGGGCCCCTCCTGGAGCAGCGCGACGTCGGGGGCCAGCGCCCGCAGGACCCGCACGAGGGCCACGGGGTCGTCGCGTTGATGACGGATGTTGTACGTGACGACCCGCAGGGCCGAGCCGTCCCCCGGCGAGCGCCCCTCGGCCGCGACGTCCCTGACGGGCACCACGTCGGCCCCTACTGACGCGCGAGGTCGGCAGCGCCCACGATGCCGGCGGCGTTGCCGAGCTCGGCGAGGACGATCTCCGCGTGCGGCCGGTACCCGCTGCCGGGCAGGTTCGCCTCGTAGGCCTCGCGCGCCGGAGAGAGCAACAGGTCGCCGGCCTCGCAGACCCCTCCGCCGATGACGAAGCAGGCCGGGTCGAGGACCGAGGCGAGGTCGGCCATGCCGTAGCCGAGCCACCGGCCGACGGCGTCGAAGGACGCCACGGCGACCGGGTCGCCCTGCTGGGCGGCAGCCGTGACCATCGGGCCGATGATGCCCTCGGGCGTTCCGTCGCTGGACAGGTCGAGCAGGATCGAGGCCCCCTCGCGGTCCTCGTTGGCGCGTTCGCGAGCCTCACGCACGAGCGCGGACCCGCTGGCGTACTGCTCCCAGCAGCCCCGGCGGCCGCAGGCGCAGCGACGTCCGTTGACCTCGATACGCATGTGGCCGAACTCGCCACCGATGCCGAAGGCACCCCGGTAGAGCCGACGGTCGATGACGACGGCGCCTCCGATGCCCGTGCCGACGGTGACGCACGCGAGCGAGCTGTGCCACCTGCCGGCGCCGTAGCGGGCCTCACCCCAGGCGGCGGCGTTGGCGTCGTTCTCGACGACGACCGGCAGCCCGGTGCGAGCCATGATGTCCTCGCGCAGCGGCTCGTCGCGCCAGCCGGAGACGTTGGCCGAGAAGAGCATCGTCGAGCGGGCAGCGTCGACGAAACCGGCGGCACCGAGCCCGACGGCGGAGATCTCTCGCCCCTCGGCGAGCTCGCGCACGACGGCCTCGATGGTGCTGTTGACCCCGACGGCGTCCTTCGACGGCGTCGCGCGGCGGACCTCGGCGAGGATCCGGCCGTCGTCGTCGACCACGCCTCCGGCCACCTTGGTGCCGCCGACGTCCACGCCGATCGTCAGTGCCATCAGGGTGTCTCCTCTCGGGGGCGTTCCCCGCCGATGCGGATCACCCGCCGAAGACCCTAGTGGCCGCGGGTGCGCGCGTCAGGGGGAACCGTGGACGCCGCACCCGCGCACGTCACGGCCTGCGGGAGGGCTAGTCGACGACGATGCGCTGGACCGGCGGCCCCTCGGGCGAGGGTGCCGGCGCGCCTGCCGCCCGGGGCGCCTCGCCGAGGGCCTCGCGGGCAGCTGCCAGCAGCGACATCGCGGCGTCGCCGAGGTGGGCGTAGACCTCGGGCCGAGCCCCTCGGAGCAGCTCGAGCCCCTGGCAGAGCGGGCAGAACCGGCACGAGCCGCCGCCCTCGGCCCCGGGGGCTGCCTCGTACGCCTCCCCTGCGGTGGCGGCGCGCGCCCGACCCCACGCCCCGATCGCCTCGGCGAAGCGGGCGGCCTCGTCGGCGAGGCTGCCGACCGGCTCGCCAGGTGTCGTCACGGTGTCAGCCACAGGGCTGGGTCGGGCTCGAAGCAGACGCGCAGCCTGCCGTCGGAGAACGCCGCCCCGGTGACGACGCAGCGGCGCAGCGCGCTCGGCAGCGACAGGACCCTCGCACGTGGCCCCACGCCGAGGATGAGGTCGTCTCCGCGGCGTGCCAGCTCGACCTCGGACCGGTCGGTGAAGGGGAGGGCGACTTCAAGCCGGAACCCGTCGCCGTCACGGATCACGCTGACCGGTGTGGCTCCTGTTGGCTCGGCCAGCGGATCCAGGTCGCCGTAGAACGCCTCGGCGACGTCGGCGAGCTGCTCGGCCCCGCTGGGCTCGACCTCGGCGTACGCCGCGCGCAGGACGGGCACCGGAGCGAACGCCTCGTCGGCGAGGGCGAGCTGCTCGCGCTGGGCACGGACCCACCGGCGCCGCCAGGGGTCTGCCCCGCGGTCGGGGAACACCCGGTTGGCCACGACCGCGTCGACGACGTAGCCGTGGAGGCTGAGCGTCGTCAGCGTTCGTCGGGCCTCGGCGACGACAACGCGCTCGGGCGTGAGGACGAGGCGCACGGAGGTCGAGGGTGCGCGAAGGACCTCGCGCACCCCAGAGAGCTCGTCGCGCAGCCGTGCCGCGCCAACGAGCACCTGCTGCGCCGGGAGAGGCATGCCGGTGACCCGACCGACCGTCGGACGCAACGCCCTCGCCAGAGCGGAGTCCAGCGGGAGCAGGCGGCCGACGTAGTGGTCGATGGCCTCAGGCAACGCGAGCAACCTGAGCGTCTCCGCCGTCGGGGCGCAGTCGACGACGACGAGGTCGAAGCGCCCCGACGTCACGTGGTCGCGCACGGCGAGCAGGGCGAGGACCTCCTCCGCGCCCGGGAGGACGGTGATCTCGTGAGCGGCGATCGGGTCGACGCCGGCGGCGCAGAGCATCGAGACGAGGTACTGCTGAAGCCCGTCCCAGCTGCGCAGGACGAGTGCCCGGGGGTCGGCCTCGGCGAGGAAGAGCGACGGTGCGACCTCGACCGGCTCCTCGCCGCCGCTCACCTCGAGCGCGTCCGCGAGCGAGTGCGCCGCGTCCGTGGAGACGACGAGGGTCTTCACACCCCGACGAGCGGCGAGCGCGGCCGTGCCGGCGGCTGCGGTCGTCTTGCCGACCCCGCCTTTGCCGGTAAACATGACGACGCGCACAGGACTCACCCCTCGACGCGCTTCTTGAGCTCCTTGAGCGCCGTGTCGATGATGACCTTCTCGGCCTTGCGCTTGATCATCCCGATCATGGGGATGCTCACGTCGACCGTGAGGCGGTAGTAGACCTCGGTGCTCCGCGCGTCGACGTTCTGGCGCAGGTCGTAGACACCGTCGAGCCCGCGGAGCATGGTGCCGCGCACGAGCGACCAGCGCAGGACCGAGGTCGAGGGCCTGGCGTAGAGCAACGTGTAGTCGTCCTTGATCGCGCCGGCGTCGAGGACGTAGCGGACCTTCTCGGCGCGGCCTTCGGCGTCTCGGCCCTCGACCTGCGCCAGCTTCACCGAGCCGGTCCACTCGGGGTAGGCCTCGAAGTCCTCGATCACCGCCATGATCTCGACGGCCGGGGCCGCGATCAGGATCCGCGACTCGGTCTGGTCGGCCATGGCTGGTGCCCTCGTCTCCTCGTCCACCGAAGGCGTGCGCCGCCGGGCGAGCATCGTCGGCGCACCGTGCGCCGCATCGACGGCGAGGCTATCGCGTCGGCCCAGCCCAGGCCTGCCGGTCGGCAGCCGGCCTCAGGAGCCGAGGGCGGCCAGGAGCGAGGCGAGGAGGATGAGCCCAGCGACGGCGAGGATCCCGAGCCCGGCGAGGAGCACCTTGCGGGCGGGGGTGCCGACGGAGGCGGCGAGGGCGAGCACCGGGTCGCGGGGCTGCTGGACCGCGAGCTCGGCGAGCATCCCGGCGACGAGCACCGGGTCGAGCCCGACGACGGTCCCCGGCGCGGCACCCGCCTCGGGCCACATCAGCGGCTCGGACGAGAGGTCTCCGCCTGGCGCAGGTCGCGGCTGCGGCCGCGGCTCGAGCACCTGCTGCGGCACTGGTGCCGGGGCCGGGCGCAGGTCGGCGAAGCACAGGGTGCACCACTGCGCGGACCCGAGCACCCGCGCGCTGCACGAGGGGCAGCGCGGGTCGAGGTCAGCGGCGTCCACGTTCGTCGTCATCGGCGGGCCGGGCCCCGGCCTTGAGCAGTCCCGGCCCCGCCGTGAGCCTCGGCTCCCCGACGGCGCGCCCCCGCTCGAGCTCGTCCTTGAGGGCAGCGACGGCGCTCGTCCACCGGGCGACCCACCGGTCCCGCTCCCGGGCGAGCCGACGGAGGCTCATCGGGGCCGCAGGCTCGGCCCGGAGGAACCAGTGGAGGACGACGCCGTCGCGCACCGGCTCCAGCCAGACCTCGGCCGTCCCGTGCAGGGCCCCGGTCACCCGCCACTGGCGGCCCTTGAGACCGCGGTCGCGGTAGACCTCGCACCGCAGCTCCGGCCACCACGTGAGCCAGCGCTCGGGGTCCCCCACCACTGCTGCGACCACCGCGTGGTCGGCGACGAGGAAGACCTCCTCGGCGACGTCGACGGAGGGCTGCTCGCTTCCAGGCACGCCCTCGAGTCTCGCGTGCCGCGCCTCCAACCGCACCAGGCTCTGGCCCTCGAGGTGACTGGCAAGTAACGTCCGTGTGAACCTGACCTCCTGAGGAGACCGCCGTGACCGAGTACACCGTTCCCGCCCGCGTCGTGGTGGAGCCCTCGGCTGCACTCACCGACATGATCACCGACTGGGCCAGGGACGAGCCCGCGAGACGGCTGCTGAGCCGCCGGGTTCAGGGTGCCTGGGCCGACGTCACCGCGGCGACGTTCCTCTCCGAGGTTCGCGCCGTCGCCAAGGGCCTCATCGCGGCCGGCATCGAGCCCGGTGACCGGGTCGCCCTCATGTCGAGGACCCGCTTCGAGTGGACCCTCGTCGACTACGCCATCTGGTTCGCCGGTGCCGTCGTCGTCCCTGTCTACGAGACGTCCTCCGACGAGCAGCTCCAGTGGATCCTCGCCGACTCCGACGCCGTCGCCGTCGTCGTCGAGGCCGTCTCGCACCGCGACTCGGTCGAGGCGGTGCGCTCCTCGGCGCCCGACGTCCGGCACGTGTGGACGATCGACGAGGGCGGCATCGACACGCTCGTCGCGCTCGGCACCGACATCGGCGACGAGGCGCTGACGCACGCGCGGAGCACCCTGTCGACCGACTCGCTGGCCACCCTCATCTACACCTCGGGAACCACCGGCCGACCCAAGGGCGTCGAGCTCACGCACGGCAACTTCCTCTCTCTCACCGGCAACGTCGTCGCCGACATGCCTGAGGTCTTCGCCCTTCCCGACGCGTCGGCGCTGCTCTTCCTCCCGCTGGCGCACGTCTTCGCCCGGGTCATCGAGGTCGCGTGCATCGCCGCCGGCGTCCGGCTGGCGCACTCCCCCGACATCAAAAACCTGCTCGGCGACCTCGCCGACTTCAAGCCGACGTTCGTCCTCGCTGTCCCTCGGGTGTTCGAGAAGATCTACAACAGCTCGAGCCAGAAGGCGCACGCCGAGGGCAAGGGCCGGATCTTCGAGATGGCCGCGGCCACGGCCGTCGCCTACAGCGAGTCCCTCGACCGCGGGGGCGCCGGCCTGCTGCTGCGGGTCAAGCACGCCGTCTTCGACCGCCTCGTCTACGTGAAGCTGCGCGCGGCCCTCGGCGGCGAGGTGCGGTGGGCGATCTCCGGCGGCGCCCCCCTGGGGGCCCGCCTCGGGCACTTCTTCCGCGGCATCGGCGTGACGATCATCGAGGGCTACGGGCTCACCGAGACGACGGCTCCGACCACGGCCAACCCCCCGAGCATGGTGCGCGTCGGCACGGTGGGCCGGCCGATCCCCGGCGCCTCGGTCAAGATCGCGGAGGACGGCGAGGTCCTCGTCCGTGGCTTTCACGTCTTCCGCCGGTACTGGAAGAACCCTGCGGCCACCGCCGAGGCCATCGACCTCGAGGGCTGGTTCCGCACCGGGGACATCGGATCGCTGGACGCCGAGGGCTACCTGACGATCACGGGACGCAAGAAGGAGCTCCTCGTCACCGCTGGCGGCAAGAACGTCGCTCCCGCGGTGCTCGAAGACCGGCTGCGGGCGCACGCCCTCGTGAGCCAGTGCATGGTCGTCGGCGACGGTCAGCCCTTCATCGGCTGCCTCATCACCCTCGACCCCGAGGTCCTCCCCGGGTGGCTGAAGAACGCCGGACTGCCCGAGATGACCGTCGCCGACGCGGCTTCCGACGTGGCCGTGCGTGCCGAGGTCCAGCACGCGGTCGACGACGCCAACAAGGCGGTCTCCAAGCCCGAGTCGATCCGCAAGTTCGTCATCCTCGACATCGACTTCACCGAAGAGGGCGGGGAGCTCACCCCAAGCCTCAAGCTCAAACGCTCCGTCGTCATGAAGCAGTACTCGGGTGCGGTGGAGTCCCTCTACGGTTGAGGGGCGGGCGCACGTCCGTGCGACACGATGACTGATCTGCCCCCCAGTGTGCGCGTGAGGCCTGTGGTGTGTCACGGTCACACCCGTGGCCGATGAGCTGATCTCCGACCCGGTGGCGGGCAACCGCCGCCTGGTCCTGGTCGCGCGCCTCGGACTGCTCGTCGCCTGCACGAGCATCGCCTGGACGCAGGCAGGGGTCCGGGGCGCCGGCTGGGTGGCCGGAACCCTCCTCCTGGCGGCCGCCATCGGCTCGGTGCCGCCGCACCGGCTGCCGACGACTCGTCTCTCTCCGCCCGTCATGCTCGCCGTGGCCGCATGCCTCGAGGCAGTCGTCACCTGCCTGCTCGTCCTCCTGCTGCGCGGCGGAGGCATCGACGCCCTGCCCTACCTGCTCGCTCCCGCGCTCGCCGCGGGGGTGGGGGCGGGTCCATGGGCCGCCTCGACCGTCGCCCTCACCTCGTCCGTGACGCTGACCGGTGGCTGGCTCCTCCTGCCCACCGGGCTCTCGCGCACCCAGCTCGTCACCCCGGCCCACCAGTGGGTGCTCATGGCGCTGCTCGTGGGCCTGCTCGCCGCGTGGGTGCGCCGCGAGCAGCGAGCGGCAGCCGTTGCGCCCGGCAACTCCGCCTACGAGAGCGCCTACCGGCTCATCTCCCAGCTCCGGCTCGTCGCGCGCCAGCTCTCCGTCGGCCTCGACCAGGTGGCCCTGGCCCAGGCACTGCTCCAGTCGCTGCGCGGGGTCATGGGATACGAGCGGGCCGCCGTCTACGTGCGTTCCTCCGGCGGCAGGCTCGTCCCGCTGGCCTTCGAGGGCTGCGAGTCCGTCGACTGGCCGCTCGACCTCGGACCCGGCACCTTGTTCGGCGAGGTCTGGAGCACCCAGCGACCGGTCCAGCGGGCCGGTGGCCTGTCCCCGAGCCACGACGGGCACTCCCTCGCGCTGCCGCTGCGCATCGGCAGCCGCACGTTCGGAGTCGTCGGCCTCGAGGATCGCCGGGGACCCTTCGACGGCCAGCGCGTCGAGGACGCCATGGCCATGGCCGAGGAGGCCGCGCTGCGGATCGAGACGGCGATGCTCTTCGCCGAGGTGCGCTCGGTCGCCGTCGTCGACGAACGTCGGCGCCTCGCCCGCGAGATCCACGACGGCATCGCCCAGGAGCTCGCCTCGCTCGGTTACGTCGTCGACGACCTCGCACGGCGCACCGACGGCGAGCTACACCAGGACCTCCGTGACCTGCGCACCGAGCTCACCCGGGTCATCACCGACCTGCGTCTGTCGATCTTCGACCTGCGCAGCGAGGTGCAGCAGGTCGGCGGGCTCGGCTCGGCCCTCTCCGAGCACGTCCGTCAGGTCGGAGCGAGCTCTGGTCTCACCGTGCACCTCATCCTCGACGAGGGCCCCGAGCCGCTGACGGTCGCCACCGAGGCCGAGCTGCTGCGCATCGCCCAGGAGGCCGTGACGAACGCACGCCGCCACGCCGGGGCACACAACCTCTGGGTGACGTGCGTCGTCGAGTCGCCCCGGGCCCGGCTACGAATCGAGGACGATGGGGTAGGTCTGCGCCAGGGTCGCCCGGACAGCTTCGGATTGGAGATCATGAGGGAACGGGCGCAACGCATCGGCGGGCGGCTCGACATTCGCGACCGGGAGGAAGGCGGCACTGTGGTGGAGGTCTCCGTCGGAGAACCGGCCGCCTCCGTGTCCTCGCTCGCCGGAAGAAGCGGAGGCCGGCGTGACCACGACCGTGCTGCTGGTTGACGACCACGAGCTCATCCGGCAGGGCTTGCGCCGCGCGTTCGAGCACACCGGGGACTTCTCCGTCGTCGGCGAGGCAGGCTCGGTGACCGAGGCCCTTACCGCTGTCTCCGCGCTCTCACCCGACGTCGTCGTCCTCGACGTCCGGCTGCCCGACGGCAGTGGCCTCGACGCTGCCCGCCAGATCCGCTCGGGGAGCACGGAGATCGGCATCGTCGTCCTCACGATGTACGCCGGCGACGAGCAGCTCTTCGGCGCCCTGGAGGCCGGCGCCTCGGCGTTCGTGCCCAAGGACGCCCCGGCCGAGGACGTCATCGCGGCCGCCCGGCACGCCGCCGTCTCGCCGCGGGCGTTCACCGCGCACGACCTCGCCGGGGCCATGCAGCGGCGGCTCTCGCCGTCGGGACCGAGCCTGTCCCCGCGCGAGAAGGAGGTGCTCACCCTCCTCGCCGACGGCCTCGGCGTCGCGGCGATCGCCAAGCAGCTCTTCATCAGCGAGTCGACGACGAAGACCCACATCTCCAAGCTCTACGAGAAGCTCGGCGCTGCCAACCGGGCGCAGGCGCTCATGACGGCGCTGCGCCTCGGCCTCATCACCTCCGAGGGGCGTGGCTGACCCTCTTCCGGGCCAGTCCTGGCCGCTCAGCCAGCCCGCGGGTCAGCCGTCGAGCATGGCGCGCAGGCGGGCGGCGGCGTCGTCCCAGCCCCACTGCGCGAGGACCCACTCGCGGCCGCGTCGTCCCATCCGCTCCCGAAGGCCGGCGTCGCCGAGCAGTCGGATGAGGCGGTCGGCCACCTGCTCGGGCGAGCGGCCGTCGACGACGAAACCGGTCTCGCCCTCGAGCACCGCGTCCGGCGCACCCCCAGAGTCCCCCGCGACAACGGGCAGTCCGCAGCCGGAGGCTTCGAGGTAGACGATGCCGAGCCCCTCGACCTCGAGATCGGCGTGGCGCGACCGGGCAGGCATGCAGAAGACGTCACCGGCGCCGAAGTGCGCGGGAAGCTCGTCCTGGGGAACCCGGCCGGTGAAGCGGACCGACCCCCGCAGGCCGAGGGAGTCGACGAGGCGCTCCAGCCCAGGTCGCGCCGGCCCGTCGCCGACGAGGAGGACGGCGGCGTCGGGGACCCGGCGCTGGACGAGCGGAAGGGCCCGCAGGAGCACGTCCTGGCCCTTGCGCTCCACCATCCGCGAGACGTGGACGACCACCGGGCGGTCGTGCAGGCCCAGCTCGGAGCGCAGCGCCGCTCCCCCGGCCTCGGGGGTGAAGACCTGCGCGTCGACGCCGGGGGTGAGCCGCTGCATCCGCGCGGCGTCCTCCGGGCGCAGTGCCGCTGCGATGCGGCTGCGCGTGTACTCGCCGAGGTAGGTGACGACGTCGGTCCCCGACCCGATCCGCCGCAGGGCCTGGCGGGTCACCGGCACCCGGGCCCACCACACCTCGTGGCCGTGGGCCGTGGCCACCTGGCGCCGGGCTCCGGCGCGTCGGAGCGCGGGGGCGACGAGCGCGTTGGGCGCCGCCGCACCGAACCACACCGCCTCGGCGCCGAAGGACTGGACGGTGGCGCTGGCGGCCGCGACCAGGGTCGGCTCCGGCAGGACGATCGGCGCGGGGATCCGCACGACGGGGAAGGGCAGGGAGGAGTCGTACTCCCTCCCCCCGGGGCGGCTCGCGGTGAGGACCATCGTCGCCGACGGGTCCAGCCGCTGGGTGAGCGCCAGGACGAAGGACTCGATGCCGCCCTCCTTGGGAGGGAAGTCGTTGGTCACGACGAGGGTGCGGCGCACCCGGGGAGCCTACCGATCAGGCGTCGCGGGCCTGCAGTGCCGCACCCGGCTCAGCTGTCGTAGCCCCCGATCGCCCCCGGCGTCCCCGAGCGCCCCCGGCGTCCCTCAGGCCTTGGGGCTACCCACAGCGGTGCCCTGGGCCAGGCGCAGCAGCGCTGACCGCCACAGGGCGACGAGGTCTCCCTCGTCCACGTGGAGCACGCTGACGAGGGCGGCTCGGGTGCGGGCATCGGCGTCGGCAGCGGAGCTCGACGCGGCAGCACGGTAGAGCCGTACGAGCGCGGCCTCCCCCCACCGCGCGGCGACCACCCGGCAGGCCAGCCACGCCTGCTGGTAGGCGGGCGACGTCGTCCCGTGCGTCGGCAGGAAGGCGGCCGCAGCCGGCAGCGCCCCCGGCAGACGACCGGCGCGCACCTCGGCGACGACATCCTGCGCGGCCACGGCGTCAGGCACGCCGGTCCGGCGGAACCCCACGTAGTCGGCGAAGCCCTCGGTGAGCCACGCTGCGACCGGCGCCCCGCCAGCCTCGCGCGTCGCCACGTGAGTGAGCTCGTGGGCGAGGACGACCCGCCGCCCGAGCGCCGTCAAGGTCGACATCGCCTCGGTGTTGACGACGACGACGGCACCCGACCCCGAGGCCGGGCCCGTCGTCACTGCCGAGACCTGCCGCAGGGCCGCCGGGTCGCCAAAGTCGCCGCCGACGAGCTCGGCCATGACGGCGGGGTCCGACGGCGAGAGCACGGTGACCTTCGACGTCCACGTCGGTAGCACCGAACGCACCGCGGGGATCGCGGTGTCGACGTCACGGGCGAGGCCCGCGAGACCTGCAGCGCTCCCCGCGCCCACCACCGTGGCGAACCGGCTGACGAGGGTGGTCGTCGGCTCGAGGGACCGCAACCGCTGCGCCGGCGCGGTGGCGGGGCTCGGCGTCGGAGCCGCTCCTGACTGACCGGACTGCGCCGAAGGGACGAGCGGCGGCAGCGAGGAGGTGCTCAGGCCCTCTCGGGGCGCCCCCGACGGCGTCGGTGCCGCAGTCGTGGCCGCAGCGGGGTGCGAGGAATCCCGGGGCGAGGCGCCCTGGCGGCCTGGCCCGAGGCCAGCACCGGCGGCGACAGCCGCGGCGAGGACGGCGCAGGCACCGAGCGCGGCCCACACAGGCGCGCTGCGAGGACGTCGTCGGGCCGCGTGCCTGCCGCCACGCGAGCGCGGTGGCTGACGAGGTGTACCGACGTCGGTCAGGGGCGAACGGCTCCCGCATAGGGCATCGAGCCCACGGGCGCCAGCTTGACCGAGGAGCCGGGCCGGGGGGCGTGGATGACCATGCCGCCGCCGACGTAGATGCCGACGTGCTCGGAGGGGCTGTAGAAGAACACCAGGTCACCCGGCTGGAGGTCCGAGCGGGAGACGCGGCGTCCGGCGCCGTACTGCGCACCGGAGAAGTGCGGGATCGAGACGCCCGCGGCAGCCCACGCCCGCATGGTCAGCCCGGAGCAGTCGAAGACGTTTGGCCCGGCCGCGCCCCAGACGTAGGGGGATCCCAGCTTGGAGTAGGCGTAGGCGACGGCTGCGCCAGCACCCCCGGAGCCGGAGGGCGAGGGCGAGGCGGAGCCAGCGGATCCGCTC
This sequence comes from Actinomycetes bacterium, assembly GCA_038322045.1. GTDB lineage: Bacteria > Actinomycetota > Actinomycetes > JBBQFP01 > JBBQFP01 > JBBQFP01. The sequence goes on along the minus strand of JBBQFP010000007.1, from coordinate 15,547 downwards.
GAGCCGTCGGAGCTGCTCGAGGTGTCCGTGCCGCTGGAGCCCGAGGAGCCAAACGAGCTGGCGGCTGCGGGCTGGTCCTGCGCGCTGAGGAGCGCAGCCCGGGCCGCGCTACGGGCGGCACGGCTGGCAGCCGCAGCCCGCTCGTCGGCGAGCCGCTGGGCGGCCAGCAGCCTGGCGCGTTCCTCGGCCTTGAGCGAGCTGAGCAGGCGCTGCGCCTTGGCGAGGTCGCCCTCGATCGCGGCCTTGCGCGCTGCGAGCTGGTCGCGGGTCGCCTTGACCTGGGCGGCCTGCTGGGCGATGGCCAGCTGGGTCTGAGCCATCTGGGCGCGGGCAACGGCGACCTTGCGGACGAGCTCGGTCTGGTGGGCGGAGATCTGGTCGAGCGACGCGGCCTGCTGGAGGAAGGTGGCCGGGTCGTCGGAGAGCAGCAGCTCGAGGTTGGCGTCCATCCCGCCCGAGCGGTACTGGGCGGCCGCGAGGGCTCCCATCGTCGACGTCGCCGCCGCGACAGCCTTCTGCTGGGTGCTCAGCTTGCCCTGCGCCTTGGCCAGCCGGGACTGCACCTGCGCGAGGTCGAGCTTGGCGCCGTTGTAGGCCTCGGCGGCGGATCCAGCCCGCTCCTGCAGCGCCTCGACCTGCGCGGCGACCGAGGCCACCGAGGGGGACGGCGCCGCCGAGGCGACCCCAGGGAGCAGGGCCAGGCCGGCGACAGCAGCGGTGCAGGCCGCAAGGGCACGAGCACGGGGGCGGTACCACGCCACGAAGGCGTTCTCCTTCTCCTCGGCGCCTACCGGGTGAGCTGACGGGTTAGGGCGGGGAAGGTGCCCTCCGCCGAGAATCCGACGGTTCACCCCAGGGGACCGGGTCCCCGGCCTCCGTCTGCCCACAGCGGTGCGGGGCCCGGGTCACGGGTCCGCTCGACTGCGAGCAGGTGATGGAGCTCGGCGCGGGTGGTCGTTGGGTCCTCGACCCAGCGGACGTCCACCCCGACCCCACCCTAGGCGGCGAGCCGCCGGCAACCAAACCCCGCGCCGCAGTGTCGTGCACCTCGGCGGGCTGAGGCAGATGCTCACCCGGCGCGGCGCCGCGGCGCCGGTGCCGTCGTCACGAGGCGCAGAGGCGGGACCAGGCCGGAGCCGGCGAGGACCTCCAGCGCGGCCTGCTCCTCGGCGTCGAGCTCGACCCCGGTCGGCGGGGCACCGAGCAGGACGCTGACGACGCAGTCGCCGCAGCCGATGCCGCGGACCTGGCAGCTCTCGCAGTCGATGAGCATGAGACTCCTCGGGGACACGGGACGGCGGGGCCGTGGGGAAGGTCCGGCGACCGGCGTGCCGGCAGTCCCCCACCGGCACGGCACGCACGCTAGGAGCCCCCTCCGACAAACTGCTCGGGCCGACGTCGTCACCTTGCCGGTGAGACCTCGACGGCGCTCAGGAGCGCGCCAGTCGTTCGAGGAGCGTCGCCGAGGGCACCGGCCGGGCTCCGGCCTCGCGGACGCCGTCGGCGACCTCGCGGTCGCTCGACACGACGACGACCGGGCGTCCCTCCGGCTCGGCCCGCACGAGCCGCCGGATGAGCTCGTCGGCGCTCATGCCCGGCAGGCTGAACAGGACTCGGACCCCCCGCGGCGCCGCCAGCGACGGGACCTGCCCGACGTCGGCGCCGTCGAAGACGCACGTCACCTCGGCACCGGTCGTGGCGACGAGCCCGGCGAGGGCGCTGACGAGGCGTCGCCGCTGCTCCTCGAGGGTCAGCGTGCCGTAGCCGCCCTTCGTGACGTTGTAGCCGTCGACGACGAGGTGCACCCGCGGCAGGGCGAGCAGCTGGTCGAGCACCTCCACCGACGCCGGACCGTGGCCACGGACGGCGACGTCGACGACCCCGGGCCCCGCCGGTCGGACGGCGACCTCGGCGGCGACGGCGTCGGCTGGTCGTCCATGGGCCGGGGCCAGTCCGAGCTCGCGCCGCAGCCCGCCGGCAGCCTCGACGAGCGTGTCGAGAAGGAGTCGCGTGCGCAGGGTGGCCTCGGTGCGGCCGGACTGACCCGCACGCCTCGCCTGCTCGAGGGCACGCTCGAGCTCGGAGACCCTCGAGCGGAGCAGACGCCGCTCGGCCGTCGCCGAACGGACCTCCTCTGCGGCCGCAGCCACCTCGGCATCGGCATCGTCGCGCGCGGCTGCGACCTGCGCCGCCGCCGCACGTGCCGCCTCACGCGCCCGGTTGACCTCGGCCCGCAGGTGCTGGACCTCGGCGCGGTCGCGGCTGGCGGCGGCCGTCGCCTCGGCGAGCTCCTGTGCCGCGCGGGCCCGCACCCGCTCGAGCTCTGCGGCGAGCCGATCGCGCTCGGCACCGGCCTGCGCGGCCCGACGGACGACGTCGACGTCGGCCAGCTGCTCCTGGGCGGCCGCGAGCACCGCACGCCAGCCGGGCTGGCGCAGCAGGTAGGACGACGCGGCGACGTCGACCGGGTCGGCAGCCGCGGGGACGACCCCTGCTGCGAGGGCCTCGCCGAGGCCGGGAGCGCTGCGCGCCGCCGCCGCCGCAACCTTCTGCCGGAGCACCGGATCCGTCTCGAGAGCAGCGGCGAGCGCGGGTCCCGCCAGCCGAGCCCGCCGCCTCGGTTCCCACCGGGCGAACTGCCGCAGCGCAGGCGGGACCTCCTCCGCGGGCAGGGCGGCGAGGACGTCACCTGCAAGGGAGACGACGCGCGCACGCACCGGCTCGGCCAGCGGGGGCGGCGCCAGGGCCAGGTCGGCCGACTCCGGTTCGCCCACGTCGGTGGCCTGCACGGCACCGGAGGATGGCTCGCTCACCTGCCCGGCGCCGCGGACCCCTCGCCGCGTTCGGACGGGGCGGCGGCGTCAGTCGCGACGTCCGGCCGTGCGACGAGCTCGACCCGGTCGACCGCGTCGCACCACCGGCACCTCACCCGCTCGATGACGTGGGAGAGCACCCGGCGCTCGTCGACCGTGGCCAGCCCCGCCAGGTCGACGTGGACGTACTCGACGACCCGGCTGCTGCGGGTGACGTCGAACCTCGTGAGGTTGCCGCAGAGGGCGCATCGCCAGCGGGTCGTGTCGGTCAGCTCGGGCACGGAGGGCACGGGAGGATCCTTCGTCGGGTCGCGCCGGGGCCCCGGCGCCACTGCGGCACGCCCAGGCGGAGGTGCCGGCGACCGCCCGGCGCAGCGGTTCGGACCCCCCGACAGTAGAGGACGGCGCAGCCCGACGGGCGACGCGCACGGCCGCCGCGTCGTGGCAACCCGGCGTCCGGCCGTCCTCGCGTGCGCCGGCGCTGCCCTCGTCGGCGCGGCGCCACCTCGTTGTCGGTGGCCTCCCCTAGCGTCCCGGGTCGTGACCAGCCCGGCTCTCGCCCCCCGACGTCTCGCCGCTCCCGGTGCCGCCCCGGTCCCCGCGCCCGCGCCGACCGCTGTCCCCGTCCCCGTGCAAGCGGCCTTCGACGAGCTCGGGACCCCGTTGCGCGAGGTCACCTTCGTCGTCGTCGACCTCGAGACCACGGGTGGCTCCGCGGCCGCGGACGAGATCACCGAGATCGGCGCCGTCAAGGTCCGTGGCGGTGCGGTGATCGGCGAGCTCCAGACCCTCGTCAAGCCCCGGATGGCCATCCCTGCGTTCATCTCCGTGCTGACCGGCATCACCGACCGGATGGTCGCCGACGCACCACGGCCGAGCGTCGCCGTCGCCGCCTTCCTCGACTGGGTCGGCGCACCCGTGGATCTCCTGGGTGGTCACGGGACCACCGTCCTCGTCGCCCACAACGCCCCCTTTGACATCGGCTTCCTCAAGGCAGCCTGTGCCGAGCAGCAGCGAGAGTGGCCCGGCTACCCGGTCCTCGACACGGCGCTGCTCGCGCGACGCGTGCTCACGCGCGACGAGACGGCCAACTGCAAGCTGGCGACGCTCGCCGCCTACTTCCGCGCCTCGACGACGCCGGAGCACCGCGCGCTCGCCGACGCCCGAGCCACCGTCGACGTGCTCCACGGCCTGCTCGAACGCCTCGGGCCGCTCGGCGTCCAGTCCTGGGAGGAGCTCGCCGGCTACTCCGGACGGGTCGCACCCGAGACCCGGCGCAAGCGGCACCTCGCCGAGGGGCTCACGGAGGGCCCCGGCGTCTACATGTTCTGTGACTCCACGGGGCGCCCCCTCTACATCGGCACCAGCGCGACCGTCCGCAGCCGGGTCCGGCAGTACTTCACCGCCTCCGAGCTGCGCTCGCGGATGACGCAGATGGTGCGGCTCGCCGAGAGCGTGTCCGTCGTGCCTTGCGAGACGGTCATCGAGGCCCAGGTGCGCGAGGTACGGCTCATCGCCGAGCACAAGCCCCGCTACAACCGCCGGTCGACCCACCCCGAGAGGGCCACCTGGGTCAAGCTCACCAAGGAGACGTTCCCTCGGCTCTCGCTCGTCCGCCAGGTCACCGACGACGGTTGCGCCTACCTCGGACCCTTCGGCTCACGCGCGGGGGCCGAAGACGCCGTCGCGGCCCTGCACGACACCTTCCCCCTGCGCCAGTGCACGGCTCGACTCTCGGTGCGTCGACCCATCCCGGCCTGCGCGCTGGCCGGGATGGGCCGCTGCAACGCACCCTGCCAGGGCGCTGAGTCCCCGGAGCAGTACTCCGTCCACGTGCAGGCAGCCCGGGAGTCGTTCCGCCGAGATGCCCGGCCGGTCGTCGCCGCCCTCGAGGAGCGCGTGAGCCGCCTCGCCGGGCAGGAGTGCTTCGAGGAGGCCGCGCGCAGCCGCGACCGGCTCACGGCCTTCCTCACCGCGGCCGCGCGGCTCGAGCGCCTGTCCTCGCTCGCCGGGCTCAGGCAGCTCGTCGCGGCGGCACCGATCCGGGGCGGGTGGGAGGTCGTCGTCGTCCGGCACGGTCGCCTTGCCGGGTCCACCGTCGTGCCGCCCGGCGCGGCACCGCAGCCCTACGTCGATGCCGCCGTCGCCGCTGCGGAGTCGATCACGCCGGGTGCCGGACCGTTGGCGGCAGCCTCGGCCGAGGAGCTGCGGCTGCTCCTCGGGTGGCTCACGCGACCTGGCGTCCGGCTCGTCGAGGTCGAGGGCACCTGGGCCTCGCCCGTCCATGGCGCCGCCGGTCACGCAGCCTCGTGGGACCCCACGACGTGGCACCCCCGCGCGCTCGACCCGGTCGCCGACCACCGGGGCATCCGACCGGCGACCCGATCGGCGTGACCGCTCGCGCGCCGGGGAAGATGAGGACGACGCCGTCCCCTCGTGGCTGGTCGGCGACGACGACCGTCAGGAGCAGCGTCCCGTGGTGATCCCCGTCCTCGACCGCAACCCCGTGCGCCGCGCGCCCGTCGTCACGCTGGTCCTCGTAGCGATCAACGTCGCCGCCTTCGTGCTGAGCCCTGTCGCCTTGGCCTGGCTCGGGGGCACGAGCCCTGCTGAGGCCTGCGACCAGGCGTCGTTCATCGCGCGGTGGGGTGCAGTCCCTCACGAGCTGCTCACCGGGCAGGCGACCGGTCTCGTGCCCGGGGGGGCGGTCTCCGGCGGCTGCCTCGCCGTCTCGCCGGGCTACGACAAGATCCCGCTGCTCTCGGCGTTCACGGCGATGTTCGTCCACGCCGGGTGGACCCACCTGCTCGGCAACATGCTCTACCTCTGGGTCTTCGGCAACAACGTCGAGGACCGCATGGGCCGGGTGCGCTTCCTCGCCTTCTACCTCGTCGCTGGCCTGGCCGCCACATACGGCTTCGCCGTCCTCTCCGCCAGTTCGCGCGCGCCGCTCGTCGGCGCCTCCGGGGCCATCGCGGCCGTCCTCGGCGCCTACCTCGTCATGTACCCGCGGGCCCGGGTCTGGTCGCTCGTGCCGTTCCTGTTCTTCCTGCCGCTGCCGCTGCCGGCCTGGCTCGTCCTCGGGCTGTGGTTCGTCCTCCAGGGCTTCTACGCCACCGGGGCCGGGCTCGTCGGCGTGGGTGGCGTGGCGTACTGGGCGCACGTCATCGGCTTCGTCGTCGGCGTCGTCGTGGGGCGGACGGCGTACGGCAGGCAGCATGACCTCGACCCCCCGGTGCGCCGAGGGCAGGCGCCCAGGGCCGTCGGGTGGTGACCTGGCAGGCTGACGCCCCAGCACGTCCCCACAGCGAGGAGCCGTCGTGATCACAGCGATCGTCATGATCGAGGCAGACGTCAGCCGGATCCCCGAGGTCGCCGAGGCGATCGCTGGCGTCCCTGGCGTCAGCGAGGTGTACTCCGTGACCGGAGGCGTCGACCTCATCGCCATCGTCCGGGTCCGCGAGCACGAGCGGCTCGCCGACGTCATCGCCGACCAGGTGAACAAGGTGGACGGCGTCCTCACGACCGAGACCCACATCGCCTTCCGGGCCTACTCCCAGCACGACCTCGAGGCAGCGTTCTCGCTCGGGGCCGACGACCCGCTCTGACCCCAGGGGCGCTGACAACGAACGCCCTCTGAGCAGGCCCGGCGGCCCAGCCGCTCAGCCCCCGGCGAGCTGCTGCGAGACGGCGACCCACCGCTCGAGAGCCGCGGCGGCCGCGCCGGAGTCCAGGGACTCCTCGCCACGGCGCAGGGCGGCACCCAGCAGCTCGGGCAGGGACTCCGCGACCTCGGACGCGCCGCGACCGTCGGAGGTGCCGTCGAGGGCGACGAGGGCCGCTGCGGTGTTGAGCAGGACGGCGTCGCGCACGGCGCCTCGCTCCCCGCCGAGCACAGCATGGACGACGGCGGCGTTGTGGGCGGCGTCGCCACCCCGCAGCGCCCCCACGGGCGCCTCGTCGACCCCCAGGGCACGAGGGTCCAGGCGGGTGTGCTCGACCTCTCCGGCGCGGACGACCCACACCTGCGACGGCCCGGACGGCGTCAGCTCGTCGAGCCCGTCCTCGCCGCGGAACACGAGTGCGGAGACCCCTCGCCCGGCCAGCACCTGGGCCATGACGCCGGCCATCCGCTCGTCAGCCACCCCGACGGCCTGGGCTGCGGGGCGGCCGGGGTTGGCGAGCGGCCCGATGACGTTGAACACTGTTGCGACCCCGAGCTCGCGGCGGGCGGCCGCTGCGTGCCTCAGGGCCGGGTGGTAGCGCGGGGCGAAGAAGAACGTGATGCCGACCTGCTCGAGGCAGCGGGACGCCTCCTCCGGCCCGAGGTCGACGACGACCCCGAGGGCCTCGAGCACGTCGGCGGATCCGCTCGAGGACGACGCCGACCGGTTCCCGTGCTTGGCGACCGGGGCGCCCGCTCCCGCGGCGACGATCGCGGCCATCGTCGAGATGTTCACGGTGTGCGCCCGGTCGCCTCCCGTGCCGCACGTGTCGACGGCGTCGCGAGGCACCGACACCGGTACGGCGTGGGCGACCATCGCCTCGACGAGCCCGGCGAGCTCGGCCGGCGACTCGCCCTTGGCGCGCAGGGCGACGACGAGGCCGGCGATCTGGCTCGGCGTCGCCTCTCCCCGCATGATCTGGCCCATCGCCCACCCGGCGGCGTCGCGACCGAGGTCCTCGCCACGCAGCGCAGCGGAGATCACGCCCGGCCAGGTCTGCTCGGCCGGGCTGGCGGCGGGGCTCACCGAGCGCCGGGAGCGGCCGGGTCCTGCACCGTCGGCGCGGGGACGACGGCGCTGGCGGTCGCGGGGCGTGGTGACGCGGCCGGGTCCCCACGCAGCAGCGCGGCGACGGTGTCGGCGAGGATCAGCGGGTCGATGGGGTGCGCGACCGCGGCGTCGGCCCGCGACCACGCGGCAAGCCAGTTGTCGACGACGCGCCCGGTGAGGACGAGCACCGGCGGGCACTGGTAGATCTCCTCCTTGAGCGTGAGGCAGACGCCCATCCCTCCCGCCGGAGCGGCCTCGCCGTCGAGAATGACGAGATCCAGGCCCCCTGCCCGGACCCGCTCGATGACCGCGGGCTCCGTCGCGCACTCGACCCAGGTGACCCGCGGCCCGTCAGCGGAGGCCCGCCGGCCGATGGCGGTGCGCACCCGGGTCCTCGTGTTCACGTTGTCGCTGTAGACGAGGACCGTGGCCCCTGGCTCCTCGGCAGGAGCGGAGGAGTCGGCGTGCGAACCGTGCGACGCGGTGCTCATGGCGGTTCCTCGAAGGTGGGCGACGGTCTCGTCGGGCAGCGGGGCGGACGGACGTCGATGCTACCGGTGCCCCGTGGGCGAGGTCGGTCGGCGCGCACGGCGGCAGGGACGGAACGCCCGCCCGTGACCCTCCCGGCAGACGCCCCCGGGCGGGCCAGCCCGCGTCAGAAGACCCCTCGGACACGCCAGATGACCCCGAAGTGCCACGGGACCTTCGCCATGTCCATAATGCTCTCCGTGGCGACAGCATCAGTAGCAGCTCTGGAGACGCCGAAGCACGGCGCGCAGGACCGGCCGAACATGGTCAGCGTGGGGACGATCGTGTGGCTGTCCTCCGAGCTCATGTTCTTCTCCGCCCTGTTCGCCATGTACTTCACCCTGAGATCGGTGGCCGACGTCTGGCCGCCCGAGACCGTCAAGCTCGACGTCCCCTATGCAGCGGTGAATACGACGATCCTCGTGCTCTCCTCGGTCACCTGCCAGCTCGGCGTCTTCGCCGCAGAGCGCTTCCAGGTCCGCAGGACCGGCGCGCTGTGGCAGGTCTCCCGGTGGGGCCTGCGTGAGTGGTTCTCGTTGACGTTCCTCATGGGCGCGACCTTCGTCGCCGGCCAGATCACCGAGTACGCAAAGCTCGTCAGCGAGGGCACGACCATCGCTGCCAACTCCTACGGCTCGGCGTTCTTCATCACCACCGGCTTCCACGGTCTCCACGTCACCGGCGGGCTCGTGGCCTTCCTGCTCGTGCTCGCCCGCACCTTCGCCCGGCGGCGCTTCGACGCCGACCAGGCGACGAGCGCCATCGTGGTCTCGTACTACTGGCACTTCGTCGACGTGGTGTGGATCGGGCTGTTCGCGACCATCTACCTCATCCAGTGACGGGACCCCGCCCTCTCGTGAAGACGCTCTCCCGCCGGCGGCGCCACCCCCTGGCCGGCTTCGTCATCGTCGTCCTCGGCCTGCTCGTCACGGGCGTCGTCTACACCGCCCTCAACCCTGGGCGGCCGGCGCAGGCAGCAGCCGGCTCCTCGTCGCTCGCCATCGACGAGGGTCGCGCGCTGTTCGCCAAGGGCTGCTCGAGCTGCCACGGCCTCAACGCCGAGGGCACCGGGCAGGGGCCGAGCCTCATCGGCGTCGGCGCCGCCGCGGTCGACTTCCAGGTGGGCACCGGCCGCATGCCGCTGGCCCAGCCCGGCGCACAGGCCCAGCGCAAGCCCCCGCAGTACGACCAGGCGCAGATCGACCAGCTGGCGGCCTTCGTCGCCTCGACAGGCCCCGGCCCCGCGGTTCCCGATGCCAGCCAGTACGCCTACGACGACGGCGACATCGCCACCGGCGGCGAGCTGTTCCGCACCAACTGCGCTATGTGCCACAACTTCGCCGCCCGGGGCGGGGCCCTCACTGGCGGCAAGTACGCACCCTCCCTCAACGGGACGAGCGCGAGGAACATCTACCAGGCGATGATCACCGGGCCGCAGTCCATGCCGGTCTTCGCCGACTCGACGCTCAACCCCCAGGAGAAGAAGGACATCATCGCCTGGGTCAAGCACATCGACGCCGAGCCGACCCCCGGCGGGTTCAGCCTCGGCAAGCTCGGCCCGGTCACCGAGGGCCTGCTCCTATGGACCCTCGGTCTCGGCTCGCTCGTCGGCGTCGCCGTGTGGCTCGGCGCGAAGTCCTCGTAACGGCCGCACCGTGACAGCCGCCTCGTGACACCGCCAGACCCGCAGCCCAGCACCACTCCGCCTGCCACCCCGAGGGACTCGAGCATGGACCCCGAGAAGGCGCCCCAGACCCAGCTGGGCGACGACGTACTCCCCCACACCGAGGTGCCCCACCCCGACGCAGCCCAGAGCGCGGGGCAGGGCGTCGTCACCGAGGCGCACGGCTCGCACGACGCCGGGCACGGCTCCGTCGTCCTCATCGACCCTGGGCTCTCGACGCACACCCACCGCCGCGCGGACACCGACCCCAGGCTCGCGCGGCGGGCGGAGCGTCAGGTCGCCGGGCTGTTCACCCTGTCGGCTCTCGCCACGGTGGGCTTCGTCGTTGCCTTCTTCGCGATCCGGCCCGACACCATCACCAAGGTCGGCTACTCGACCTGGGCCCTGGGCGGACTTCTCGGGCTGTCGCTGTTCTGCCTCGGGGCAGGTGCGGTGCACTGGGCCAAGAAGCTCATGCCCGACGAGGAGCAGGTCCAGCAGCGCCACGCGCTGCGCTCGACCGACGCCGACCGCGCCGCCGTCGTCAGCAGCTTCCAGGACGGCGTCGAGGCCTCGGGCATCGGGCGCCGTAGCATCATCCGGCGCAGCCTGCTCGGCGCCGCCGGCCTGCTCGCCGTCCCCCCCATCGTCCTGCTCCGCGACCTCGGCCCCCTGCCCGGCCGCAAGCTCTACACGACGCTGTGGAAGAAGGGGTCGCGCATCATCACCGACCCCGGTGGCAACCCGGTCAAGCCCGAGGACATCCCCATCAACGGCGTCGTCCACGTTCTCCCTGAGGGCGCGCTCGGCGAGGAGACCTCGATCGCCGAGCGCGGCAAGGCGAGCGTCCTGCTCATCAGGCTGCGCCCCGAGGACATCAAGGTCCAGCAGGGCGAAGGCTGGGACTACCAGGGCATCGTCGCGTACTCCAAGGTGTGCACCCACGTCGGCTGCCCGGTCGGCCTCTACGAGCAGACGACGCACCACCTGCTCTGCCCGTGCCACCAGTCGACCTTCGACGTGGCCAACGCCGCGACCGTCGTCTTCGGTCCCGCAGCCCGTCCGCTGCCTCAGCTGGCGATCACTGTCGACTCGGACGGATATTTGGTTGCACGGCAAGGGTTCACCCAGCCGGTCGGGCCAAGCTTTTGGGAGCGCGGATGAGCACGGACAGCGCCACGACGCCGATCGCAGGTCCGGCAGGCTTCGTCGACGAGCGACTGACGTCGTCGAACTTCGTCAAGCGAAGCATGAACAAGATCTTCCCGGACCACTGGTCGTTCATGCTCGGCGAGATCGCCCTCTACAGCTTCATCATCCTTCTGCTGACAGGCACCTTCCTCTCGCTGTGGTTCAAGCCGGCGATGAGCGAGGTCATCTACAACGGCTCATACGTCCCCCTCAAGGGCCTGCGCATGTCCGAGGCCTACGCCTCGACGCTGGACATCAGCTTCGACATCCGCGGCGGCCTGCTCATGCGCCAGATCCATCACTGGGCCGCGCTCATCTTCGTCGCCTCGATCTCGGTCCACCTGCTGCGGGTCTTCTTCACCGGGGCCTTCCGCAAGCCGCGTGAGATCAACTGGCTGGTCGGCATCGGCCTGCTCACCCTGGCGCTGCTCGAAGGCTTCGCCGGCTACTCCCTTCCTGACGACCTGCTCTCCGGCACGGGCCTGCGGATCGCTGCAGGGATCGTCCAGTCGATCCCTGTGGTCGGCACCTACGTCTCGTTCTTCCTCTTCGGTGGTGAGTTCCCTGGAGAGATCATCATCTCCAGGCTCTACATGGTGCACATCCTCCTCGTGCCAGGCCTCATCCTCGGGCTCATCACCGCGCACCTCATGATGGTCTGGTACCAGAAGCACACGCAGTACCCCGGACCCGGGCGCACCGAGGACAACGTCGTCGGATACCCGGTGCTGCCGGTGTACGCCGCCAAGGCTGGTGGCTTCTTCGCCCTCGTCTTCGGCCTGACAGCGTTCCTCGGTGCCTTCTTCACCATCAACCCCATCTGGGCTTATGGCCCGTACAACCCCTCCGAGGTCACGGCCGGCGCGCAGCCCGACTGGTACATCGGCTGGCTCGAGGGCGGCCTGCGCATGATGCCGAACCTCGAGACGAGGCTCTGGGGCATCACGCTGTCGTGGAACGTCCTGTTCCCGGCGCTCATCCTGCCGGGGATCATGTTCACGCTGATGGCGCTCTACCCGTTCATCGAGGCGTGGATCACCGGCGACAAGCGACCGCACAACCTGCTGGACCGGCCGCGCAACCAGCCCGTGCGGACGGCGATCGGCGCCATGTCGCTCTCGTTCTACATCATCCTGTGGGCGAACGGCGGCAACGACCTGCTCGCCACCACGTTCCACATGTCGATCAACGCGATCACCTGGACGATGCGCTTCGCCCTCTTCATCGTCCCGCCGCTCGTGTTCGTCATCACCAAGCGCATCTGCCTAGGCCTCCAGCGCAAGGACCGCGACCTCGTCCTCCACGGACGCGAAACCGGACGCGTCGTCCGCCTGCCGCAGGGAGAGTTCGTCGAGGTCCACGCGCCGCTGTCCCCCGCGGAGCAGTGGCGCATCGTCCAGCACGAGACCTACCTGCCCCTCTCCCTCCCGGCAGCAACCGACGAGCACGGAATCCCCAACCCGATTGCGCGCAAGGAGCGGCTGCGTGCGCGCCTGAGCCGCTTCTACTTCGGCGACCACATCGTCACCCCGCGCGAGGAGGCCCTGGCTGAGGGCGAGAACGCCAAGGAGCTGAGCTCCGGGCGCTGACCCGAGGACTTCTCAGTGGGAACCGGTTCCGCATCAGGGACCGGTCCGGCGTGAGACGCGGACGATGCCGTCGCCGGCGATGGCCGCGAGATCGAGCGTCACCCCCTCAGGCCGTCGCCGTGATCCGAGACCTTGACGCGGCACTTGTTTTTTGCAAGTGTGCACCTCGTCCACCTCGGGGCCCTCGAGAGGAATCAACGATGACCGCGATGTTCGTCAACCTGCCGGTGACCGACCTCGAGCGCGCGAAAGCGTTCTACACGGCGATCGGCTTCACCATCAACCCGCTGATGTCCGACCACAACGCCGCGTGCGTCGTCGTCGAGGAGGACCACAGCTACGTCATGATCCTCGTGCGCGAGTTCTTCCAGACCTTCACCGACCTCCCGATCGGCGACCCAGCGGTGAACCCGTCGGTGGCGACCGCGATCTTCCTCGACAGCAGGGACGAGGTCGACGTGGCCGTTGCGGCCGGCATCGCCGCGGGCGGCTCGGAGGCGCACCCCGCCACGGACTACGGCTTCATGTACCAGCGCCAGCTCACCGACCCCGACGGCAACATCCTCGAGTTCGGGTGGATGGACCCGGTCGCCGCTGCGCAGGGCCCCGAGGCCGTCACGAACCAGCAGGCCTGAGGTCGATGGCCGCACGCGACTACGGGCAGTACTGCGGCGTCGCTGCGGCCCTGGAGCTCGTGGGCGAACGCTGGGCACTGCTCATCATCCGCGACCTGCTCGTCGGGCCACGCCGCTACGGAGAGCTCGCCGCGGGGCTCCCCCGCCTCCCGAGCAACATCCTCGCGGCGCGACTCAAAGACCTGCAGGGGGCCGGCGTCCTGCGCCGGGTGCCCCGCTCGCGGGTCATCGTCTACGAGCTGACGCCCTACGGCCGCGAGCTCGAGCCCATCGTGCTCGCGCTCGGCGCCTGGGGCTTCAAGGCGATGGGCGATCCGCGTGAGGGGCAGATCATCACACCCGACTCGATGACCATGGCGCTGCGCACCGCCTTCCGGCCGCAGGTGGCGGCAACCCTGCCCTCGACCGCCTACGCGGCGCGCTTCGGACCCGCCGAGCTGCTCATCCGGGTCGACGGCGCCACCCTCGACGTGACCCGCGGCGACGGACCGGTCGACCTCGCCTTCTCGGCGGGTCCGGGCATCCGCTGGCTCATCTCCGGCGAGCTCGACCCAGATCGCGCGATCGCCACCGGCGTGGTCGACGTGCTGCGCGGGCGCGGCGACCTCCTCGCCCGCTTCGCGAACACGTTCCACCTGACTGCCTGATCGGGTACCAGCACCATCAGCAACGCGTCTGCCGCCTGCGCCATCGCGCGCCGGCAGGAACCCTCGTCATGGGGATGTGGGACGGCGGCGCCGGATGCTCAGCTGCGCGCGAACTCGCCCTTGTAGTACTCGAGGACGAAGCCGATCGACGCGAGCACGAGAGCCACGGCGCCGAGGAGCAGCAGCCACGCGGCGAAGATGAGGCCGAGGACGGTGATCGCCGCGGCGGCACCGACGAGCAGCGGCCACCAGCTGTGCGGGCTGAAGAAGCCGAGCTCGCCAGCGGCCTCGTCGATGGTCGCGTCGGTGCGGTCCTCCGGCCGAGGGCCGCTCAGACGCCGTCCGGTGAACAGCACATAGAAGCCGACGATGGCAGCGAGGCCTGCGGTGAGCGCCAGGACAGTGATGCCGACCGGCTCGCTGCCCTTCGTCACGAAGGCATAGACCGCCGCGACGACGGTGTAGAAGACGAAACCAGCCGCAAACAGGTACCCCTCGACCTTCACCGCTGGTCCTCCATGTCAGGGCCGCCGTAGAACTCCTCGAGCACCGAGCGCTTGCGGGGAGCGACGTCGGCCAGCGCCACCTCGGGGAACTTCTGGTCGAAGGCCGGCCGCTCCGAACGGATCCGCGGGATCGACGTGAAGTTGTGCCGCGGCGGCGGGCAGGACGTCGCCCACTCCAGGGAGTTGCCCCAGCCCCACGGGTCGTTGACCTCGACCATGGGGGCGTACTTCATCGTCTTCCACACGTTGTAGAAGAACGGAAGCATCGAGATGCCGAGGAGGAAGGAGCCGATCGACGAGATCGTGTTGAGCGTCGTGAAGCCGTCCGTGGGCAGGTAGTCGCCGTAACGGCGCGGCATGCCGACGACCCCGAGCCAGTGCTGGATGAGGAACGTCATGTGGAAGCCGACGAAGAGCATCCAGAACTGGATCTTGCCGAGGCGCTCGTCGAGCATCCGACCAGTCCACTTCGGCCACCAGAAGAAGAAGCCGCCGAACATCGCGAAGACGACGGTGCCGAAGAGCACGTAGTGGAAGTGGGCGACGACGAAGTAGGTGTCTGAGACGTGGAAGTCCAGCGGCGGCGAGGCGAGGATGATGCCCGTCAGCCCGCCGAAGAGGAACGTCACGAGGAACCCGAGGGCCCAGAGCATGGGGGTCTCGAAGGAGAGCTGCCCGCCCCACATCGTCCCGATCCAGTTGAAGAACTTCACCCCGGTCGGCACCGCGATGAGGAACGTCATGAACGAGAAGAAGCCGAGCATCACCGCGCCGGTGACGAACATGTGGTGCGCCCACACCGCCACGGACAGTCCGGAGATGGAGATCGTCGCGAAGACGAGGCCCTTGTAGCCGAAGACCGGCTTGCGGCTGAACACCGGCAGGATCTCGGTGACGATGCCGAAGAACGGGATCGCGAGGATGTACACCTCGGGGTGGCCGAAGAACCAGAACAAGTGTTGCCAGAGGATCGGGCCACCGTTAGCGGGGTCATAGATGTGGCCGCCGAACTTGCGGTCGTAGAACAGCGCGAGCATCGCTGCGGCGAGCACCGGGAACGCCATGAGCACGAGCACCGAGGTCAACAGGATGTTCCACGTGAAGATCGGCATGCGGAACATCGTCATGCCGGGCGCCCGCATGCAAAAGATCGTCGTGATGAAGTTGACGGCGCCGAGGATGGTACCCAGACCACCCATG
>JBBQFP010000006.1:0-88344 GCA_038322045.1 Actinomycetes bacterium | reverse complement strand
CCTCACCTCGATGATCGGCCAGGGCTACTCGGGCACCGTCACCCCCGCGGTGATCGCGCGCAACGTCCTCGAGGACCCCGCCTGGTACACCGCCTACACCCCCTACCAGCCCGAGATCTCCCAAGGTCGCCTCGAGGCTCTCATCACGTTCCAGACCATGATCGCCGACCTCACGGGGCTGCCCGTGGCGAACGCCTCGCTGCTCGACGAGGCCAGCGCCGCCGCCGAGGCGATGACCCTGTGCGGGCGCGTGAGCCGCAGCGCCGGAGGCACGTTCCTCGTCGACTCCGACGTCCACCCGCAGACCCTCGCCGTGCTCCTCACCAGGGCCGAGCCGCTGGGGATCGCCGTCGAGCAGGTCGACCTCGCCGCGGGTCTCGACGCCGGTAAAGCATTCGGCGTCCTCGTCCAGTACCCGGGCACCTCCGGACGGCTGCTCGACCTCGGCCCGCTCGTCGAGCAGGCCAAGACGGCCGGGGCGCTCGTCGCGGTGGCGTGTGACCCCCTCGCCCTCACCCTGCTCACGCCTCCCGGCGAGCTGGGCGCCGACGTCGCCATCGGCTCGACGCAGCGCTTCGGCGTCCCCCTCGGCTACGGCGGCCCGCACGCGGCGTTCATGGCCGTGCGCTCGGGGCTGGAGCGCTCCCTCCCGGGCCGGCTCGTCGGGGCCTCCGTCGACGCCTCCGGCGGACCCGCCTACCGGCTGGCGCTGCAGACCCGCGAGCAGCACATCCGCCGTGAGAAGGCGACGTCGAACATCTGCACGGCGCAGGTGCTCCTCGCCGTCGTCGCGGCGATGTACGCCGTCTACCACGGGCCCGAGGGCCTCACCGCCATCGCGACCCGTACCTCGCGCCTGGCTGCCACCCTCGCCGAGGGCCTGCGTGCTTCGGGGTTCCGGCCCGTCCACGACGAGCTCTTCGACACCGTGCGCTGGGCCGTGCCGGGGCGCGCCGACGAGGTTCTCGCGGCCGCCGTCGCCCGCGGGGTCAACCTGCGCCGGGTCGACGCTGACACGGTGAGCGCCTCGACCGACGAGACGACGACGCTCGAGCACCTCGGCGCGGTCTGGCAGGCGTGCGGCGTCGAGGTCACCGACCCCGAGGCGCTCCTCGAGCGCACCGCCCCCGCCCTGACGCAGGAGCAGCGTCGCACGAGCGCCTTCCTCACCCACCCCGTCTTCGCCGAGCACCGTTCCGAGACGGCGATGCTCCGCTACCTCCGCCGCCTGTCCGACCTCGACCTCGCCCTCGACCGGACGATGATCCCGCTGGGCTCGTGCACGATGAAGCTCAACGCCACGGCGGAGATGGCCCCGATCAGCTGGCCCGGGTTCGCCGCGCTGCACCCGTTCGTCCCGGCCGACCAGGCGCTCGGCTACCAGCTGCTGGCCGAGCAGCTCGAGGGGTGGCTCGCCGAGATCACCGGCTACGACGCGGTCTCGCTGCAGCCCAACGCCGGCTCGCAGGGTGAGCTCGCCGGGCTGCTCGCGGTCCGCGGGTACCACCGGGCCCAGGGCCAGGGGCACCGCGACGTCTGCCTCGTGCCCGCCAGCGCCCACGGCACCAACGCCGCGAGCGCCGTCATGGCCGGCCTGCGCGTCGTCATCGTCGCCTGCGAGCCCTCCGGCGACGTCGACGTCGCCGACCTCAAGGAGAGGATCGGCGAGCACGGCGACCAGCTCGCCTGCCTCATGATCACCTACCCCTCGACCCACGGCGTGTACGAGCAGGCGGTCACCGAGATCTGTGCGGCCGTCCACGACGCCGGCGGCCAGGTCTACGTCGATGGCGCCAACCTCAACGCCCTCGTCGGGCTCGCCCGGCCGGGACGCTTCGGCGCCGACGTCAGCCACCTCAACCTTCACAAGACCTTCTGTATCCCGCACGGTGGAGGGGGCCCCGGGGTCGGCCCGGTCGGGGTCCGCGCGCACCTGACGCCGCACCTGCCGAGCGGTGGTTCCGACGGTCGTCACGGGGGACCGGTGGCCGCGGCTCCGCTGGGCTCCGCTGGCATCCTGCCGATCTCCTGGGCCTACATCCGGCTCATGGGCGGCGTCGGGCTGACCGAGGCGAGCTCGGTGGCGGTGCTCTCGGCCAACTACCTCGCGGCACGGCTCGACGCCGCCTTCCCCGTCCTCTACCGAGGCAGCCGGGGCAGGGTGGCCCACGAGTGCATCCTCGACCTCAGGCCGCTGACGAAGGCGACCGGGGTCACCGTCGACGACGTCGCCAAGCGGCTCATCGACCACGGCTTCCACGCGCCGACGATGTCCTTCCCGGTGGCAGGCACCCTCATGGTCGAGCCCACCGAGAGCGAGGACCTCGCCGAGCTTGACCGCTTCGTCGACGCGATGCTGGCGATCCGCGCCGAGGCCGACGCCGTCGGCGCTGGCACCTGGCCACCCGAGGACAACCCGCTGCGCAACGCACCCCACACCGCGGGGGACCTCCTCGGCGAGTGGAGCCACCCGTACAGCCGGGAGCAGGCGGTCAACCCCGGCGGCGGGCGCCTGGCGAGCAAGTACTGGCCGCCGGTCAAGCGCGTCGACAACGGCTATGGGGACCGCAACCTCATGTGCAGCTGCCCACCACCGGAGGCGTTCGCCTGACCCGAGGGGGTGTCGCGACCCCTGCGGCGGACGGCTCGCGAGCACCTCGGCGCGTGAGGAGGACCGACGGGTGGCAGGCTGACGAGGTGGCCCCTCCCTTCCTCGACCGCCCCGGTAGCCGGATCGTCGCCGTCGCGGGCGCTCTGCCGCCCCATCGGTACCCGCAGGAGGCCATCACGGCGGCCTTCGGTCACCTCTGCGCGACGAACCCCCGCGATCGAGCCCTGCTCGAGCGCTTCCACACCGCCAGCAGGGTCGAGCAGCGCTACCTCGCCATGCCGCTGGAGCGCTACGCCTCGATCGAGGGCTTCGGGGAGGCCAACGACACCTTCATCCGGGTGGGCAGCGACCTCGCCGAGGAGGCGTTGCGCAAGGCGCTCGCCGGCGCGGGCCTGCATCCGGAGGACGTCGACCTCGTCATGTCGGTCTCGGTCACCGGCGTGGCCGCACCCAGCCTCGAGGCGCGCCTGCACGGCCGCCTGGGCCTGCGCCCCGACGTCAAGAGAATCCCGGTCTTCGGCCTGGGCTGCGTCGCGGGCGCCGCCGGGATCGCGCGCGTGGCCGACTACCTGCGCGGGCACCCCGACGACGTCGCCGTCCTGCTCGCCGTGGAGCTGTGCTCGCTGACCGTCCAGCGCGACGACGCCTCCGTCCCCAACCTCGTGGCGAGCGGGCTCTTCGGCGACGGGGCCGCGGCCGTCGTCATGGTCGGTGAGCGTCGCGCCGCCGCGCTCGGCGTCGACGGGCCGACGGTGCTCGCCAGCCGCAGCAGCTTCTACCCCGACACCGAGCGGGTCATGGGGTGGGACATCGGTGGCAGCGGCTTCCGGCTCGTCCTCTCGGCGAGCGTCGCGGACGTCGTCGAGACGTGGCTGCCGGGGGACGTCGACGCCTTCCTCGGCGACGCGGGCCTGAGCCGCTCCGACGTCGGCACGTGGGTCGCCCACCCGGGGGGCCCGAAGGTGCTCGAGGCGATGCTGCGCGCGCTCGACCTGCCCGAGGGGGCGCTCGACGTCACGTGGCGCTCGTTGGCGTCGGTGGGCAACCTGTCCTCGGCGTCGGTCTTGCACGTCCTGCGCGACACCCTCGCCGAGAACGTCGCGGTCCCGGGTTCCCCCGGCGTCATCCTCGCCATGGGGCCGGGGTTCTGCTCAGAGCTCGTCCTCCTCCGGTGGTGACCGCCCGATGAGCAGCACCGGGTGGTACGTCGTGCTCGTCGTCGCTGTCGCGGGGGAGCGGCTCGCCGAGCTCGTCCTCTCCAGGCGGCACGCTGTGTGGGCCTTCGAGCGTGGTGGCGAGGAGCACGGGAGGGGCCACTTCCCGCCCATGGTGGCGCTGCACTCCGGGCTCTTGATCGCCTGCGTGGTGGAGGTCGTCCTCGCCGACCGGCCGTTCGTGCCCGGGCTGGGGTGGTCGATGCTCGCGGTCGTCGTGGCGGCCCAGGGCCTGCGCTGGTGGTGCATCGGGACGCTGGGGACGCGGTGGAACACCCGCGTCATCGTCGTCCCGGGGCTTCCGCTGGTCCGGACGGGGCCCTACCGCTGGCTCGACCACCCGAACTACGTGGCGGTCGTCGCCGAGGGCGTCACCCTGCCTCTCGTCCACAGCGCCTGGGTGACGGCCGTGGCCTTCACGGCGCTCAACATCCCGCTGCTCGCCGTCCGGCTGCGCTGCGAGACGGCGGCGCTGCGCGAGGCGGCACCGCAGTCGTGAGCACCGGGGCCGGACGCCACGTCGAGGTCCTCGTCGCGGGCGGCGGACCTGTGGGTCTGGCCGCGGCGATCGAGGCCCGTCTGCGTGGGCTCGACGTCGTCGTGCTCGACCCGCGCGAGGCGCCGGCGGACAAGGCGTGCGGCGAGGGGCTCATGCCCAGCGGGCTGCGATCGGTGCACCGGCTCGGGGTGGACCCTGCAGGCGAGGACATCTTCGGGATCAGCTACCACCAGGGCGTCCGGGTGGCCGAGGCGTACTTCTCCTCCGGCACGGGACGGGGTGTCCGGCGCACCGTGCTCCACGCGTCGCTGGCGCGGCGAGCGGCCGAGCTCGGCATCCCTGTGCAGCGCGAGCGGGTCGCCGACGTGCGCCAGGACGACGACGGCGTGCAGGTCGGGCCGTGGCGCGCCCGGTGGCTCATCGGCGCCGACGGCCTGCACTCGACGGTGCGCCGCCGCTGCGGGCTCGAGGTGGAGCCCAGGGGGCCGCGGCGCTACGGCCTGCAGCGGCACGTGGTGGTGCCACCCTGGAACCGGCTCGTCGAGGTCCACTGGGCGCCCTCGTGCGAGGCCTACGTCACCCCGGTCGGTCCCGGTCTCGTCGGTGTCGCCGTGCTCTGCCCTCCCGGGGGCAGCTTCGAGAGCTGGCTGTCCTGCTTCCCCGAGCTGCGCGAGCGTCTGCAGGGCGCCGACGTCGAGACCGTGCGTGGCGCGGGGCCGCTGCGTCAGCGGGTGAGCAGCCCTCGAGCCGGTCGGGTACTCCTCGTCGGAGACGCCGCGGGGTACGTCGACGCGCTCACCGGCGAGGGACTGACCCTCGGGCTGCTCTCGGCCCGGCTCGCCGTCCGGGCGGTCGTCGAGGACCGCCCCGAGGCCTACGACGGTGCCTACCGCCGGGCCGCGCGCGCCTCAGTGACCCTGACCCGCGGGCTGCTCGCGGTGACCCGCGTCCCAGCGGCCCGGCGGACCCTGGTCCCGGCCGCCGCTGGGCTGCCGGGGGTGATGCGCGCCCTCGTCGACGTCCTCGCCTGAGAACCCCGCCGTGGGGCGCCTCTCGCGCAGCGCGCAGGGGCACGGCATGATCGGCCTCAGGTCGACCAACGTCAGCAGCAGGTACAGGTGCACAGGGGAGCCGACCATGGGCCAGGACGTCGAGCGGCACGCCTTCACCGGTGCAGATCGCCAGCGCTACCGCGACAAGGTCCACCGGTGCCTGGACGTCCTCGCCCGGATGCTCGCCGAGAGCCGCTTCGACTTCGACCGGCCGATGACCGGGATGGAGATCGAGCTCAACCTCATCGACGGCGACTACCAGCCCTCGATGGACAACGCGCGGGTCCTCGAGGACATCGCCGACCCGCACTTCCAGACCGAGCTGGCCCAGTTCAACATCGAGATCAACCTGCGCCCCCAACGGCTCTCGGGGACGGCGGCGATCGACCTCGAGGCCACCCTGCGCCGCAGCCTCGACGACGCCAACCACCGCGCGCAGGCCAGCGGCAGCCGCATCGTCATGATCGGGATCCTGCCGACCCTGCGGGAGCACCACCTCCAGCGCGAGCACCTCTCGGCGAACCCGCGCTACGCGCTGCTCGACGAGCAGATCGTCGCCGCGAGGGGTGAGGACCTGCCCATCGAGATCGACGGCCCCGAGCGCCTCGCGACCTCTGCGGGCAGCATCGCCCCGGAAGCAGCCTGCACGAGCGTCCAGCTGCACCTGCAGGTCACACCCGACAGTTTCGCCGCGCACTGGAACGCCGCGCAGGCGATCGCCGGCATCCAGGTGGCGCTCGGGGCGAACTCGCCGTACCTCTGCGGCCGTGAGCTGTGGCGCGAGACGCGGATCGACCTCTTCCAGCAGGCGACCGACACCCGCTCGGTCGAGCTGAAGATCCAGGGCGTGCGACCCCGCGTGTGGTTCGGCGAGCGCTGGGTCACGAGCATCTTCGACCTCTTCGAGGAGAACGCCCGCTACTTCCCGGCGCTGCTCCCCATCTGCGACGACGAAGACCCGGTGGCCGTGCTTGCCCGGGGCGGGGCCCCGTCGCTGGCCGAGCTGCGGCTGCACAACGGCACGGTCTACCGGTGGAACCGGCCGGTCTACGACGTCGTCAACGACCGCCCGCACCTGAGGGTCGAGAACCGGGTGCTTCCGGCCGGGCCGACCGTCGTCGACGTCCTGGCGAACTCCGCCTTCTACTACGGGCTGCTGCGGTACCTCACCGAGGAGGACCGGCCGGTGTGGAGCCGGATGTCGTTCCACGCCGCGGAGGAGAACCTCCAGACGGGAGCGCGCCACGGCATGGACGCGCGGCTGTTCTGGCCGGGCGCCGGGATCACGCCGGTGAGCGAGCTCGTCCTGCGCAAGCTCTTGCCGCTGGCCCACGAGGGGCTACGCCGGTGGGACGTCGCCGACGGGGTCCGCGAGCGACTCCTCGGCATCATCGAGGGTCGGTGCCTCGCCATGTCCAACGGCGCCACGTGGCAGGTCGCGACGGTGCACCGCCTCGAGGACGAGGAGAACCTCACCCGGTGGGAGGCGCTCACCGAGATGACCCGCCGGTACGTCGCGCACATGGAGACCAACGAGCCGGTGCACCAGTGGGCGCCGGGCTGAGGCGAGGGACGCCGCGGCGCGAGGCGCAGGGGGGACGCAGGGATGAGTCCTACAGGGCGATCCCCGCGACGACGAGGAGCAGGACGCTCATGGCCACCTCGACGAGCCCGATCCGCAGGACGCTGGCCCCCCGGCGGGGGAGGACGACGGCACGCCCCAGCAGGACGAGGAACAGGGGCGCGAGGACGAGGTCGAGGGCGCCCGCCACGATGAGCGCACCCGCGTGCCAGGCCACCGAGGCCCGGTACCACCGCGGGTCGTCGCGCTCGCGGATCATGCCCTTGACGTGGGGGATCGTCCCGAGGAAGTACAGCAGGGCGACGATGAGCTGCCGCCAGCCATCGAGCAGCCCTGCCCCGGCCGCGACCGAGGCGACGAGCACCATGAGGCAGGACTGCACGACGGCGACGACGTCGTTGAGCAGGCTGCGCTCGCGACGGCGCCACGCCGACCACAGGAGGACGGCGACGAGCGGGGCGAACGCCGGGGCGAAGGCCAGCAGCTGCGGGTGAGCCACGACGCAGATCGCTGCGGGCGGCACGACAGCGGCGGCGTAGGCGAGGGCCGGACGCCGGTAGCGCGGGGAGAACCGCGAGACCGCCCAGCGGCCGCAGGCCCACGTGGCGAGGTAGCCGAGGACCCAGGCGACGAGCAGCGGCAGCTGCACCGGGTCGAGGCCGGCCACGGTGAGGCCGAGGCCGAACGGGACGAGGAGCATCGCCCAGGCGCCGTGCTGGGGAGGGACCCAGCGGCGCACCCAGCGCCGGTTCCCGCCTGGTGCCGGACGAGCAGCTCGGGGCTGCTTCGAGGGCACGGCTGCAGCTCCGGGCTGCGTCGTCCGGCTCTCGGGCGACCTCGCAGGCGACATGAGCCCATTGTCGCCGTCCGGCCCGGGTGCTGCGCTGAACGCGCTCGGTCGCCGGTCAGCGCAGCGAGAAGAAGCCGCCGTGGGTGCCCTCGCGCTCCGGTACCGCCTCCATGACGTTGCCCTGGGTGGGCCCGGTCCTCGTGCGCGAGAACGCGACCCGGTCGACGAGAGGCCCGACGAGGAGGTCGAAGAGGGCTGGCAGCGCCGTGAAGCCGAACCGCATGACGCCGTTGGCCAGCCCGACCCCGCCGCTGCGCCGCCGGCCCCAGAGCCGCTCGATCACGGCCGTGGCCACCCGCTCCGGTGAGTCCACCGGCGGCGGCGGCCGCCCGACAAACCCCGCGAAGTTCGCTGCCTGCTGGTAGATCGGGGTGTCGACCCCGCCCGGCGAGACGATGCGCACCGTGACGCCGGGCGCGTCCCGCGTCTCCTGCTCGAGCACCCGGGCGAGCCCCCGGACCCCCCACTTCGAGGCCACGTAGGCCCCCATGACCGGGGTGGTGATCTGCCCGAGCACCGAGCCGACGACGACGAGGCTGCCGTGGCCCTGGGCGCGGAACCGGGGCAGGACGGCGTGCGCGACGACCGCCGTGCCGACGAGGTTCGTCTCGACGACCCGGGCGAAGACCTCGGGCGGGACGTCCTCGACCCGCCCGTAGGCCATGACCGCCGCGGCGCTGATGACGCCGTCGAGCCGGCCGAAGGTGCTCACGGCGAGCTCGACCGCCCCGGCGACCTGGGATGCGTCGCGGACGTCGGCCGGGGTGACGAGCGCCGTGCCGCCACGGGCGCGGCACTGACGTGCGACGTCCTCCAGCGGCCCGGCGGCCCGGGCGAGGAGGACGACGGTCTCGCCGTCCTCGGCCAGGCGCAGCGCGCATGCACGGCCGATGCCGCTGGACGCGCCGGTGACGAGGACGACCCTCCCCCCCGCCGCTGCGGAGGTACTCACGGCCGTCGTCCGGCTCACGGCTTGAAGACGACCTTGATGCAGCCGTCCTCCTTCTTCTGGAACATCTCATAGGCGGCAGGCGCCTCCGACAGCGGGACGCTGTGGGTCTTGAGGTCGAGCACCCCGAGTGGGTCCGAGCCGTCGAGGAGGAGCGGCATGATGTCGCCGATCCAGCGCTTGACGTGCGCCTGGCCCATCCGCAGCTGGATGCCCCTGTCGAACATCTCCATCATCGGCATCGGGTCCATCTCGCCGCCGTAGACCCCGCTGACCGACACGGTGCCGCCGCGCCGGACGGCCTTGACGGCGGTGTGCAGCGCGTCGAGCCGGTCGATGCCGGCCTTCTCGACGAAGACCTTGGCGACGGCGTCGGGAAGGAGGTTCGCAGCGGTCTGGGCCAGCTTTCCCCTGGGCGAGCCGTGCGCCTCCATGCCGACGGCGTCGATGACGCCGTCGGGGCCACGGCCCCCGGTCAGCTCGATGAGCGCGGCGGCGACGTCGTCGACGTCGCTGGAGTCCAGCGTCTCTGCGCCGTGCCGACGAGCCAGCGCCAGACGCTCGGGCACCGTGTCGACGACGACGACCCGTCCGGCCCCGCGGTGCAGGGCGACCCGGGCGCACATCTGCCCGATCGGCCCGGCCCCGAGGACGGCGAGGGTCCCCCCGGGCGGGACGTCGGCGTAGACGACGGCCTGCCACGACGTCGGCAGGACGTCGGACAGGTAGAGGAACTGCTCGTCGGGCGGTCCCTCGGGCACGGCGATCGGCCCGAACTGCGCCTGCGGCACGCGCAGGTACTCGGCCTGCCCGCCGGGCACGGAGCCGTAGAGCTCGGTGTAGCCGAACAGCGACGCGCCCTTGCCCTGCGACGTCACCTGGGTCGTCTCGCACTGGGCGAAAAGCTGGTTCTGACACATCCAGCAGTGCCCGCACGAGATGTTGAACGGGATGACGACGCGGTCACCGGGCTTGATCTGGGTGACCTCCGGGCCGACCTCCTCGACGATGCCCATCGGCTCGTGGCCGAGGATGTCCCCCGGCTGGAGGAATGCCCCGAGGACCTCGTAGAGGTGCAGGTCCGAGCCGCAGAGCGCCGTCGACGTCACCTTGATGATCGCGTCGGTCGGGGCGACGATCTGCGGGTCGGTGACCTCGTCGACCCGGACGTCCCTCTTGCCGTGCCATGCCAGTGCCTTCACGCGCTGTCTCCTCGTCCGCGACCGTTGGCGGCCCTCGTCGGCTGCCGTCCTCCTAGACGGCTTCCCTCCCGGCCGTGCGGGCAACCGCAGCGACACGTACGGTCGCCGCGTGCACCCCTACCTCGACGTCGACGGCCCGGTCGCGGTCGCCCACCGGGGCGCGGACCCCACGCGGGAGAACACCGTCGAGGCCTTCACCGCAGCGGTCGCCGCGGGCTGTCGGCACCTCGAGACCGACGCCCGGGGCACCTCGGACGGCGTCGCGGTGGCCTTCCACGACGCGACGCTCGAGCGCCTCACCGGGGAGCGGCGGCTCGTGCGGTCGCTGCGGTGGCGCGACCTCGCCACGGTGCGGGTGGGTGGGGGCTGCGTCGTCCCTCGGCTCGACGACGTCCTCGCGGGCTTCCCCGGCGTGCGGTTCCCCATCGACGTCAAGGACTCCCTGGCCGTGGCCGCGACTGCGCGCGCGGTGCAGGCCGCCGACGCGGTGGACCGGGTGTGCATCGGCTCGTTCAGCGAGCGACGCCTGCGGACGACGGTGGAGCTCCTCGGGCCGAAGGTGTGCTTCTCGCTCGGGCCGCGCGGGGTGGCATCCGTCTGGCGCACGGTGCACCTCGGCCGCCCGCTGCGCCGGGTGGCGCCGTGCGCCCAGCTGCCGCTGCGCCTCGGGCCGGTCCACGTGTGCACCCCGTCGGTGGTCTCGGCGTGCCGTCGCGCCGGGATGCCGGTCTACGCCTGGACGGTGAACGACCCGTCCGACATGCGCGCCCTCCTGGCGATGGGCGTCGACGGAGTGGTCACCGACGACCTGCGGACGCTCATGGCGATGCTTCCTCGGTCGCGGGACGAGGGCTGACGCCGCGACGAGGTGCCCGGGACCCGGTCACCGGGTGAGCCGCGACGGCCTGCGTCATCTCGACGTCGGCGGTGTCGAGGTACACGCCCGTCGTCGCGATGGAGGCGTGCCCGAGGAGGTCTTTGACGGTGTGGATGTCCGCGGCACCGCTGTTGAGCAGCAGCGTCGCAGCGGTGTGGCGGAGGCCGTGCGGCGTGACCCGTCGGCGAACCTCGGCAGGGGTGCGCAGGACCGCTCGGTCGACGAGGTCCTGGACCGCCCTCGGGGTCATCCGCCGTCCGCGCCAGGACAGCAGGAGCGCGCGCTCCGCGTCCTCGACCGACGTCCCGGACGGGTCGCCCTCGCGGGGACGGGCAGCGGGCCGCTCGTCGAGCTCGTAGCGGCGGTAGACGTCGTAGGTGCCGGCGGACATCGGCACCCACCTCTCCTTGTTGCCCTTGCCGTGCCGGATGTGCAGCCACACCGTGCCGTCGTCGCGCCCGGAGAGGTCGGCGCGGTCGGCCGCGCAGACCTCGGAGACCCGCGGACCTGTCTCGACGAGCAGGCGGAGGAGGAACTCGTCGCGCAGACGGAGCGCCCGCCCCTGAGCGTGGGGGGCTGACCTGATGGGGGCGTCGGTGCGCGCCGCCTCGATGAGGGCGCTGGCAGAGGTGGCCGACAGCGCCTTGCGGTGGGCACCGGTGAGCCCCTTGATCCTCGGACGGACCGTCGTGTGCTCCATGGGGCTCGCCTGGACCCACCCGTGGCTCTCGGCGTGCCCGAACAGTCGGTTGACGCTGTTGCGGAAGCGGGCCTGCGCGCCGGCGCCACGCGTACGCCCGCCGGCCCCCGCTCGGCTGAAGCGCCCGTCGGGCCGACGGCCGTAAGCGAGGACGACAAGGTCGACGTCCTCTGCGGTGAGGTCGTCGAGGACGACGCCCTCGCCACGCAGGTCCTCAGCCAGGGTGACGAGCTCGGCGAGGTCTCGCGCGTAGTTCTCGCGGGTCACCGCCGAGAGCGTCTGTCCTGCCACCGCCAGGTCGAGGGACAGCACGAACCGCTCGACCGCCTCGGACACCGACAGCCGCTGGAGGCGGGGCGGGGCGACCATGGCCGGAGCATACGGTCGCGGGGATGCCGAGCCAGGTTGTGGACGAGACAGGTCGTGCCGCGTCTCGGCCGGTACCCTCCGGCCCATGACGAGCGACCCCCGGCGAGCGGCAGTCCTGGACGAGATCGACGGCTCGGTCGCCGAGATGACCCAGCGCCTCGTCGAGCTCGTGCGCGCCCCCTCGGTCGGCGGCACCGACGTCGAGAGCTCCGCCCAGGCCGCGCTCGCCGCCGAGCTGGCCAGGGACGGCCTCGAGGTCGACCACTGGCAGGTGCCGCTGCGCGAGCTCGAGTCGCGTCCGGACTTCCCTGGCATGGAGGTCGAGCGCAGCGAGGCCTGGGGCCTCGTCGGCCGCCTGCCCGGCACCGGCGAGGGACCGAGCCTCATGCTCAACGGCCACATCGACGTCGTCCCCGAGGGCGACCGCGCCACGTGGGCCGACGACCCGTTCTCGGGGACGATCCGCGACGGCCAGCTCTACGGCCGTGGGGCGTGCGACATGAAGGGCGGGCTGCTCTCCGCGGTCTGGGCGATCACCGCCCTGCGGCGCAGCGGCGCCCGCCTCCAGGGCGACGTCCTCCTCGCCAGCGTCCAGGGCGAGGAGGACGGCGGGATGGGCACCTACGCCCTGCTCGACCGCGGCTGGCGCGCCGACGCCTGCATCATCCCCGAGCCGACGAGCCTCGACCTCGTGCCCGCCAACGCGGGTGCCTTGACCTTCCGGCTCACCGTGCGCGGCCTGGCCACCCACGCCTCGCGACGCCTCTCCGGCGTCAGCGCCATCGAGAAGTTCTGGCCGTTCTGGGAGGCGCTGGGCGCGTTGGAGTCCCGGCGCAACTCCCGGCGCGACCCGCTCGTCGACCGCTGGACGCTGCCCTACCCCCTCTCCGTGGGCATGGTGAGCGCCGGGTCGTGGGCGTCGTCCGTGCCCGACGTCCTCGTCGCCGAGGGGCGCCTCGGCGTCGCCCTCGGGGAGCCGGTCGAGGACGCCCGCGCGTCGCTGGAGCTCGCCGTCGCCGAGGTCTGCGACAGCGACCCGTGGCTCAAGGAGCATCCGGTCGCCGTGGAGTGGTGGGGCGGGCAGTTCGCCCCAGGTGCCCTCCCAGAGGGAAGCGACCTGATCGAGCGGATGGCCGACGCGCACCGGGCCGCCGGGGGAGCGACGCAGGAGACGTGGGCGGCGCCCTACGGCAGCGACCTGCGCCTCATGGTCAGCACCGGGGGGGTGCCGACGCTGCAGTACGGACCCGGCGACACCCGGCTCGCGCACGGCCCCGACGAGTCGGTCCCCCTGGCCGAGGTGGCGCTGGCCGCCCGCGCGCTCGCCTTCCTCGCGCTCGACGTCTGCGGCTGACCGCGCCCTGCCACCGGCCCTCCAGGGACGACGACGCAGGGGGGCTATCGCCGCAGAGGGCTATCGCCGCAGGACAAACCGGGTCTAACGTCGCGCGCGTCCAGACCTCGACCCGGGAGCCGCTCATGCGACGCAGCATCAGACTCGGCACGACGACCGCTTCGGCGGTCCTCGCGACGGCGTGCCTCACCATCGCCGGCATCGGTGCCGCCGGGGCCGCTGACGGATCCCGGTCCTCCCGACCGAACCCGGGCCCCATGGGTGGCTACAAGCACCTCGTCGTCATCTACGAGGAGAACCACAGCTTCGACAACCTCTACGGGGGTTGGGGCGAGGTCGCGAACCACCGCGTGCGCGGGCTCTCCTCGGCGCGAGCGGGGACCACGCAGGTCGACCAGGTGGGCCGGCCGATTCGCTGCTTGCTGCAGAACGACGCCAACCTCGTGACGACGACGGCCAGCGTCACCTGGCTCGACGGCACGGTGCACCCGGGCTTGCTCACCCCACGGTGCTCGGGCGTCACCCCGAACGGCATCGCCTACGACAGCCACTTCGCCTCGAGCGCACCGTTCCGGATCACCGACTACGTCCGGCCCGAGGACCGCACCTGCGCACCGTCGACCCGCTACGCGCCCACCGGCGTGCAGAAGGGCGACCCGCAGGGCCTGCCAGGCGGGTGCACCCGCGACCTCGTCCACCGCTTCTACCAGGAGCAGTACCAGCTCGACGGCGGGAAGCAGGACAGGTACTCCACGGGCAGCGACGCCGTCGGCCTTACCCAGGGCCACTACGAGACGACCGCCCTGCCGGTGTACAAGTACCTCCACAGCGACAGTGCGCCCAACTACGTCATCGCCGACAACTTCTTCCAGGCGGCGTTCGGGGGCTCGTTCCTCAACCACCAGTTCCTCGTCGCGGCCCGAGCACCCGCGTGGGACACCTCGCAGGCTCCGGTGCCGTCCGGCAAGAACAGCGTCCTGGACCCCGCGGGGTTCCCCAACGCCGGCTACCCGCTCTACCGCCCGCTGCTGGGCGCGACCTACAACGACGCCGTCCTGACCCAGGCCTGCGGGCTGGCGACGACGCTTCGGAGCCGCGCGTGCGGCAACTACGCCGTCAACACGATGCAGCCGTCGTGGCAGCCGAGCGCGGGCGGGTCCAACGTGCTCCCCGGGATCAACGACGTAGACCCCTCCAAGCCCTTCTACCAGGCCAACATCGGCGACCGGCTCTCGGCCAAGGGCGTCTCGTGGGCCTGGTACGCCGGGGGCTGGAACCAGGCCGATGCCGGGACACCTGATCCGCTGTTCCAGTACCACCACCAGCCGCTCAACTACTTCCAGGCCTACGCGCCAGGCATGCCCGGACGCGCACACCTCAAGGACGAGTCGGAGTTCCTCGCCGCCGCCCGCGCCGGGACGCTGCCCGCCGTCTCGTTCGTCAAGCCGGTCGGCGCGGAGAACGAGCACCCGGGGTACGCGAGCACCGAGAACGGCGAGCGGCACCTCGTCGACCTGCTGCACGCCACGATGAGCGGCCCGGCGGCCAAGGACACGCTCGTTGTGGTCACGTATGACGAGTTCGGGGGCCAGTGGGACCACGTCGCCCCACCAGGGCAGCCACGGTCGTTCGCCTCGGGCCCGTCCGACGCGTTCGGCCCCGGCACCCGGATCCCGGCGCTCGTCGTCGGCGGCGGCTTCCGTCGCTCCGGCGTGGACCACCAGTCCCACGACACGACGTCGATCCTCGCGACCATCGAGCGCCAGTTCGGCCTCGTGCCGCTGACGAGCCGCGACGCGAAGGTCAGCGACCTCCGCAGCGCCCTGCGGGCTGGAGGTGACACCCGGCACCGCTGAGCCGCAGCCGGGCGCCCCGGTCGAGAAGGCCGGGGCGGGACGTGCGGCTCGGGACGAGGCTGGTCAGGCGGCGAGCTCGCGCAGCGCCCAGACCCGGTCGCGGGCAGCGTCGATGAGGCGCTGGGCCTCCGACTGGTCAGCGGAGGCGTCGTGGAGGACCAGCTCCCGGCGCCGGAGCAGCGAGGCGACCTCCCAGACCTTCGGGTCGCGGACCGGCTCGCAGGTCGCACCTGGGCTGCCGAGGTGCTCGAGAGCCAGGCTGATGAGCCCGCGGGAGGTCGAGTCCCACGCGGTGACGTCGGCGACGTGGCCGTCCCAGCGACGACGGGCGGCCTCGGCGAGGTGGTGGCGCACGGTGCGTGACACCTCGACGCACGCCCACGTGAGGACGGCGGCAGCGACGACCGCGCCGAGCACCATGGGAGGGGA
Source organism: Actinomycetes bacterium (assembly GCA_038322045.1). Classification (GTDB taxonomy): domain Bacteria; phylum Actinomycetota; class Actinomycetes; order JBBQFP01; family JBBQFP01; genus JBBQFP01. The sequence continues at coordinate 72,800 of JBBQFP010000006.1, read as the reverse complement.
GAGCTTGGCCGCGCCGATGCCGAGGGCTGTGACGAGGTAGCCGGTGAGGGCGCAGCCGAGTCCCATGAGGGCCTGCGACTGCGGGCTGCGCTCGACGTCGACCGGTGTCGCGACGCGCAGCCGTGACGCGTCGCGGGCCGGCACGGCGGGGTCGACGATCAGGGGAGCCACGTCGGGCTGCGTCATGGGGTCTCCTCGGTCACGCATCGGTGTGCACCTTTTGTCGACGTCGTCGCTTCGGAACTTGAGGCGACGGGAAGGTTCACGACCGTCCCGGCGCTGGAACAACGACGGCAAGGAGGTCGTGACGTGGTCGGAGCAGGACGCCCGAGGACGAGCGCAGGAGTGCTGCTGTGGCGACGAGGCGCACGAACCGGGGGGCTCGAGGTCTTCCTCGTCCACCCGGGTGGCCCCTACTTCGCCGACCGCGACGACGGCAGCTGGGGCATCCCCAAGGGCGAGCTCGACGCAGATGAGGACCCTCTCGTCGCGGCGCTGCGCGAGCTCGAGGAGGAGACCGGCTTCTCGCTTCCGCCAGATGTGGGACTCGACGCCCTCGTCCCTGTTCGGCTCCGCAGCGGCAAGGTCGTGCTGGCCTGGACAGCGGAGTACGACGTCAACCCGGACGCCCTGGTGAGCAACACCTGCGTCATCGAGTGGCCGCCCCGCAGCGGGCGCAGCCTGGAGATCCCCGAGGTGGACAGGGGTGGCTGGTTCCCGCTGGCCGAGGCGCGGGTCAAGGTGGGTGCCGGACAGCTGCCCCTGGTCGATGAGCTCGCTGCGGCGCTCGAGGCAGCGGCCTGAGGCAGCCGCGCGGCGCCTCGTCTGCACCTCGGCGGAGGACGTCACGCCGGGCCCGTGCACGCGCGAGGATGTCCCCATGACGCCCGACGCCCCCCCTGACGCGGGCGAGGGCACGAGCTCGCGCAGCGCCCTGGGCAACGGCGTCCGAGAGGCGCGCCGGGGGGTCGAGTCGCTGGCCCGTTCCCTGTGGTGGACGGCGATCGCCATCGTCCGGCTTGTGCGCCGGCTCGCGGCCCGGACGAGGGTCGCCATCGACGCGGACGGCGCCGGGGAGTCCGGGCTCAACCGGCTCATCGAGCTCCACGCGGTCAGCGCAGCGGGCGACGCGCTCGTCGCCGCGGCGCTCGCCGGGACGCTGTTCTTCCAGGTTCCCGTCGGTGAGGCCCGCAGCCGGGTCGCGCTGTACCTGCTGACGACGATGGTGCCCTTCGTCCTCATGGCCCCGGTCATCGGTCCGGTCCTCGACCGGTTCCGGCACGGACGCCGATGGGCCCTGGCCGGCACCTGCGCCGGGCGCGCCGGGTTCGCCCTGGTGATCTCCACCGCGCTGGCCGGCGGTGGCGACGCCCTGCGCCTCTACCCGGCGGCGTTCGGAGTCCTCGTGCTGTCGAAGGCCTACAACGTCACCCGGCAGGCCGGCGTGCCCAGGGTCCTGCCCGACGAGGTGCCGCTCGTCAAGGCGAACTCACGGGTGGCACTCGCGGGCGTCCTGACGAGCTCATTCGCCGCGCCGTTGGGCGTCGGGCTGGCCTACCTGACGAGCGCGGAGTGGACCCTGCGGCTCGCCGCGGCGGTCCTCGCCGTCGGCGCGGCGCAGTCCATCCGGCTGCCCCGGCGCGTCGACTCGGCCGCGGGCGAGCGGTCGGTCGACCCGACCGCCGCGGGCGCACCCCGCGGGGCGCTCGGCGGGCGCACGGTCCGCTCCGCCTCGAGGTTGCGAGGCATGCCGCACGTGCTCGTCACCGCCCTGCGGGTCAACACCGTGCTGCGGGCCTTCTCGGGGTTCCTCACGCTGTACTTCGCGTTCCACCTGCGCACGCACCCGCTCGCGGATCTTCGGCCGACCGTGGGCCTCGGCGTCGTCATCGCTGGAGCCGCCCTCGGCACCTTCCTCGGAACGGTCCTCGGCGCGACGCTGCGCGACCGCGAGCCCGAGCTCATCGTGCGGCTCGTCCTCGGCGCCGCCGCGGGAGCCGCTGTCCTGGCCGCCCTCCTGTACTCGCTGCCCACCGTGGTGCTCGCCGCGCTCGTCGCCGGGCTGGCCCAGACGCTCGGCAAGCTCTCCTCCGACGCGATCGTCCAGCGCGACGTCGAGGAGTCAGCGCACTCGTCGGTCTTCGCCCGCAGCGAGACGGTGCTCCAGATCGGCTGGGTCGTGGGCGGGGGAGCGGGGACGGCGCTGACGACCGGGGGCGCCGGGACGATGGCCGGAGCGGCGATCGTCCTCCTCGCCGTGCTCGCCTGGGCGCTGGCCGACCTCGTGCGTGGGGGTCGTGGGCAGGCGGGGACTCAGCGCGGCTGACGCGACGAGGTCGTTAGCCTGCCGGGCATGAGCAGATCGTGGGACGCCTCCCGCTCGGCCTTCGGCGACGCTGCGTCATCGTTCGTGGAGGCGACGGCACGCGTGGGTGACCGCTGGGCGGCGCCTGGTCTGGAGGAGTGGGACGTCCGGTCCCTCGTCGGCCACGCGAGTCGCTCGCTGCTCACCGTCGAGGCGTACCTCGCCGCAGGCGCCGATCGGGGACGACCGGTGAACGGCGACGACGTCCGGGCCGCCCTCGGTCAGGGCATGTACGCGAAGTTCCTCTGGCCCGAGCTCGCCGCCGCCTTGGCGCAGCTCGACGCGGGCGACGGTGCCGGCATCCGGGACATCGCCGACAGCTTCTTCGGGCGCAACGAAGACGGCAGCTTCAGCCCAGGAACCGACCGGTACTTCCTCCTCAGTGCCGACGAGCAGCGGTATCCGCGCGACGTGAGGACCTTCCTGCGGGCCGGCGAGGCGTCGTACCGCGACTACCCGCACGCGTACTGGAACCACGGGTACTCCGAGCTGGCCTGGGGCCTCTACCCCATCAAGGCCGCGAACCCGTTCACCGGGCCGTGGCGCAGTGCGGCCAACGCACCGACGACCCTCGTCGTCGGCACCCGCTACGACCCGGCGACGCCGTACCAGGAGGCGGTCCGCCTCGTGAAGCAGCTCGGCAACGCCAGGCTGCTCACGATGAACGGCGACGGGCACACCGCCTACGACGGCTACCCCGCCGACGGCTACAACTCCCGGTGCACCGACGCGGCCGTCGAGGCCTACCTCGTCGACCTCAGGCTCCCGGCCGTGGGCACCCAGTGCGCCCAGGACCAGCCGGCGTTCTCCACGGCCGCGGCGGCGAGCGCGAAGACCGCGGCACCGGCACAGGTGCGTGAGCGCGTCGTCCGGCCCGGGACGCGGCCGATGCTGCTGCCGTAGGTCTCTCGACGCCGGACGCCTGGCACCCGATCCCTGACGGCCGGTGCCAGGCATCCGTCGTCAGGGCACGTTGCGGCGGGCAGGTGGACGTCGAGCGGAGGGCAGTCCTCAGGTGCCCGCGGCCAGGGCGAGGACGGCGTCCGCGCCGCACGCGGCGACCGTGCGCCACCCCGCGTGACCCGGCACGCGGCACAGGCGCACGGGGTTGCGTCCGCGCGGCGTCTCGACGGTGAACGCGATGGCACGCACGGGGCTGGTGGCGCTCACCCAGCTCGTCATCGTCCCGTGGCACGGGCCGTCGCAGCCGACCGCGCGCGCCGGCAGCGAGGTCAACCGCCCGTAGCTCGTTGCCCGCTGGGCCCGCAGGCCGCCCCCCTCGGTGTCGACGGCATTGAGGTAGCCGTGGTAGCTGACGAGGAGGTCGGGCCGCACCCAGGTGAGGAAGCGCGCCATCGCCTGCGTCTCGGGCTCGGAGAGCGGCCCCGGACCCGACCAGCCGAGCCCCCGCGCCCGGGGCGCCCAGCCGTAGGGGAAGTTGCGGTTGAGGTCGAGGCCTGCAGCGTTGTACCGGCTCCGGGCAACCGAGCCGTCAGGGTTCATCGTCGCCACCGTCCACAACGACACCGTGCCGGCCGCGCTGATCCGGTGACGGCGCAGCTCGTCGACGACGACGGGCCCGGTGGTCTCGGTCCCGTGCATCTGCCCGACGACGACGACGACCTTCGCCGCGAGGGCAGGTCCCTGCCGCACGGCGACGATCGGCCGTCCCCTGCGAGAGCTGCCGATGATGCAGGCCTGGGATTCGGTACGGGGGTCCGGTGTCCGGCACTCGACGCCGGCCGGGACGGGGCCACCCCGGGTCACGACCCCCGGAGGCGACGGCGGGACGGGAGGGGGAGTCGGGTCCGGCACGGGTTCCGGCGCCGGCACAGGCGTCGGGGTGGACGGCGGCACCGGGGGAGCGGGGTCGTCGGCGTGAGCGGCCGGCAGGCCCAGAGCGCCGGCGGTGACGAGGGCGAGCAGGCAGGCGCCGGCTCGGGCGGGACGGCGGCTCCGAGGTCGCGGCATGGGAAGCATCCTCCCCTCTGCTCGGGTGAGACGTCGATCCGGGCGATGGGCGAGCCTGGCCCGGGTGGAGGATGACGCGATGACGCCCTCGCCCGCGCCCTTCACCTTCGCCACCGCGGCCGCGGTCGTCTTCGGCGTCGGGACCTCTCGAGACCTGCCCGCCCGGGTGGCCGCTCTCGGCGCTCGTCCGCTCGTGTGCGTGGGCCGGTCACCCGGGCGACTCGGCTCGCTGCTCGACGAGATCCCCGGCGACTGCGAGCTCGTCGAGGTGGCGGGGGAGCCGACGGTCGAGCTGACCGACGCCGTGACCGCCCGGGCGCGAGAGGCCGCCGTCGACGTCGTCGTCGGCATCGGAGGAGGCAGCGTGCTCGACCTCGGCAAGGCGGTCGCGGCACTCCTCGGCAACGGCGGGTCGGCCCTGGACCACGTCGAGGGGGTGGGTGCCGGCCGTCCGCTCTCGGCGCCCGCGCTGCCCTACCTGGCGGTCCCCACGACGGCGGGGACCGGTGCGGAGGTGACGGCGAACGCCGTCCTCACCGCTGGCAGGGTCAAGGTGAGCATGCGGAGCCCGCACATGCTGCCGAGGGTCGCGCTCGTCGACCCTTCCCTTGCGCTCAGCTCACCGCCCGGGGTCACGGCCAGCAGCGGCCTCGACGCGCTGACGCAGTGCCTCGAGCCGTTCGTCTCGCCCTACGCCAACCCACTCACTGACAGCTTTGCCGTCGAGGGGCTCCGGCGCGCCTCCCGCGGGCTGCGCGCCGCCTACGAGGACGGCAGCGACCTGACGGCGCGCTCGGACCTGGCCCTGTGCGCACTGTTCGGTGGCCTGGCGCTGGCCAACGCGAAGCTCGGGGCGGTGCACGGGCTCGCCGGCGTCGTCGGCGGCATGACAGGCGCCCCCCACGGCATGGTCTGCGCGGCGCTGCTCGCACCTGTCATGTCGGCTAACGTGCGTGCTCTGCGCGAGCGCGAACCTGACAACCCTGCGCTCGAGCGCTACGACCAGGTGGCTGCCCTGCTGACAGGTCGGTCCGACGCGCCTGCCGAGGCCGGGATCGACTGGGTGCGGCAGACGGTCGCCCTGCTCGACATCAGCGGCCTCACACTGACGGACGCCGATGCCGCCACCGCGGTGCCGCTGGCCATGCGTTCCAGCAGCATGCGGGGAAACCCTGTCGTGCTCACCGAGCAGGAGCTGATGACCGTGCTGGTGGAGGCGCGATGAGCACGACAGCGGGTCCGGTCGTCGGGTGGCGGGAGCTGCTGCGGCAGGGTGCACACCTGGTAAGGGCGAGCGACCTGGCGATGGCCTACGGGGGCCTGGTCGTCGCCGTCGCCGTCGTCCTGCAGCTGGCGCCCGAGTCGGTGCATCACGACGTCGTCCTGCGGTCGAGCACCAATCTCGTCAACCTTCGCGAGCACCCGTTCTCGGTCCTGCTGGTGAGCGCCTTCGTGGTGTCGCACATCGCGGGGCTCTGGATCGTCCCGTGGCTCATGGTCTGCTATGCCGCAGGACAGCGGTGGCTTGGCAGGTCCGCCACGGTGTTCGCCGCGTTCCTCGGCCACTTCACTGCGACCCTCGCCGTTGGGGTGCTGCTCTTCACCGGGATCTGGCACGGGTGGGTCCCCAGGGCGGTCGCTGACGACCCTGACGTCGGGGTGAGCTATGGGCTCGCCTGCCTGTCCGGGCTGCTGATTCTCCAGGTCCCTCGGCGCTGGCGAGGCTGGTACGCACTGGCGAACGTCGTGTTCTGGGTCGGGCCGCTCATCGTCAGCCCGAACTTCACCGACGTCGGCCACGCGATCGCGATCGCCCTAGGCGGGGGCCTGGCGCTGCTGGTGTCTCGGGCGGCGAGGGCGAGGGCTTGGACCGACGCGCCGGGCACCTCTTGACCCCCCACCTCTCGGCGTGACTGACTGCACATGCGGGCAGGTGCTCCCGAGCTTCGGGTGACCTCGACCCGGCCGAGCCGCCCGGGAGGACCGGTGAGCGACCGCAAGGCGTACTTCTTCCTCGGTGGCCGATACGTCCGCTACGACGTCGGCGACGACCGGATCGACGACGGCTACCCGCGCGACCTGCCCGGGGGATGGGTCAACCTGCCGTTCCCCACCGTCGACGCCGGCGTCAACTGGGGCAATGGCAAGGTCTACCTCTTCTCCGGCACCAGGTACGTCCGGATCGACCTCGCCAACAACAACACCGTCGACGCCGGCTACCCGCTGGACATCCTCGGGCACTGGGGCGCCATGCCGTTCCCGCGCGTCGACGCCGCGGTCAACGTCGGCAACGGGAAGGCGTTCTTCTTCCTCGGCAGCGAGTACGTGAGCTACGACATCGCGGCGGACGCGATGGACCCCGGCTTCCCCCGCGCTATCGCGCCCGACTGGCCGGGCGTGTTCCCCTCGGGCGTCGACGCCGCGGTCAACTGGGGCAACGGCAAGCTGTACCTGTTCTCCGGATCGCGCTACGTGCGCTTCGACATCGCCACCCACCGGATCGACGACGGCTACCCGCTCGAGACGGCGTCCCAGTGGCCCAGTCCCATCGCCGGGAGCATCGACGCGGCGGTGGAACGGTTGGTCGCCCCGCCGACGCCGCTGCGCTGCCAACCGGTCTTCGAGCCGGACTACTGGAACGACGGCTCCACCGTCGCCAAGCAGCTCGACCGGCGGTCTGTCCAGAAGAACGACAACTGCTACAACTACGCCACCGACATCCCGAACCGCACCTTCGCCCAGCCCGGCCAGGCCTCGGGGCGCCCGATCGTCAGCCTGAGCGACTGCACGGATGCCAGCGCAGGCGCGGTGTCGGACGGGCTGTCGCCGACGGCCGCTCCCACGTGCGTCGGCTGCTGCCACCCCGTCGCCCTCGTCGTCTGGCCGAACAGGGACTACCACTGGTACCGCCTCGACTCCGGTGGCACGTGGTCGCACAAGCCAGGGGGGACGCCCGCGACGGACAGGGACAGCGCAGGCAACGTCATCACCGATCCCTCGACGGCGGCACGAGGCCCGTACACGCAGTTCTGCGGCTTCTTCTGCGTCTGCCACGGCGCCGCCGTCCACATCGTCGGCCCCAAGACCCCCTAGAGGAGCGGCCATGTCCATCGCTGCAGAGCTGCTCGTCTTCTCCGGCCTGCCCAACCCGGAGTTGACGCTGGACGACGCCGAGGCCGCGGGTGTGGCCTTCGCTGTTGCGCAGTCGCTCGCCGGCGGCCTCACCGCGACCGACGACGCGCAGCGACCGGTGCTCGGCTACCGCGGATTCCGGCTGTCCTCGGACGACCTCGGCATCGACGGCGTCCTCGTGCTGAGGGAAGGCGTTGTCGTCGCCACCCCGGAGGGGCTGCAGGCGGCGAGCGACTCAGCAGGGTGCCAGGACTTGCTGCTCGCGGCGGCGCGTGCCCACGGGCTCGGCGACATCCTCGACGAGGCCGGCGTCACACCGGAGATCGCGTAGCTCGCGGCACTGCGGCAGCTCGGCCTGCCGCGCCCCGGCGCCGGGGCGCGGCTGCCTTGCGAGGGGAGTACCTACGGTACTGCGTTCTTGTCCACTAGAACGCAGTACCGCATCTCCCGGAGGCCCGTCACTCGGCGCTCTCACGCTGATGAGCGAGCTCGGCGACCCTCGTGAGCACCTTGCGGTCCAGTCGCGTCGAGGTGTCGGTGCTGATGACGACGAAGGCGACAGCGACCTCACCGCTCATGGGGCCCACCCGGCTGACTCGCGCCTGGGTCCGCAGAGGCAGCGCGGTGTCCGCTCCGAGCACGAGGTCGAGTCGTTCGTCGAGGCGCAGCGCGACGGGTTCGTCAAGGAGGATCCGCGCGCCGGTCCGTGACAGGTCGACGGTCCGCCCGGTGACCTCGGTGCCGACGCGCGAGACCTTCGCCGGCTCGCTGTCGGGGATGCGGGGGGCCCGGCGACGTCCTTCGTCGACCAGCACAGCGATCATCGTCAGGTCAAGCTGGCCGGCGGAGGCTCTCGCAGCGAGCATCTCCACGATGCGGACGCCGCCCTGTGCCGTCGGCATCTGCACCCAGACCCGCTGGCCGTCGAGGAGGGACACCGCGGCCTCTTCGGTCGACACCGCCGCGCTCTCCAGGCCGCCCGTCGGCCCGGACTTCGACCCCAGCATGCGGCCTTCGAACCCCGGGCCACCGTCCACCCCGAGGAGCGTCACCAGGGACCCCGATGCCGAGCCTCCTGCGGGTGCAGGCGGACCGGCATCGCGCTCGGTGTCGGGCATCGTCGTCCCCCGTCGTGTCGTCAGGCGCCACGAGCGGCGTGAACTGCCGCATCGCGGGCAGGCTACCTCGCGACGCGGTGCCGCCGTCAGGGCTCTCTCGGCCCTGCTGGTCGTCGGCGGGTAGCTGAGCAAGCCCCGCCCACCGAGCCGGGCTCAGCCGCGTCGGAGCGCCCCACCGGCAAGTGCGACGCTGACGACGGCGGCGCCCGCCCCGAGCGCGGCGAGGCCTGGGCGGACCTCGCCGCTGCGCGCCGCGACGGACAGTGCTGCGACGTCACCGGCATCGGCGATGATCCCGGCCAGAGCCCACGACCGATGTGCGCCGGGTGTCTCATCGGCCTGCCAGACCGCGGCGAGGGTGCCGAAGGCGAGGGCAACCTCGCGGGCACCCAGCATGCGCCCGAGCCAGCCTCCTGAGCCCTCGGAGCTGCCCTGCGGCCTCAGCAGCCGGGACAGGTCTCCCGGACGGGCGAGCATCCACAGGCCCAGGCCGAGCCGGGTGACGGCGATAGGCACCAGCGCGCTTGCGGAACGGGACACAGGACTCCTCACGGGGCAGTGGCTGGCCGACGTCGCGGCCGCGGCGGTGACGTGGTCGAGGTGTGGCCCTGGTGGCGCGCGGGAATCATTGCCCCATCGCGGCCGTTGGAACGGGCATCCCGCATCTTACCCTGGAGGAGATCATGAGCGAGCGAGCACTGCGCGGCTCACGGCTCGGCACGACGAGCTATGAGACCGATCGAGGTGCTGAGCTTGCGCCTCGCCAGGACGTCACCTACGTCTGCTCGGACGGTCACCGGTTCTCGATGCCGTTCTCCGTCGAGGCAGAGGTGCCCGCGACCTGGGACTGCCGCGTCTGCGGCGCCGAGTCGCTCCGCGTCAACACCGACCGGCCCGAGGCGAAGCCCGGCAAGCATGCCCGAACCCACTGGGACATGCTCCTCGAGCGCCGCAGCATCGCGGACCTCGAAGAGCTGCTCGCAGAGCGGCTCGAGGTCCTGCGCTCGGGTCCCGCGGCACCGCAGCGCAAGAGCGCCTGACCCACCGCTCGAGCCACACCCTCAGGACGGCCAACGGGCCGGGCAGCCGACCAGCTGCCCGGCCCGTTGCACGTGCTCGGACGCTCGCCTGCGGCCTACGGCGTCGAGACCCGGTCGCCGAGCCTGGCTCCTCGGGGTCGGTTGCCGCTTACCGGGCCGGGCGCCTCCGTCGCGCCAGCGCCTGCCGAGCCTGGGCGTAGCGGTGCTGGGCGCCCCACTGGGTCACCCGCCAGAGCGCCTCGACGACGATCGCCTGGTTCATCTTGCTGACCCCGGCCTCGCGCTCGACGAAGGTGATCGGCACCTCGACGACGGTGGCCCCGCTGCGCACCGCCCGCCAGGCGAGGTCGACCTGGAAGCAGTACCCGGCAGACTCGACACCCCCGAGCTCAAGGCGCTGGAGCAGCTCGGCGCGGAACGCCCGGAACCCGCCGGTGGCATCCCGCAGCGGCAGGCCGAGCATGATCCGGGTGTAGGTGTTACCCCCGCGTGAGAGCACCTTGCGCGAGGCAGGCCAGTTGACGACCTCTCCCCCAGGCACCCACCGCGAGCCCAGGACGAGGTCGGCGCCGCGCAGCGCGTCGAGCAGCCGCGGGAGCGTCTCCGGCGGGTGCGAGCCGTCGGCGTCCATCTCGACGAGGACGCCGTAGCCGCGCTCGATGCCCCATGCGAACCCCGCGAGGTATGCCGCTCCGAGCCCTTCCTTGCCTCGGCGGTGCAGCACGTGGACGTGGTCGTCGGCGGCGGCGAGCCGGTCGGCGATCGCGCCCGTCCCGTCCGGGCTGGCGTCGTCGGCCACGAGGACGTCGACCTCGGGAGCGGCCGCCCGCACGCGCCCGACGATCTTCTCGAGGTTGAGCGCCTCGTCGTAGGTCGGGATGATCACCAGGGTCCGGCCGAGCTCAGGCCTCGCTGCGTCCGCGGAGCCCCGCGACCCGTCGTCGTACCCAGCCACGCCGTCCTCCTTCTGCGCCGGGCAGCGCCACAGCGGCGACCAGCGCGCCCACCCCCAGCCCGGCGAGGACGGCCTCCGGCCAGTCCCCCGCGCGGGTCGCCCACGTCTGCGAGCGGCGCAAGGCTACCCGCTCGACGATGACGTCGCGGGTGAAGATCGCAGAACGGGCCGCGACCGTGCCCGAGGCCCGCACGACGGCGCTCACGCCGCTCGTTGACACCGCCAGCACCGACCTGCCGTGCTCGACGGCACGCAGCCGAGACATCGCCAGCTGCTGCTCGGACTCCGAGGACCTCCCGAAGGTCGCGTTGTTCGTCTGGACGACGACGAGGTCCCCCCCGGCCCGGACGACGTCGCGGACGAGGCCGTCGTAGGACACCTCGAAGCAGATGACGTCGGCGACCTTGGCCGGGCCCATGGGCAGCGCCTCGACGGACCGACCGGGTGCGAAGTCCCGGGCCACCCGGTCGACGTCGGCGGAGAACAGCCGCGCCACCGGTCGCAAAGGGATGTACTCGGCGAACGGCGCCGGGTGGCGCTTGACGTAGCGCTCCCCCGGCCCGGTCCCGGGACGCCACACGATCGCGGCGTTGCTCAGGTTCTCCCCCGGGCCGTCGAGCACCGCCCCGACGAGGACCGGGACGCCGATGGCATCCGTCGCCGACGAGATGAGCGTGGCCGCACCAGGGTCAGCCAACGGGTCGACGTCGGAGGAGTTCTCCGGCCACACGACGAGGTCCGGCTGGGGCCGGCGTCCGGCACGGACGTCGTCGGCCAGGGCGAGGGTCGCCTCGACGTGGTTGCGCAGCACCGCCTCGCGCTGGGCGTTGAAGTCCAGGCCCAGCCGCGGCACGTTGCCCTGGATGAGGGCGACGACCGCGCTTCGGCCCTCGTCGGGCACTGCGGGCACGACGAGCCCCGCACCCAGGACGGCGACGGACGCCGCGAGCGAGCCCACCGTCCGACCCGGACGGCGAGGCGCCGACGACACGGCCTGCGCGAGGAGTGCGCCGCTGAGGGCGACGGCAAAGGACACGAGGACCGCTCCCCCGAGCTGGGCGAGGGCGAGCGTGGGCGCGTCGGCCTGGGAGAACGCGAGCCGCCCCCAGGGGAAGCCGCCGAACGGCCATCGGCTGCGCACCCACTCCTGGAGCACCCACAGGCAGGCGAACCACACTGGGGCCAGACGTGCCCGGGACGTGAGCGACGCGAGGACGGCAAACCCCGCGACATAGGCGGCCTCAGCCGTGGCGAGCACCAGCCACGGAAACGCCCCGACAAATGTGCTGCTCCAGTGCAGCAGCGGCAGGAAGAAAGCCAGGCCGTGGAGCAGCCCCAGGACGGCCGCGCGGCGTGGCGGGACGTCGCGCAGCACCAGCCGGAGGACGGCGACCGCGAGCGGGGCGAGCGGCCACCAGCCCAGCGGTGGGAACGCTCCCGCGAGGAGAAGGCCCGAGGCAATGGCGGCGGCGAGTCGGCGGAGGTCCCATGCGACGGGTGCCACGGCCGCACCGGGACCGAGGACGGCGGATCTGGCCGGGCGGGGCGCAGCCCCGGGCGTCTCGCGCGTCGCCGGGCGCTGGACGAGCGGCACGCCGGGACCCCTTCGCCGAGCGGAGCAGAGGCGTCCCACTCTAGGTCAGCGCCAAACCGACACCGCTCGACCCCGCGTGAGGTCCGGCGCAGGCCGGCGAAGGCTGGACCTGGACGCAGTGTCTGCTCGGCTGCAGTGCTGCGTGAACGAAGAGGCCCGGCCAACCTTCGGACCGCAGACGGACCCGCCGGATGCGAGCACGTCCCCGTTGTCTACTGGATGGCCGGGACCCCGTCCGTGTCGCACCGGTGACCGCGCCGGCTCACCGTCTGCATGGGGGATCGCCCGGGCTGGCTCTGGGGGGCTGGCGCCCCGCGTCCCGGGTTCTCACCCCTCCGGCAGGAGGGCTGTCGTGGTTGTGGCTTGGTGGTGGACTCGGCAAACCTATCGACGTCGCCGCCGGTGTCAACGGTCCTCTGACCTGGGCGTTCGTCACATCGATCCAGGTCAGCGACCCGGTGACGATCAGGAGATTTCTTGGGTCTTCGCGGCCGGGACGACGACGGTGCCGGTGGCGCGAGTGACGACGAGCGGGGGTTCGAGGACCTCCGCCGCGGACGCGCTGCGGTCCGGCCTGGCCCGGGCCGTCACTCTCGCCTCGAGGTCGAGGGTTCGGCTGCGTCGTCCCACCCTCGTGACGACGGCCTCGACCTCGACGACATCCCCAGCCCTCAGCGGTTCGAGGAACTCCACGGAGCTGTATCCGGCGAAGAGCCCCTCATCGCCGTCGGTGCGGATGCACACCTCGGTGGCGACGTCGCCGAAAAGGGCCAGGCTGTAGGCGCCGTCGACGAGGTCACCGCCGTAGTGAGCGTGGGAGTAGGGCACGTAGCGGCTGTGCCTGACGCGCAGGCCGGTACGCGGGTCGGTGGCGCTCGCCTCGGTCATGCCGACATCTCCTCCTCGGGCGTCGGGGCGGTCGTGCCGTCCCCGGGCAGTGCGGCGTGGGCCAGGTAGCTGGCGACCTCGGCCGGGGTCGTGCCACGGCTGAACACCCGGTCGACCCCGAGCTCCTGCGCCATGAAGGGGTCGAAGCGGGGACCGCCGACGACGAGCAACGGCCTCGTGTCCTCGGAGAAGGCCTCACGGAAGGCGGCGCTCATCTCCTTGACGTTGTGCAGGTGGGCGTCGCGCTGGGTCACGACCTGGCTCACGAGCACCGCGTCGGCCTTCTCCGCGACCGCCGCGGCAACGAGGGACGGGACGGAGACCTGCGCGCCGAGGTTGACCACCTTGAGCTCCCGGTAGTACTCGAGCCCCTTCTCCCCCGCATACCCCTTGATGTTGAGGATGGCGTCGATGCCGACCGTGTGGGCGTCGGTACCGATGCAGGCGCCGAGGACGACGAGCCGGCGACCCATGACCGAGCGCACGGCGAGATTGACCTCGGCCGGCGCCAGAAGCGGGTACTCCCGCTCGAAGACGACGACCTTGTCGAGCTCGACGAGGTGGCTGACCCGCCCATAGACGATGAAGAACGTGAAGTCCGGGCCCATCGGCTTGCTGTGCACGAGGAGGGCGGGGTCGAGCCCCATCTTGCGGGCGAGCTGCACGGCTGCGCCGTCGGCCCGCGCCCCTGCCGGCACGGGCAGGGTGAAGGAGACCTGGACCATGCCGTCGCCGGTGGTGTCGCCGTAGGGGCGCACGACGTTTCCGGTGTGGCTCACTGGGAAGCTCCTTCGAGGATCTCGGTCGCCGGGTTGTGGTAGCCCTCGGCAGTGACGATGACGCCGTCAAGGCCACGGCCCGCGTCTGCGGGACGCTTCATGATCCCGAAGGTGCCGTCGGCGATGGCCTCGAGAAGCGTGTCGTCGACGATGCGCTCGAGGAGGTCCACGGCCTCGCCGAGCACCTGGTGGGCCCGCGTGACGATGACGCCGTCGTGCGCCGGGTGGAAGTCCTCCCCGAGCCGGCCGGCGGACTCCATGACGTAGCGGACGTTGGCCAGGGCGAGGTCGCGGTCGGAGAGCCAAGGCGTGACGACGGCCTCGGTCATCATGCCGACGAGGAGGATGCTCTGGCCGGTCATGGCGCCGACGAGGTTGAAGAACCCGTCGAGGAGGTACCCGCGGAAGATGTCGCCGGTCATGTGCTTCGTCGGCGGCATCCACTTGAGCGGGGCGGCGGGGAAGAGCTCCCGCGCAAGGAGCGCGTGGGCGAGCTCGAGCCGGAACGAGTCGGGCACCTCGGGGTTGATCTCGAACGCGTGGCCGAGCCCGAGCTGCCAGTCCTCGAGGCCGGCCTCCTTGGCGAAGTGCTCGTTGAGCAGCTGGGAGACCGTCACGGTGTGCGCGGCCTCGATGGCGTCCGCCGTCGTCAGGTAGTTGTCCTCGCCGGTGTTGATGATGATGCCGGCCCGCGCGTGGACCTGTCGGGAGAACCGCTGGTCGACGAACGTGCGAACAGGGTTGATGTCGCGGAAGAGGATCCCGTACATCGAGTCGTTGAGCATCATGTCCAGCCGCTCGAGGCCCGCCAGGGTGGCGATCTCAGGCATGCACAGCCCCGAGGCGTAGTTGGTCAGGCGCACGTAGCGTCCGAGCTCCTCGGAGACCTCGTCGAGGGCAGCCCGCATGAGTCGGAAGTTCTCCTGGGTCGCGTACGTGCCGGCGAACCCCTCGCGAGTTGCTCCCTCGGGGACGTAGTCGAGCAGGGACTGCCCGGTCGAACGGATCACCGCGACGACGTCGGCGCCCTCGCGCGCAGCGGCTTTCGCCTGGGGGATGTCCTCGTGGATGTCGCCGGTGGCGACGATGAGGTAGATCCAGGGGGTGCGCGGCGCGTCGCCCACCCGCGCGACCATCGCCTCCCGCTCGCGCCGTGCCGCGTCGATGCGACCGATCCCGCGCCCCACCAGGGTGCGCGAGAGCGTCAAGGCCTCCTCCCGCTCGCCGCCGGTGGGCACGTCGAAGCCGATGCCTCCCGAGGCGGCCTTCTGGGCGAGCAGGGTGACGTCACCGACGTTCTCGCGGGCCATCGCCGCGGCGACCGGCAGCGCGACGCCGTGCTCGAGCCCCGCCTGCTCCCGGACGGCGTCGACGAGCCGGTTCGCCCAGGGGATCCCCTCGGCGTCGGCCCCGGAGATGCCGGCCAGCCGGAGCACCGCTCGCTCCACGGAGACCGTGCTGTGGGTCCGGGCCAGCTCGACGACCGGCTGCGCGGCCCGGGCGGCCAGCGCTCGGGCGCGAGCCACGACCGCCGGGTCGAGATCGAGCTTTCCGGTCACGTGAGTGCTCCTTCGACGGTGTGGACGGCTACGCCGTCGACATAGGTGCGCAGGCAGGTTGGTGCGGCGACCCCTGGGGTGAGGTCGGGCAGCCCGGGGACGGCTGCTCTGGGGTCGGTCGACCAGGCTGCCAGACGGCTGTCGGGGGTCTGGACGGTGAGCTCGCCGGTGTCCCACACCGCGAGGTGCGCCGGTGCACCGGGGACGAGGACGCCGACGTCGTCGCGGCCGATGACGCGCCAGCCGGCACGAGAGTGCGCCGCGAAGGCGGCTCGCACCGACACCGACTGCTCGGGGGTGCGGTGGAAGGCAGCAGCACGCACGGCCTCCCAGGGGCCCAGCGGCGTCACCGGGGCGTCGGAGCCGAAGACCACGGGAACCCCTGCGGAGACCAGCGAGGCGATGGGGTTGAGCGAGGTGCCGCGTTCGGTGCCGAGTCGGGCGGCGTACATGCCGCTCGGCCCTCCCCACAGGGCGTCGAAGACCGGTTGCACGCTGGCGTAGAGGCCGAGCTCGCTCATCGTGGCGATCATGATGGCGTCGAGCATCTCGGCGTGCTCAAGACGGTGACGTCCGGCACGGACGGCGGCCACGCCCACCTTGTCCGCAGCCTCGGTGAAGCCGGCCAGCACGATGTCGAGCGCGGCGTCCCCGATCGCGTGGAAGCCGGCCTGGACCCCGGCCCCGACGCACGCGACGACGTGGTCGCGGACCCCTGCGGCGTCGAGGTAGGCGTGACCGCGACCTGGGGCGTCGGCGTAGTCCACGCGCAGGTGAGCCGTGCGGGAGCCGATGGCCCCGTCGGCGAAGAGGTCGCCCGCCGCACCGAGGGCCCCGAGCTCACGGGCGCGCTCGGCTCCCCCCGGCTCGCCCCAGTAACCGACGACGGCGGGGCCGGCTTCGTCGCGGGCCAGGACGAGCAGCTCGGTGAGGTCCTCGGCGCTGGAGATGTCGGGGCCGGCCATCTCGTGGAGCAGGGCGATCCCCAGCGACGCGGCGCGCGCGCGGGTGGCCCGGTGAGCCGCCCGCCGCTGGGCCGGCGTCACGGAGTCGAGCGCCGCGCGCCGCACGAGGTGGTGGGCCTGGGTGCGCAGCGGACCATCGGATGAGTACCCCTCGGCTGCGACCACCTCAGGCACTGCGGCGACGAGGGCCGATGACACGGCGGCAGAGTGGACGTCGATCCTGCTGAGGTAGACGACCCCGCCGAACGAGGCTCGGTCGAGCTCGGCCCGGGAGGGCGGGCGTCCCTCCGGCCACCGGGTCTCGTCCCAGCCGTGGCCGAGAACCACTCCCCCGCGCAGCCGGCGTCCGGCAGCCTCGACCATCGAGAGAGCCTCACCGAGGCTGGAGGTCGACGTGAGGTCGAGACCGGTGAGCGCCAGGCCCGTGGAGGTCGCGTGGATGTGGGCGTCGACGAAAGCAGGCGTCACGACCGCGTCGTCGAGGTCGACGACGGAGTCCATCCCGTCGGCCTGGGTCGCGGCGGCGGAGTCGCTGCCGATCCAGACGACGACGCCGTCTTCGACAACGAGAGCGGTGGCGAACGGGTCCGCGGGGCTGTGGACGCGTCCACCTCGGAGCAGGGTCGTGGTCACCGGGTCAGTCTGCCGCTCCGGGAGCAGGAGCCGGCGCGACCTCGACGTGCCGCAGCCGGGTGGTGAACAGCTCGCGGACGCCGTCGCTGCTGCGTAGCAGGTCGAGCGCGAGAGCGGCGTGCCCAGGGACGAAGCCGTTGCCCACGAGCATCGTCACATCGGCGGCAAGGCCCTCGGCCCCGAGGGCGGCCGCGGAGAACGACGTCGCCATCGAGAAGAAGATCACCGTGCCTGCCGCGGCGGTCGACAGGATGGCGCCGCCCTCGCAACCGGGGACGTCGACGCAGACCACGGTGACGTCGGCCGGGCCGCCAGCGGCCTCGACCGCGCCGCTGAGCGCGACCGGGTCCCTGGCGTCGGCGAGGGCGACGTCGTCGGCGAGGCCGGAGGCGCGCAGGGTGGCGGCCTCCCGCTCGACGGGGACGACGCCGATGAGGTGGCGCGCCCCCGCCGCTCGCGCCGCCGCGAGGGACAACGACCCGCTCTTCCCGGCTCCGCCGATGACGGCGACGACCGGTGGGTGACCCTCACGGACGCGCTCGGCGACGACCCGGCTCGTGAGAGCAGGCGCCCCGCAGACGTCGAGCACGGCCATGGCGAGCTCTTCGGGCAGGTCCGGGGGCAGCACCGCAGCGATCGACCGGCCGAAGAGGATGGCGTGCCCCCGGGCGGGCACCTGCTCGGAGTCCCCGTCCCACGAGGCCAGCTCGTCGTCGATGACCAGCGGGGTGAGGGTCAGGGAGACGAGCGTGGCGACCCGGTCGCCCACGGACAGCCCGAGGGGCGAGTCAGGACCGACCTTCGACACGGTCCCGATGAGCATGCCCCCGGAACCGGTGACGGGGTTGTGCATCTTTCCCCGGGTGCGGACGATCGAGAGCACCTCGGCTCGCACGGCCTCGCCGTCCCCGTCGTGCGCCGTCCACAGCTGACGGAACGAGGCGGCGTCGAGGTTGAGCCGCTCGACGGCCACCTCGACCTCGTCGGGGCCCAGCGGCGAGCTGGTGTCGAGCCGCCAGGCGGCCTGTGGGAGGGAGCCGACGGGCTCGAGAACGCGGTGCAGGCCCACCGGCGAGCTGGCTCGCCCGTCAGGCACCGGCGAGCTGGCTCGCCCGTCGGGCACCGGCGAGCTCGGGTCGGCGGCTGGTGCAGTGGACACCGGGGTCCCTTCGGTCAGACGGCTGGATCTGTCGTCCGGGGACGACACGAGCGCAAGAAGTGCGGCTTCGCATTGTGCCCGCCGAACATTCTTCTGTACAGTAGAGGAACTGCGCGACCGACCCTGCGCCTCCGGCGCACTCCGCACGGCGTGCACCACCTTTGCATCGCCCCGTGAGGAGTCCCGACGTGAGCATCGACGTCCTGCAGGCTGGCACGACGGTCGAGCGGCTCGAGCAGCCCTACCGGTACGAGCGGCACGCCCTCGTCGAGCCCGACTGGCGACGCCTCCCTGGCTGGCGCGACGTGACCGCCGCCGAGTGGGCCGACGTCCAGTGGCAGCGCTCGCACTGCGTGAAGAACATCGCCCAGCTGCGCAACGTCATGGGGGACCTGCTCGAGGACCGGTTCTACGCCGACCTCGAGCGCGACCAGGCCGAGCGGGCGACGATGGCGATGCTCGTGACGCCGCAGATGATCAACACGATGGTCCCCCAGGGACCTGCCGACGGCATGGGCTGGACCGACGCCTTCTACGGCGACCCCGTGCGTCACTACATGCTCCCGGTGCTCAGCGACCGACGCACCGACTGGGCGTCTCACCCGCACGCGAGCCGGGACTCGCTGCACGAGCACGAGATGTGGGCCGTCGAGGGCCTCACCCACCGCTACCCGACGAAGGTGCTCGCCGAGATCCTCTCGACGTGCCCCCAGTACTGCGGGCACTGCACCCGCATGGATCTCGTCGGCACGTCGACCCCGGTCGTCGACAAGCTGCGGTTCGTCACCAAGCCGGTCGACCGCCTCGGCGCCATGGTCGAGTACCTGCGCAGCACCCCTGGGGTGCGCGACGTCGTCGTCTCGGGCGGTGACGTGGCGAACATGCCGTGGAAGAACCTCGAGGCGTTCGTCGCCCGGCTGCTCGAGATCGAGAACATCCGTGACATCCGCCTGGCGAGCAAGGCCCTCATGGGCCTGCCTCAGCACTGGCTGCAGGACGACGTCCGCTCCGGCATGGAGCGGCTCGCGACGGTGGCTCGTGCGCGTGGCGTGCACCTGGCCATCCACACCCACGTCAACAACGCCCAGTCCGTCACCCCGCTCGTCGCCCAGGCGACGAAGGCGATGCTCGAGGCCGGCGTCCGCGACGTGCGCAACCAGGGCGTGCTCATGCACGGGGTCAACACCGACCCCCATGCGCTGCTCGACCTGTGCTTCGCGCTCCTCGACGAGGCCGGGATCATGCCCTACTACTTCTACATGTGCGACATGATCCCGTTCAGCGAGCACTGGCGGGTCTCCGTCACCGAGGCCCAGCGGCTCCAGCACGCGATCATGGGCTACCTGCCGGGCTTCGCGACCCCGCGCATCGTCTGCGACGTGCCCTTCGTCGGCAAGCGCTGGGTGCACCAGCTTGCCGAGTACGACACCGAGCGCGGCATCTCGTACTGGACGAAGAACTACCGCACGGGCATCGAGACGGCCGACCCCGACGCGCTGACCCGCCGCTACGAGTACTACGACCCGATCCACACGCTCCCCGAGTCCGGCCAGCAGTGGTGGCGCGAGCATGGCTCCACCGACCCCGACCGCGACGCTCTCAATGCGGCCGCGTCGCGCGAGGCGTCCGTCCGTACCCTGGGGATGCTCGGCTGAGCCGGCGCTGGCCGGTGCGACATCGCACACGGCAACCCGGATCCACCCGGTGAAACGAGAGGCCCGAGCCGCGGAACGCAGCTCGGGCCTCTCGTTTTCGCGTTCTGTTGTGGGGAACCGCCTCACCCTCGCTGCGGTGGGACGGCAGCCCTCAGCGAGCAGCTGCCACGAGGGTGGCGTTCCACGCCAGCGCCGCGGCCAACGGGTCGGCGGCCGGAGGGGCGAGGGATGCGGTCCGGGTGAGCGTGGCGGTCAGCGCGGCCGTGCGAGCGGCGGCCTCAGCCGGAGCCACCGCGGGGCGAGCCGCCGGCTTGACCGCAGGTCTGACGGCGGGGACCCGCACGGCAGGTCTCACGGCGGGGACGCCCGTGGCGGGCCGGGTCGCGGGCGCGGCCGCCGGCTTGGCGGCGGTCCGGGTCACGGGCCTGGCTACCGGTTTGGCCACCCGCTTCGCGACGGGTTTGGCCACCGGCTTCGCGACGGGCTTGGTCACCGGCTTGGCACGGACCGTGGTCCGCGACGCCGCGACGGGCCGCGCCACCGACGAGGAGTAGTACCCGGCATGGGCCGGACGCCGGAAGATCTCCGACACCCAGAGCGTCCCGTCGACCTCCACCACCCCGAGACCGACCTGGGTGAAGGCGGCGCCCAAGATGTTGGTGCGGTGAGACGCCGAGTTCATCCAGGCGTTGTGGATCCAGCCCGTCGAGGGACCGTAGGCCACGTTCTCGCCGACGTTCACCCAGCCAGAGACCGCAGACCCGAGGTTGGGCGTGTGGTACATCCTCTGCTGACCAGCCATCCGTGCCGCCTGAACTCGGGCATCGGCGACGAGGTCGTAGGCGACGACGAGGCTCGGAAGACCAGCCGCCGAGCGACTGGCGTTGAGCGCGGCGACGAGCCGCGCTTCAGCCGCCGACGACGGCGCTGCCGATGAGGACGAGGCGGTAAGGCCTGCGAACCCCAGAGCGGCGACCAAGGCCATTACCAGAACGGCCACGCGTTGGGCACAATATGGGCGAAACGACACGGTCACGAGACTGTCACGATGGTTGTTGTCCAGACAGAGATCGTCATGTGGGTAAGTTCACACCGCCAAGCATTGACAGCCTATTGATCTTCCGCAAATCATCCGATAAGGGGTCACAGCTGCGGCGGGCGCCCCTCGAAGGGGGTGGAAAGCACCACCGTCGTCCGGGTCGAGACGTTCGCCGCCCCCCGGATCCGGGAGAGCAGCCCCTCGAGCTCCACCGGGGTCGCGACTCGCACCTTGAGCAAGTAGCTCTCCTCACCGGCGACGCTGTAGCAGGCCTCGATCTCCGGCAGGCCCGCCAGACGTTCCGGGGCGTCGTCGGCCTGTCCTGAGTCCAACGGGGCGATCGCCACGAACGCCGTGAGGACGAGGCCGAGGGCGTCGGGGTCGAGGACGGCGGCATAGCCCCGGATCGCCCCCCTGCCCTCGAGCCGCCGGACCCTGCTCAGGACAGCCGAGGTCGACAGACCCGTCTGCTTTCCGATGTCGGTGTAGCTCATGCGCCCGTCAGAGGCGAGCAGCCTGACGATCGCCCGGTCGGTGTCGTCGTCGAGCGCGCTCACCCCTGCACCGTCACGAGTTCCCGGGGGCGCAGGTTGAGCCGCTCGACCCCGGTGCCTGTGCAGGCGACGATGTCCTCGATCCGGGCACCCCAACGTCCCTCGACGTAGAACCCCGGCTCGATGCTGAAGGTCATCCCTGGCTCCAGGGCCACGGCGCTGCCGGCGACGATGTACGGCTCCTCGTGGCACTCGAGGCCGATGCCGTGACCGGTGCGGTGGATGAAGAGATCACCGAACCCGGCGGCGGCGAGCACGTCGCGCGCCGCGGAGTCGACGTCCTCGGCGAGCACCCCCGGGCGCACGGAGTGGCACGCCGCACGCTGCGCGGCGAGCAGCACCTCATAGGTCTCGGCGTACTCCGCGGGCGGCTCCCCCATGACGTAGGTCCGGGTGGAGTCCGAGCAGTAGCCGTCGGGCATGGTGCCGCCGATGTCGACGACGACGGGGTCTCCCTCGGCGATGACCCGGTCGGACAGCTCATGGTGCGGGCTTGCACCGTTGAGGCCGGAGCCGACGATGACGAACTCGACGCTCGCGTGCCCGGCCGCGAGGATGGCATCGGCGATGTCCTTGCCGACCTCGCGCTCGGTGCGCCCGACCCGCAGCCACGTCGGTACCTCGGCGTGCACCGCGTCGATGGCCGCGCCGGCGCGCCGCAGTGCCGCGACCTCGGCGTCGGTCTTGCGCATCCGCAGTTCCCGCAGCACCCTGCCGCCCGCGACGGTGCGCACCCGGGGCAGGGCCGCCTGCAGCCGGAGTAGCTTCTCGGCCCACATCTGGTCGGCGACGGCGACGACCGAAACGTCCCCGAGCACTCCCGCGACGAGGGAGAACGGGTCCTCGGTCTCGGTCCAGGCCGCGACCATCAATCCCGCCGCGCCGATCGGTGACGCCAGCGCCGCGGGCCGCTCGAGGGCGGGGACGATGACGACCGGGTCACCCTGCGCGGGGACGACGAGAGCGGTGAGCCGCTCGAGGGGCAGGGCGTCGTAGCCGGTG
Organism: Actinomycetes bacterium; assembly: GCA_038322045.1. Classification (GTDB taxonomy): domain Bacteria; phylum Actinomycetota; class Actinomycetes; order JBBQFP01; family JBBQFP01; genus JBBQFP01. Next base: position 50,392 of record JBBQFP010000006.1, on the reverse strand, counting down.
AGGTAGCGCAGGTCGGCGCTGGGAGTGACGATGAGCGCGCCGATCCCCTGGTCCTGGAGGACCTCGCGGACCCGGTCCAGCCGGGCTGGATGATCTGCGGCGGCGGTGGTCGGGGGCCCGGACGTCGCTGTCATGGGCCTCAATCTACGGGGGCGTCTCAGCGCACCGGCAGCCGCTCCTACCCGGCAGGATGGCGTCGTGACGAGACCGCTGCTGCTCATCGACGCCGCCTCGCAGTACTTCCGTGCCTTCCACGGCATGCCGGAGTCGGTGACCTCGCCCGACGGCGTCCCCGTCAACGCCGTGCGGGGCTTCCTCGACATCCTCGGCCGCCAGCTGGTGTCCCGGCGTCCGGCGCGCGTCGTCGCCTGCTTCGACCTCGACTGGCGCCCGGCGTTCCGGGTGGCTGCGGTCCCCGGCTACAAGGCCCACCGGGTCGGCCCCGACGGTGGCGAGGTGGTCCCGGACGCCCTGCGCGCCCAGGTGCCGGTCATCGAGGAGGTGCTCGAGGCCCTCGGCATCGCCCAGGCCGGTGCGAGCGGCTACGAGGCCGACGACGTCATCGCCACACTGACCGCACGAGAGGCCGCAGCCACCCCGGTCGAGGTCCTCACCGGTGACCGCGATCTCTTCCAGCTCATCGACGACGACGCAGGCATCGTCGTCCTCTACACGGGCCGCAGCGGCGTGGACGTCGTCACCGACGACGTCGTCGTCTCCCGCTACGGCATCCCGGCCCGCTCATACGCGCAGTTCGCCCTCCTCCGCGGTGACCCGAGCGACGGCCTCCCGGGCGTCGCGGGGATCGGGGAACGCACCGCAGCGAGCCTGCTCACCCGGTTCGGCGACCTCGGCGGGGTGCTCGGCGCACTGCAGTCCGGCACGCTGCCGGCCGCCCAGGCGCGACGGCTCACCGAGGGCCTCGACTACCTCCGGACAGCGCTGCCCGTCGTCCTGTGCGCCCGCGACGTGCCGGTGCCGGCGCTGGCCGACGAGCTCCCGGCAGTGCCAGCGCATCCCGAGCTGCTGGCCGCGCTCAAGGAGCGGTGGGGGCTGGGCAGCTCGGTCGACCGGGTCGTCGCGGCGATGGCGTCGACTCGTCGTGCGACGCCCCGAGCATGAGGGCTGTGGCGTAGAGGTGCACGTTCGCCCAGGCGGTGTGCGCGGCGAGCACCTCATCATGCGACGCCCCAGCCGTGAGAGCCCGCGTGTAGCCGGCCAAGCCCACCCCGGCGGCGTGCGCGGCCACGGTCTCGTCGTGACTCGCCCCGCCCTGGCATCAAGGCGGCTGTGAGGGGGGCCTTCTATTGCATCTCGATCGTCATGAACCACCCCAGGCGTTGGGCGTCGAGGCGATCAACGCCTGACGGTGAGGCTGTGCGACGCTGAGGCGTCCTGCCGTTGCTCACGGAGGGTGAGGTACGCGTGGTCCGCACCGAGATCGACACTGGTTGGGTGCTTCGCCAGGTCGGCGCTGATCGCTCGCCGATGCCGGCGGACGGGGTACCCGCACAGGTCCCAGGCTGCGTGCACACGGATCTGCTGCGGGCCGGTGTCATCCCGGACCCGTTCCTGGACCTCAACGAAACCCAGGTGCAGTGGGTCGCCTTGGCCGACTGGCGCTACGAGACGACCTTCGCCTGGCCGGACGACGACTCCCGGGGACGCACCGATCTCGTCTTCGAAGGCCTGGACACGATCGCCGCAGTCGAGCTTAACGGGGTACTGGTCGCGCGCACGGCGAACATGCACCGCACCTACCGGTTCGACCTGTCAGGGTTGCTCCAGACAGAGAATCACCTGATGGTGACGTTCGAGTCGCCGGTGCGTGCTGCTGACCGGGCCAGCGAAGTTCTTGGTCGACGCCCGCACACGTTGACCCATCCCTACAACGCGATTCGCAAGATGGCGTGCAGCTTCGGCTGGGACTGGGGGCCTGACCTTGCCACGTCCGGGATCTGGCGACCGGTGTCGCTGCAGACGTGGAGCACGGCCCGCCTGGCATCGGTGCGCCCGTTGGTGGCCATGGCGGGCGCCCAGGCGACGGTGGGGGTGTGCGTCGAGGTGCAGCGAGACGACGGCGCCGACTCCGACCTTCCGGTCCGGGCGCGCGTCGGCGACCACCTCGAGCACGGCATCGTGCGCGCCGGGGAGACCACGACGATAGTCCCGGTCACGGTGCCGGAGCCTCGGCTGTGGTGGCCGGCCGGCTACGGCGAGCAGCCTCTCTACCAAGTGAAGGTCGAGCTCGGCGGCACGCAGGTGCTGGACCATTGGGAGGGTCGGGTCGGGCTGCGCACCGTGGCGCTGCGCACCGAGGACGACGCGGACGGGACCGGGTTCGTCCTGGCGGTGAACGATCAACCGATCCTGGTCAAGGGGGCCAACTGGATCCCCGAGGACAGCTTCCTCGACCGGCTCACCCCGCAGCGCTACGCCCGACGGCTCACTGACGCCGTTGACGCGGGTATGAACCTGCTGCGGGTCTGGGGCGGCGGGATCTTCGAGTCTGACGTGTTCTACGACCGCTGCGACGAGATGGGGCTGCTGGTCTGGCAGGACTTCCTGTTCGCGTGCGCCGCCTACGCCGAGGAGGAGCCGCTGCGCTCGGAGGTCGAGGCCGAGGCGCGCGACAACATCGCCCGCCTGGTCGGGCACCCCAGCCTGGCCCTGTGGAACGGCAACAACGAGAACCTGTGGGGCTACGTCGACTGGCAGTGGCAGGAGCGGCTGGACGACCGGAGCTGGGGCTGGGGCTACTACACCGACCTGCTGCCGAGGCTGGTCGCCGAGCTCGACGGCACTCGCCCCTACTGTCCCGGCAGCCCGTGGTCCCCGCGCCCAGGCATGCACCCCAACGACCCGGCGCAGGGCAGCACGCACCTGTGGGAGGTCTGGAACCAGCTCGACTACGCCGCCTACCGCAACTATCGGCCGCGTTTCGTCTCGGAGTTCGGCTGGCAGGGCCCCCCGTCGTGGACCACGCTGACCGACTCGGTCCACGACGACCCCCTCACCCCCGAGTCGCCTGGAGTGCTGGCGCACCAGAAGGCCGCCGATGGCAACCTGAAGCTGGAGCGAGGGCTGTCGCCGCACCTGCCCCAGCCGGCGGGCACGGCCGACTACCACTGGGCGATGCAGCTCAACCAGGCCCGCGCGCTCGCGCTGGGCCTGGAGCACTTCCGTTCGCTGGCCCCGTCCTGCTCGGGTGCGGTGGTCTGGCAGCTCAACGACTGCTGGCCCGTGGTGTCGTGGTCCCTGGTCGACTCTGCCGGACGGCGCAAGCCCGCCTGGTACGCCGTCCGGAAGGCCTTCGCACACCGGCTGCTCACCGTGCAACCCGAGCCCGACGGACTGGCGGTGCACGTCTGCAACGACCATCGGGAGATCTGGCAGGCTCGGATAATGGTGCAGCGGTGCCGGTTCGACGGCACTGTCCTGGCGGCGCACGAGACCACCATGGACGTCCCAGCCCGGGCCAACCGATCTCTTCGTCTCACCGACGAGCTGAGCATCCCGGGCGATCCGGCGAGCGAGCTGCTGGTGGTCACCGGGGACGCGGTGGATCGCGCGTGGTGGTTCTTCGTCGAGGACCGGGACGCAGCGCTGCCCCCGCCGGCGCTGACCGCGACGATGACCACCGGATCCCCGGGCTATCAGCTCCACCTCGTCGCGCAGTCCTTGGTCAAGGACGTGACCCTGCTCGTCGACAAGGCGGCACCTGACGCAGTAGCCGACCAGGCGCTGCTCACCATGCTGCCGGGCGAGCAGACGACCGTCGCGGTCCGGACCCAGCAGAGCCTGACTGAGCAAGCGCTGCTGGATCCGCTGGTGCTGCGCAGCGCCAATCAGCTGCTGCACCGGTAGGCCACGTCGTTACCGGTGGTAGGTGTCACCGACCCGGTATGCGGCGACCCCAAGCGTGGAGTCGGACTGGCCGTAGTAGGCGAACCACGTGCCTTGGTGGAACACCAGTCCCTCGACGAACGTCACGTTGGAGACCAGGCCGTGCGTCTCTTCCCGGGTATGCGGCTCCAGCCAGGGTCGGTTGAGCGCAGCCAGGACTTCGGTTGGCCGAGCGGGGTCGAACAAGAGCTGCCCGCAGGTGTAGTGCACGGTGCCGTCAGGGTCCTTGGTGGCGGCGTTGTGCATCAGCAGGATCATGCCGTTGTTGGTGCGGACCGGCGGTGGTCCGACCTCGACCAGGAACTCGGTGAACGTGCCCGGTACCGGGACCAGCAGGGGCTCGTCGTTGCTGACTGGCTCCCAGTGGATCAGGTCGTCGGACCAGGCGTGATAGATCGAGCCCTCCCCGAAGTACATCAGGTAGCGCCCGTCGATCGGTTCGGCCAGGATCCCCCCGGCCTTGCTCCAGTGCGGAGCAGGGCTGTTGTCGCCAGGCAGGAAGGTGTTGAAACCCGGGAACAGCGGCCCGTGCTTGGTCCAGGCGGTGAGATCGGTGGATGTGGCCAGGCACAGCAGGGCGCTGGAGCCGTCCCAACCGCTGTAGGTCAGGTAGTACGTGCCGTCGATCTCGGTCACCCGCGGGTCTTCGACTCCGTGGGTGTCGTACGGCTCCGAGGGCGAGAGCACCGGCTCGGGTCTGCGGGTGAAGTGCAGCCCGTCGGTACTGGTTGCCATCCCGACGTGCGACACGATGTCAGGTGCGTGCGCCCGGTAGAGCAGCACCACCTCCCCGTCCTTGACCACCGCGGCAGGGTTGTAGACGCTGCCCGACTCCCAGGAGTCCCCCTGCGGGCGCAGAATCGGGTTGCCGTCGTGGGGGGTGAACGGGCCGAGCGGGAACTCCGCGTGCGGCCGCGCAGGCGAGATGCTCATGGCGGCCCTGTCCGAGTCGGTGGTCATCGGCTGACCACGGTGAACCCGCCCGGGGCCACGGTAACCGTGGCCGAGGTCCCGCTGCCCGACGTGCTGCGCACCAGCCGACCAGAGCCGTCATAGCTGTGGATCCTCAGTGGGCCGTCTCCGGGAACGGCTACAGCGACCGAGGCCAGCCGTCGTTCTGCGTTGCGCAGCAGTACCATGCCCGACCCTGGTCCGGCCAGGACCAAGCGGGAGACCGTGGGGATCAGCAGCAGCGCGTCGATCTGCGCGCCGGGCGCGCCGAACCCTGGTGAGCTGACATCGACTCGGGTCGCCCTGGCGGGCAACGCCCGGCTCAGCGGTACCGGCTGCAGCGACCCGGGCGCCTCGCTGACGCCTTGGGCGCCTGTGCGGTCGAGGTTGACTCCGAGCACGCTTCGCCCGGAGCGCCAGATCGTGACTGACGTACGGCGTGCCTCGGTAAGGTTGATCACCGGTTGGACCAGGCGGTCCTGCGTGGCGGTGGGCACGTCCCAGGAGGCGGTCGCGCCTGCGGGCAACCGCAGGTAGGCACCGCCGCTCCACTGCGACTCGCCGGTCCACGCCGATGACGGCCTGACCACCGACGCCCCGCCGGTGGTGCGTGCGGCTGCCTCGCCCTCGATGACGTTGACGCCGTCCTGGACGAGCTGGGAGGTCACGCCGCGCGCGACGGCGGCGACGTCAGGGTGCGCATCGAGGGCGAGCATGGACAGCAACCCGTGGATGGTCGACTCGGCGCCGGAGTTGCGGTTCACCGTCCCGTCCGCCGCCAGCCCGTCATAGGTGACGCCGGTCGCCGGGTCGTACATGGCCACGCCGGCTCGGTTGGCGCCGAAGTACCAGCTGGCGGTCATCGCCGCGAGCTGGGCCAGACCCGTGCTGTGGGTGGTGTCGGCTACCGCGAGCAGAGACTGCACCCGCGAGTCCACGCCGTAGGAGATCTGGGTGAGGTCGCCGGGAACGGGCAGCCAGCCGTTGATCGGCCCCGTGGCGGTGAGCAGGTAAGGGGTGAAGGTGGCGGTGTCCAATACGGCCGCGCGCAGCATCCGGGCGTCCCCGAGCTGACGGGAGGCGGCGGCCAGGGCGGCGGGCAGTTGGGAGCCCCAGGCGTGCCAGAACGAACGGGAGTGCGTCCACGGCAGGAGTGCACCGTACGGCCAGCGGGTGGCGTCACCGGCCGACATCGCGGCGATGCCCTCTCCGAGCTGACGTAGCGCGGTCCGAGCCCGGGTGGTGTCGGGAGCGCTGCGCGGGGCGGCCCTGACGAACGCGGCGAGCCCGAGCACCGCCTCGGCCGAGGCGTCGGCGCCGTCGGTGATCAGCCACGCTGGAACGCGCTGACCATCCGAGACCGCCCACCGGCCGTAGTCGTTGAGCACCTGCCGGTTCAGCGCGGCGACGGAGAGGTCCATCCGCTGGCGCAGGAAGGCGGCAAAGTCCGGATCAGAAGCGGTGAAGGCGGCGTAGCCCTCACCGAGTGCCCACATCGTGCGGGCCAGCCAGTACGAGGGCCCGGAGTCGCTAGGGTCGGGCAGCTCGACCGGGACCGCGCTGGGGTTCAGGGTCCCGTCTGGCTGCATCCACAGCACGACGTTGCCGGCATCAGGTCCCGTCGCGGTCTGCATGAAGGTCAGCGCACGCAGCAGCTGGTAGGCCTGCTCGCGGCTGCGTGCGGCCCCGGTGAGCTGCCAGTGCCGCAGGTAGACCACTGCCGCGCGGGCGATGTCGTCGGCGTTGAACGCCCCTTGGCCCCACGTGTCGGTGGCCGGGTCGTGAGCTCCGCCGCCGACCCGCTGGAAGGTGCCCCCGTCGCGAGCGTCGGCGTAGGTCCACAGCACCGCTACCTCGGGCTGCCTAGCCAGCTGATAGGTGGTGTGCCCGGCCTGATCCGGTGGGGTGACGGTGGCTGACAGATAGTCGATGTGGGCCAAGTTCGTCAGCGTCCTCGTTGCGGCTGCCGCGTGTGCGGGCGTTGTCAGGCCAAGGGTGAGCACGGACAGGACAAGGGCCAGGACCATGGTGAGCAGACGTGGTCGGGAGATGTGTCGTGGGGCTGCAGTCATGGCGGCGGGCCTCCGGGTTGCGTGCACGTGCGCGGTCATCCCTTCACCCCCGAGCCGAGCTCGGTGGAGGTGAAGTGACGCTGGAAGGCGATGAACAGAGCCACGGCCGGAGCGGCCAGGACGCAGGCCCCGGCCAGAACTGCGCCGAACGGGTTGGCCGCCCGCGACGCGACGTTGCTGATGTAGTTGGCCAGCGACACCGCCAAGGGCTGCATGTCCGCTTGCTTGGTGATCAGGAAAGGCCAGAGGAACTCGTTCCAGGGTCCGATGAAGGTCAGCAGTACCACCGTCAGCAAGGCCGGACGGACCAGTGGCAGCGCGATTGACCACAGGATCCGCAACTCCCCGGCCCCGTCGATGCGCGCGGCGCTGAACAGGTCGTCGGGCACCTGGAGGAAGAACTGCCGGAAGACGAAAACCGCAGTGGTGTTGATGGCGAAGGGCAGGATCATACCGATGTAGGAGTCGGCCAGGTTGTAGGTGCGTACCGCCAGCACGTAGAGGGGGATGAGCAGTAGCTGGAAAGGGACCACCTGTACCAGCAGCACAAAGGCGAAGACGGTTCCTCGGCCTCGGTAGTGCAGGCGGGCCAGCGAGTACCCGGCAAGCACCCCGAAGACGACGGTGCCCAGCAGCACGCCCCCGGTGAAGATCCCCGAGTTGACCAGCGAACGCACCAGGTTCACCGAGCCGTTGATCGCCCGGTAGTTCTCCAAGGACAGGTTGCCGGTGGGTATCAGACCCGACGGGGTGGGGTCGGGCTCCTCCTGGAGCGAGCCGACGATCATGTAGTAGAAGGGGAACAGGAAGACCAGCGCGCCGAGCGCGAGCATGAGCGTGCGTGCGATGCTTGCAGGGGTGAACCGGTGCCGCCGCTGGTCCTCCTTCTCCGACGTGCGAACTGTTGCTGCGGGGGCGCGTTCGGCTTGGGTGGTCACGAGTCACTCCCTTGTACGAAGCGGCGGTTGGCCAAAGCGAGCAGCCCTACGGCGAGCACCAGGAGCACCCCGATCGCGGAGGCAGTGTCCGGGTTGCCCTGCTCGATGCCCCGCTTGTACATCAGCAACACCGGGGAGGTCGAGGCCCCGTTCGGGCCGCCGCCGCCGGTGAGCAGGTAGGGCTCGGTGAACAGGTTCGCACCGGTGATGGTGGCCAGGATGACCACCAGCACCGTCGCCGGACGCACCCCGGGAACCGTGACGGAGACGAAGCTGCGCGCCTTGCCGGCGCCGTCCATCGAGGCGGCTTCATAGAGTTCCTTGGGTACGTTCTGCAGTGCGGCCAGGTACAGCAGGATGAAGAAGCCGAGCTGCTTCCAGGCGACGAAGACCGCGATGGTCGGCATCGCCAGGTGCGCGTTGATCAGCCAGGTGGGTGTCGGGGCCAGCGGACCCATCACCTGGTTGACCAGCCCGTTGCCGCTGAAGAGGAACAGCCAAACCCCGACCACGGCGACGCTGGCCGTGACGTAGGGCACGTAGTACGAGACGCGCAGGAACGCGCGTCCACGCACCGCCTGGTTCAGCCCGCTAGCCAGCAGCAGCGCCACGATCACCGTCAGCGGGACGTTGATCACCAAGAAGATGACGATGTTGCCGAAAGACTGGCGGACGTCGGGATCGGTGAGCACCTCGCGGTAGTTCGCCAGTCCCACCCAGGGGCGGTCCACCTGCGCTCCGGGGGCAGCGAAGAAGTAGTCGTGGAAGCTGATCCACACGGCCAGCCCGAGCGGGTAGGCGAAGACAGCGGCGAGGAAGACGACGTAGGGGGCGACCAGGGCCGCGCCGATCGGGTGGGGTCCAAGCAGACCCCCCGCCCGTCGGCGCTGCGGCGTGGTAACGGCGGTGGCCACGGGAGACTGCCCGACTACTTCTGGCTGACGAGGTCGTCGATCTTCTTCGCCGCAGAGCCGAACGCCGCAGGGACCTCGGACTTGCCGAAGATCACCGCTTCGCTCCAGGCGTCACGGAATGACTGCCACACCTCGATCGAGTTGGCCACGATGGGCACCCCGACGGTGCGCCCCGCCTGGTCGGCGAAGTCCTTGTACTCCGGCTTGGCGGCGAAATAGTCCGGGTACGCCGCTGGCAGGTCGGTGCGTAGCGGCATCTGACCGGTCTTCTTCAGCAGCGAGCCGTCCTGCTCCTTGCTGGTCGCGAACTTCAGCACTTCCCACGCCGTGCCGCGGTTCTTGCACGCTGTATACATCCCGACGTTCTTCGCATCGGAGAACGTGAAGATCTTGTTGGCGGGCTTGGCAGTCGACGTGGGCACTGGCACCGCGCCCCACTTCACCTTGTCGCCGTAGACCGAGATGGCCCACGGTCCGACGATGGCCATCGCCGCCTTGCCGTCGGCGAACGAGTCACCGTTGTACTGCTCCTTGGGAGCCAGGCCGTCGGCGTACATCTTCTTCCAGAAGTCGCCGACTGCCGTGCCGGCCTCCGAGGTGAAGGCGGCCTTGCCGTCCTCGACCAGCATCTTGCCGCTGGACTGCGCCGCGAACAGCGGGTAGAAGTCGAACCATGGCTGGAAGAACTCGTTGGTGGGCGCCGGCCAGATGGCCGCCCGCGCGGCTCCGCTGTCCACGATCTTCTTGCTGGTCGCCAGGAAATCGTCGTACGTCGACAACGGTGGCTTCTCCGCGTCGATGCCGGCCTTGGCGAACAGATCCTTGTTGTAGAAGATCATGACCGGGTTGGACTTCCACGGCATCTGGTAGTACTTGCCGTCCGGCGACTTGTAGCCCTCCGCGGCATCCCCGGTGCGCGCCTTGATGTAGTCCGCAGCGCCGGGGAACTCGTCTAGAGCGACCAGGCCCCCCTGCTTGGTGAACTGCGGCACCGCCGCGGGTGCGGTGTTGAAGATCAGGCAGGGCGCGTTGCCGGCTGTGATCGCTGCCCCGATCACCTCTTCGGAGCTCTTGCCGGCCGGGATCTCCTGCGCGGTGATCTGCTGGTCGGCGTGGTCGGCGTTCCACGCCGAGACCATCTCCTTGCCCCACGCCACTTCCTCGGCGTTGTTCGACAGCCACACCGTGATCGGCCCGGTCGAGGCGTCACCCTTCCCACCGGCTGATGTGCCGCCACCGCCACTCCCGCTGCTCCCGCACGCGGCGGTGGTGGTCAGGGCGAACGCGACAGCGACGGCGGTCGCCAGTCTTCTGCTCATGGTGTGGACCCTTCCTGGGTAGCTCGGGGGCGAGGGGTGGACGGTTCGGGCGGAGGCGGTGCGGTGGATCCGCGCAGCACCAGCTCAGCGGGCGGAAGCTCGACCGCGGGGTGCGCCGCGGAGTCGATCACCTCGATCAGGGCTTGCGCGCAGGCCGCGCCCCAGCCCACGACATCGGTACGGATCGAGGTCAGCGGGGGCCGCAGGTGCGCACCGAGCTCGATGTCGTCGAACCCGACGATGGACAAGTCGTCGGGTATGGCGAAGCCCGCGGTGGCGGCCGAAGCCGCGCCAGCCGCAGCCATCAGGTCATTGGCATAGATGATCGCCGTGGGCCGGCTGCGGCGCCTCATCAGTGCGGTCGTGGCCTTCGCGCCGCCGGCAGCGCTGAAGTCGGCCTCCACGTACGGTCCTGGGGCTAGCCCTGCGTCGCGCAGGGCCTGGGCCCAGGCGTCACGTCGGTCGGTGCCGTGAACGAGTGCCGCCGGCCCGCCCACGAAGCCGATCCGTCGGTGACCCAGCCCGATCACGTGCTCGACCGCCGCGGTGATGCCCGCGCGGTCGTCCAGGGCAACGAACGGCAGCATCGGTGCGGAGTGTTGACGCCCCACCGCCAACGCGGGCATGCCCAGCTCGGTGAGCAGGGCAGGGCGTTCGTCGTCGAGGCGCAGATCGGTCAGCAGCACGCCGTCGACCCGTGCTGATGCTGCCAACCGCCGGTAGGCGCGTCGCTCAGCGGTCGCGTCGGGCACGACCTGCAGCATCAATGCCTGGTCGGCGCGCCCTAGCGTCGCCTCGACGCCCGCGATGAACGGGGCGAAGAACGGATCCGAGCCCAGCAGCTGGGGAGGGCGAGCGATGACCATCCCGATCGCGGACGCCCTCGACGTCGACAACGCCCTGGCGCGGGCGTCGGGCTCCCAGCCCATCCGCCGCGCGATCTCGACGATCTCGGCCCGTCTCGGCGCGCTCACGCCGGGTCGGTCGTTGAGCGCGAAGGACACGGTGCCCTTGGACACGCCCGCGGCGCGTGCGACGTCAGCGATGGTGGGTCGTTTGCCCGACTTGCGCACGCTCGAACTAAACCGGTTTGGTGGATGGCTGTCAATGGATCGAGAAGCCCTGCTGCTCCTGTTACCGAAGCGTTACCGGCGAGTCATCCCCCTCCTGCCTGCCGTCGCGGCGCACAGCTCGCCAACTGCGCGGCTTCGCCGTCTACGAGCTGTTCACGCGCCCTGGCCGTGCACTCGGCTGCGCGTCACCGGCAGTTCGTCGGTGCCGGGTTCGACCACCTGGTGCCGATGAACGCCGGCTCTGATCCCGACGGCTTCTTGCGCTTCTTCACCGATGGGCTCGAGCCCGGCGCGCGAGCGCTTACTACCTGAGGCTGAGCCGTCGGGACGTGCGGCGTAGCCTCCTTCTTACCTGCCGCGGCGAGGGCCTCTAGCACCAGGCCGGCCCCTCGTCGCGGAGATTCGCGTGCCCGTCGGTCGCACGAGCCCAGCACGAGGAGCCTCTGATGAGCGCTTTCGCCTATCCCACGCAGCAGCCCAGCGGTTTGCCGGCCGCGAAGTACCAGCCGTTCACCCCCCGTCAACCTGCCCGATCGCAGCCGGCCGTCGACGGTGATGACCCAAGCACCCCAGTGGTGCTCGGTAGACCTGCGCGACGGCAACCAGGCACTGATCGACCCGATGAGTCCGGCCCGCAAGAAGGCCGATGTTCGACCTGTTCGTGAAGCTGGGCTTCAAGGAGATCGGGGTCGGTTTCCCTTCCGCCAGCCAGACCGACTTCGACTTCGTCCGTGAGCTGATCGAGACCGATCGCGTGCCGGACGACGTCGTCATCCAGGTGCTCACCCAGCCCCGGGAGCACCTGATCGAGCGCACCTACGCCGCGATCCGCGACCCTGGCCCGAACGACCGGTTAGCCGACACTGCTGTAAGCCACGACCCCGCGACGCAGGGCGTCGACCGCCTTGCGCGCCGTCCGGCCCACTGGAGATCCCGGTTCGGCGGCGTCAGCGAGCTGGCCGAGCAGGTCGACGAGCTGCTTGACCCAGCGCACGAAGTCGCCCGGGAGCAGCTCGGCGTCGCGCAGGACGACGTCGAGGCGGTGCCCGCTCGCCCACCGGTAGGCGGCCCAGGCGAAGCCGAGGTCGGGCTCGCGCTGGAACGAGAGACCGTGACGCTTCTCCCGCTCTTCGAGCTCGGCCCAGATCCGCACGGTCTGGCCCAACGCCTCGCGCACCGAGCCTGCGGGCAGACGGGGCGGGGCTGCGTCGTCGGCCTGGCGAGCCTCGAAGACGAGCACCGACACGGCGGCGGCGAGCTCCGGCGGCGTCAGCTCGTCCCACACCCCCGCCCGAAGGCACTCCCCGGCGAGGAGGTCGAGCTCGGTGTACAGCCGGGCGAGGCGTCTGCCGTCGGGGGTGAGGACGTCCTCGCCGCCAGGACCGCGCTCGAGGTAGGACAGCTCGCGCAGCAGGTCGCAGACCCGGTCGAAGGTGCGGGCGAGGAGGTTGGTGCGCCCTTCCACGGCCCGCTCGAGCTGGTCGGTCTCCTTGCGCAGCCGCCAGTACCGCTCGGCCCACCGGGCGTGGTCCTCGCGCTCGGCGCAGCCGTGGCACGGGTGCGCGCGGAGCTCGCGGCGGAGCCGGAACACCTCCGCGTCCTCCCCCGACGGTTCCGAACCGTTCGCCCGTCGCCGGCGCGGAGGGTCCTGGAGGTCGCGCGCACGCAGGGTCGAGGCGAGGTCGCGGCGCTGCTGGGGGTTGCGAGGGTTGAAGTTGCGCGGGATGCGCAGCCGGTCGAGGGTCTCGACCGGGGTCGGGAAGTCGAGGACGGTGAGCGTGCGCACCTGACGGTCGGCCGTGAGCACCACCGGGCGCGGCCCGTCGAGCCCCGAGGGCGGGCCCGGGTCGAGCACCACGGCGAGCCCCGGTCGCCGCCCGGCAGGGACGGCGATGACGTCCCCCGGGCGCAGCGCCTCGAGGGCCGCAGCAGCCTGGGCCTTGCGGGCGGTGGCGCCCGCGCGGGCGAGCGCGGCGTCACGGTCGCTGAGGGCACGACGCAGCCGCGAGTACTCCGCGAAGTCCCCGAGGTGACAGGTCATCGCCTCGTGGTAGCCCTCGAGGGCCTCCTCGTTGCGGCGGAGCTGGCGTGCCATGCCGACGACGGCGCGGTCAGCCTGGAACTGCGCGAAGGAGGACTCGAGCATCTCGCGTGCGGTGTGCCGACCGACCTGCCCGACCAGGTTGACTGCCATGTTGTACGAGGGGCGGAACGACGAGCGCAGCGGGTAGGTCCGTGTCGATGCGAGCCCTGCGACGGCGCGCGGGTCGAGCCCGGGCTGCCACAGGACGACGGCGTGGCCCTCGACGTCGATGCCCCGTCGTCCGGCCCGGCCGGTGAGCTGGGTGTACTCCCCCGCCGTGACGTCCGCGTGCGCCTCGCCGTTCCACTTGACGAGGCGCTCGAGGACGACGCTGCGCGCCGGCATGTTGATCCCCAGGGCGAGGGTCTCGGTGGCGAAGACGGCACGGACGAGGCCGAGAGAGAACAGCTCCTCGACGACCTCCTTGAAGGTCGGCAGCATGCCGGCGTGGTGCGCCGCGATCCCCCGTTCGAGCGCCTCGAGCCACTCGAAGTAGCCGAGTACGCCGAGGTCCTCGCGCGGCAGCTCGGCGCAGCGGCGCTCGACGTGAGCACGGACCTCGAGCCGCTCCTCCGGCGTCGTCAGGCGCATGCCGCTGCGCAGGCACGCCTGGACGGCGGCGTCGCAGCCTGCGCGGCTGAAGATGAAGGTGATCGCCGGGAGCAGGCCCTCGGCGTCGAGGCGCTCGATGACCTCGACGCGGCCGGGCGTCCACATCCGCCCGCGGGGCCGGACGCGCCCACGCCCGCGGGGGCCGGCGTCGCGGACCGAACGCTGGTCCTCGCGGGCGGCCCGGACGAGGTCGGGGTTGACTTGGTGGTGATCGTCGTCGACGAACAGGTCGAACAGGGCGGGTCCCGCCAGGACGTGCTGCCACAGCGGCACCGGCCGGTGCTCCTCGACGACCACCCGCGTGTCGCCACGGACGGTGACGAGCCAGTCCCCGAACTCCTCGGCGTTGCTCACCGTCGCCGACAGGGACACGAGCCGGACCGACGGCGGCAGCCCGATGATGACCTCCTCCCAGACCGCGCCGCGGAACCGGTCGGAGAGGTAGTGGACCTCGTCCATGACGACGTAGCCCAGGCCGTCGAGGGTGCTCGATCCTGCGTAGAGCATGTTGCGCAGGACCTCGGTCGTCATGACGACGAGCGGCGCCTCGCCGTTGATCGTGTTGTCCCCGGTGAGCAGACCGACGTTGTCTGACCCGTGTCGGGCGACGAGGTCGTTGTACTTCTGGTTGGACAACGCCTTGATCGGGGTCGTGTAGAACGCCTTGAGCCCTCGGGCCAGCGCCAGGTGGCACGCGAACTCGCCGACGACCGTCTTGCCCGCCCCGGTAGGGGCCGCGACGAGGACGCTGTGGCCACGCACAGCAGCGCCACCGTGGACGGACCCGCCGCCGCCCTCGAGGACCCGGCACGCCTCGAGCTGGAAGTCATCGAGCCCGAAGGGGTAGCCCTCCTCGAACCGGGCGAGCTCCTCGCTGGAGCGGCGGGCACCGGTCCGCGCGGCCGCGAACCGCTCCGCTGGAGAGCTCATGCGGTCAGGCTACGCACCGCGGTCGCGCGCCGCTGACTCCGCGCCACCGATCACACGCCACCGATCACACGCCAGCGATCACACGCCACCGGTCACACGCCACCGGGGGTCAGCACGTCGAGCGCTCCCCGGACGAGCTCGATGTCCAACGGCAGCGGGCCGACGAGCTCGCCGTCGGCGTAGGCGACGACGCCTGGCGCGTCGATCCGCAACCGGCGGGCCTGGAGGGTCGTCACCGCGGGGTGGCGGACGTGGCGACCGCTGTAGACGCTGACGAGCAGCCGGACGAGCCGCAGCCGGCTCACCGGTCCGGCGAGGGTGAGGTCGAGCAGACCGTCGTCGAGGCACGCCGCCGGGCACATCGCCATCCCGCCGCCGTAGGCCGGACCGTTGCCGACGGCGACGAACACGTACGGGGCCGACACGTCAGCACCGTCGACCTCGACGGTGAAGGGCAGCGGGCGCAGCGACCTCAGCTCGGCGAGGACGGCCAGCGGGTAGCGGGCGCTGCCGCGCGGACGGGTCATCCCGTTGGCCCGCGCGTTGACGGCGGAGTCGAAACCGGCGGCCAAGATGCCGGCGAACCACCGGTCGCCGGCCCGGCCGAGGTCGATCCGCCGCGTGCGCCCGGCGGCGACGACGGCGCAGGCGGCGGCCATGCCCTCGGGGATGGCCAGCGAGCGGGCGATGTCGTTGCCGGTTCCGGCGGGGACGATCCCGAGCGTGACGCCCGTACCGGCGACCGCCTGAAGCGCCGTGTGCACGAGACCGTCGCCGCCCACGGCGACCAGGGTGCTGGCACCGTCGTCGACCGCCTCCTGCGCGAGCAGGCTGGCGTTCTCGCCGTCGTGGCCCCGGACGACGGTGACCTCGCAGCCGAGGCGCTCCAGCTCGGCGACGACGGCCGCACCGGTGCGTTCACCACGTCCGCGACGAGCCGCGGGGTTGACGAGGACGTGGAGCAGCGCCCCCACGCGCTCAGCTGTCCAGCGAGCTGGGGCGGGCGTCCAACGGCGACGAGGCGTCGTCGTCGAGGGCGTCGAAGTCGATGTCGTCCGGGCTGCGCCGGCGCCGGTCGTGCAGCCAGGCGATGAACCCCGCGACCTCGTAGAGGATCACCATGGGCAGCGCGAGGATAGTCATGTTGAACGGGTCGCCGGTGGGCGTCGCGACCGCGGCGAAGACGAAGATGAGGAAGATGACCGTGCTGCGGTGCTTGCGCAGCGCCTTGGACGAGACGATCCCCGCGAAGTTGAGAAGCACGACGAAGACCGGCAGCTCGAAGGCCAGCCCGAAGACGAGCATCATCCGGATGACGAAGCGCAGGTAGACGTCGATCTGGATGAGCGCGGTCACATGCTGGGGGACGAAGCTGAGGAGGATCGACAGGCCCTTGGGGAGCACGACCCAGGCGAGCGCTGCGCCGCCGAAGAACAACGGGACCGAGGCGCCGATGAAGGTCAGCGCCCACCGGCGCTCGTTTCGGTGCAGGCCAGGGGTGACGAAGCCCCAGATCTGGTAGAGCCACAGCGGGCTGGCCAGGAGGACCCCGGCGATCGCGCTGACCTGCAGCTGAAGCATGAGCGGCGCAAGCACGGTGGACACGACGAGGTTGCACGAGCCGTTGCCCAGGGCCTGCTCGCGCACCTGCGGGATCTGGCAGTACGGCCGGGTGAGGCCGTTGATGATGCGCTCGTAGAAGAACCACGAGGCCACCGCGATGACAAGGATCGCCAGCACCGAGATGAACAGGCGGTTGCGCAGCTCACGGAGGTGCTCCATGAGCGGCATGCGCTGCTCGTCGACGGCGTCGGAGCGACGCGCGGTGTCAGTCACCGGTCACGCAGGTGTGTGGGCGGTATCGCGGGGTCGCCGGGGCGCTCAGCCGTCGCGACGCTCGGCGTCGCCCACGACCGGGAACGCCTGGGTGGCACCCGCGGAGGGCTGCGGCGGCGCGGGCTGCACCGGCGGCTGCGCGACCGGCTGCTGGTACACCGGCTGGGCGACCGGCTGCTGGTACACCGGCTGGCCGACCGGCTGCTGGTACACCGGCTGGCCGGCGATCTGCGCAGGCGGTGCGACCGGGGTGACGACGGGGGCGTCGGGGTCGTCGTTGAGGTTCTTCGTCTCGGCCTTGAAGATCCGCATGGAACGGCCGAGCGAGCGTGCGGTGTCAGGGAGCCTCTTCGCCCCGAAGAGCAGGAGGATCACGACGAGGATGAGGATCAGCTCGGGCGCGCTCAGGTTCATCAGGACCTCTTCGGTGACGACGGTGTCGGCCGATCGTAACCCTCGAGCGCGTCGATCACGGGAGCCCAGGCCTGCGAGCACGAAACCTTTACCGAGTCGGTAGCTCGGCCCAGGACGACGGCCTTGCGCCACACCCGACGTGCTACGAGCGCAAGGGTGAGCACCGCCCAGACGAGCAGCGCCAGGACGACGAGGAAGGTGGTCACGCGGCGGACGGTATCCCGCCCGCCGGAACGTCGCGCGGTCGTGCGTGAGGCAGCTGGATCAGGCGGCGCGGACGGGCGAGACGGCGTGCTCGGCGAGGGCGTCGCTGCGGCCGAGGGCCAGGGCGAAGTCGAGGATGTCGTCGTATCCGATGACCGAGCCCTCGTGGATCTCGAAGGCCTCGGCCGGGATCGCCAGCGCCTCGGCGACGACGCCGCCGGAGATGAGGAGCATGACGACGTCGTCGGAGGCCGGGCGGCGCACGCTGAGCGCGCACTCGGGGCACTGGAAGGAGTAGAACGAGGCGTCGTCCTGGTCGGTGACGACGAGCCTCATCTGCGGCGGCTTGAGCTCGATGTCACCACAGATGGGGCACGTGACCCGGATAGTTGCCATGAGCTTGCTCCTCCCGCTGGGGTTCCTCCTCCGCTCTCGTGCGGATAGTGAACCCATCGGCTGGGAGGGCCGATCCCTTGAACACCGATTCGTCCGGCTCTCCCCGCCCCGCGGCCGCGGCTGACCGGAGGCCGACGCGTCAGGCCTGCGGGAGCCTGGCGCCGAGGGCGGTGCCGCCCGCCTCGGTCCCGGCGTAGGCGGCCACGGCGGCTGACGCCTCGGCCTCGACGTCGGCGGCAAGCTCCACCGGCGCGACGACGACGGCGTCGCCTCCGAGGCGCAGCACGAGCCGACGGACCCACTGGGCGTCGGGGGTGCGAAGGAGCACCCGCTGCCGCCCGCCGGGCAGCTCGTCGACCTGCTGGCACGGGTAGTACTCGGCGACCCAGCGAGCCTGCGGCGAGACCTCGAGGACGACGACGACGTCGTCCGCGGAGGGAGTGAAGAGGTCGGGCAGCGCGGGCAGCTCCGGCGGCGTGCGCACCGGCGCGTCGAGGACGCCGGCGCGCAGCACCCGGTCGAGCCGGAAGGTCCGCACCCCCTCCGCGCGGTGGCACCACGCCTGCAGGTAGGGGTGACCCTCGACGACGAGCAACCGCAGCGGGTCGACGTCGCGCTCGGTCGTCTCGTCGCGACCGGGCACGTAGTAGGTCAGGTGCATGCTGCGACCCTCCGCGAGGGCACGCCGGGCGACCGTCATCGCCTCGCGGACCGCCGCCGCCGATGCGCCCTCGTCGCTGAGGGCGACCCGGACGTGCGCCGCGGCGTCGGCCGCCTCGCCGGCGGCCCGCTCGAGCTTGGTGAGGGTGCGCAGGAGGACGTCGGTGTCGGCGAGGCCGGGCAGGTCGGCGAGGGCACGCAGCCCGACGAGCAGGGTGAGTGCCTCGTCTGGGGTCAGCCGCAGCGGCCGGGCGATCGTGTCGGCGTTGCCGACGGTGATCCGGCCCTCGGAGAGGTCCGCCTCGATGAGGTCGTCGGGCAGGTGCCCCGGCAGACCGCAGACGAAGAGCAGCTGGAGGTCGTCGACGAGGGTGCGCTCGCTGACGCCGAACACCTCGGCGACGTCCTCGACGAGCGCGCCCTGGTGGGCGAGGAGGTACGGAACGAGGGAGAGCAGCCGCTCGAGGCGGGCACCCGCACCGGAGCTCATCGGCTCCGCCGCGGAGCATGGCCCACGGCACCGACGGTGTCGGGTGCGGCGTCGACGCGGGCTGCCCCGCGCGCGGCGGCGAGCGCGCCGGAGAGCCGGGCGACGACGGCGTCCCGCAGCCGTGCCGGCTCGAGGACCACCGCCGTGGCACCCAGCCCCGCGACGTGGTCGGCCAGGCTCGCCAGGTCGTCGGTGCGCAGGGTGAGCACGGTGGTGTGGCCGTCGTGGGCCGTCGTCTCGACGGCCTGCGTCCGCAGCCACCCCCCGGCGTCGCCGTGGAGCAGCACGCGCGCGAGGACGTCCTGCGCCGGCCGCTGGCGGGCGGCGACCATCGCCCTGACGTCGACGTCCTCGGGGGTGACGACGTTGCCCGCGGCTGAGACCCGGCGGACCTCGCCGGAGATCCGCGACACCCGGAAGACGCGGGCCGCGCCCCGGTCGTGGTCGAGGCCGACGAGGTACCAGCGGCCGTTGCGGCTGAGGATCCCCCACGGGTCCACCGTGCGCGTCGCCGGGGCGCTGCCGTCGCCCTTGCGGTAGCCGAACGCCACCGAGGCGCGGTCCCGGACGGCCTGCCACAGCGGGAGGAAGGCGGCCTCCCCGGCGTCGAGCCGAGGCTCGAGGCCGGCGGTGAGGGCCGGGCTTGCCGTCTCCCCGTAGGCGCTGAGCTTGAGCAGGGCGCTCGTCGCGGGCGCCGCGAGGCTCGCGTGGGTCCACGCCCGCGCAGCGAGCCCCAGCACGGCCATCTCCTCCGGGGTGAAGGACACCTCAGGGACGGCGTAGGCCTGGCGGTCGATCCGGTAGCCGATCTCGTCGTCGAAGTACACGTCGCCGGAGACGACCTCGACGGGGATCCCCATGTCGCGGAGCTCTTCCTTGTCGCGCTCGAACATCCGCTCGAACGCCTCGTCGGTCTCGGGATACCCGGGGACCGCGCGGCGCACCTGCTCGCGGGTGAGCGAACGCCGGGTGGCGAGCAGCGCGATGGTGAGGTTGAGCAGCCTCTCCGTCTTGGCCCGGCTCATCGCCCTCCGTCCGCTCATCGCGCCGGCCCGTCCGGGCCACCGCCCGAGGGTAGCCTCGCGCTCGTGGTGCGGTGGCGTCGAGGCGTGGTCCGTGCGGTGCTGCACCGTTGGCGGGGAGCCGTCGAGCTCACCGTCGAGGTGGACGGCCGCCCGGTGCGTGCCCTCGCCTACCCCGAGCTCGTCGGGGAGCCGGTCGCCGGTGACGTCGTCCTGCTCAACGTCTCCGCCCTCGAGCGCGGGCTCGGGACCGGGGGCTACGCGCTCGTCGTCGCGCTGCCCGAACGGCTCCCGGCGGACCGCCCCGAGCCGGGCCACCTCGTCAAGGCGCGCTACACCCCGCTCCAGGTCATGGTCGCGGGCGCCGACGAGCAGGGATCGCCGCACCACGAGGTCCTCGCCGACGCTGACGACCTCGGCGGGATGCCGGTCGTCGTCGCCGACCTCCACTCGGCCCTGCCGGCTGTCGTCGCCGGGATCCGCGCGGCGATGCCGACAGCCCGGGTCTGCTCGGTCATGACCGACGGCGGCGCCCTGCCCGTGTGGTTCTCCCGAACCGTGGCGGGGCTGCGCGAGGCCGGCTGGATCGTCGGCTGCGTCACCGCCGGGCAGGCCTTCGGCGGCGACCTCGAGACCGTCACCCTGCACACGGGGCTGCTCGCCGCCCGCCACGTGCTCGAGGCGGACGTCGTCGTCGTCGCGCAGGGTCCGGGCAACCTTGGCACGGGCACGAGGTGGGGCTTCTCCGGCGTCGCAGCGGGCGAGGCCGTCAACGCCGCCGCGACCCTCGGCGGGCGCGCTGTCGCCGCGCTGCGCGTCTCTGCGGCGGACCCGCGGCACCGCCACGTCGGCGTGTCTCACCACAGCCTCACGGCTTTCGGCCGGGTGGCGCTGGCGGCCGCCGACCTCGTCGTCCCGCGACCGCTGCCCTCACCGGGGCTCGACGCGGCCGTCGCGGCGGACCTCGCACCGCTGCTCGCACGGCACCGGCTCGTCGAGGTGCCGGTGGAGGGGCTGCGCGAGGCCCTCGAGGCGAGCCCGGTGCGGCTGTCGACGATGGGACGCGGCCTGGCCGAGGACCTCGACTACTTCCTCACCGCGGCGGCGGCCGGCCGGCACGCCGTGGACCTCGTCGCTTCGACCGGCTCGCTCAGCTGAGGCCGAGCAGGTCGACGACGAAGACGAGCGTCTCACCGGGCTTGATGGCGCGACCGGCGCCGCGGTCGCCGTAGCCGAGGTGCGGGGGGATGACGAGCTTGCGGCGTCCGCCGATGCGCATGCCGGCGACCCCGTCGTCCCAGCCGCGGATGACCTGAGCGGCGCCGAGACGGAAGCGGAAGGTCTCGCCGCGGTTCCACGAGGCGTCGAACTCCTCGCCGCTGGAGAACGCCACGCCGACGTAGTGGACCTCGACGGTGTCGCCCGCGGACGCCTCGGCGCCCTCCCCGACGACGAGGTCGCTCACCTGCAGCTCGGTCGGCGCGTCGCCCTCGGGGAAGTCGATCTCGGGCTTGTCAGGCATGGGTCACCTTTCGGTCAGGGTCGGAGTCGGGGGCTGCGTGTTCGGTGCGAGCAGGCTCAGTAGCTGCCGAGGATGTCGACGACGAAGACGAGCGTGTCGGTGCCCTTGATGCCCGCGGCAGGCTGGCCCTGGGCTCCGTAGCCCTTGGCCGGCGGGACGACGAGCAGGACCCGGCTGCCGACAGTTTGACCGACGAGCCCCTCGTCCCAACCCGGGATGACGCTGCCATTGCCGATGGGGAACGACGACGCGGCGCCGCGGTCCCACGAGGAGTCGAACTGCTTGCCGTCCCGCCACGTCAGGCCGACGTACTGGGCGACGAGCAGCTGGCCCTTCTCGACCTTCTTGCCGGTCCCCGTGACGAGCGGCTGGGCGACGAGCGTCGTCGGCACCGGGGTCTTCGGGACGGTGATCGCCGGCTTGGCGCCGGCCGCGACGGTCACCGTGGGCAGCCCCGCCTTGGGCGCGACAGCCGCACCCTCTGCCGACTCTTTGGCGGCGTGCGTTCCGACGATGTCGACGACGAAGATCAGCGTGTCGTCGGCCTTGATGCCGGCATCGGGCTGGCCGGTCTTGCCATACCCATCGGCCGGCGGGATGACGAGCTCGACGCGGCTGCCGACCTTCTTGCCGACGAGGCCCTTGTCGAAGCCGGGGATGACCTGACCGGTGCCGATGGGGAAGGCCGCCGGCTCCTTGCGGTCGAAGCTCGAGTCGAACTTCTTGTTGGCCGCCCAGGTCTGGCCGAGGTAGTTCATGACGAGCAGGTCGCCCTTGGCCACCGTCGCGCCGGAGCCCTCGGAGAGCACGGCGCTCTTGAGCTCGGTCGGAGCAGCGCCGCTGGCCTTGACCGTGGGCACGGTGCCGAACGCACCGACGACCGGGGGCAGGCCCCCGACGGCGACCGCGCCCGAGGGCGCGGAGGAGCCGCCGCAGGCGGCGAGCAGCGCGAGCAACGGGACGGCAGCGAGCAGGGGCGCGGGACGGCGCACGAAAGAACCTCGGATCTCGACTCGGGGAGCGGCGGCGCCGGGAGGGGGCCCGCCAAGCCGGGTCAGCCTAACCCGCGGACCTGGGAGCAGCCTGATCGCTCACATGCTCGCGCTCTGCTGATGATCGCTCACATGCTCGCGATGAGCTTCTCCACCCGCTCGTCGACGGAGCGGAAGGGGTCCTTGCACAAGACGGTGCGCTGCGCCTGGTCGTTGAGCTTGAGGTGCACCCAGTCGACGGTGAAGTCACGGCGGCGTTCCTGGGCGGCACGGATGAACTCCCCCCGGAGCCGGGCGCGAGTCGTCTGCGGCGGCACCGACTTCGCCTCGAAGATCGCAGGGTCGTGGGCCACCCGCTCGACGAGCCCTCGCCGCTCGAGGAGGTAGTACAGCCCCCGGTCGCGGCGGATGTCGTGATAGGTGAGGTCGAGCTGGGCGATGCGCGGCGAGGACAGCCCCAGGCCGTGCTTGGCGCGGTAGCGCTCGATAAGCTGGTACTTGATCACCCAGTCGATCTCCCGGTCGACGAGGGAGAGGTCGCCCTCGCGGACTGCTCGCAAGGTGCGGCCCCAGAGCTCGAGCACACGCCCGGTCACGCCCGTGTCCAGGCCTCGGCGCGCGGCGAAGTCGGCGGCCTTCTCGTAGAACTCCGACTGGATCTCCAGCGCCGAGGCCTCCCGTCCGTTGGCCAGGCGAAGGACGCGACGTCCGGTGATGTCGTGGCTGATCTCGCGGATCGCCCGGGTCGGGTTCTCCAGCGTCATGTCGCGCAGGACGACGCCGGCCTCGATCATCCGCAGCACGAGGTCGGTCGAACCGAGCTTGAGCAGCGTCGTCGGTTCGGCCATGTTCGAGTCGCCGACGATGACGTGCAGCCGACGGTACTTCTCGGCGTCGGCGTGCGGCTCGTCGCGGGTGTTGATGATCGGCCGCGAGCGAGTCGTCGCCGACGAGACGCCCTCCCAGATGTGCTCCGCGCGCTGGCTCACACAGTAGGCGGCTCCCCGGGGCGTCTGGAGCACCTTGCCTGCGCCCACGACGATCTGCCGGGTGACGAAGAAGGGGATGAGGACGTCGGCGAGCTTGCTGAACTCCCCCTGCCGGCCGACGAGGTAGTTCTCGTGGCAGCCGTAGGAGTTGCCGGCCGAGTCGGTGTTGTTCTTGAACAGGTAGACGTCGCCCGCGATGCCCTCCTCGCGCAGCCGCCGCTCGGCGTCGACGAGGAGCCCCTCGAGAATCCTCTCCCCCGCCTTGTCGTGCGTCACGAGCTCGACGAGGTCGTCGCACTCCGGCGTGGCGTACTCCGGGTGGCTGCCGACGTCGAGGTAGAGGCGAGCGCCGTTGCGCAGGAAGACGTTGCTGCTGCGCCCCCACGACACGACGCGTCGGAACAGGTACCGCGCGACCTCGTCGGGCGAGAGCCGCCGCTGGCCGCGGAACGTGCAGGTCACGCCGTACTCGTTCTCCAGGCCGTAGATCCTGCGGTCCATCCCCTGACCCTATGGCGCCCGACGACGGGCGGCGCTTAAGGAAGTGCCAGGGGTGCTCAGGACAGGGCGTGCTCGAGCGCTGCGCCGACGAGACGGCGGAACGTCCGACGCGGACGGGCCCGCTCGAGCACGGCGACCTCGAGCTGGCTCGACGTCAGCCTGCGCGGCTCGCCGCCGTTGCCGTCGCGGCTGAGCAGCTCGACGGCCAGCGACAACGCCTCTGCCAGGGTCATGCCCTCGCGGTACCGCTCCTCGAGCGCGGTGCTGATCGCCTCGGCGAGTCCGCCCATGGCGACGAAACCGTGCTCGTCGGCGACGGAGCCGTCGTAGGTCAGCCGGTAGATCTGGTCCTCCGCCGGGATGTCACCCACCTCGGCGACGACGATCTCGACCTCGTAGGGCTTGGAGTCCTGGGTGAAGATCGTCCCGAGGGTCTGCGCGTAGGCGTTGGCCAGGCCGCGGGCCGTGACGTCGCGCCGGTCGTAGGAGTAGCCGCGCAGGTCGGCGTGCCGGACGCCGGCGACCCGGAGGTTCTCGAACTCGTTGTACTTGCCGACCGCCGCGAACGCGATACGGTCGTAGATCTCGCTGATCTTGTGCAGGGCGCGGGAGGGGTTCTCGGCGACGAAGAGGATCCCCGAGTCGTAGGCGAGCACGAGCACGCTTCGGCCGCGAGCGATGCCCTTGCGGGCGTAGTCCGCCTTGTCCTTCATGAGCTGCTCGGGCGAGACGTAGAACGGCATGCTCACGGCGACGGGGGTCCTCTCTCAGGCTGTCACGTGCTGATCGGGCGGGCGGGGGGCCCGCGTCGTTGGTGGCGCGAGCAGGGCGGCGTCAGGAAGCTCCGGCGCTCCCGCGCAGCGGGGCGAGCGGGCCGCCGGGCTGGGTCATCCGGTCTCCGACGACGGTGCGCACGGCGTCGCCCACCTCGTCCTCGGGCAACCGGCGGAAGCCCTCGGCGGTCACGCTGACGACGACGGGGAAGATGCTGCGCGTGAGGTCGGGGCCTCCGGTGGCGGAGTCGTCGTCTGCGGCGTCGTAGAGGGCCTGGACGGAGGCGAGCACGGCGTCAGAGGCGCTGAGGTCGTCGCGGTAGAGCTTCTTGAGGGCCCCGCGCGCGAACAGCGAGCCGGAGCCGACCGAGTGGAATGAGTGCTCCTCGTAGCGGCCACCGGTGACGTCGTAGCTGACGATGCGCCCGGCACCGGTCTCGAGGTCGTACCCGGCGAAGAGAGGGACGACAGCGAGGCCCTGCATCGCCATGCCGAGGTTGCCCCGGATCATCGTGGCGAGCCGGTTCGACTTGCCGTCGAAGGACAGCGTCGTGCCTTCGATCTTCTCGTAGTGCTCGAGCTCAACCTGGAACAGGCGCACGAGCTCGATGGCGAGGCCCGCGGTGCCGGCGATCCCCACGCACGAGTAGTCGTCGGCGTGGAAGACCTTCTCGATGTCGCGCTGGGCGATGATGTTGCCCATCGTCGCGCGCCGGTCGCCGGCCATGACGACGCCACCGGGGAAGGTCAGCGCGACGATGGTCGTGCCGTGCGGCGCCTGGACGGTGCCGTGGGCCGCGCGGTTGGCCGGGAGCAGGTCAGGGGCGTGGTCGCCGAGGAACTCGGTGAAGGACGACGACGCGCCGCCCAGGAACGCCGGCGGGAAGCCCGGACCTCCTCGACCTGAGGTCACTACTGCCCGCCCTTCTGGACGAAGCCGCGGACGAACTCCTCGCTGTTGGTCTCGAGGACCTCGTCGATCTCGTCGAGCACGCTGTCGACGTCCTCGTCGAGCTTCTCCTTGCGCTCCTTGAGATCCGTCGTCTCCGCGGGCGCGTCCTCCTCGGTGGTGCGACGGGTGCGCTGCTGCTCTTCGCGTGCGGCCATGGCGACCTCCTTCCCTCTACCGGGGACCTTAGTGCGCGGTAGAGGGACGCGCCCGCAGACGTGTCATCGGTCCGCTCGGTGACCGCTCAGTGACCGCTCAGGGTTGCGACGAGGTCGGCTGCCGTGGCACAGCGGTCGAGCAGCGCCCCCACGTGGGCACGCGTGCCGCGCACCGGGTCGAGGGTCGGCACACGCTGCAGCGAGTCGTAGCCCGGCACGTCGAAGATGACCGAGTCCCAGCTGGCGCCGGCCACCGCCTCGCCGTACTGCGCCAGACAGCGGCCGCGGAAGTAGGCGCGCGTGTCCTCGGGCGGCGTCGTCATCGCGGCGTCCACCTCTTCGGGGCGGGTCAGTCGCTCGATGCGCCCGCGGGCCTCGAGCCGCTGGTGGAGTCCCTTCTCCGGCCGGACGTCGGACCACTGCAGGTCAATGGCGGCGAGGCGAGGTGCCGTCCAGCCCAGACCGTCGCGAGCGCGATAGGTCTCGAGGAGCTCGAGCTTGGCGACCCAGTCGAGCTCTCGGGCGCAGTCCATGGGGTCGCCTTCGAGCCGGGTGAGCAGGGACTCCCAGCGGGCGAGCACGTCGAGGGTCTGCTCGTCGGCGTCGCTGCCCTGACGGTCCTCGACGAACTTGCGCGCCTGCTCGAGGTACTCCAGCTGGAGCTGGACTCCGGTCAGCTGCTGCCCGTTGCGCAGAGGCACCGTGGTGCGCAGCGTGGGGTCGTGGGAGATGGCCTTGATGGCCGCCACGGGGTTGTCCAGGGCGAGGTCGGTCGTGAGGAACCCGGCCTCGATCATGGCGAGGACGATCGCCGTCGTTCCGAGCTTGAGGTATGTCGAGACCTCGGAGAGGTTGGCGTCCCCGACGATGACGTGCAGACGCCGGAACCGGGAGGCATCGGCGTGCGGCTCGTCGCGGGTGTTGATGATCGGCCGCTTGAGCGTCGTCTCCAGCCCGACCTCGGCCTCGACGTAGTCCGCACGCTGGCTGAGCTGGAACCCACCGGTGGCGCCGTCCTGGCCGATGCCCACCCGGCCGGAGCCGACGACGACCTGCCGGGAGACGAAGAACGGGGTGAGGTGGGTGACGATGTCGCCGAACGGTGTCGCCCGGTCCATGAGGTAGTTCTCGTGGCAGCCGTACGAGGCGCCCTTGTTGTCAGTGTTGTTCTTGTAGAGGTGGATCGGTGCCAGCCCGGTCATCGCCGCGACCGCCTCGACGGCCTGGGCCATGACCTGCTCTCCGGCCTCGTCCCAGACGACGGCGTCGCGAGGGTTCGTCACCTCGGGGCTGGAGTACTCGGGGTGGGCGTGGTCGACGTAGAGCCGGGCGCCGTTGGTGAGGATGACGTTGGCCATGCCGACGTCCTCGTCGGTGAGCTGGCTCGGGTCGGCGCCGGCCCGCGAGAGGTCGAACCCGCGGGCGTCGCGCAGCGGGTTCTCCTCCTCGAAGTCCCAGCGCGCCTGCCGGGCGCGCGAGGTGGCCCGGGCGGCGTAGCCGTTGACGACCTGCGAGCTGGCGAGCGTCGGGTTGGCCGTCGGGTCGCCCGGCACGGTGATCCCGTACTCGGTCTCGATGCCCATCACCCGGTGGACGGTCATGTCAGCCTGCTGCGCACCTGAGCCGCACCGGTCACAGGTACTGGCCGGTGTTCGCGACGGTGTCGATGGACCGGCCGGACTCCTTGCCGGCCTTCCCGGTGACGAGCGTGCGGATGTAGACGATCCGCTCGCCCTTCTTGCCTGAGATCCGCGCCCAGTCGTCAGGGTTCGTCGTGTTGGGCAGGTCCTCGTTCTCCTTGAACTCGTCGACGCAGGCGGCGAGCAGGTGGGAGATTCTGATGCCGCGCTGGCCGCTGTCGAGAAAGTCTTTGATCGCCATCTTCTTGGCGCGGTCGACGATGTTCTGGATCATCGCCCCCGAGTTGAAGTCCTTGAAGTACAAGGTCTCCTTGTCACCGTTGGCGTAGGTCACCTCGAGGAACCGGTTCTCCTCTGCCTCGGTGTACATCCGCTCCACGGTGCGCTGGATCATCCCCGCAACGGTCGCCTGACGCGAGCCGCCGTGCTCGGCGAGGTCCTCGGAGTGCAGGGGCAGGTGCGCGCGGAGGTACTTGCTGAAGATGTCGCGGGCGGCCTCGGCGTCCGGACGCTCAATCTTGATCTTCACGTCGAGCCGGCCGGGCCGCAGGATCGCCGGGTCGATCATGTCCTCGCGGTTGGAGGCGCCGATGACGATGACGTTCTGCAGGCTCTCGACGCCGTCGATCTCGCTGAGCAGCTGCGGCACGATCGTGTTCTCGACGTCGGAGCTGACGCCTGAGCCACGGGTGCGGAACAGCGAGTCCATCTCGTCGAAGAAGACGATGACGGGGGTGCCCTCGGAGGCCTTCTCCCTGGCGCGCTGGAAGACGAGCCGGATGTGACGCTCGGTCTCGCCGACGTACTTGTTGAGCAGCTCCGGGCCCTTGATGTTGAGGAAGTAGGACTTGCCCTGCTGCGTGCCGGTGGCCTCGGCGACCTTCTTCGCCAGGCTGTTGGCGACGGCCTTGGCGATGAGGGTCTTTCCGCACCCGGGCGGGCCGTAGAGCAGGATGCCCTTGGGCGGGCGCAGCTCGTGCTCGCGGAACAGGTCGGGGTGCAGGTAGGGCAGCTCGACGGCGTCGCGGATCGCCTCGATCTGCCCGCCAAGCCCACCGATCTGCTGGTAGTCGATGTCAGGGACCTCTTCGAGGACGAGCTCCTCGACCTCGGACTTCGGCACCTTCTCGTAGACGTAGCCCGAGCGGCCGTCGAGGAGGAGGGAGTCCCCGGCCTTCAGCCGCTCCGCACGCAACGGATCGGCGAGCCGGACGACGCGCTCCTCGTCGGCGTGGCCGATGACGAGGGCGCGGTCGCCGTCGGCCATGAGCTCCTTGAGCATGACGACCTCGCCGACCGACTCGAACTCGAGCGCGGCGACGACGTTCAGCGCCTCGTTGAGGAGGAGCTCCTGGCCCTTGCGGAGCTCGGCGACGTCGATGGTCGGGGTGACGACGACCCGGAGCTTGCGCCCGCCGGTGATGACATCGACCGAGTCGTCGTCGTTGGCCGAGAGGAAGATGCCGAACCCGGCCGGGGGCTGACCGAGGCGGTCGACCTCCTCCTTGAGGGTGACGATCTGCTCGCGGGCGTCGCGCAGCGCGGCGACGAGCCGGTCGTTCTGGTTGCTCGCTGCGGCGAGGTCGCGCTGGAGGGAGTGCACGGCCTCGGCACGGCCACCGTCACGATCGGGGTCGTCGTAGCTGGGCATGGGAACCCCTCCGTCACACGTTCATCGCAGCTGCGTCGTCGGTCGCGGACTCGATGCGACCCTACCCTCGGGAACCCTTGACCACCGGGTGCGAGGTCACACTCTGATAACCCCGGCCGGACGGCCACGCCTCCGCGCGGACGGCGTCCATCGTCCGCGCGACGCGCAGCGACTCCGCGAGGGTGACAACCGGTTCCTCGCCGTCGGCCACGGCCCGGGTCACCTGCTCGACCATGAGGCGGTAGGCATCGACCGCGGCGAAGCGCTCCACGACGGGGTCTCCCGCGCCGTGCGTGCGCACGGTGAGGGTGGCGGGCTCCCGCCAGCTCGTCAGCTGGGGCGCCGACCACGTCAGGGAGCCGGCCGACCCGTGGAGCGTGACGTCCTGGTGCTCCGGCGCGTCGATGCTCGCCAGGACCTGCGCCGTCGCACCGCCGGGTGCGCGCAGCACCGCGCTGGTCTCGACGTCGACACCGGTGGGGCCGAGCCGCGTGCTCGCCGCATCGACGGCGAGGTCATCGCCGAGGAGCAGGTGCGCAGCCGACACCGCGTAGCAGCCGACGTCGTACCAGGCCCCACCGCCCCTTTCCGGGTCGAGCCGGTAGCTGCCCCGCGCGACGTCGCCGAAGCAGAAGGCCGTCTGCACGTGCGTCGGCTCCCCCACCGCTCCGGCCGCGACGAGCCGGCGAGTCCGCTCGGCGCGGGGGTGCCAGCGGTACCACGTCGCCTCGACGAGGAGCCGTCCGGCTGCCCCGGCGGCCGCCTGCATGCGGAGCACCTCGGCGGCGTCGAGACCGAGCGGCTTCTCGCAGAGCACGTGCTTGCCCGCGGCGAGCGACGCAAGCACCCACGGCAGGTGCGCCTCGTTGGTGAGGCTGACGTAGACGACGTCGACGGCCTCGTCAGCGAGCACGCACCGGTAGTCGTCGCTGGCGTACGCCGTCGGCTCGAGCGCCTCGGCCCGCACCACGTCGCGGGCCGCGACCGCGTGCAGGACGCTGCCATGCGCGGCGTGGACCGCGGGGGCCAGAGCGCGGGACGCGACGAACCCCGCCCCGAGAAAGCCCCACCGCGTCGTCACCGAGGGATGACCGGCGTCCCACCGGAGCGCGCCGACGCCGCAGCGGCCTCCATCACGGCGAGGACCCGCCGGGACTGCTGGCCGGTCACGGACATGGGCATCCCGAGCTGGAGACGGTCGGCGAGCTCGCGGTGGAACGGGTACGGGCGTCCCGGCGGCAAGGCCACCGCCGTCACCGAGCCGTCGGCGCTGTGGAGCTCGAGCCTGGGCGGGCTGTCGGCGGGGGCGAGGACATCCTCGGCGAGGGTGCCGACGTCGTTGCGCGCGACGACGCGCTCGCTCCGCCAGTGACCGACGACGGCCCCCTCGGTGCCGAGCACGTACCAGCGCGGCTTGAGGACGGCGGCGAGGTCGGAGTAGACGAACTCCGCCTCGATGCCGCCGGCGAGCCGGAGCGTGACCCGCGTGTGGTCGGCGTTGGTCACGTCGTGCCACCGGCGTTTGTGCGCGGCAGCGGTCACGTGCTCGACGTCGCCGGGGAGGAGGTCCATGACCTGGTCGAGGACGTGGGCGCCCCAGTCGTAGAACGCGCCGCCGGAGACGTCCTCGTCGGAGTGCCACAGGTTGCACGGGTGACCGAAGCCGCCGACGAAGGCCTCGAGGTGGAAGACCTCGCCCAGGGCCCCGGCACGGACGAGTCGCCGCAGGGCGAGGTAGTCGGGATCGAAGCGGCGGTTCTGGTAGACGCACGCCAGGAGGCCGCGTCGGGCCGCCACGTCGAGGACGTCGTCGGCGTCAGCCGTGCGGATGGCGAAGGGCTTCTCGACGACGACGTGCTTGCCGGCCTCGAGCGCCCGCAGCGCCCACTCCGCGTGGCTGCTCGGCGGCGTGGAGACGACGACGACGTCGACGTCCGGGTCGGCGAGGAGGTCCTCCGCGCTGGCAGCCGCCCTCGCCGACGGCGCGGCGTCGAGCGCGGCCGCGACCCGCTCGGCCGACCGGTCGCAGACAGCCGTCAGCTCGAGGCCGGGGACGGAGCGCACCGCCCTGCTGTGCTCGTGGCCGATGGCGCCGTAGCCCAGGAGGCCCACGCGCGCCGGACGGGGCGCGGGCAGGCCGGTGACGTGTCGCAGGACGAGCGCGAGGAGCCGCGCGACGGAACGGTCGGCGACGCCCGTGGGAGTGCTGCCGAGCGTCCATGCCGCCACTGACGTGCTGGCTCGCCAGGTGGCCAGCGGCGCAGGAACGAGGCCGAGATTGGCCGTGAGAAGGACCTCGACGTCGTCGGCGGTCTTGTCGACCGCGCACAGGCGGTCGCGGACGTGCGTGTGCTCGCCGAGGTGCGCGGCACCCGCGTGCTCGTGGTCGGCGAGCCTGCCCCTGAGCCAGGGGGCGTTCTCCGCCGCCCTGACCCGGACGTCGTGGACGGGGGTGGCACCGCCGAGCCACAGCCCCGCGGCTTCGGCGAGCCCAGCCGACCCGCCGAGCGTCGTGTCGGCGCTCGCCATCGCAAGCGTCGGACCGGACAGCACGGTGGCGCGCGGGTCGCGCAGCAGTGCGTCGACCGTTGCGCCGTCGAGGGGCTCGTCGACCCAGACGAGGACCACTCCCCGGCTCGCTGCGTTTCGCGCGGGCCGGGGCTCGCTCGCGTGCTGGCTCGTCCAGTCGCCCGCGTCGGGCCAGTCGGCCTCACCGAGCAGGACCCGGAGGCAGGTCACGGCGTCGAGGAGGGCGGGGTCGCGCAGGCGCACCAGCCAGGCGGCGCCGGCGGTCTCGAAGTCGTCCACCCCGCGACCCTAGGTGAGCCGGTGCCCCGAGGCGAGACGACGACGTCGGCGTCGGCGTCGGCGGGTCAGGCGGTCAGGCGGTCAGCCGCGAGACGAGCTCCTCGGCGACCGGCTGGAGGATCTCTTGCCAGGTGGGGAAGGCGCGGACGTGGTCGGCCAGTACCTCTGCACCGATCCGCGTCCGTACGGCGAGCGCCAGCTCTGCGGCCCAGGCGTCAGCTGCGGGGCCTACCGCGGTCGCACCGATGAGCGCGCCTGTCGCCGCGTCGGCGACGAGCTCGACGCGTCCCCCGCCCTCGCGCTCGAGGAAGGCGCGCGCCGAGTCGCCGACGTCGCCCGAGGCGGTGACGACCGCACGACCGGCTGCCCGCGCGGCGTCCGCGCCCAGTCCGACCGAGAAGACCGCGGGGGTGGTGTAGACGCACCGCGGGATCGCTGACCAGTCGGCGTCGCGACCGGAACCTGACAGGTGCGCTGCGACCACTCGTCCTTGGTAGGACGCCGTGTGCGTGTAGGGCGCGACACCTGTCACGTCGCCGACTGCGAACAGTCCCTCGACCGGGCGACCTGACGAGTCGAGCACCCGGCAGCGTCGGTCGATGCCGAGGTGCCCGTCGTCAGGCAGGGCGAGGCCGAGACTGTCGAGCCCGAGCCCGCTGCTGCGCGGACGTCGGCCACCAGCGATGAGGACCCGGTCCCCTGTCAGCGTCGTGCCGTCGGACAGGTGCAGCAGGGCGCCTGGGCCCGACCGCTCCGCGGCGCGGACCTCGGTACCTGTGCGCACGTCGACGCCCTGCTCGGTCAGGGCCGCTGACAGCAGCCCGCCGACCCACGACGGCTCACCCGACAGGAGGCCGTCAGCCCGCTCGATGAGAACCACCTCGACGCCGAAGGACGCGTAGGCCTGCGCGAGCTCGCAGCCCACCGGGCCGCCCCCGACGACGAGCAGCCGTGCGGGCAGCTCCCCTGACGACAGCGCCTCGTCGCTCGTCCAGGTCGGGACGTCGCCGAGGCCCTCGACCGGGGGGCGCACCGGGGCGCTCCCCGTGCCGATGACGACCGACGTCGCCCTGATGTCGTCGTGGCCGACTCGGACGACCAGGGACGCACCGCTGCGCCCGGTGATGGCGCCCGTTCCACGCACGAGGTGCACGCCGCTCTCGCGAAGGGCGGCCGCCGCGCCGCCGTCGTCGCGGTGCTCGGCGGCCTCGTCACGGCGCTCGACGGCCCGAGTCCAGGAGGTCTGGTGGTCGAGGTCACCGCCCTCGCGATGGTCCCGCGCGGAGAGCAGCAACGACTTGCTGGGGACGCAGGCGAAATAGGGGCACTCACCGCCGACGAGGGCCGCCTCGATCCCGACGACACGAAGCCCAGCGCGGGCCGCACGGCTGGCGACGACCTCGCCGCCCGAGCCGAGACCGAGGACGACGACGTCGGCAGAGTCCATGCCCCGCACGGTAGCCGTCGGGGGCTTCTACCGCCGAGCGACGGGAGGAGCGCCTCAGGCGAGGCGAGCGCCGTCCCAGCGCCAGGTGCGGCGGACGTCGGTGTCGGGGCAGCAGCGCGGGATGTCGGAGCCGGAGAACCCGAGGCCGGTGGCTGTGAGCCCCCTGGCGGTGGCGCTCAGGCGGTCGATGAGGAGGTCCTCACGCTCGCTGACCAGGACCTGGGTCGTCACCGGGCGTGCGGGCCCCTGCGCCGCGGAGTCGACGAGGACGGTGAGCACGCTCGGCGGGCTGCCCGCGCCGGCGTCGCAGTGCGCGGACACGGCGACGGAGGCGCGTCCGGCCCAGAAGGTGCCGTAGGCCGTCGCGTCGACCGCGACCGGCTGGCCCGCACAGTCCATGCCCAGCGACAGGCTCGCT
This sequence comes from Actinomycetes bacterium, assembly GCA_038322045.1. Classification (GTDB taxonomy): domain Bacteria; phylum Actinomycetota; class Actinomycetes; order JBBQFP01; family JBBQFP01; genus JBBQFP01. The sequence continues at coordinate 16,724 of JBBQFP010000006.1, read as the reverse complement.
ACGGGCACGGCACGCAGGGCGGCGAGCCGTGCGGAGGCGAGCGGTGAGGGCCGGGAGGTCGGTGGCGGGGCCGACGGGGACGCCGTCCGGGTCGGGCGTGGTGATGGCGACGTCGCAGGTGGGGACGGGTACGCGGAAGAGGCGAGCGGGCTGGCCGCGGGTGCCACGGGGACGATCCCGCCCTGCGGCGCGCTCGGGCCGAGCTGCTGCCAGACGACGAGCGCGAGGAGGGCGGCGACGACGACGAGGACCGCAAGGATGCCGGTCCGCCGAGCCTGCTCGACCTCGCCGAGTAGCGCCAGCACAGTTCTCACCCCGTCTCATCGCCGGTGCTCCGGAGGGCCCGGGCACCCCCCCATCATGGCAGGGGGGTGCGGCGGACCTTCACGGCAGGCTCGTCGCCGGGCGTGGCGGCAGACTCGGCCGCAGGCTCGCCGTAGGCGCCCTTGGCGGGGCGACGACGCCGAGCGGGCGGGCTCACGCCGTCGGCCAGGCGGCGGGTGCTGAGGAGGAAGCCTGTGTGGCCGATCATGCGGTGCTCCGGGCGGACGGCGAGGCCCTCGAGGTGCCACCCCCGCACGAGGGACTCCCACGCCGCCGGCTCGGTGTACGTGCCGTGGTCGCGGATGGCCTCGGCGACCTTCGACAGCTGGGTCGCCGTGGCGACGTAGACGACGAGCACCCCGCCGGGGGCCAGCGCGCGGCTGACCGCGTCGAGGCACTCCCAGGGCGCGAGCATGTCGAGGACGACGCGGTCCACGGTGCCGGGCCGCAAGGCGTGGGCCTGCCGTCGCGCGGAGACGCCGGAGGCACAGACGCCTGTCTCAGCAGCAGCGCCGTCAGGACTGTCATCGGGTGCGGCGGCTGACGGCGGGGTGACAGGGCCCGGTGCGTCCTCAGGTGCGCGGGTGTCGTCAGGCCCTGACAGGTCGTCCGTTGGCCCCATACCAGGAGAGAATGTGTTGCTGGGCAAGGCTTCCTCGGCCTCGTCCATGAGCCCTGTCAGGCTCGGGACGAGGTCGCCGACCGTCAGTGCCCAGGCTGGGTGCGGCATCCCGAAGAAGGACTCGACGTTGGTGCGGGCGATCTCGGCGAAGTCCGCTCGGCGCTCGAACGAGTGCACGCAGCCGTCGTCGCCCACGGCGCGCAGCAACGACATCGCGAGCGCGCCGGACCCCACACCGGCCTCGACGACGCACGCTCCCGGGAACACGTCGCCCATGGTGACGACCTGGCCCGCGTCCTTCGGGTAGACGACAGCGGCTCCCCTGGGCATCGACAGCACGTAGTCCGACAGCAGCGGCCTGACCACGAGGTACTCGACGCCCGCGGTGTTCCTGACGACGCAGCCCTCGGGCTGGCCGATGAGCTCGGCGTGGGTGAAGGAGCCCTTGTGGGTGAAGAAGGACTTGCCCGCCGTCAAGGTGATCGTGTGCATCCGGCCCTTGGGGTCGGTCAGCTGGACCCGGTCACCTTCGCGCAACGGTCCTTTGCGGTGCGCGGCACCGGTGGGCTCGGTCATGGGCGGCGATCCTACGTGGCGGGTCAGCACGCCCAGCGGGCTCAGTGCCCGGAGAGGGCCGTCTCGACGTCGGAGGTGAGCAGGACCCCGGCAACCCGTCCGTCGGACTCGATGACGAGGTACTCCGCTGCCGGGTGCGCGGCCATCGTCTCGAGCAGAGGGCGCCCGGAGAGCCCGGCGTCGAGGACCATCGACTCCTCGAGGGTGCGCGAGACCGAGCCCACGGTGACGAACGCCCGTCGGTCCGCGGGCACGGCGTCGGCCGACGGCGCGTGCAGCAGCGCGACGGCTCGTCCGCCCACGTCGGTGACGACGACCGGCCCGCCGGAGCCGAGAGCGGTGGCGTCGGCGAGCGAGGCAGACACGGGGACGACGACGGCGGGCCGGGCGACGGTGCGGCTTGTCAGTGCGCTGACCCGCTCCTCGAGCCGCGCCCCGGCCAGGGCCTGGCCCGAGCCGGTCCACACGAAGGAGGCGATGACGCCAGCCCAGATGATGCTCACGAGGTCGGGCCTCCCGCCCCACCACCAGGCCAGGACGAAGGGCAGCGCCATGACGACCCCCGCTGTCGCCCGACCCGCGACAGCCGCGACGACCGTGCCTCGTCGTGGGTCGCCCGTCAGCCGCCACACGACGGCGCTGAGGACGTGACCGCCGTCGAGCGGGAGCCCGGGGAGGAGGTTGAACACCCCGACGAGGAGGTTGGCGAGCATGAGCTGCTCGCAGAGCAGCCGCGCGACGCCGCCGTCGGGCAGGGTCTGGGCGAGAACGCCGGCGAGCCCCCCGAGGCCCAAGGAGACGACAGGTCCGCTGCCCGAGACGGCAAGCTCACGGGCCGGGGTCTGCGGCAGCTGCTCGATCTCGGAGACCCCGCCGAGCACATGGAGCGTGATCCGCCGCACCGGCAGCCCGAAGGCCAGGGCCACAGCGGTGTGGCTCAGCTCGTGGACGAGGACCGAGACGTAGAGCAGGACGGCGAAGGCGAAGGCGATGACGTAGGCCCAGGTGCCGAGCCCCGGCGCCCGCGCCTGGACCCGGGGAGCGAAGGTGACGGTGAGGAACGCCGCGACGAGCCACCATGACGCGGTGACCTCGATGGGCACCCCGCGGAAGCGGCCGGCCACCCAGGACCGGGATGCAATCGCTCCCCGGTCGGCCATGCCCGGATCGTATGTCGCCGGCCGTCCCCAGGCCCGCCGTGTCCGCGCCGGTCCTGTCGGTGGTGGCGCCTACAGTCCTCGACGTGGATGAGAGCACCGCCGCGGGAGCGGCACTGACGGCAGCCGCGGGAGCGGCACCGACGGCAGCCGCGGGAGCGGCACTGACGACAGCCGCGGGAGCCGCACCGGCTGCCGCGGCCCCGGTCGTCGGGTCCCAGCGCGGGCCCGATGGAGCGGCGAGCGGGCGGCCGAGCGGGGGGCGCGGCCGCTCACTCTCGCCGTCGCGGGCCAGCGACTTCCTCACCTGCCCGCTGCTCTACCGCTTCCGGGTCATCGACCGGCTGCCCGAGCCGCCGAGCCCCGCGGCCACGCGGGGCACCCTCGTCCACGCCGTCCTCGAGCGGCTCTTCGACCTGCCCGCCGCGAGCCGCACCCTGGACGAGGCACGCGGGCTGCTCCTGCCCCAGTGGCAGGCCCTGCGCGAGGCCGAGCCCGAGCTCGCCGAGCTGTTCCCCGGCGTCGCTGGCGGCACTGACGGCGCCGAAGCCCGCCAGGATGCCCAAGCGCCCCAGGACGCCGAAGACGCCGAGCGCCTCTGGCTGCGCGGCGCCGAAGAGCTGCTCGCCACGTACTTCACCCTCGAGGACCCGACCCGCATCGAGCCGGCCGAGCGCGAGCTCTACGTCGAGACCGAGCTCGAGTCGGGGCTCACCCTGCGTGGCTACGTCGACCGGCTCGACGTCGCAGCCTCGACCGGCGACCTTCGTGTCGTCGACTACAAGACCGGTCGCGCCCCTGGCCCCGGCTTCGAGGCGAAGGCCCTGTTCCAGATGCGCTTCTACGCGCTCGTGCTCTGGCGGGTCAACGGCCGGGTCCCGCGGCTGCTCCAGCTGGTGTACCTCGGCAGCGGCGAGATCCTCCGATACGTCCCGGATGAGGCCGACCTGCGTGCGACGGAGCGCAAGCTGGCTGCGCTGTGGGCGGCTATCGAGCGCGCGACCGAGACCGGCGACTGGCGGCCCAACCGCACCCGGCTGTGCGACTGGTGCGCTCACCAGTCGTTGTGCCCGGAGTTCGGCGGTCAGCTCCCGCCGCTGCCCCCACCTGCTGATCTTCAGTAACCTGAGCACACGCCCCACGCGCCGATCAAGCAGCGCACGGGTCCTCCGAGCATGCGTCAGGAGCACAGGTGCAGCCCTCCCCCGCCGTCCCGTCAGCCGCCCTCGACCTCGCGGCCGAAGCCGAGTCCCTGTCCAAGATCTACGGCTCCGGCGAGACCGCGGTGTTCGCCCTCGACGAGATCTCCGTCGGCTTCCCCCGCGGTCGCTTCACCGCGATCATGGGGCCGTCCGGCTCGGGGAAGTCCACGCTCATGCATTGCGTCGCAGGGCTGGACACCGCGACCTCCGGCGTCGTCCGCGTCGCCGGCGTCGAGCTGGGATCGCTGGACGACAAGGGCCTCACCGCCCTCCGGCGCGACCGGATCGGGTTCATCTTCCAGGCGTTCAACCTCCTGCCGACCCTCAACGCGCTCGAGAACATCACCCTGCCGATGGACATCGCCGGGCGCCGTCCTGACAAGGAGTGGCTCGACACCGTCATCACGACGATCAGTCTCGGTGACCGCCTCGACCACCGTCCCTCGCAGCTCTCCGGTGGCCAGCAGCAGCGCGTGGCCTGCGCGCGCGCCCTCGCCGGACGACCAGAGATCGTCTTCGCCGACGAGCCGACAGGGAACCTCGACTCGCGTTCCGGGGCGGAGGTCCTGGGCTTCCTTCGCTCGTCGGTGCGAGAGCTCGGCCAGACCGTCGTCATGGTCACCCACGACGCCAACGCCGCGTCGCACAGCGACCACGTCCTCTTCCTCGCCGACGGCCAGCTCGTCGACGAGCTGCCCGCCCCGACGGCCGCCTCGGTCCTCGAGCGGATGAAGCAGTTCGACGCCTCTGGCCGGAGGATCTGACGATGCTGCGCGCCTCCTTGCGCAGCCTGCTCGCACACAAGCTGCGTCTGGCTCTGTCCGCTGTCGCCGTCGTCCTCGGGGTCGCCTTCGTCGCGGGCTCGCTCATCTTCACCGACACCCTCGGCAGCACCTTCACCAAGCTGTTCACCAACGTCAGCGCCGACGTCACCGTCACCCAGAAGGCCGCCTACGAGACGGGATTCCTCGGCGGCAGCCCGTCGTCAGCCACCGGGGTCCCCGAATCGGTCCTGACGACGATCCGCTCGGTCCCCGGCGTGCGCGTCGCCGAGGGCCGGGTCCAGGTCGAGGGCGTCTACGTCGTCGCCCGTGACGGCAAGATCGTCGGGGGCAACGGCGCGCCGGGCATCGGCATCGACTGGTCGGCGACGCCAGGGCTCTCAGCCCTGCGGCTCGTCGAGGGCTCGGCACCGGTGCGCGCCGGTCAGGTCGCCGTCGACCGTGCCACGGCTGACAAGGGCAAGCTCGAGGTCGGCGACACCGTGCGCGTGCTCACCCCCCGCGGGCCGGTCTCTGCGGCCCTGACCGGCATCTTCCGCTACGGCACCAGCGACGGGCTGGCCGGCGCGACACTGACGGCCTTCGACCCGGCGACGGCACGTGCCGAGCTGCTCGGCCACTCAGGGAACACCGTTGTCGAGGTCGCCGCGGCGCCGGGGGTCTCCCAGCAGGAGCTCAAGGGCCGCATCCTCGCCGTCGTCCCGGCGGCCACCTACGAGGCGCAGACCAAGGCCGAGCAGGTCAAGAAGAGCTCGGACTCGATCAAGGCGGGCCTGTCGTTCATCAACACGTTCCTGCTCGTGTTCGCCGGCATCGCCCTGTTCGTCGGCACCTTCATCATCCTCAACACCTTCTCCATGCTCGTCGCCCAGCGGACCCGCGAGCTCGCCCTGCTGCGGGCGATCGGGGCCAGCCGAGGGCAGGTGACGAGGTCCGTGCTCCTCGAGGCGCTGGCTGTCGGCCTCGTGGGGTCCACGGTCGGCCTCGGCGTCGGCTACCTGCTCGCCATCGGCCTCAAGGCGCTCTTCGGTGCCTTCGGGCTCACCCTCGACGCGACCCTCGTCCTGTCGTGGCGCACGCCGGTGTGGGCCTACGTCGTCGGCGTCCTCGTCACGCTGTTCGCGGCCTACCTGCCGGCCCGGCGCGCCTCCCGCATCCCGCCCGTCGCCGCCCTCCGCGAGGACGCCACCCTTCCCGAGCGGACCCTGCACCTGCGCGGGCGTCTCGGTGCCGCCCTCCTGCTCGGTGGCGTCGTCGTGCTCGTCCTCGGCTTCTCGAGGACCGGCTCCCGAGGGGCGCTGCTCGTCGGCGTCGCCGCCGTGCTGCTCATCGTGGCAGCCATCGTGCTGAGCCCGGTCCTCGGCCGACCGGTCCTCGCCGTCCTCGGCTCCGGCTTCCCCCGGATGTTCGGCCTGCCCGGCCGCCTCGCCCGCGAGAACGCCCAGCGAAACCCCCGCCGCACGGCAGCCACAGCGTCAGCGCTGATGATCGGACTGACCCTCGTTGCGGCGCTGAGCGTCATCGGCGCGTCAGCGAAGGCATCCGTCGACAAGCTCATCGACCGGGCCGTCGGAGCCGACGCCATCATCTCCAACCAGTCCGGCAGCTCCTTCTCGACGAGCTTGGCCGACAGCCTTCGGAAGGTCCCGGGGGTCGCCTCGGTGTCCCAGGAACGGTTCGCCGGTGCCAAGATCGGCAACGACGTCTCCTTCGTCACGGGCATCGACCCGGCGACCGTCTCCGACGCCGTGACCGTCGACATGATCAAGGGCTCGGTCAAGAGGCTCGGCCCCACCGGCGTGCTCGTCTCCGAGAAGGCGGCGCGGGACAAGAAGCTCTCCATGGGCAGCCCGGTGCCGATGACCTTCCCCTACGGCGGCAAACGCTCTCTGACGGTCGAGGGGATCTTCGCCCGCAACGACGCCCTGGGCGACTACGCCGTGCGGCTCGAGACCCTCGACGTCGCAGGCACCACGGCCCAGGACAACTTCCTCTGGGCATCTTTCGACGCCGGTGCCGATCGTGCACAGGTGCGCGCCAGCATCGAGGACGTCGCGAAGGCCTACCCCATCGTCACCGTCCGCGACCAGAGCGAGTACAAGGCCGACACCCGCAAGCAGGTCGACCAGTTCCTCCTGCTCATCTACGCCCTGCTCGTGCTCGCCGTCCTCATCGCGGTCCTCGGCATCGTCAACACGCTCGCCCTGTCGGTCATCGAGCGCACGAGGGAGATCGGACTGCTCCGGGCTGTCGGCATGGGCAGGGGACAGCTGCGACGGATGGTGCGCCTGGAGTCGCTGCTGATCGCGATGTTCGGCGCGACGCTCGGCGTGGTCCTCGGGCTCGTGTTCGGCATCGCGCTGCGCCACACGCTGCGCACGGAGGGCATCGAGGTGCTCTCGGTGCCGGTCCTCCAGCTCGTCGTCTTCTTCGTCCTCGCCGGGCTCGTGGGCATCCTCGCGGCCCTGTGGCCGGCGCGGCGGGCCGCCCGTCTCGACGTGCTCGCGGCCATCTCCACGGAGTAGCGCGATCCCGCACGCAGCGAGGGTCAGGCGATCAGCCTCGCGCCGCCCATGACCGCCGGCTCGATGACGCGCACCGGCCGGGCGAGCAGTCCGGGCACTTGCGCCGCAGGCACCGGCCGCGAGAAGAGGTAGCCCTGGCCCAGGCCGCACCCCAGTGCCCGCATGGCGGCCGCCTGCTCGGCGGTCTCGAGGCCCTCGGCGATGACGTCAAGCTCGAGGCTCTCGGCCATCTGGACGACCGCGGAGACGACGCCGGCGGCGCGCGGGTCGCGGTCGCTGTCGGAGACGAGGAAGCGGTCAAGCTTGAGGGCGTCGACCGGGAGCGCGCGCAGGTAGGCGATCGAGGAGTAGCCGGTCCCGAAGTCGTCGACGGCGACGGAGACCCCCTGGCCCCTCAGCCGCTCGAGGACCGCCACGGACGTCGAGGCGGAGACCAGCGTGCTCTCGGTGAGCTCGAGGACGAGGGAGAGGTCCCCGCAGCGGCCCATGACCTCGCTGAGCGCCTGCTCGAGGAGGTGACCGCCGAGCTGTCGACCCGAGACGTTGACCGCCATGCTCAGCGGCCGGCTCGCGGCCGCGCAGAACTCGACGCCGTCCGTGACGGCCTGCCCGAGGACCCAGGTGCCGATGGCCTCGATCGCCCCGGTCTCCTCGGCGACGTCGATGAACTCCCCAGGCGCGAGCAGCCCGCGCAACGGGTGCTCCCACCGCAGCAAGGCCTCGAAGCCCTCGATCTGGCCGGTGGCCAGACAGACGAGGGGCTGGTAGTGCAGCCGGAGCTGGCCACGATCGAGGGCATGGCTGAGGTCGGACTCCAGCTGCACGCGCTCGATGCGGTGGACGAGCATCTCCGGCGAGAACAGTGCGACGTCGTTCTTGCCCGAGGACTTCACCGAGTACATGGCGACGTCAGAGCACCGCAGCAGCTCGCCGACGTCCTCGATGCCCGTCCCGAGCACGCCGCCGATGCTCGCGCCGAGGGCGACCTCGCGGCCGCGGATCCGCACCGGACGACGCACCGCCTCGAGCAGCCGGCGTCCGACGGCGAGGACGTCGTCAGGACCGCTTGCCTCCTCCATGAGCACGGCGAACTCGTCGCCGCCGAGCCGGGCGATGCCGTCGCCCGGGCGTAGCTCGGAGCGCAGGCGCGCGGCGAGCGCGATGAGCAGCTCGTCGCCAGCCTCGTGCCCGAGGGAGTCGTTGACGCCCTTGAAGCCATCGAGGTCGCAGAAGAGCACGGCGAGCCCGCGCCGGTCGCGGCCACGCAGGGCGAGGGTCTGGGTGAGCCGCTCGCGGAACACGGCGCGGTTGGGCAGCCCGGTCAGCGGGTCGTGCCGGGCGAGCGACTCCATCCGCAGGTCGAGACGAGCGCGGTCCAGCGCGGAGGAGCACACGGCCGCCATGGCGCGCAGCGCTGCGACGTCGTCCTCGTCGTAGACGGTGGCGCTGGGCCTGGGCGGGACGACGAGCCAGCGCAGCGGGCCGTCGTGACCGAGGCGCTCGCTCAGCGCGGGCTCCGGGGCGGAGGCGGGAGCGACGGTGACGCCAGGGCAGATGAGGACCTTCGAGGCCCACTCGACGGTGGCCCCGAGGATGTCGGCCTCGGTGCCGGCGGCGAGCAGCGTCCTCGCTCCCTCGAACATCGCGCGCATCCGGGCACGATCCTCGTGCGCGCGACTGAAGGCCCGCACAGCAAGGAGGATCCCGAGCATCGGCGGCGCGAGCAGCGGCAGCGCCAGCGGGTCGGCCCGCCACAGCACCGTGCCGACGTAGCCCAGGGAGCAGACGCCGAGGAAGGCCGCGAGGGACAGGGGCACCCCGGAGTCCCAGAGGGCCTGGCGCAGCGGGGTCCCCGACCCGAGCGAGAGCGAGACGCCGGTGAGGACGTAGTCGACGGTGAAGTACACGGCGCAGCCGACGGCCACCGCAAACAGCTCACCCGGGGTGCTCGCGTCCATCGGGTCGACGGCGTTCATCGCCTGGAGGGCGACCAGGCCCGCCAGGCTGCACAGCGCTGTGTTGAACAGCCGGCTCGACAGCGCTTTGGGCACGGTCATCTGGACGCTGACCGTGCAGATCGCCCAGACGAGGGTCGCCGCGGGTCCGCTGGCCTGGCCAGCGAGGAAGACGAGGACGGCGCAGTCGAGCCCGATCTCGATCTTGCCGGCCGGGCCGGAGAGCCGCAGCGGGAACCGGGAGATGAGGCCGACGACCGGGATGGTGAGCAGCAGCCACCAGGGGAACGCCTCGCCCGAGACGAGGAACTCCCGAACGGCCACCGCTGTCGCGACGACCGCGACGACCTCGAGGAGCAGGTCGAAGACGACCGCTCTGCGGGGGACCGCCACCGCTGTCATGGCCACGGCGGGCTCCTAGGAGGCCCGGGCCGGGAGCCCGGCGACGAGGGAGTCCAGCGAGCCTGGCGTGAGCTCGGCGAGCGAGCCCACGACGGTGCGCCCGGGTGCAGCGGGGACCGCGACGACGTGCGGGACTGCGACGGTGACGCAGCCGGCCGCCTCTGCGGAGGCGAGCCCCGTGAGGGAGTCCTCGAGGACGACGCAGGAGTCCGCCGGGACCCCGAGCAGCTCGGCGGCGCGCAGGTAGGGGTCGGGATGCGGCTTGGTGCGCTCCACCTCGTCACCAGCGACGGTGACCCGGAAGTGGTCGTGGCCGACGGCGTCGAGCACGGCGTCGACGAGGATGCGGAACGACGCCGAGACCAGCGCGCACGGCACCCGGGCGGCCGTCAGCGCCACGAGGAGCTCCTGCGCCCCTGGGCGCCAGACCACCCCCGACCGCAGGCGCTCGGCCATGCCCTCGACCATCCAGGCGGCGAGGACATCGGGTGCGACGGTTGCCCCGGAGACCGCCAGCATGTGCTCGACCGTGCGCTCCAGCGGGCCCCCGACGAGGAGCTCCTGGTGCTCAGGCCCCCAGCCGCTGCCCAGCCGGGCCATGATCTCGGTCTCGACGGCGAACCACTCGTGCTCGGTGTCGACGAGCAGGCCGTCCATGTCGAACAGGACGGCGGCCATCGCCGTCATGCCCGGCGCGGCGCGCCGGGCGCCGGGTCGGCCGTGGTCAGCGGGCATTGAAGTACTTCGCCTCCGGGTGGTGCACGATGATCGCCGACGTCGACTGCTCAGGGTGCAGCTGGAGCTCCTCAGAGAGCACCACCCCGATCCGCTCCGGTGAGAGCAGGTCCATGACCTGCGCCTGGTCGGCGAGGTCTGGGCAGGCCGGGTACCCGAAGGAGTACCGCGACCCTCGGTATCCCTGTCGGAAGATGTCGTCGAGACCTGAAGCGTCCGAGCCGGAGAATCCCAGCTCTTCTCGGACCCTGGCGTGCCAGGCCTCGGCGAGGGCCTCGGTGAGCTGCACCGAGAGGCCGTGCAGCTCGAGGTACTCGCGGTAGGAGCCGACGGCGAAGAGCTCCGCCGTCGCCTCGGCGACCCGTGAGCCCATCGTCACGACGGTGAACGCGACGACGTCGGTCTCGCCCGAGGACCTCGGCCGGAAGAAGTCGGCGAGGCAGAGCCTGCGGTCGCGCTGCTGGCGCGGGAAGGTGAACCGGGCGCGGTCGCTGCCGTCAGCGGCCAGCACGACGAGGTCGTCGCCCTCGCTGACGCACGGGAAGTAGCCGTAGACGACGGCCGCCTCGAGCAGCCCCTCCGTCTGGATCCGCTCGAGCCACATCCGCAGACGCGGCCGTCCCTCGGTCTCGACGAGCTCCTCGTAGGAGGCCCCCTCGCCGGTGCGGGCGCCCTTGAGGCCCCACTGACCCATGAAGGTCGCCCGCTCGTCGAGCCAGCGGGAGTACTCCGCGAGGGCGATGCCCCGCACGACACGGTCGCCCCAGAACGGCGGCACCGGGACCGCCACGTCGACGGCGACGTCGGAGCGGCCGGGCGAGACCACGTCGGCGACCTCGGCCGTCGCGGGGCGCTCCACGACCCTCACCCGGCGCTCGCGCAGCGGCGGCAGCGTCGCCCCTGGCACGCCGCGGCGCACCCCGACGAGGGCGTCCATGAGGCGCAGCCCCTCGAAGGCGTCCCGCGCGTAGCGGACCTCGCCCTCGTAGACCTCCGCGAGGTCGGTCTCGACGTAGGCACGGGTCAGCGCGGCGCCCCCGAGCATGACCGGCCACCGGGCGGCGAGGCCCCGGGCGTTGATCTCCTCGAGGTTCTCGCGCATGACGACGGTGGACTTCACGAGCAGCCCCGACATGCCCACGACGTCGGCGTCGTGCTGCTCGGCGGCCTCGAGGATGGCCGCGATGGGCTGCTTGATGCCGAGGTTGACGACCGTGTAGCCGTTGTTCGTGAGGATGATGTCGACGAGGTTCTTGCCGATGTCGTGGACGTCGCCCTTGACGGTCGCCAGGACGATGGTCCCCTTGCCCGCATCGTCGGTCTTCTCCATGTGCGGCTCGAGGTGGGCGACGGCGGTCTTCATGACCTCGGCCGAGGTGAGGACGAACGGCAGCTGCATCTCCCCGCGGCCGAAGAGCTCCCCCACGGTGCGCATGCCCTCGAGGAGGACGTCGTTGACGACGGCGAGCGCCGGCATGCCCGACGCCAAGGCCTCGTCGAGGTCGGCCTCGAGCCCCTCCCGCTCCCCGTCGATGACACGGCGGGCGAGCCGCTGCTGGAGCGGGAGTGCGGCGAGCTCGGCGGCGCGCGTCTGGCGCAGGTCGCTCGCGGTGACGCCCTCGAACAGGTGGAGGAAGCGCGCCAGCGGGTCGTAGCCCTGGCGGCGGCGGTCGTGGACGAGGTCGAGGGCGACCTGACGCTGCTCGTCGGGGATCCGTGCCACCGGAAGAATCTTCGAGGCGTGGACGATGGCCGAGTCCAGGCCGGCGTCGACGCACTCGTGGAGGAACACGGAGTTGAGGACGACGCGGGCAGCCGGATTGAGCCCGAACGAGACGTTGGAGAGCCCCAGAGTCGTCTGGACCCCGGGCCACCGGCGCTTGATCTCCCGGATGGCCGCGAGGGTCTCGACGGCGTCTCGCCGGGTCTCCTCCTGGCCGGTGGCGATGGGGAAGGTCAGCGTGTCGAGGAGGATGTCGCCGAGCTCCATGCCCCACGTGCCGGTGAGGTCGTCGATGAGCCGCTCGGCGACCTTGACCTTCCACTGCGCGGTGCGGGCCTGGCCCTCCTCGTCGATGGTCAGGGCGACGACGGCCGCGCCGTGCTCGCGGACCAGCGGCATGATCCGCGCGAACCGCGACCCCGGGCCGTCGCCGTCCTCGTAGTTGACCGAGTTGATGACCGCGCGGCCGCCGAGGCGCTCGAGCCCGGCCCGGAGGACGGCGGGCTCGGTGCTGTCGAGGACGAGCGGAAGGGTCGAGGCGGTGGCGAGCCGGCCGGCGAGCTCGCTCATGTCGGCGACGCCGTCGCGCCCGACGTAGTCGACGCACACGTCGAGCAGGTGCGCCCCGTCGCGGGTCTGGTCGCGGGCGGTCTCGACGCAGCGGTCCCACTCCCCCGCGAGCATCGCCTCACGGAACGCCTTGGAGCCGTTGGCGTTGGTGCGCTCTCCGATGGAGAGGTAGGCGGTGTCCTGCCGGAAGGGGACCTGCTGGTAGAGCGAGGCCGCGGACGGCTCGCGGCGGGGCGCGCGAGGAGCCAGCCCTCGCCCCTGCACCCGCTCGACCACCTGGCGCAGGTGCTCCGGCGTCGTCCCGCAGCAGCCGCCCACGAGGGCGAGGCCGAACTCGCGGGTGAAGCCGTCGTGGGCGTCGGCGAGCTGGGAGGGGCGCAGCGGGTAGTGCGCCCCCCCGCCGGCCAGCACGGGCAGCCCCGCGTTGGGCATTGCCGAGACCGCGCACCGGGCGTTGCGCGAGAGGTGGCGCAGGTGCTCGCTCATCTCCCCCGGACCGGTGGCGCAGTTGAGGCCGACGGCGGCGAGCCCCAACGGCTCCAGCGCTGTCAGGGCCGCGCCGATCTCGGAGCCGAGGAGCATCGTGCCCGTCGTCTCGACAGTGACCTGCACGAGCACGGGCAGGTCGACCCCGGCGGCCCGCAGCGCCCGGCGTGCCCCGATGACCGCGGCCTTGGCCTGGAGGAGGTCCTGCGCGGTCTCGACGAGGACCGCGTCGATCCCTCCCTCGACCATGCCGGCGACCTGCTGCTCATAGGCGTCGCGCAGGACGGCGAAGGTCGTGTGACCCAACGACGGCAGCTTCGTCCCCGGCCCCACAGAGCCGAGCACCCACCGCGGGTGATCGGCGCTGGACCAGGCGTCGGCCGCCTCACGGGCGACGGCGGCGCCGGCGCGGGCGAGCTCGAAGATCCGCTCCGAGATGCCGTACTCGCCGAGGTTGGCGTGGTTCGCCCCGAAGGTGTTCGTCTCGACGGCGTCGACGCCGACCGCGAGATAGGCGTCGTGGACGGCCCGGACGACGTCGGGGCGGGTGACGTTGAGGATCTCGTTGCAGCCCTCGTGGCCCTGGAAGTCCTCCATCGTCGGCTCCGCCGCCTGGAGCATCGTGCCCATCGCCCCGTCGGCGACCACCACCCTGCGTCGGAGGGCGTCGGCGAGGCTCGGACGGCGGAGATCGGTCACGGCAGCGGTGCTCCGGGGGTGAGGGGGCCGCCACCAGACGGCACCGCAGGCAGCAGGAGGGAGGACATGACGACGGCAGGACCGACGTCTTGGCGGACAAGCCAGGCTAACGATCCTCGTGGTCGTAGGCTTGCGCGGTCCGGAAGTCGGACGTGCCCGTCGGAGGAGCCAGCATCACCGAGCCAGAGGACGGTCGGACCGTCCAGCAGATGTACGACGCCGGTCAGCTCCCACAGCTGGTCGACCCGGTCATGATCGCCGCCTTCGAGGGCTGGAACGACGCCGGCGACGCCGCCACCGGCGCGGTCGAGCACCTCGCCGAGGTCTGGGACTCCGACGAGCTCGCCCGCCTGGATCCCGAGGACTACTACGACTTCCAGGTCAACCGGCCCACCGTCTCCCTCGGCGAGGACGGCGTCCGCCGAATCGAGTGGCCGACGACGTCGATGTCCGTGGCGTCGCTGCCGGCCGCCGGGCGCGACGTCGTCCTCGTCCGCGGCATCGAGCCGAGCATGCGCTGGCGCGCGTTCACCGCCGAGCTGCTCGACATCGCCCAGGCCCTTGGCGTACGCACCGTCGTCGTCCTCGGTGCACTGCTCGCCGACTCCCCGCACTCCCGTCCGGTGCCTGTCACCGGGACGGCGACCGACCCGGCGGTGGCCGCCGAGCTCGGCCTCGAGCTCTCCCGCTACGAAGGGCCGACGGGCATCGTCGGCGTCGTCCAGGACGCCTGCGGCGCCGTGGGGCTGCGGGCGATCTCGGTGTGGGCTGCCGTGCCGCACTACGTCGCGGCGCCGCCCTGCCCGAAGGCGACGATGGCCCTGCTCAACCGGGTCGAGGACATCCTCGGCATCGCCATCCCGCTCGGCGAGCTGCCCGAGGCGGCCCGGGCGTGGGAGGCCGGGGTCGACGAGCTCGCCGCCGAGGACTCCGACGTCGCCGAGTACGTCCACTCCCTCGAGCAGGCCAAAGACGCCGCCGAGCTGCCCGAGGCGAGCGGCGAGGCCATCGCGCGGGAGTTCGAGCGCGACCTGCGTCGCCGCGGCGACGAGCCGCCGCCCCGCGGCTGAGCGCCTCCGGCCGGTGGCGCCCCGGCCGCCGAGGTCGCGCCGGGCGGAGCCACTGGCACGCCGTCCGGCGCGCTACTCTGCACAGATCAGTGAGAACACAGTGGTGGGATCTGATATGGCGAAAGAACGCGAACTCGCCGACGCTCTACTCGGGGACGATCAGGGTCGACGGGAAGTCACCAAGGCGCTGCTGGAGATCACCACCCGCGCCGCGGCCAACGCCGAGGGGGACGTGGGGGTTGGGCTCAGTGTGCTCGTCAACGGTGCGGTTCAGTCGATCGGGGCCACCTCGGGTCCGGCCCAGAAGATGGACTCGGGCCAGTCCGACGACGGCGACGGTCCCTGCCTGCACGCGCTGAGCACGGGCCAGCTGGTCGACGTTCGCGACTACGCCGAAGACCACCGCTGGCCGGGCACATCGATTCGTGCCGGCGAGGAGGGCATCCGCAGCTCGCTGTCCCTGCCACTGAAGACCGGTCAGCACGTGCTGGGCGCGCTCAACGTCTACTCCAACGCCGCGTCGGCATTCGGCGACGCAGCCACCCGCAGTCTCGAGGCGTTTGCCGAGCAGGCCACGACGAGCCTTTTCCTGCTGGGCAAGCTGCAGGCTGAGCGTGCCGGCAGCGCCTACGTCACCGCGTTCGCGCACACCATCCAGGCCAGCCTGCGAACCGTGCTACCGGAGGTTGCCGGCCTCGAGCTCATCGGCTTCTCCTTGCCCTGGGCGACTCATGCCGCCGTCGGCGGCGACTGGTACGACGCGTTCGTCCTCTCCGACGGGTCGATCGGGCTCGTCATGGGTGACGTCATGGGCCACGGTGTCGAGGCAGTCACCGCGATGGCACAGGTCCGGACCATGGTCCGGACGGCGGCGATGGCCGGGCTCGGTCCCGCAGCCGTCCTCGACCTCACCGACCGGCTCGCCCACCAGAGCAGCATCACCGAGACGGTGACCCTCTTCTACGGCCACCTGCGCACCGACAACGGCGCAGCTCACCTGTCGTACTGCAACGCCGGGCACCCCCTTCCGCTCCTTCGCGCCATCGACGGCACCGTGACGGACCTTTCAGGAGGCACCCGGGTGCTGCTCGGCGCGATCGGCACCGGCACCGGTCCGGACACCCGCCCGGACGACATCGGTGAGGTCGACCTACCTGCGGGGTCGCTCCTGCTCCTCTACACCGACGGGCTCATCGAGCGTGAGGGGGTGGATGAGGATGAGACTCTCGACCGCGTACGCCATGTGCTTGCCGACTGGGACTCCGAGGGCTCCCTGGCAAGCCTCTGCCGCGAGCTGCTCGACCCGCCGAGCACCAGCGACGACACCACCGTCTTCGTCGTCCGTCTGACAGCCATGGCCATGGATGAGCCGGTCAAGGCGGTCCAGCACGGCTGAGCGGCTCACCTTCGTCGACGCAGAGGCACAGCGTCGCTGCGGGAGGTCGGCCACGCCATGACGAGCAGCGGCGCGCGGCTGTGGCGAACGCCGCGACGAGGGCGACCTTCTGACGGTTGCCCGTCGAGTAGGCGCGGGCCTGCACCGAGGTGTCGAGCTCGAAGCGCTGGAGCAGCTCGCTGCGATAGTCGACGTCGACCCCTGGCCCGAGCCAGCCGAGCAGCTCGAGGCACTGGCCGCCGATCAGCTGCGGCCAGAGCGCGACGTCGGCCGGGACGTAGGCGAGCTTCTCGTGAGCGCGTCCGACGTCGGTGGCCGGGATGCCGAAGAGCTGCGCCGAGCCAGCGGCGGCCGTCGGGTCAGGCGATGCCGAGCAGGGCGTCGAGCGCCCGGGAGACCACTCCAGGTGCTCCCTCGTCCTGACCGCCGCGGGAGCCTTGCTCGCCGACCCAGCGATCGACCGCGCGCAAGGCTGCAGGAGCGTCGAGGTCGTCGGCCAG